>NZ_JBNPTW010000003.1:0-552511 GCF_051167855.1 Bradyrhizobium sp. HKCCYLRH3099
TGCGCCTCGGCCTCGAAGCCTTCGAACGCATCAAGTTCGGCACGGGACTGAGGCTTCGCGATGTGTGAATCGGACAGCCCCCTTGCGGGGAGGGGTTGGGGGTGGGGGTCCACACGCTCTGCTGCAAGTGATGCGCGCCTCGCTTCATCTTCTTCGAAAGTGACGACGCTCGTCATCGGCGTCAGCGCCCGGAGACCCCCACCCCCTACCCCTCCCCGCAAGGGGGAGGGGAGTGCACCGTCATCGCGGCGAGAGCCGGGCTCAATTGCGTCACGACCGAGCGTCACGCGTCTGCGGTCATGATCGACGTCTTGCATGCGGATCATTCTCATCATCGCGAACAGCGCCCTGTGCCCGGAAGATCTCGGACAAACATCCTCAGCCTCGCGACGCATCTCGCGCCCGAGTTCTGTCGATGGTCTCGCCCCCAAAACACTGAGGGCGCAGGGAGAGCCGGGTGCCGACTGCACCCATGGCCCGCCAGCGAGAAAAAATGCTGGCGGCAGGAACCACAGGTACGCGCCGGATCATCCGGCCCTCCCTGCGCAACGGTTTTAACGGCTGCTTCGCGTTCTCCCTGGTGCGCCGGGCTTGTTGGCCACCATCCCCATGCGAGGCGAAGCCTCGACATGAGTTGATATCAGCATCGGGATATCAGGACCGCGCGACTTGACCGTGCGTGCATCCTTGTTCGTCCGCGCGATTAGCTCACGCTGCAACGACACACGCCCATCGCATCCCACTGCCAACGTCTCGTAACGGTCGCGACACGCCCCTCATGCGGCAGCAGGGACGCGCGGAAATGTGCAGCTGATTTGCCCGACGACACAAGGCCTAATGCTGCGACAGACTGGCACGACGGGCAGTTTGTGCATGAGAGGCATGCTAATAGCTCCGCCGTCATTGCGAGCGCAGCGAAGCAATCCAGGACTCCGGGTGTGCCCCTGGATTGCTTCGTCGCTTCGCTCCTCGCAATGACCCTGGCGAGCATCAATGCCTTGGGCAGGCTGCTGAGGACCGGATCTATTAGATGGCGTGAGTATGTACATCGCGGATGGGGTCGGGATGGGCTCTCACCGTTTGCACCGAATGCGCCAGCGGCGCATCGATAACAGAAGATGCCGTTACCCGTTGCCGTCACAGGCGTAGTCGCCAATCCAAGGCAGCCGGGAGAGTCCGATGGACAGGTCACGTCTTGCGTGACGCCGCGATCACGCGCGCCAGCACCGGCCAATACAGATCGCCATACCCCGCCGCGATCGCCTCTCCGAGCCGCCGGTCGGCAAGCTCCGCGCCGGGCAGGTCGATCTGCACGGACCGGGCGAGATCGAGGGCATAGCCGATGTCCTTGCGCGCATATTCGGTCGAGAATGCGCGCTCGGGATATGTGTCGGGCAGCATCGCCTTCATGCCGTGGTTGCGTAGCGCGAAGCTGTCGGCCGAGCCTTTGGCCAGCGTCTCGAACAGCAGCGTGGGATCGAGGCCGGCGCGCTTGGCGGTCTCCAGCGCTTCGCCGAGCGCCACCACGGTCTGCATCAGCACCATGTTGTTGAGGATCTTCACCACCTGGCCGGCGCCGACGCCGCCGCAATGGGTGATGTCGGTCGCGAACATCGCGATCAGCGGCCGCACTCTTTCAAACGTCGCCGCATCGGCCCCCACCATCACGCTCAAGGTGCCGTCCTCGGCCGCCTGCCGGGTGCGGGCGATCGGCGCATCGGCGTAGGCGGCACCCTTGGCCGCGAAACGCGCGGCCAAGTCCCGGCTGGCCTGCACTGGCGAGGTGCCGAGGTCCACGATGGTGTGACGCGCCTCGACGTGACGGAGCAGGCCGTCGTCGCCGTCGCATACGGCCTGGACGTGCTTGCCGCTCGGCAACGCCATGAAGATCACATCGGCCTCGCGCGCCAGCTCCGCGAGTGACGAGGCCCTGATGACGCCGACGTGGGCTAATCGCTGCAGCGGTGCATCCGCGCGATCGAAGCCGAGCACCGTGGCGCCGGACTTGAGAGCGAGATTGCGGCACATCGGCTCGCCCATGACGCCCAAACCGATGAATCCGATTGCGCCCATTGCAAGTTCCTCTTCATTGGGCCCTGACCATCTCGACGATGGTCGCCAGCGCTGCCGGTTGGCGGAGGCACGCTCGGAATAGTCGTCTGAATATTCGCCGGTGTCGATCGAGTAAACGACCTGCTGGTGATGTCGGCGATGCGGATGTGGATCGAGAGCAGGGCGCCGCGCGCCGGACCGTGACCCGGGCCGACGCGGATCGCAAACCCAAGAATCTGCCGCGATCAGGGCAACGGCCGACTACTCGGTCTCCGCCTCGCCGCTGACGCCCAGCCGGCGCAGCATCACCGTCAGCGCGATCGCCGGCAGCATGATCCACAGCGTGACATCATCCGGCCGGCGCAGCGCGCCCAGCGTGGCGTGACGGGCGAGGACGCGTCCGAGGGCGGTGCGGCGTGAGGTCACGCTGCGCAGCAGCAGCGGCACGCCAAAGACGAAGGCCAGGATGACGACCGTCATCGCCAGCGGCCAGCCGCCGGGAAGCCGCTCGACGCCGCGGGCCGCGAAGCCCACCAGCAGCAGCACGCCGACCAGCGTCACCATGCCGCCGCACAGGCCGGAGGCGACACGGATGAGCAGGTCGTCCTGCATCAGCTCGTGCTCGACCTGGCTGATCAGCTGCTTCATGGCCCTCGCTCCAAGCGCGCGGTTACAGTGAACCGCGATCGTCACTCGAATTCGTGTCGGGAGCACGGTGCAGGTTCGACGCGGGCGTCGCTGTCGGGTGAGCGGCCGCGATGCCGAGCCCTGCGATCTCAGATTGCCGAAGGTAGCATTCTCCCGCTCGGGCTCTGGATCGCCGTTCGCCAGCCGATCTCATTGTCTCGTTCGTTGTCACGGACGCATCCGTTCGGCGCCGGCGGCGCCTATGTCGAGATCGTGAGCCGGACGACCGTCGCGAGCTTCCGCCATCGCCTGTATTGCAAGGGCGACACTGCGCATGTCTATCTGGCGATGATCCCGAACTCGAAATACGATAGCAATTTCGAGACGACGATGCGCGGCATCATGGCGGAGCGCGCGGTCGAGCTGATCAGCGACGCCGGCAAGCGCCGTTTTCCGCTCAAGCTGGCGGCGCTGGAGGCCACGCCGCAGGGGCCCCAGACCTCCGTCCAGATCGTCGGCGCCACCATGGCGGATCTGCAGGCGGCCAAGCGCATCGAGCTTTCCTATGACGGGCTCGGCAAGGTCGATCCGAGCTGCTGATGGGGCTGCAGTTCGACCTCGCCGGCGACCGCCGCAAGATCGGCATCGTCGCGCGCTCCTGCGTGAAGTGAGAGGCGGCGGCGACTTCGTCACTCAGCCGGTCGTCCCGGCCCAGAGCATGTTGTGCGACCCTCCCCTGGAGGGCAGGTCCAGCGCATATGACGATCGAGGTTATGCGCTCGTCTCTCTCCACGTCGTCATGGCCGGGCTTGTCCCGGCCATCCACGTCGTCCGGCATGCTGAGAACGACGTGGATGCCCGGGACAAGCCCGGGCATGACGGAGTAACTCACGTGCAGGATCGTTTGCTGCGACGGTCTAGAATATCCATATGCGATAGCCCTGCTCTCCGGGGGAGGGTGAGAGTGAGGATGTCGCTGTCAGCAAACCATCGCATGCGCGGTTCGCCGGCCGACGCCGGCGACAGCGTTTCACCTATCCCTTATACCCCATCAACAGCCGCGGCAGCCACAGCGAGAACGCCGGGACGTAGGTCACGAACATCAGCGCGGCGATCAGCGCGGCGTAGAACGGCAGGATGGTGCGCATGACGGCGCCGACCGAGATGCCGCCGATGGCGCAGCCGACGAATTGCGTGGTGCCGACCGGCGGGGTGTTGAGGCCGAGCGCGCAGTTGATCAGCATCAGCATGCCGAACTGCACCGGGTCCATGCCGGCCTTCATCGCGATCGGCAGGAAAATGGGCGTGCAGATCAGGATGGTCGCCGCCATGTCCATGAAGGTGCCGAGCAGGAACAGGATGATGTTGATCAAGAGGAAGATCATCCAGGGCTGCGACGACACCTTGTTCATCAGGTCGCCGGCGAAATCGGCGACCTCGTAGAGTCCCATCAAATACTGGAACATCGTGGAGACGCCGATCAGCAGCAGCACCACGCCGGTGGTCTTCACCGCCTTGGCCGCGGCTCGCAGGAAGTTCTGCAGGGTCATGGTGCGGTAGATGAAGAATGTCAGCAGGATCGTGTAGGTGACCGCAACGGCGGCGGACTCCGTGGCGGTGAAGACGCCGGACAGGATGCCCGCGAGGATGATGCCGACGATCAGCAGGCCGGGCAGCGCCGCGGCGAACGAGCGGAACACTTCCGACCAGCCGGGAAACTTGCCGGCGGGATAGCCGCGCTTCACGGCGACGGCGTAGGCCGCGACCAGCATGCAGACCATCAGCACCAGCGCCGGCAGGAGGCCCGCCGCGATCAGCGCGCCGATCGACACCTTGCCGCCGGCGGCGAGCGCATAGATGATCATGTTGTGGCTGGTCGGCATCAGCGCGCCGACGAGCGAGGCGTGGGTGGTGACGTTGACGGCGTAGTCGGTGTCGAAGCCTTCCTTCTTCATCATCGGGATCATCACCGCGCCCATCGCCGAGACGTCCGCGACCGGCGAGCCGGAGACGCCGCCGAACAGCGTGCAGGCGACGACGTTGGACATGCCCAGCCCGCCGCGGATGTGGCCCACGAGGTTCTTGGCGAGCTGCACGATCTTGTCGGCGACGCCGCCATGCAGCATCAGCTCGCCGCTGAACACGAAGAACGGGATCGCGAGGAACGAGAAGATGTTCATCCCCGACATCATCTGCTGGAAGATCACGGCGACCGGCAGGCCTTCGTAGAGAATGGTGCAGATGGCGGAGAGGCCGATCGCGAACGCCACGGGGACGCCGAGGATGAGGAAGCCGAAGAAGGTGGCGCCGAGAATGATCAGTTCCATGACGGGACGACCTCTTCACCGCGCAGCAGGGCGATGATGTGCTCGATGGAGAAGGAGACGATCAGCAATCCGGAGACGACCAGCGGGATGTAGCGGACGAGCTCGGGCAGGCCGAGATTGGCGATCTTCACGGTGCCGACGGAGGCACCGAGGATCCAGCCGTTATAGGCCATGGCGATGCCGAACAGCGCGACCAGCACGTGGATCACGAGCTCGATCTTCTCGCGCGTCGAGTCCGGCAGCATCACGAGAAGGCTGTCCATCCCGATGTGTCCAGCGTCGCGCACGCCGACGGCGGCGCCGATCAGGGTGACATAGAGGATCAGGACCAGCGCCAGATTCTCGGTCCAGGTCGGGCTGGAGTTGAGCACGTAGCGGCCGAACACCTGGTAGAAGACGATGGTGACGATGACGAGCAGGCCGGCGACGGACAGATACATGCCGAGCCGCGCGATGACCGCGTTGATCCGCGACAGCGGGCCGCGCGACGGCCGTCCTTCCCCGTGCTCGTGGTCGCCGACATGTGGGTCCGTCATTCCCGTCCCTCCCCTGGCTTTGCTCCGGCGCCGCCTGATGGCGACGCCGGATCTCTGTTTGTTGTTCTTGGTCGATGTCGTTGACGTCGCGACTTTGACGTCGCGACGTCGAAGTCGCTTACTTCGTGTCCTGGATGCGCTTGACGAGGCTCGAAAGCTTCTCGTCGCCGGCGAACTTCTGGTAGACCGGCTTCATCGCATCGACGAATTCCTGCTTGTTGGCGACCGTCACGACCTGGACGCCGGCGGCTTCGACGATCTTGCGGGAAGCCTGCTCGCGCTCGTCCCACAGCTTGCGCATGACCGGCACGGACTCCTTGGCGGCCTTGCGGACCATCGCCTGGTCTTCCTTGCTGAGCGTGTCCCAGACCTTCTTCGACATCACGAGGACTTCCGGCGCGAGCGAGTGCTCGGTGATGTTGTAGTACTTGGCGGCCTCGAAATGGCGCGAGGATTCGTAGGACGGCCAGTTGTTCTCGGCGGCGTCGACCAGGCCGGTCTTGAGCGCGGTGTAGACCTCGCCATAGGGCATCGGGGTCGGGTTGGCGCCGAGGCTCTGGATCATGCCGACCCAGAGATCGGACTGCTGGACGCGGATCTTGAGGCCCTTGAGGTCGGCGAGCGACTTGACCGGCGCCTTGACCGTGTAGATCGAGCGCGCGCCGCTGTCGTAATAGGCCAGGCCGATCAGGCCGGCCGGCTCCATGGCGGCGAGGATCTCGTCGCCGATCGGGCCATCGAGCACGTTGCGCATGTGCTGGGTGTCGCGGAACACGAAGGGCAGGCACAGCGCCACGGTCTCGGGCACGAAATTGTTGAGCGGCGAGGAGTTGATGCGCATCATGTCGAGCGCGCCGATCTTGAGCTGCTCGATCGTGTCCTTCTCGGAGCCGAGCGCGCCGTTCGGGAACACCTTGACGCCGAGCTTGCCGCCGCTCGCGGCCGCGAGCTGCTTGCCCATGAACTTGACGGCTTCGACGGTCGGGTAGTCGGCGGGATGCACGTCGGCGGAGCGGAAGTCGCGGGCGATCGCCAGGGGGGACGTCACCGCCAGCACGGCGGCCGCAATGATCCCGGTCAGTGTCTTCATCTCGGTTTCCTCCTGTGATTGTGTCGTTGGTGGGCAGATACTGCAGGCCGCCTTGGGTCGCTCCACTCCAGATGCGAAGTCAAGCGCCATCGTCGTGCCTAGGGGGACCGGCATTGTCTGTCCAAGCCAAAGGCGGCATCGATCAATGCAGGACTTGCATCGATCGACGAACGACGATTTTGCTGCGATGCAAACGGGGGACGCGCCTGTTCTCGCCGGAGGTGGTCGTCGCGCCCTACAACCGCGGCGATGCGGCCGGCGGGTGTCTGATGCGGGCAGTGCGCGTCCGGTCCGGCCCTTGCGCCGAGGCGGCCGGGCTGGCATTCCCTCGGCAGATTTCGCGGTCCGGCGCCCGCGTTTGCCGGTTGGTTACCGGCGCCGGGCTACAGCCGGCGTCTGAGCGCTTCCTGCGGCGTCGCTTCGGCCCGTCGCGTCCGACACGATTCGACCGAGGTTTTGACATCCATGACCGTCCGCCTGCACCGTGGCGACCTGCCCGATCTGTCCCGCTACACGACCTCGGTCGCGATCGACACCGAGACGATGGGGCTCAATCCGCACCGCGACCGTCTCTGCGTCGTGCAGCTGTCGCCCGGCGACGGCTCGGCCGACGTGGTGCAGATCCCCAAGGGGCACACCGACGCGCCGAACCTCAAGGCGCTGCTCGGCAATCCCGACATCACCAAGATCTTCCACTTCGCGCGCTTCGACGTCGCGACACTGTTTCATACGTTCGGCGTGATGCCGCAGCCTGTGTATTGCACCAAGATCGCCTCGCGACTGGCGCGCACCTACACCGATCGCCATGGGCTGAAGGATCTCGTCCGCGAACTGCTCAATGTTGATCTGTCGAAGCAGCAGCAGTCGAGCGATTGGGGCGCCGATACCCTGAGCGAGCCGCAGCTTGCTTACGCCGCCTCCGACGTGCTGCATCTGCATGCGCTGCGCGAGAAGCTCGACGTGATGCTGGCGCGGGAAGGGCGGCTGGCGCTGGCCCAGGCCTGTTTCGCGTTCCTGCCGCATCGGGCCACCCTCGATCTGGGCGGATTCGAGGCGGAAGACATCTTCGCGCATTCCTGAGGTCGGCAGGGCGTTCAGGATCATTAATGTCTCTTAATGATCGCGCCCTGCCCTGCGTCGCGATTTCGCGCCAGTTCCAGGCTGCAATGGTTCGTCCGCCCATGGTAGGCTGAGCGCTGTTTCACGCGCATTCTGCGTCCGTCGGAGCCCTGGTGAACTCGGTCAACAACCCCGTCTACGACCCAACCCTGCAGGCGCGCTTCGCGGTCGCGGCGCGCCACAGCCGCTTCGTGCGCCTGCTGCGGGTGGCGGTGCCGGCGGCGGTCGGACTGGCGATGCTCGTTCTCTTCTACGCCGCATATGATGTTCGCGTGACCGTCAATACCGGCAACCTCACCGGCAACCTCGTCGTCTCCGGCCGGAAGATCACGATGGAGACGCCGCATCTCACCGGCTTCACGCCGGACCAGCGGCCGTATGATCTGGTCGCGCAGACTGCGGTGCAGGACCTCACCGATCCGAATCATGTCGAGCTCAACATCCTCCGCGCCAAGGTGCTGATGGAGGATCAGTCGACGGTGACGCTCAAGGCCAATACCGGCGTGTTCGACACCAAGCAGCAGCAGCTCGAACTGAAAAAGGACATCCTGCTGACGACCTCGACCGGCTATGAGGCGCGCCTCAGCCGCGCCTCGGTCGACATGGCCAAGGGCACCGTGAGCTCGGACGAGCGCGTCGACGTCAAGCTCACCAACGGCACCCTGTCGGCGGACAAGCTGCGCATCACCGAGAATGGCGAGGTCATCCGCTTCGAGGGCAATGTGGTGATGAACCTCGACAACATGAATGCCGCTCCGGCCACGACGGCCAGCGCTGACGCCGGCCGTCCGGCCCGTAACACGAAGTGATCCGATGACCACCTGCCTCACCTTGTCTCCAGCCCTTCGCGCGGCCGGCTTCGCTGCACTGGCGCTGTTCGCCCTCGCCGATTCGTCGCAGGCGCAGAGTGCGACCACCGGCGTGCCGAACGCGATGCAGGGCTTCTCGCAGAACCGCGACCAGCCGATCCAGATCGAGGCGGCGTCATTGGAGATGCGCGACAAGAAGAAGGAGGCGACCTTCTCCGGCAATGTGAAGGTCGTGCAAGGCGACACCACCATGACCTCGAAGTCCCTGGTGGTGTTCTATGACGGCGGCGCCCAGCAGGGCGGCGCCAAGCCGGCCAAGGCGGCGCCGGCCGCCGCGCCCGGACCGGAGGGCAGCTCCGCCATTCGCCGCATGGAGGCGCGCGGCGACGTCAAGGTGACCCAGAAGGACCAGGTCGTCACCGGCGAGACCGCGGTCTACGACACCAAGACCAACATGATCACGATGCAGGGCGGCGTGGTCATGACCCAGTGCAAGAACGTCATGCGCGGCGACCGCCTGACCGTGGACATGACGACCGGCGTGTCGCGGGTCGAATCCGACGGCGGCCGCGGCGTGCAAGTGCTGCTGCCGAATGCGGGCTCAGGCTCGGGCACCGGCGGCGGATGCGGTCCGTCGACAGCCTCGGGCGCCGGGTCTGCCCCGCCGCTCCAGCTCGGTCCAGGCAAACCCAAGTGATCCTAAAGCCGAGTGATCACAAACTGAGTGATCTCAATTATTTACCGGAACGCTCGCGGCTGCAGTTGAACCCTGCCGCAAGCGCCTCTATCTAGCGGTCGGCGGATTCTGTTGCAGGACGGTACAGTTGGCGTATCTCGACGCCGCTGCCTGGACCGCGGCGGGTGATGCCGGACACGATTGCGATCTTGCGATCGGTCGCCTGCTCTCGCGACCGCGACTTCGCCGTCAAACGATGAACTCCGGAGCGCGGGCGTTGCTCGCGCTTTGGCCGGCCTCGCGGCTCGTGTGATCCGCGGGTGAGGTGACATGCGTTCGCTCGCGGTGAGCGGGCGAGCCAGCGCTGCGGCCGGTGACGGGCAGCTTCGAAGGGCGTAAGCGAAGCGGGGATGGTGGATCTACTCGGCATGTTTCGTGGGCGTCCCGCCAAGCGCGGCCAGCGTGGCTCGGTGCGGCGGCGCGACGACATCACGGCCATGGACGATCCGTTCAATCCCTCGCAGGTCGACGATCCCCTGGCCGCGCTCGCCGACTCCGTCCGCAATGAGTCCGCGCGTAACGAGCAGCAGCCGGCGATGCGCATCAATCCGCGCTCGCCGCAGAACACCGAGCAGATCCAGCGCAAACGGCCGGCCTCGCAGCCGGTGCCCGCCAAGCCGCGCAGCAACGGTACGGGCGGCGGTGTGCAGCTGTTGCGCCGTCCCGGATTCCTGGCGGTGCATTCGATCGAGAAGAGCTTTGGCAGCCGCCAGGTCGTGCGCGGCGTGTCGATCTATGTCCGCCGCGGCGAGGCGGTCGGATTGCTCGGGCCGAACGGCGCCGGCAAGACCACCGTGTTCTACATGATCACCGGGCTGATCAAGGCCGATCGCGGCGCCATCGAGCTCGACGGCCACGACGTCACGCGGCTGCCGATGTATCAGCGCGCAAGGCTCGGCATCGGCTATCTGCCGCAGGAGGCCTCGATCTTCCGCGGCCTCACGGTCGAGCAGAACATCCGCGCCGTGCTCGAAGTGGTCGAGCCCTCGCGCAAGAAGCGCGAGCGCGAGCTCGATGCGCTGCTCGAGGAATTCACCATCACGCGGCTGCGCAAGTCGCCGTCGATCGCGCTGTCCGGCGGTGAGCGCCGCCGCGTCGAGATCGCGCGCGCGCTCGCCACGCGCCCGAACTACATGCTGCTCGACGAGCCGTTCGCCGGCATCGATCCGATCGCGGTCGGCGACATTCAGCAACTGGTGCGCCATCTCACCAATCGCGGCATCGGCGTGCTCATCACCGACCATAACGTCCGCGAGACGCTGGGCCTGACCGACCGCGCCTACATCGTCTATGCCGGGCAGATTCTCACCGAAGGCAGCCCCGAGGAGATCGTCGCCGATCCCGACGTGCGAAGGCTCTATCTCGGCGAGGAGTTCAGGCTGTAGGATACCGGACGCGGTCTTTGTCGGCTTTGTCGTCGGTATTGTCGCGGGTGTGACAGGCGACGGAAATGCTGCAATTCACGCTGTTTCCGTTCGGCTCCCGAGGGCCGGTAACCTCGTCTTGTCAGGCGCGCCATACTCCGTTTTTCTTATTCGTCAAGCCGTGTACATCGCGCGCAGATTAGGATAAGCAAGAATTGGACCAGTAAGGGAATGTTCTTGCTCCCATGGCGTTGACGCAGAGATTAGAATTCCGCCAGTCACAGTCGCTGGTGATGACGCCGCAGCTGATGCAGGCGATCAAGCTGCTGCAGCTGTCCAATCTCGACCTCTCCACATTCGTTGAAGAGGAGCTGGAGCGCAATCCGCTGCTGGAGCGCGCGAGCGACGGTCCGGAAGCGCCGGTCGCCGGCGAGCAGCAGATGGCCGAGCGCAGTGAATTCTCCGAGGGCGGGGAAGCCGGTGGCGAGGATTTCGGCGACGGCGGCAGCTCTGCCGGCGAGAGCTATGAGAGCGCCCCCGAAGACTGGATGAGCCGCGATCTCGGCACGCGTACGGAGATCGAACAGACGCTCGATTCCGGCCTCGAAAACGTCTTTTCTGAAGAACCTGCGGAAGCGGCGGCGCGCAATGCGCAGGACGCCGCGCCGACGACCTACACCGAATGGGGCGGCGGCGCCTCCGGTGACGAGGACTACAATCTCGAAGCCTTCGTCGCCGCCGAGACCACGCTGTCGGATCATCTCGCGGAGCAGGCCGCGGTGGCCTTCGTCTCGCCGGCCGACCGCATGATCGGCCAATATCTGATCGATCTCGTCGACGAGGCCGGCTATCTGCCGGCCGATCTCGGCCAGGCGGCCGACCGGCTCGGCGCCGAGCAGGCCGATGTCGATGCTGTCTTGGGCGTGCTGCAAACCTTCGACCCGCCCGGCATCTGCGCGCGCAATTTGAGCGAATGTCTCGCGATCCAGCTGCGCGAGCTCGACCGCTACGATCCGGCGATGCAGGCGCTGATCGAGCATCTCGATCTCCTGGCGAAGCGCGACTTCGCCGCCCTGCGCAAGCTGTGCGGCGTCGATGACGAGGACCTCGTCGACATGATCGGCGAGATCCGCAGGCTCGATCCGAAGCCCGGCCTGAAGTTCGGCACCACGCGCACCCAGACCATGGTGCCCGACGTCTATGTGCGTCCGGGTCCCGACGGCGGCTGGCTGGTCGAACTCAACAGCGACACGCTGCCGCGCGTCCTGGTGAATCAGGTCTATTACTCCGAGCTGTCGAAGACGATCCGCAAGGACGGCGACAAGTCCTACTTCACCGACTGCCTGCAGAATGCGACGTGGCTGGTCCGCGCGCTCGACCAGCGCGCGCGCACCATCCTGAAGGTGGCAACCGAGATCGTGCGCCAGCAGGACGGCTTCTTCACCCATGGCGTCGCGCATCTGCGCCCGTTGAACCTGAAGGCCGTCGCGGACGCGATCCAGATGCACGAATCGACGGTGTCGCGCGTCACCGCCAACAAATACATGGCGACCAATCGCGGCACCTTCGAGCTGAAATATTTCTTCACCGCCTCGATCGCGTCGGCCGATGGCGGCGAGGCGCATTCGGCTGAGGCGGTGCGGCATCACATCAAGCAGCTGATCGATGCGGAAGATCCCTCCGCAATTCTCTCCGACGATACCATCGTCGAGAAGCTGCGCGCCGCCGGGATCGACATCGCGCGCCGCACGGTCGCGAAATACCGGGAGGCGATGCGGATCCCGTCCTCGGTTCAGCGCCGACGGGACAAGCAGAGCATGCTGGCGCATGCGATGTCGTCGCCGGCCCTTGCCGACCGGACCCGGGATACCGCGTCAGTTTGACCGTGCCGCGCGATTGCGCCTTAACCAAATAGGCTTAGTGTCGTCATCGGTTCACATGAATCGAGGCGACACATGACCCTGCGGATTTCCGGAAAAAGCATCAGCGTCAGCGAAGCGCTGCGCGGCCGCGTCAGCGAGCGCACCGACGAGGTCTTACGCAAATACTTCGACGGCAATTATTCCGGCCACGTCACGCTCTCCAAGGACGGCTTCGGGTTCAAGACCGATTGCGCCCTGCATCTCGATTCCGGAATCACGCTCGAGGCCGAATCGAACGCTGCGGACGCCTATGCCAGCGCCGATCAGGCGCTGCTGATGATCGAAAAGCGGCTGCGCCGCTACAAGAGCAGGTTGAAGGACCGCTCCGCGCGCAAGACGCATGCGGCCAACGCCGCGCTGGCCGGGCTCGACGGCGAGGTGCTGGATGCGCCGAGCTATGTGATCGAGGCGCCCGCCGAGGGCGACGAGGAGATCACCGGCTACAATCCCGTCATCATCGCCGAGAACACCACGGCGCTGAAGCGCCTGTCGGTGTCGGAAGCCGTCCTGGAGCTCGACCTCTCCGGCGCGCCCTGCATGGTGTTTCAGCACGGTTCGAGCGGCCGGGTGAACATCATCTACCGTCGCGCCGACGGGAATATCGGCTGGGTCGATCCGCCCGCCGTGAAGCCGTAATCGTACGGGTGACCCGGCCCGTCAGCGGAGCGAAAACGGGTTCCCGGTCAGGTGCTTGACCGGGGCTTGCGACGCCACGCCACGGCGGCGAAACGGGCGGCCGGGCGTTGGCGCCTTCAGACCGCCACGCTCGGCGATCTTAAGGATAGGCCGGGGGAACATGCTTGCGGGAGTTGGCACCGCCGTTGCGTTGGGGTAGAAGCCCCCGCATCGGACACGGGTTAAGCCCGCCTGCCGCCTCAGCTTCTTGACGCCGGTCTGTCCCGACCTATTTCGCACACTGACGGTTCAATCACCTCGGAACGCCCTATGCCGATTACCGATCTGGTCGCACCCGAGGCGATCCTGCCGGCTTTGAAGGTCATCAGCAAGAAGCAGGCGCTCCAGGAACTGGCGGCGCGTGCGGCTGCGCTGACCGGGCAGAACGAGCGCAGCGTGTTCGAGGTGCTGCTGCAGCGGGAGAAGCTCGGAACCACGGCCGTCGGCTACGGCGTCGCGATTCCCCACGGCAAGCTGCCGAAGCTGGAGAAGCTGTTCGGCCTGTTCGCCAGGCTGGAGCGGCCGATCGATTTCGAGGCCATGGACGGCCAGCCGGTCGATCTCGTCTTCCTGCTGCTCGCCCCCGAGGGCGCCGGCGCCGATCATTTGAAGGCCCTGGCGCGGATCGCCCGCCTGCTGCGCGATCAGGACGTCGCCAAGAAGCTGCGGGCGTCGCGCGATGCCCAGGCGATCTATTCGGTGCTGGCCCTGCCGCCGGCCTCGGCGGCCTGACGTCATCTCAGGGCGCGCCGCAGCGACCGCGACAGCCGGCCAGCAAGCCTTCGCGCGGTACCGAGGCCGATCGCTCGCACGGGCTTGGGCGGTGGTGTCGGCTCATAGCCGAACTCGACGACAAGCTCCTGGAAGTCCTCGCTGCGGAGCAGGTCGAGATGCTGCGGCATCATGCGCTCGGTGTAGATGCCGACCTTCCGATCGCGCCCTGACGACGTGAGACCACGGCCGAGCACATCGAGCTCCGCGGCCGTCTTGCGTGGAAGACCCAGATAGTCGCAAATCCGGTGCAGGACCGGAGACGGCGACGTCGCCATCTCGCCGCCCGCGAGCTCCGCATAAAGCTCTTCGAACCTCACGGTCAGGCAGGCGGGCGAGTCCAGCCAGCTGATGAAATTCCTGATACCCGATCCTGGCCACGAGAGGAGGGTCGATGTGATTCGCGAGGCATCATCGGGATAGGCCGCCGCTCCGGCCATGCGTCGGTAGGCGTTCAACTTCCGCATCTTCGGGTAGGCAGCCGAGTGGTAGACGAAGTCCACCCAGCTCACGACGATATCGCGGGGATCGCGGACGATGAACAGCATCTTGTGTTCCGGCCGGCCCAGCAGATATTGCTCGAGATACGGACAGTACTCGGTATGCGAGGCGCAGAAGTAACCGGGCCTGAGGGCCGACGTCCAGAGCGGCGCCGGAAGCGCGCGTCCCTGATCAAGCGAGCCATCCGGATTCAGCTTGCTGATCGATGACGTGTAGGTGTGGTAGCCGACGTCGACATGACCGCCCAGCGCTTTGACGAGTTCGACCAGCAGGTACGTCCCCGCCTTGGGCACGCTGTTGCAGATCACGTAGTATGGGCTCGGCCCTGGCTGAGGACTGTCCAGGAAAACGTGCTGATTGGGTACGGTCCCGCGCGCGAGTTCCCGATAAACGCCCGTGTCGAGCGCTGATCCATCCATCGTCATCCCCCGGCTTGCTCGTCGCGTATGGACTAGCGCCTCCCGCGGGAGGGACAACTTAAGGATTGGACAGCTTCGGTCTAACTCGCTTCAGATGGTGTCGGCTTGTAAATGCGGCTGCTCGGGACATCGATAGAGACAAATTTCTCGAATCCGCTTTGAGGGGCCGCTCAGTCGTTCCCCGACCGGTCCAATGATCTCGCCACTGATCTCACCATGTAGCGGACCGTCTTGGCGCCGCTATGTATGCTGGCTGTCGCCACCGGCTCGAAACCCAGCGCGGCGTGAAACGAATCAGACTGCGGGTTGGGCGGGTCGACATTGACCTCGCAGACGATACGCCGATGCCCCGCGGACCCAGCGTCACGAATCAACTGCGCGTAGAGCATCCGTGCGAGCCCCTGGCCGCGTGCCGTCTGCGCCACCACGATCCGGTCGACATAGACGAATCGGTCGTAGCGCGCCCGGAACCAGCGATAGTTGGGGCTGTCGTAGTCGGCAGTCTCGTCCAGCGCGATCAGCAGCGCATCCGCCGTCCCGATTCGCTGCGCACGCCAGGCCTGATCGATCAGCCGGGCGAACGCCTGCGGGGTCAGCCATGAGAGCTCGGCAGCATGGGTGTTGTTGAGCGCGAGCAGCGTGGCCGCGAGCGCAGGCTGTGCCGCCAATTCGGCTGACGTGAGCGGCGTCATCACTGGGGTCATCGAGGGATGTCCAGCAGAGGCTCTCCATGGTCGGAAAAAAGGCCGCCCTCTTCGCAGAGGGCAGCCCTTGAATCAGTGCATGAGCTGCATGGGTCTCACAAGACGCCGTCGTTGCGACCGCGCGCGGCCGGCTTTTCCTAGTGCACGCTCACGGCCTGGAGCTCGTGGCTCCATGCATTCGCAATCGCGGCTTCGCGGCTGTCGGTGAGCATGATCGGCGTGCCGTCGGCGGCATGCAAGGCGAACAGCTTCAGGCCCGGCGCGATGCGCGGTGCTTGCGGAAACAGGCCCGGCACGTCTTCGGAGCGGATCTGCTTCACATAGGCGATGTGACCCTCGCCCAAGGTCGCCAGCGACTCCGGGGAGACGCTCGATTCAGACGCAACATTACCAGTCATGGTCTCGACTCCTTCTGAGACTCAAGCGGTCGAGTCCGCTACTCGTTCCATCAAACCATTATTCGTGTTCATTGATAGCGATTGTCTTAACGATACGCTCAGGCTCGGGCCTGGCGAGATCGACCGACAACAGCCCGTTCTTCAGGTCCGCACCAAGCACATGCATTCCCTCCGCCAGCACGAAGGTGCGCTGGAAGTGGCGCGCGGCGATGCCGCGATGAATGTATTGCCGGGTCTTGTCGTCCTGCTGACGGCCGCGGATGACGAGCTGGTTTTCCTCAATGGTGACATCGAGTTGGTCGCGGGTGAAACCCGCCACCGCCAGCGTGATCCGAAGGCGCTCGGGCTGGCCATTGGTGCGTTCGAACCGCTCGATATTGTACGGCGGATACCCGTCGGCACCTTTGACGACGCGGTCGAGCACGCGCTCGATCTCGTCGAAGCCCAGCAGAAACGGACTGGAGAGCGAAGGAACACGAGACATGGTTTACAAAGTCCTCTCGAAGCGACTTTGACGTTTCGGGACCCTGATGGCATCCCTTGAGCAGCAATATGGGCACGATCCCGGGCGCGTTCAAGCGCCGGGATGTCAGGGAATCGGCCTGTCTGTGGAAGGGCTTAAACCGGCAGCCTCTGCCGCCCATCGGCCGAGAACAGATGCAGCTTGGCCCTAGGCGCCACGGCGCGGATCCTGGCGCCGATCTCCGGCGCCGTGACGCCGGGCAGCCGCACGATGACGTCGTTGGCGGTCGCGGTCAGCCGGTCATCGCCGTCCGTGTCCTGCCGCGACCCGTAGACATAGGTCTCGGCGCCGACATGCTCGATCGCGTCGACGCGCAGGTCGAGCCCGACACCACCGGCGGGCACGGTCTCGCCGAGCTCGAAATCCTCGGGACGGATGCCGAGCTGGCCGGCCTCGGCCGGGACGGCGTCGGCGCCGTGCAACTGGCGGCGAAGGCCATCCAGCGGCATCAGGTTCATCGGCGGCGCGCCGATGAAGGAAGCGACGAAGGTCGTCGCGGGCCTCTGATAGATGTCGAGCGGATTTCCGATCTGCTCGACCTTGCCGCCGTTCATCACCACCAGGATGTCGGCGAGCGTCATCGCCTCGAGCTGGTCGTGGGTGACATAAATGGCCGTGGTGTTGAGCCGGCGCTGCAGCTTGCGGATCTCGACCCGCATCGCGATGCGCAGCTTGGCGTCGAGATTCGACAGCGGCTCGTCGAACAGGAACACTTTCGGCTGGCGTACGATCGCGCGGCCCATCGCGACGCGCTGGCGCTGGCCGCCGGAGAGCTGGCGCGGCTTCCGCTGCAGCATGGTGCCGAGTTCGAGAATTCGTGCGGCGTCCTCGACCCGCGTCTTGATCTCGGTCTCCGGCATGCGGCGATTGCGCAAGCCATAGGCCATGTTGTTGTAGACGGTCATGTGCGGGTAGAGCGCGTAGTTCTGGAACACCATCGCGATGTCGCGCTCGGCCGGCTCGATCGCGTTGACGACGCGGCCGCCGATGTCGATCTCGCCGGAAGAAATCGTCTCCAGGCCGGCGACCATGCGCAACAGCGTCGACTTGCCGCAGCCGGAGGGACCGACGAGCACGCAGAATTGGCCGTCGCCGACCTCGATGTCGACGCCTTTGATGGCCTCGAATCCGCCGGGATAGATCTTGCGGATGTTGCGGAGCGTGACGTTGGCCATGGGTTACCTGGAAGCGAATGGCGAATAGGGGGTAGCGAATAGGGAAGGGGCTGAAGCGAACCGTCGGGCGAATATCCCTATTCGCCACTCGCACTTCGCCATTCGCCTCCTCTTCACTTTTCCGTCTCCACGAGGCCCTTCACGAACAGGCGCTGCATGAAGACGACGACGGCGACCGGCGGCAGCATGGCCAGCACGGCGGTCGCCATCGCGAGCTGCCATTCGGCGAGCTCGTCGGTGGTGGTCAGCATCTTCTTGATGCCGATCACGATGGTCTGCATCGAATCCTTGGTGGTGATCAGCAGCGGCCAGAGATACTGGTTCCAGCCATAGATGAACTGGATCACGAACAGCGCCGCCACCGTCGTCATCGACAGCGGCAGCAGCGTGTCCCAGAAGAATCGCAGAGGACCCGCGCCGTCGATGCGCGAGGCTTCGAGCAGCTCGTCGGGGACGGTCATGAAAAACTGGCGGAACAGCAGGGTGCCTGTGGCCGAGGCGATCAGCGGCAGGATCAGGCCCGCATAGGTGTCGAGCATGCGCAGGTCGGCGACGACCTTGTAGGTCGGATAGATGCGCACCTCGACCGGCAGCATCAGGGTGATGAAGATGATCCAGAACGCGGTCTTGCGGAACGGAAAACGGAAATAGACGATCGCGAACGCCGACAGGATCGAGATGATGATCTTGCCGACGGCGATGCCGATCGCGGTGACGAAGGAGTTCGCGAGCAGCACGCCGACGGGCTGGTTCATGAAGCGCGAGCCGCCGACGAACACGGCGCGATAGTAGTTCTCCAGCATGCGGCCGCCCGGCGTGAGCGGCAGGTTGCCGCTGACGACGGTCGCAGCGTCATAGGTCGAGGCGATGAAGGCGACGTAGACCGGGAAGGCGAAGATCAGTACGCCCAGCGAGAGCACGATGTAGGCGACGAGGTCCCGGAGCGGGCGATGCTCGACCATCAGTACTGCACCTTGCGCTCGACGTAGCGGAACTGGATCGCGGTCAGCGCGATCACGATCACCATCAGCACGACCGATTGCGCGGCGGAGCCGCCGAGATCGCCGCCGAGCCGGCCGTCGGCGAACACCTTGTAGACCATCGTGGTGGTCGAGCCGGCCGGGCCGCCGGCGGTGACCGCGTCGATAATGCCGAAGGTCTCGAAGAATACGTAGACGATGTTGACGACGAGCAGGAAGAAGGTGGTCGGCGACAGCAGCGGGAAGATGATGGTCCAGAACCGGCGCAGCGGACCCGCACCGTCGATCGCGCCGGCCTCGATCACGCTCTTGGGGATCGCCTGCAGGCCCGCGAGGAAGAACAGGAAGTTGTAGGCGACCTGCTTCCAGACCGCGGCCATCACGACGAGGATCATGGCGTGGGTGCCGTCGAGCATCGGGTTCCAATTGAAGCCCATCACGCGCAGCGGTCGCGCCAGGGTGCCGAGCGTCGGGTGGAAGATGAAGAACCACAGCACGCCGGCGATCGCCGGCGCGACCGCGTAGGGCCAGATCATCAGCGTCTTGTAGGCGGAGGCGCCCTTGAGGTTCTTGTCGGCCTGCGTCGCGAACAGCAGCGCGACGCCGAGCGACAGCACGGTGACCAGCGAGGAGAACACCACGGTCGTGCCGATGGCGGTGTAATATTCCGGCTGGGCGAACAGCGCCTGGTAGTTCTCGAACCCGACGAATTCGGAATTGAGGCCGAAGGCGTCCTCGCGCAGGAACGACTGCCAGATTGCCTGGCTGGCCGGCCAGTAGAAGAAGATCAGCGTGATCGCGAGCTGCGGCGCCAGCAGCAGGTAGGGCAGGAGCTTGCCGTTGAAGACGACCGACTTTTCCATGGAGCGCGCCGCGTGAGGGATAGAAGTGAGGCTTCCCCTCCGGTGGGAGAGGAAGCCTCTGGGACGGCCTGACTTTGCCGTTTCCTTACTTGGCCGTTTTCTCGAAGGTGCGCAACATCGCATTGCCGCGGGCAACGGCGGAATCGAGCGCCTCCTTGGCGGTCTTCTTGCCGGCGAGCGCGGCCTCGATCTCCTCGGCCCAGACGTCACGCATCTGCACCATATTGCCGAAGCGCAGGCCACGCGAATTCTCGGTCGGCGGCTTGTTGGTGAGCTCCTTCAGCGGCGTCTGCGGCACCGGGTTCTTGTCGTAGAAGCCGTCCGCCTTGGTCTTCTCATAGGCCGCGGTGGTGATCGGCAGATAGCCGGACTCCTGATGCAGCCTGGCCTGGCGGTTGGTGTCCGACAGGAAGGTGAAGAACTTGGCGACGCCCTTGTACTCGTTCGCCGTCTTGCCGCCCATCACCCACAGCGAGGCGCCGCCGATGATCGAGTTCTGCGGCGCGCCCTGCACGTCCGGATAATACGGCATCGGCGCCGAGGTGAAGTCGAACTTCGCGGTGCTCTTGGCGGTGGCGTAGTAGCCCGACGAGGTCATGAAGATCGCGCATTCGCCGGAGCCGAAGCGGCTCTCGGAGGCCGAGCCGCGGCCGGAATAGTCGTAGGTCTTGTCCTTTTGCAGCTCGACGAGGTTCTGCAAATGCTTGATGTGCAGCGGGGTGTTGAACTCCAGCACCGTGTCGAAGCCGTCGAGACCGTTGGCCTTGGTGCCGATCGGCACGTTGTGCCAGGCCGAGAACTGCTCGATGTGCGCCCACGACGCCCAGGCATTGGAGAAGCCGCAGGTGTCGTGACCGGCCGCCTTCAGCTTCTTGGCGGCCTCGAACACCTCCGGCCACGTCTTCGGAATCTCGGCGACGCCGGCCTTCTTCAGCTCGTCCTTGTTGATCCACATCACCATGGACGACGAGTTGAACGGGAAAGACAGCATGTCGCCCTTCGACGTCGAGTAGTAGCCGGTGATCGCCGGCAGATAGGCCTTCGGATCGAACGGCTCGCCTGCCTCCTTCATCAGCTCATAGACCGGCTTGATCGCGCCCTTGGCGCTCATCATCGTCGCGGTGCCGACCTCGAACACCTGCATGATATGAGGCGCGTTGCCGGCGCGGAACGCGGCGATGCCGGCGTTCATCGTGTCGGGATAGGCGCCCTTGAAGGTTGGCACGACCTTGTAGTCGCTCTGCGAGGCGTTGAACTCTTCGGCGAGCTTGTTGACGATGTCGTTGTTGCCGCCGGTCATGGCGTGCCACCACTGGATTTCAGTCACCGCGAGTGCGGGCGAAGCAGCAAAACCAAAGGTGGCTGCAACGGCAGTCGCGGCAGCGATTTGTCGAAATGACATCAAAAAGATCCTCCCATGAACGTCATCGGTCGTGGCGGCCGTTAACAGCGCCAGATGACAGTTATGTGAATGTATAGACGTATGACCTGACGCGGGAAAGCCACGCGCAGTGCGTCCGCGAAAAGCGGTAAATCGCATCTCTCCGTCACCGCGTCGTGGTGCGACGCGGCGACGCAGCGCGTGCGATGCGATCAGCGTTTGCGTTCCGTGCAGACGGTTCCAGCTTTCCGCAACGCTTCGATCTCGCTCGGCGTGTAGCCGAACTCGCTCAGCACCTCCTCGGCGTGCTGGCTGTATTTCGGCGGTGTCGAGCGCAGGCTCGGCTTGGTGCGTTCGAGCCGGATCGGCGACGCCACGCCCTTGTACCAATCCTTCTCGATGACATCGCCGCGATACAGCGTGTGCGGATTGGTCAGCGCCTGATCGATCTTCTGCACCGGGCCGGCGGGCAGGCCGGCGGCGAGCAGGCGGTCGCACAGCGGCTCGGCCTCGAACTGCCGGAACACGGCGGCGAGCTCGGCGCGCAGCGCCTCGCGATTGGCGACGCGGTCGCGGTTGCGGGCGAAGCGCGAATCGGTGCCGAGCTCGGGGCGGCCGATCTCCTTGGCGAGCTTGCGGAAGGTGCCGTCATTGCCGACGCCGATGAAGATGTCGTCGGTCTTGGTCGGGAAGATCGCGTAGGGCACGAGGTTCGGATGCTCGTTGCCGGTCAGCGACGGCGGCTTGCCATGCATGAAGTAGTTGGCGGTGTGCGGATGCATGATCGCGAGGCCGGTCTCATACAGCGTGACCTCGAGGAACTGGCCCTCGCCGGAGCGCTGCCGTTCCGACAGCGCCATCAGGATGCCGATCGCGGCGTAGAGGCCCGTGGTGATGTCGACCAAGGGCACGCCGATCCGCATCGGGCCGCTCTCGGGCGAGCCGGTCGCCGCGATCATGCCGGTCATCGCCTGGATGATCGCGTCATAGCCGGGATTACCGCCGCGCGGGCCGTCAGCGCCGAAGCCGCAGATCCGGCAGTGCACGAGCTTGGGGAATTTCTCGCGCAGCACGTCGCTGCCGATGCCCCACTTCTCGAGGGTGCCCGGCTTGAAGTTCTCGATCAGCACGTCGGCATTCTCGAGCATCTTCAGCAGCACGACGCGGCCGCCCTCGGAGGCGAGGTCGAGGCCGATCGAGCGCTTGTTGCGGTTGATGCCGACGAAGTAGGCCGCGTCCTCGTCGTGGAACGGAGGGCCCCAGTCGCGGACCTCGTCGCCGGCGGGCGGCTCGACCTTGATCACGTCGGCGCCGTGGTCGGCCAGGATCTGCGTGCAATAGGGGCCGCCGAGCACGCGCGTGAGGTCGATCACGCGCAGGCCGGCCATGGCGCCGGGAGCAAATGGGAGTGTCATGGACATCGCGAGGTTGGTTGCAACTCGCGGCCATTAAGCATTGCTGCGCCACTGGCGCAAACGGGCTTACGCGAATGCAGCCCTCGCGAAAAGGCGAGGGCTGCATGGTGCGTGGCGATCTGCCGCGCAGCAGAATTCAGGCTCAGACGACGGTCAGCTTGACGTCGACATTGCCGCGGGTGGCGTTGGAGTAGGGGCACACCTCGTGCGCCTTGGCGACGAGCGCCTCGGCGTCGGCCTTGGCGAGGCCGGGCAGCGAGACCGCGAGCTCGGCAGTGATGCCGAAACCGCCTTCCGAGCGCGGACCGATGCCGACCGTGGAGGTCACCGACGCATCGGCCGGAACCTTCGGGCCGCCCTGCGAGGCCACGAACTTCATCGCGCCGATGAAGCAGGCGGCGTAGCCGGCCGCGAACAGCTGCTCCGGATTGTTGCCGGCGCCGCCGCCGCCGCCGAGCTCCTTCGGGGTGGCGAGCTTGACGCTCAGCGAGCCGTCGAGGGTGGCCGCCTCGCCGTCGCGACCGCCGGTGGCCTTGGCGCTGGTCTTGTAGAGCACGTTCACGGACATGGGGTGTCTCCCGATTGGGGTGGAGTGGAATTCAGTGAGGCGTATATTGCACACAAATCGATTGTGCACAATATAATTGTTCGGTAGAAAATTCGTGATCTGTGTTTTCCGGTCGTTGCCGCAGCCCTCGCGCAGCGCCCAAGATGTGCCCGACGATCCATCCCTGGTGTGACCATGCCCAAGAAGACGACAGCCGACGTGCCCCTCCAGCTCGGCAGCCAGCTCTGCTTCGCGGTCTATTCGACGGCCCACGCGTTCAACCGCGTCTACAAGCCGCTGCTCGACCGCCTTGGCCTGACCTATCCGCAATATCTGGTGATGCTGGTGCTGTGGGAGGGCGATGGTCTTACCGTGAAGGAGATCGGCGCGCGGCTGTTCCTGGACTCGGGCACGCTGACCCCGCTGCTCAAGCGCATGGAGGCGCTGCATCTGCTGACACGGACGCGATCGGCCGAGGACGAGCGCCAGGTGCTGGTGGCGTTGACAGGGCAGGGGGCGGCGTTGCGGGAGAAGGCCAAGGCCATCGTGCCGCCGGCGATCCTGGACGCGACAGGCTGCTCGATTGCCGAGCTGGCGGATTTGCACGGCAAGCTGGTGAAGCTAAGGGAGCGGCTGGAGGCGGCGGTGGAGTGAGGGCTCAAGCCGGCCCGAGCAGGCGCTTCTTCGAGAACGCGCGTCCCGAGTGCGATTTCAGATAAGCCTCGAAGGCTAACGCGCGGTGCTTGTCCGGAAAGGCGCAGTACCAGACCAACGTCCAAGGCAAGAACTTGGAGGTGTGGGCTGAGCGGCCGGCGTTGTGATCCTTGAGACGCTGCCGGATGTCCGCGGTCGCGCCGATGTATTCCTGATCGGGAAAGCTGACGCTACGGATGATGTAGACGTACCACATGACGATGGGCTCGCCGCGAGGGATCGCAGGCGCGCATTTTGTGGCCGGGAAAAGAACTTGTCAGCTTGGCTTTCACGCCGTCGCGTCAGCCGAACTCAAACGAGAAGGAAGGACTTCGTTGCTGAGCAGCCCGGCTTCGCCAAGGGGCTTCGCCGGGCCCCACGCCTCGCCCTCAGGGCTCCGTCGTGGCTGCGCCACGCGTAGCCCGGAGGGCGAAGCGTGGTGGAGCCAGGCGGGATCGAACCGCCGACCTCTTGCATGCCATGCAAGCGCTCTCCCAGCTGAGCTATGGCCCCTGAACCGAACCGGCGGTCTGGGTGACCGCCGGGGAGCACCGTGAACCACAGTTCGCGGCTGATCTCAAGTGGCTTCGACGATTATTCTTCGTCGCCGCCGACATCGCCGATGATGTCTGTGACATCTTCGTCGCCTTCTTCCTCGTCGGCGATGAAGGTCGAGTCGTCATCCTCGTCGTCGTCGAGGGTCTCGTCGATCTCGATATCGTCCTCGGACTCGGGCACGACGGCCTTGACCTTGCCGGAGTTCTCCTCGGCGTCGGCCTCCTCGAGCGACACCAACTCTTCGGCCTCGGCCGGCTCGTGCGCCGTGTCCTGCGCCGCCGCGGCACGCGCCGCCTCGCCGCGCATGGCGCGGGTCGGCGCCACCGGAGCGATCGGCACGACCTCGCCGGTGTAGGGCGAAATCACCGGGTTCTTGTTGAGGTCGTAGAACTTTTTGCCCGTGGTCGGGCAAATGCGTTTGGTTCCGAGCTCGGATTTGGCCACGTGCAGGCGTCCTGGCAATGTCTGAAAAGCGGTGTCTCACTTGGCTAGTTGCCGCGCCGCTGTCAATAGCGCTTTCAACCGGATATCACGGCCGTGACGGCCGCCGGGCGCTGTGATACCTGCCGGCCCGAAAACCCGAGGATCCCGCCGTGAGCACGTCAGCCGCCCCCACTCCGCTCGAATCCCGCGCCTCCGGGCCGCTTTCGGGCACGATTCGCGTGCCCGGCGACAAGTCGATCTCGCACCGGGCGCTGATCCTGGGCGCGCTGTCGGTGGGCGAGACCCGGATTTCCGGCCTGCTCGAGGGCGAGGACGTCCTCAACACCGCCAAATCGATGCGCACGCTGGGCGCGAAGGTCGAACGCACCGGTGAATTCGCCTGGACCGTGAACGGCGTCGGCGTCGGTGGCTTTGCCCAGCCCATTGCGACGCTCGATTTCGGCAACTCCGGCACCGGCTGCCGGCTGGTGATGGGCGCCGTCGCCGGCTGTCCGATCTCGGCGGTGTTCGACGGCGACGCCTCGCTGCGCAGCCGGCCGATGCGGCGCATCCTCGATCCGCTGGCCCTGATGGGCGCCAAGGTGACCGCCAGCGCCGAGGGCGGCAAGCTTCCGTTAACCCTTCAGGGCGCCAGCGACCCCATTCCGATCGAGTACCGCACGCCGGTCGCGTCGGCCCAGATCAAATCGGCCGTGCTGCTGGCCGGCCTCGCCGCGCCCGGCGTCACCACCGTGATCGAGCAGGAGGCGAGCCGCGACCATACCGAGCTGATGCTGAAGCATTTCGGCGCCGAGATCGTCACCACGCCGGAAGGATCGCATGGCCGGCGGATCGCGCTGACCGGCCAGCCTGAGCTGCGCGGCGCGCCGGTCATCGTGCCGGCCGACCCATCCTCGGCCGCGTTCCCGCTGGTCGCCGCCCTGATCGTCGACGGCTCGGATCTCGTGCTGTCGGACGTCATGACCAACCCGCTGCGCACCGGCCTGTTCACGACCTTGCGCGAGATGGGGGCCTCGATCGAGGAGGACGACGTCCGCGGCGATGCCGGCGAGCCGATGGCCCGCCTACGGGTCCGCGCTTCCAAGCTGAAGGGCGTCGAGGTGCCGCCGGAGCGCGCGCCGTCGATGATCGACGAGTATCTCGTGCTCGCGGTCGCCGCCGCCTACGCCGAGGGCACGACGATCATGCGCGGCCTGCACGAGCTGCGCGTCAAGGAATCCGACCGGCTGGAAGCGACCGCGGCGATGTTGCGCGTCAACGGCGTCAAGGTCGAGATCACCGGCGACGATCTCATCGTCGAGGGCCGCGGCCACGTCCCTGGCGGTGGCCTCGTCGCCACCCACATGGACCACCGAATCGCGATGTCCGCGCTGGTCATGGGGTTGGCTTCCGACAAGCCGGTCACCGTCGACGACACCGCCTTCATCGCCACCAGCTTCCCCGACTTCATTCCGCTGATGCGCAAGGCAGGCGCGGATTTCGCTTAAGGGAACGTTATGGCCTCCGCCTTCGACCGCGACGCGCTGCTGGCGGCCTTCGACGCGATCGGGCGGGCGGCGGCCCGGGCTGGGGCCAAACTGCAAATCGCGGTTTACGGCGGGTCAGCCTTGATGCTTGCGAGTAACTTTCGCTTCGCAACGGAAGACGTCGACGTCTCGGAGCTGCCGAGCCCGCTTCCTGCGTGGCTGGCGGCCACGCTTCATGACATCGCCCAGCAGAATGGCTGGTCGGACGACTGGTTCAACGACGGTGTTGCTTTCCACCTCAGCCCGCTGGCAGATCAGGCGGCCGACCATCTGGAGTTCGGCACTTTTCCGCGAGACGGTTCGCCGCCAGGACTGGTGGTCTCCGTGCCCTCGGCCGAGTATATGCTGGCGTTGAAGCTCAAGGCGGTCAGGATCCTCGACCCCGCGCGCGGCGAGGCCGAGCGGCTCGACATTCTCAACCTGATGAAGGTCGTTGGAATCACCGACGCGGATGCAGCGATCGCGCTGCTAGCGAGATACTTTCCGGCGAGCGCGGCCTCGGCGGAGAAGCAGCGCTTTCTGCTGAAGCACATGAACCCAGAGGGAGCCGTCGATGCGCCCAAATACCCTCGCTGAAGCGGTCGCCCGGATCGGGCGTGGTGAGTCGCGGGATCTCATGCTCGCCGAGTTCGTCGATACGTTCGATCTCGCTCCCTCGGATGAGGCACGTTATGCGGCCATCGCGGCCGAACCCGTCCTGACCGGCGATATTCGGACCGATGCCCTCGCTGGCGCCATCGCCGAATATCTTGCCAAGCAGCGCCGGCTGGGTCGGGTGCCGCCCTGGACGGGCGGTCCGGCTCGGCGTTTGAAGGACCCCTGGTTCACGACCAGTTCGACGTCCCCGGCGCTACGGGAGTACTTGACCTTTGCCAGCCCGGGAGAGTTCGCCTCCCGCAACATCTTTACCGACGAGCGGCCGCTGCGGCGGGCGCGCGAGACTTCAGGACAACACTCAGCATGATCATCGCGATCGACGGCCCGGCGGCTTCTGGCAAGGGCACCATGGCCAAGCGCCTCGCCGCGCATTACGGCCTCAGGCACCTGGATACGGGCGTGATCTACCGGGCCGTGGCCCATGCGCTGCTGACGGCTGGTCTCGATCTCAAGGACGAGGCGCGGGCGGCTGAGGTGGCCATGACGCTGGATCCCTCGACCTTCGACAACCCGGCGTTCAGGTCGCATGAGGTCGGCTCGGCGGCCTCGGTGGTCTCGGCCTTGCCCAAAGTGCGCGAGGCGCTGCTGGCATTCCAGCGGCAGTTCGCCAGCCAGCCGCCGGGGGCCGTGCTCGACGGCCGCGACATCGGAACCGTGATCTGCCCGGACGCCGAAGTGAAGATCTACGTGGTCGCCGACCCCAAGATCCGGGCGCATCGCCGCACCCTCGAGGCGCGTTCCCGGGGCGAGCCGGCCGATCAGGCGGCCATTCTGGCCGACATCCTGGCGCGCGACGAACGCGACCAGAACCGCCCCGTTGCCCCTTTGAAACAAGCAGCGGATGCTTACTTGCTTGATAACTCCCATTTGGATATAGAGGGCGGCGTCCGGGCCGCCATCGACATCGTCGAGGCCGTTCGAGCGGGCCGTCAGCGGGTTTGATTTCCGCTGATGTCATTGGAGGAACCGCCCGCTCCCGCCCTTGACCGTCGATAGCTCGATTGCAATTCAATCGGGTCCGATCAGCCGGACGAACTTCATACGTATCGCATGTGCAGGCATTGCCGGCCCGCGTCGTTCGCGCTTTTTGCGTGACCCGCGGACGCCTGGGGATTTGTGGACCTCCAGGCACTGTTCATTCGATGCGCCGATCAACCCCAAGCTGGCGAGAATGTCCGCATCTGGAGAACCAATGGCTTCGAGTACGTCTGCTAACTCCTACAATCCCAGCCGCGATGATTTTGCCGCGATGCTGGACGAGTCCTTCACGAAGGGCAATCTTCAGGAAAGCTCCGTCGTCAAGGGCAAGGTCGTCGCGATCGAGAAGGACATGGCCGTCATCGACGTCGGCCTGAAGACCGAAGGCCGCGTGGCGCTGCGTGAATTTTCCGGTCCCGGCCGCGACAGCGAGCTGAAGGTCGGTGACGAGGTCGAAGTGTTCCTCGACCGCATCGAGAACGCGCTGGGCGAAGCCGTGCTGTCGCGCGACAAGGCGCGCCGCGAGGAGAGCTGGGGCAAGCTCGAGAAGGCGTTCCAGAACAACGAAAAGGTCAACGGCGTCATCTTCAACCAGGTCAAGGGCGGCTTCACCGTCGACCTGGATGGCGCAGTCGCCTTCCTGCCGCGCTCGCAGGTCGACATCCGTCCGATCCGCGACGTCGCGCCGCTGATGAACAACTCGCAGCCGTTCCAGATCCTCAAGATGGATCGTCGCCGCGGCAACATCGTCGTGTCGCGCCGGACCGTGCTGGAAGAGACCCGCGCCGAGCAGCGCCAGGAACTGGTGCAGAACCTCGAAGAGGGTCAGGTCATCGACGGCGTCGTCAAGAACATCACCGATTACGGTGCGTTCGTCGACCTCGGCGGCATCGACGGCCTGCTGCACGTCACCGACATCGCGTGGCGCCGCGTCAACCATCCGACCGAGGTGCTCAGCATTGGTCAGACGGTCAAGGTCAAGATCATCAAGATCAACCACGAGACGCACCGCATCTCGCTCGGCATGAAGCAGCTGCTGGACGATCCGTGGCAGGGCATCGAGGCCAAGTACCCGCTGCAGGCCCGCTTCCACGGCCGCGTCACCAACATCACCGACTACGGCGCGTTCGTCGAGCTCGAGCCGGGCATCGAAGGCCTGATCCACGTCTCCGAGATGTCGTGGACCAAGAAGAACATGCACCCCGGCAAGATCGTTTCGACCTCGCAGGAAGTCGAAGTGCAGGTGCTCGAAGTCGATAGCGTCAAGCGCCGCATCTCGCTCGGTCTCAAGCAGACCATGCGCAACCCCTGGGAGGTCTTCGTCGAGAAGCATCCGACGGGTTCGGTGGTCGAGGGCGAGGTCAAGAACAAGACCGAGTTCGGCCTGTTCCTGGGTCTCGAAGGCGACGTCGACGGCATGGTCCATCTGTCCGACCTCGACTGGAAGCTGCCGGGCGAGCAGGTCATCGACAACTACAAGAAGGGCGACATGGTCAAGGCCGTGGTGCTCGACGTCGACGTGGAGAAGGAGCGCATCTCGCTCGGCATCAAGCAGCTCGAAGGCGACCCCTTCGCCGAGCCGGGCGATGTCAAGAAGGGTGCGGTCGTCACGTGCGAAGTGCTCGACGTCAAGGATGGCGGCATCGACGTCAAGATCGTCGGCACCGAGTTCTCGACCTTCATCAAGCGCTCCGAGCTGGCGCGCGATCGCAACGACCAGCGCTCCGAGCGGTTCGCCGTCGGTGAGAAGGTCGATGCCCGCGTGATCCAGTTCGACAAGAAGGCCCGCAAGGTCCAGGTGTCGATCAAGGCGCTGGAAGTCGCGGAAGAGAAGGAAGCCATCGCGCAGTACGGCTCGTCCGATTCGGGCGCGACGCTGGGCGACATTCTCGGCACCGCCCTCAAGAACCGCGACTCGAAGTAAGCCTTCGGTTCGTGTGACGAGATCAAAGCCCCGGCTCGCGCCGGGGCTTTTTTTGTGCGGCAAAGCTGCGGTTCCGACCTCGCCCGCTGTCACCCTCCCCTGGAGGGGGAGGGCAGGCTCATAGGCGCGAAGCGCGTGTGAGCCGGGGTGGGGTGATCTCTCCACTTACACCGGCTTTCGCGGTTCACCCCACCCCGCTCGCACGCTTCGCGCGCGATCGACCCTCCCCCTCCAGAGGAGGGTGAGACCGAGATCGTCGCGCCGAACTTTTTCCCATCGTCAGAGGTCGTCTCATCGTCAGTGACTCATTGTCAGTGAGAAAATCCTGCGCTTCCAAGACGCGTCTCACTCCGGTTGCTCCGACATGCGGCGGCCATGACGACGAGGAGCGAGACGGCGAGACCAGCGTCGCGGCCGCCAAATGTGCCAGCCCCGCAACCCGCTTCGGTCCATTCACCCCCGGCTGCCGCGCGTCCGAGCCTTCCTTTCTTCAAATTGCGCCGCGATTGATGTAATCGGATAACGAGATATTCAGGCTGCGGATGCACAACGCGGCGAGACTTCCAGGAGCTGTCCATGTCGCTAGATTCGGATGTGATCGTCGACCGACGCAGGCTGCGCCGCAAGCTGACGTTCTGGCGTGTCGTGGCGGTGCTGATTGCGATCGGTGCGCTGTCCGCCATCGGGCTCGCATTGTCGCCGCGCGGCCGCACCGCGCTCTCGACCTCCGGCTCGATCGCGCGCGTCAACATCGAGGGCCTGATCCGCAGCGATCAGGAACGCGTCGAGGCGCTGGAGCGGCTGGAAAAGTCGTCGGCTGAGGCCGTCATCGTTCATATCAACTCGCCCGGCGGCACCACGGCTGGTTCCGAGCAGTTGTACGATTCACTGGTGCGGCTGAAGGCGAAGAAGCCGCTGGTCGTCGTTGTGGAAGGGCTCGCAGCGTCCGGCGGCTATATCGGCGCGATCGCGGCCGATCACATCGTCGCGCAGCAGAGCTCGCTGGTCGGTTCGATCGGCGTGCTGTTCCAATATCCCAATGTCAGCGAGCTCTTGAAGACCATCGGCGTCAAGGTGGAGGAGGTGAAATCCTCGCCGCTGAAGGCCGCGCCGAACGGCTATGAGCCGACCAGTCCCGAAGCGCGCGCGGCGCTCGATGATCTCGTCAAGGATTCCTATGCGTGGTTCCGCGGCCTGGTGAAGACCCGTCGCGGCATGGACGACGCTCAGCTGGAGAAGGTTGCCGATGGCCGTGTCTTCACCGGCCGGCAGGCGATCGAGCTGAAGCTGATCGACGAACTCGGCGACGAGAAGACGGCGGTCGCCTGGCTCGTTGCCAACAAGGGCGTCAAGAAGGATCTGCCGGTGCGCGACTACAAGCTGGTGCCGCGCTTCAGCGATCTCACCTTCCTGCGCACGGCCGCGTCGATCACGCTCGACGCCGTCGGGCTGTCCGGGATCGCGCGCCAGATCGAGCACGCCGGCGTCATCCAGGCGGTCGATCGGGTCGGCATGGACGGCATGCTGGCGCTCTGGACGCCTGCAACGGGAAATTGAAACCCGCCAAGACAATCGTGACGTCAATCTTCTCGCACAGCGTGTGTGTCCGGGTGGCCCGAGATCGGGCCCCGCAATGCGGCCCGCCGGCTCGATGAATGATTTAGCGTCTTGACAGTCCTGCATATTTTCACGGAAATGGGACTGTCTCCCCGGGTACATTTTCTCGATGATCAAATCCGAGCTTGTTCAGCGTATCGCCGAGCACAACCCGCACCTCTACCAGCGGGATGTCGAGAATATCGTCAATGCGATCCTCGATGAGATCGTCGCCGCGCTGGCGCGTGGCGATCGCGTCGAGCTGCGCGGCTTTGGCGCCTTCTCGGTCAAGCATCGGCCGGCCCGCGCCGGGCGCAACCCGCGGACCGGCGCACATGTCCCGGTGGACCAGAAGAGTGTCCCGTTCTTCAAGACGGGCAAGGAAATGCGTGAGCGGCTGAACCGGGACAACCCCGAGGGCGCTGGCGCAGATGCCGACGATTCGGACGAGTGACGCGTAGGTCGCGCCAGCCGCGAGAGTCGTCCGCGGCTGATTTCAAGGCCAACCTGGCCTGACTGATACGAGCGAGCGCATGCGAAAATTCCTCACGGTCGTGATCGTTCTTCCGCTGCTGGTGCTGTTCGTCATCTTCGCGGTCGCCAATCGGCATTTCGTTACCGTATCTTTTGATCCGTTCAATGCGGTGAATCCTGCGCTGGCGGTTTCGGTGCCGCTGTTCGCCCTGATCATTGCCGTTGCGATCGCGGGTGTGGTCGCCGGCGGTTTTGCGACCTGGATTGGCCAACACCGGTGGCGTCGCGCCGCGCGCCGCCACCAGGCGGATGCCGAGGCCGCCCGGGCGCAAGTGGCCCAGCTCAGCGCCGCTGCGCGCGCCAACCAGGGCTCGGGTCAGTCGCTGGTTCCGGCCGCCCCCGCCCGGCTTTTCGCCCCTTATGGGCGAGACAAGCAGGGCGCCGCGTTGTAGAAGGCGCCAAGCCAGCGCGGCCTCGACATCGCTTGCGGCTGGTGATCCCCTCCGTTCGGACGTGCGTTCTTATCGATGTCCCTGCTCGTCAAAATCTGCGGCCTGACCACGCCCGACACCCTCGGTGCGGCGTTGGATGCCGGCGCCGAGATGGTGGGTTTCGTGTTCTTTCCGCCGTCGCCGCGCCATATCGGGCTGACGGCCGCGCGTGACCTCGGCCAGCAGGCGAGAGGGCGCGCGCTGAAGGTGGCGCTGACCGTCGATGCCGATGACGCGACCTTCGAAAACATCATCGAGACGCTGCGGCCGGATCTCTTTCAATTGCACGGTCGCGAAAGCGTCGCGCGTATTCGCGATCTCAAGCAGCGGTTCGGTCGGCCCATCATGAAGGCGTTGCCGGTCGAGACGGCGGCCGACCTCGCGCCGCTGGCGGGCTACTCTGACGTCTGCGATCGCATCCTGTTCGATGCTCGCGCGCCCAAGGACGCGACGCGTCCCGGCGGGCTGGGCGCGACCTTCGACTGGCATGTGCTGCAGGGATTGAAGCTCGACCGCCCGTTCATGGTGTCCGGTGGACTGAGTGCGGACAATGTCGCCGAGGCGGTGCGGGTGACGCGCGCGGGCGGCGTCGACGTGTCATCTGGCGTCGAACGGACGCCGGGTGTGAAGGATTGCGATCTGATCCGGGATTTCATTCGTGCGGCGCGGGCCGCTGACAAGTTGAGCGTCCAATGACCACGACCATTCCCAATTCCTACCGCAGCGGTCCTGACGACCGCGGCCATTTCGGCATCTTCGGCGGCCGCTACGTCGCCGAAACCCTGATGCCGCTGATCCTGGATCTCGAAAAGGCCTATGCCGAGGCCAAGGCTGATCCCGCGTTTCAAGCGGAGATGAACAGCTACCGGACGCATTATGTCGGCCGTCCGTCGCCACTGTACTACGCCGAGCGCCTGACCGAGCATCTCGGCGGCGCCAAGATCTACTTCAAGCGCGACGAGCTCAATCACACCGGCTCGCACAAGGTCAACAATGTGCTCGGCCAGATCATGCTGGCGCGGCGCATGGGCAAGCAGCGCATTATCGCCGAGACCGGCGCAGGCCAGCATGGCGTCGCCACCGCGACCTTGTGCGCGCGCTTGGGCCTGGACTGCGTGGTCTATATGGGCGCCGTCGACGTCGAGCGGCAGCAGCCGAACGTGCTGCGCATGGAGATGCTCGGCGCCAAGGTCATTCCGGTGCAGTCCGGCGCCAGGACGCTCAAGGACGCGATGAACGAGGCGCTGCGTGACTGGGTCACCAACGTGCACGACACCTTCTATTGCATCGGCACGGTCGCGGGCCCGCACCCCTATCCGATGATGGTGCGCGACTTCCAGTCGATCATCGGCCAGGAGACGCGGACCCAGATGCAGGAGGCCGAAGGCCGGCTGCCGGATTCGCTCGTCGCCTGCATCGGCGGCGGCTCCAATGCGATGGGCCTGTTTCATCCCTTCCTCGATGATCCCTCGGTCGAGATCTTCGGCGTCGAGGCCGCGGGCCACGGCCTGACCCAGCTGCATGCGGCGTCGATCGCTGGCGGTCGTCCCGGCGTGCTGCATGGCAACCGCACCTATCTGCTGATGGACGACGACGGCCAGATCGCCGAGGCACATTCGATCTCGGCCGGCCTCGACTACCCTGGCATCGGCCCCGAGCATTCCTGGCTGCACGAGGCCAAGCGCGTGACCTATCTGTCGGCGACCGATGACGAGGCGCTTGACGCGTTCCTGCTGCTGTCCCGGCTCGAGGGCATCATCCCGGCACTCGAGCCGTCGCATGCGGTCGCCAAGGTGATGCAGCTCGCGCCGACCAAGCCGAAGGACCATTTGATGGTCGTCAATCTGTGCGGCCGCGGCGACAAGGACGTGCCGCAGGTCGGCGAGATCCTGCGTAAGAGGGCGAAACAGTCGTGACCAGCCGGATGGATGTGCGCTTCGCGCAGTTGAAGAGTGAAGGCCGTTCGGCATTCGTGACGTTCGTGATGGGCGGCGACCCCGATCCCGAGACGTCGCTCGCGATCGTCAAGGCGCTGCCGCAGGCGGGCGCCGACATCATCGAGATCGGCATGCCGTTCACCGATCCGATGGCCGACGGTCCGTCGATCCAGGCCGCGGGCCTGCGGGCGCTGAAAGCGGGCATGACCTTGAAGAAGACATTGCAGCTGGTGCGCAGCTTCCGCGAGAGCGATGCGGCGACGCCGATCGTGCTGATGGGTTACTACAACCCGATCTACATCTACGGCGTCGACAAGTTCCTCGTCGATGCCAAGAGCGCCGGTGTCGACGGCCTGATCATCGTCGACCTGCCGCCGGAGGAAGACGACGAGCTGTGCATTCCCGCGCTCAAGGCTGGGCTCAACTTCATCCGCCTGGCGACCCCGACCACCGATGACAAGCGGCTGCCCGCGGTGCTCGCGAACACTTCCGGCTTCGTCTACTACGTCTCGATTACCGGCATTACCGGTGCGGCCGCCGCGGACTCCTCCGCCGTCGGCGCTGCCGTGGCGCGAATCAAGCGCCATACCGCGCTGCCGGTCTGCGTCGGTTTCGGCATCCGGACACCGGAAGCCGCCCGCGCCATCGCCGCGAACGCCGATGGCGCCGTGGTCGGCACCGCCCTGGTCGATGCGCTGAAGGCGAGCCTCGATTCGGAGGGCCGGGCCACGGCCAAGACCGTCGGCGCGGTCGCCGACCTTGCCGCAGCCCTGGCCCAGGGCGTACGTGGCGCCCAGCAGGCCGCGGAATAGCCATCAACCACCCGTGTAAGGAGCGCCGCGGCACGGCTTGCCGTGGCGCTGCTGTCCCGCCATATATCCGGGCGACCGCCAAACGGAGCTTTTCATGAACTGGCTTACCAACGTGGTCCGGCCGAAGATCCGCAACATCCTGCGCCGCGAGACGCCGGAGAACCTCTGGATCAAGTGCCCGGATTCCGGACAGCTCGTGTTCTACAAGGACGTCGAGGCCAACCAGTTCGTCATCCCCGGCTCCAACTACCACATGCGCATGGGCGCCTCAGCCCGGCTGAAGTCGATGTTCGACAACGAGACCTGGTTCGACGTCGCGCTGCCCGAGGTCACGCCCGATCCGCTGAAGTTCCGTGACGAGCGCCGCTATGCCGACCGCATCAAGGACGCGCGGGCGCGGACCGGCATGAACGATGCCGTCAAGGTCGGCTTCGGCAAGCTCGAAGGCATGGGCGTCGTCATCGCCGTGCAGGATTTCGACTTCATGGGCGGCTCCCTCGGCATGGCCGCGGGCGAAGCGATCGTGCGTGGGCTCGAGCTCGCGGTCGAGAAGAAATCGCCGTTCATCGTGTTCGCGGCCTCCGGCGGCGCGCGCATGCAGGAGGGCATCCTGTCGCTGATGCAGATGCCGCGCACGACGGTCGCCGTGCAGATGCTGCGCGAGGCCAAGCTGCCCTACATCGTCGTGCAGACCAATCCGACCACCGGCGGCGTCACCGCATCCTACGCGATGCTGGGCGACGTCCACATCGCCGAGCCCGGCGCGCTGATCGGCTTTGCCGGTGCGCGCGTCATCGAGCAGACCATCCGCGAGAAGCTGCCCGAGGGTTTTCAGCGCGCTGAGTACCTGCTCGACCATGGCATGGTCGACATGGTCGTGCATCGTCATGATCTGCGCCCGACCCTGGCGCGGCTGTGCCGCCTGCTGACCAAGGCACCGGCCGTCGAACACGCAAAACCCGCGCCGCAGCTGCCGCCGCCGGCCAAGCCCGCCGAGGCGGCGGAAGCGCCGGCGGTCGCAACGAGCGCGTGAACGCTTCTGCCGCCAAGCCTTCGCTCGACGAGCTGATCACGCGGCTCTCCGCGCTGCATCCGAGCAAGATCTCGCTCGGGCTGGAGCGCATGCACCGGCTGCTCGCGCAGCTCGATCATCCCGAGCGCAAGCTGCCGCCGGTGATCCACGTCGCCGGCACCAACGGCAAGGGCTCGACGGTTGCTTATTTGCGCGCGATGCTCGAAGCGGCGGGGCTGCGCGTCCACGTGTTCACCTCGCCCTGGCTGGTGCGCATCAACGAGAGCTATCGTCTCGGTCACGTCGGCGGCGGCGTCCTCGTCGATGATGACGAGCTGATATCAGCGCTGCTCGAATGCGAACGGGTCAATGCCGACGCGCCCATCACGTTCTTCGAGGTAAAGACCGTTGCGGCCTTCGTGCTGTTCGCGAGGCATCCGGCAGATGTCGTGCTGCTCGAAGTCGGTCTCGGCGGCCGGCTCGATTCGACCAACGTCGTCGAGCAGGTCGCGGCCTCCGTGCTGACGCCGATCAGCATGGACCACATGGAATTCCTCGGCGATACCCGCGCGCTGATCGCGGCCGAGAAGGCCGCCATCATCAAGCGTGGCTGCCCGGTGATCTCGGCCGCGCAGGAGCCCGACGCGATGGCGGTGATCGAGCGCGAGGCCAGGCGCCAGCGCGCGCCGCTGTTCGCCGCGGGCGAGAGCTGGCACGTCAGCGTCGAGCGCAATCGTCTCGTCTATCAGGACGATCGTGGTCTCCTGGATCTGCCGGCACCAAAACTGTTCGGCCGGCATCAGTTCGACAATGCGGGGCTTGCGATCGCGACCCTGCGCGCGCTCGATCAGTTCAAGCTCACAACGAAGGCATTCGAAGACGGCATCGTCAATGCCGAGTGGCCGGCGCGCATGCAGCGGCTGTCGAACGGCGCGCTCACCGCGATCGCGCCACAGGGCGCGGAGATCTGGCTCGACGGCGGCCACAATGCCGAAGGCGGCCGCGTCGTCGCCGCGGCCATCGGCGATCTCGAAGAGCGCGTCTCGCGGCAGCTCGTCGTCATCGTCGGCATGATGGGCAACAAGGATGCCGCCGGCTTCCTCGCCAATTTCGCCGGGCTGACGCGGCACATCATCGTCGTTCCCATTCCGAACGAGAGCAAGGCCATGGCCCCGGCCGATCTCGCTGCTGCCGCGCGCACGCTCGGCATGCGCGTCGAGATCGCCGACGGTGTTGCTTCCGCGCTCGCCGGCATTGCGCGGCTTGCCTATGAGGTGCCGCCGCGTATTCTGATCACGGGGTCACTTTATCTCGCAGGCCACGTGCTCGACCTCAACGGCACGCCGCCGACCTGAGGACAACACCATATGCGCTTTGCCGCGATCGCCGACGTCCACGGCAATCATCTCGCACTCGAAGCCGTGCTCGCCGATATCCGTGCGCAAGGCGTGACCGAGATCGTCGATCTCGGCGACATGGCGAGCGGCCCGCTCGATGCGCGAAAGTCGCTCGACAGGCTGATGGCGCTCGATGCGGTGCATGTGCGCGGCAATCATGATCGCTGGCTGATCGATCGGCCGTTCGAGAAGATGGGCGCCTGGGAGCGCCCGGCCTATCCGCAGCTCGACGCTGGGCATCTCGACTGGCTGCGCACGATCCCTGCCACGGCTGTCTATCGCGACAAGGTTTTCCTCTGTCATGCGACGCCTGAGGACGATAACGTCTACTGGCTCGAGAGCGTGGCGCCGGATGGCGCGATCACATGCGCGCCGCTCGATGAGATCGAGAAGCTGGCCGCCGGGATCTCTCAATCGCTGATCCTGTGCGGGCACACGCACACCGCGCGTGCCGTTAGGTTGAGTGACGGTCGGCTGATCGTGAACCCTGGCAGCGTCGGCAGCCCTGGCTATTCCTACAACGTTCCGCATCCGCACGTCGTACAAGCCGGCAGCCCCGACGCGCGCTACGCGATCCTGGAGCTGACGCCAGCCGGTTGGAGCGTGAGCTTCCGCCATGTGCCCTATGATAACAGCGCGATGGCCGAGCTGGCGCGCGCCAATGGCGACAACGAATTTGCCTCGGCGCTCGCGACCGGCTGGATCCGCTGATCAGGCGAGCAGCTTGATGGGGTCGGCGACCTTCTGCGCGAGCTGCTCAAACGTGCATTGCTTCGGCGCCTTGTCCGGACGCCAGCGCAGGATCGAGGTGCCGTGGCGGAAACGCTCGCCGGAGAAGTGGTCGTAGCACACCTCGATCACCAGCTTGGGCTTCAGTGGACACCATTCCGCCGAGCGCTCCGTCGACCACCGGCTCGGCCCGCCCGGCGCGTTGCCGGTGAAGCCTGGTGACGCAATCAGCGGCTCGAGCTTGTCGGTCAGCGCGAGCTTCTCTGCGGCTTTGAGCGCGGAGGTGAAGCCGACGTGATGCAGCAGGCCGTCCTCGTCGTAGAGTCCGAGCAGCAGCGAGCCGACCAGCTTGCGGCCGTTCGCCGCTTTGTTCGTGGCGTAACGGAAGCCGCCAATCACGCAGTCGGCCGAGCGATAGCGCTTGATCTTCTGCATGCCGTCGCGGTTCCCCGCCTGGTAGGGCAGGTCGATGCGCTTGGCGATCACGCCATCCGAGCCGCCGCCGGAATGTGCCAGCCAGTCCTGCGCCGTCGCGAAGCGCGTGGTTGCGGGTGACAGCCGGAACGTCGGATGATCAGTGAAGTTCGCCTTGGCGAACGCTTCCAGCGCCGGACGCCGCTCGTGCAGCGTTTGCGCGACCAGCTCCTTTTCCTTCGCCGTCGCCAGCAGGTCGAAGGCGAGGAACAGCGCCGGCGACTCCACGGATAGCTTCTTCACCCGGCTGGCGGCGGGATGGATTCGCTGCAGCAGCGCGTCGAACGAGAACGACTTCGCCTGCGGCACCACCAGCTCGCCATCGAGCGTGAAGCTGATCGCCTTCAGCTCGCGTGCGGCGGCGACGATCTCCGGGAAGTAGCGCGCAAGATCCTCGCCGGCCTTGGACTGCATCGTCACATGAGCGCCGTCGCGCGACAGCAGGCAGCGGAAGCCGTCCCATTTGGGTTCGTACTGCCACTCCTCGCCGCGCGGGATCACATCCACCGAGCGCGCCTCCATGGCCAGAAGGCTGGACTTTCGGGAGGGCGAGCGATGAGCACGGGCGGGCATGGCGAGACCTGAAAACGCTGAAACACCCCTCTCAACGCAAACGGCCGGCGAATCCGCCGGCCGTTCGAGAAAAATCCTGGTTCCGAATCGTCACATCGACGACGAGATCCACTGCTGCAGCTTGGCCTTCGGCGCGGCGCCGACCTGGCGGGAGGCCATCTCGCCGCCCTTGAACACCATCAGGGTCGGGATCGACATCACGCCGTACTTCGAGGCCGTCTTCGGGCTCTCGTCGACGTTCAGCTTGACGATCTTGACCTTGTCGCCCATCGCGCTCGCGATCTCGTCGAGGGCCGGAGCGATCATGCGGCACGGACCGCACCACTCGGCCCAGAAATCGACCACGACCGGACCGTCGGCCTTGAGCACTTCGCTTTCGAAATCGGCGTCGGAAACCTTGGCTACGGCGGCCATGGAATTTACCTCTGTTCTGTTGGAGGGAGCGGCACGGATGCGCCGCCTCAGCGTGGGTGTCAAAGTATGAATGGCCTGTTGCCGGGTCAAGCACGCTCACTCAGTCGTGCTGGGATGGCAGCATGGCGTCTAGCGCGGAGGCAGGAAGCTCCATGAATTCAGGGGCTTCGGTCCAGAGCAGGGCCGCCCGGACGGCGCGTCCGGGGTACAACTGGCCGAGCACGGCCCGGTACAGCGCGAGCTGGCGGAGATAGGCCTCGGGCACCTCGGCCAGCGCCGAGGGCGGCTGCTGGTTGGTCTTGAAGTCGACGATCAGCACTTCGGTCTCGGTGACCACCAGACGGTCGATCTGGCCGGAGACCAGCGCCGCGGGATGCCCCGCCTGCGCAAGCCGGCCGACGATCGACACCTCGGCGCGGCTGCCGGGCGCGAACACGGCGGCAAAACGCGGGTCCTCGATCACCGTCAGCACGCGCGCGGTGAGTGCGGCACGGTCGTCCTCCGGCCAGTCCGGGGCATTGCGAAGCAGATAGCGCAACGCGGCGTCGCGCCGCCGCTCCGGCGTCACGTCGGGCAGCGATTGCAGCAGCCGGTGCACCAGCGTGCCGCGCTGCATCGCGAGACTGCGCGCGGCCAGCGATTCGCCTGATCGCACCGGCCGCTCGTCGGCGGACGGGTCGGATGGCCGGAGCACGGCAACCTCGCCAGGTGCCTCGATCGCCGCCGTGCGCAGCCAGGACGGCAGTTCGACGGCAGCCTCCACGATCTGCCGCGCTTCATCCTTGGCGGTCTCAGCGATGTCCTCGGCCCGCGCGTAGCGCTTGACCGGACCGTCCTCCGTCTCGATCACCTCGACCTGCAGCCCCGCGGCATCGAGGCCGCGCGCCATCAGGTCGTACCAGCTGCCGCCGCGGACATTGTTCATGTTGCCCGGCATGCAGCCGCCGATGACGAGGCGGTCCGCGGCGCGGGTCATCGCGACATAGAGCAGCCGGCGATACTCGTCCTCGGTCTCCTTGAGCATCGCCGCGCGGGCCGCCACCACAGCTTGCGGATCTTCCGCCTTGCGCCCGGCCCAGACCACGATCTCCCGCTCGCCATGCGGGACGTGAATCAGCCGCAGCCGCTGCGAATCCGCCGGCGACGACGTCGTGTCGACCAGGAACACCACGGAGGCTTCGAGGCCCTTGGCGCCGTGCACGGTCATCACGCGCACTTCGTCGCGCGAGATCTCCATGTCGCGCTTCACCTCGGTATCGGCGGCGCGCAGCCAGGCGATGAAGCCCTGCAGCGAGGCGGGCGCCTTGCGCTCGTAGGACAGTGCCAATTCGAGGAATTCATCGAGCGCGTCGTTGGCCTCGTGGCCGAGCCGCGCCAGGATGCGCCGCCGGCCGCCATCGCCGCCGAGCAGCCAGGCGTAGAACGCGAACGGCGTGTCCTCGGCCGCGCGACGCTCGCATTGCTGCAGCCGCCGAACGACCGCTTGTAGTCGTGGGTCATCAGCGGCATGCGCACTCAGCGCCTCGCGCAAGCTGCCGCGGCGTTGCCAGGCCAGCTTGAACAGATCGTCATCATCGAGGCCGAACAGCGGGCTCTTCAGCGCCGTTGCCAATGCGAGGTCATCCTGCGGCAGCAGCAGCGCGTCGGCGAGGTTCATCAAATCGATGATCGCGATGTGCTCGGTCAGCTTCAGACGGTCGGCGCCGGCGACGGGAATGCCGGCGTGCTTGAGCGCCTGGATCACGGCATCGAACGCGGTACCGCGCCGGCGCACCAGGATCAGCATGTCGCCATAGCTCAGCCGCCGTCGCGCGCCGTCATGGCCGGTCATCGTGCCTCCGCGGATCAGCCGCTTGATCTCGGCCTGGATGCGCCGCGACAGCTTCACCTCGGGACTGGTCACCGAGACGCCGTCGAATGGCGCGCGCCAGCCCTCGATCTCCTTGCGGTCGTCGCGCTCGCACAACGACCACAGCTCGACCAGGCTCGGCCCGGCATCGGTGAGCGCATTGTGGATGGGGTAGCCGATATCGGGCGAATGGATGCTGCTGTAGACCTCGCGCTCCCGGAACACGTGGTCGACCGCGTGCAGCACGGTCGGCCCGGAGCGGAACGAATAGGTGAAGGACACCGGATCGAACAGCAGCCCTGCGTCGGTGAATCGCTTCTGCAACTGCCGCCGTCGCGCATCGAATTCATGCGGGTCGGCGCCCTGGAACGAGAAGATCGACTGCTTCTCGTCGCCGACGGCGAAGATCGTGCGCGTCAGCCCATCGCGCGCGCCGGCGCCTGAGGTGAACTCCTCGATGATGTGGGCGACGATATCCCACTGTCGCGGGCTGGTGTCCTGCGCCTCGTCGATCAGCACGTGATCGACGCCGCGGTCGAGCTTGTAGTGCACCCAGCCGGCGGAGACGCGATTCAGCATGACCAGCGTCTTGTCGATCAGGTCGTCATAGTCGAGCAGACCGCGCTCTTCCTTCTCGCGGCGATAGTTCGCCGCGGCGGCGGTCGCGATCTGCAGCAGCGCCTCGGTGCGGTCACGCACGACGGCGGCGCGGCGCTTCTCGATCAGACGATCGAGCCGGCGCGCTTCCGACTCGAACAGCCCGGCAAGGCCGGGATTGCTCTCGGCGAACTTCTTGGTCAGCACCGATTTGCGCGGTTCCTTGTCGTCGGTGAGGAACACGCGAAGATATTCGTCGACCTGATCGCTGCCCGAGAACGCCAGCGCCGCACGCAGTTGATCGGCCTGCTTCTGATCGGTCTTGGCCCCGCCGTCGAGACGCGCGGCAATCTCGGTCCAATCCGCGCGCGGCAGATTGGGGCCTTCGAGAATGTCGTGCTCGATCGCCTCCAGCGTCTCATCAGCGCCGATGCCGAGGACCTCGCCGAGATGCTGCGCGGCGACCTCGACACGGCCGGCACCGTCAGTCCAGGCCATGAAATGATCGCGGCTGAGGCAGGCCTCGCGTACGACCTCCTTGAACGTGGAGTCGGCGGCATTGGCCATCGCCACCTGCAATGCACGCCCGACCGCGCTGTCCGGCGCCCTGGAGGCATCCAGCAGCACCTTGAGATTGGCGCGCTCCATCATCTCGGTCTGGTCGCGGTCGTCGAGCACCGAGAACCGCGCCGGCACGTTGGCCTCGAACGGAAACTGCTGCAGCAGCCGCGTGCACAGCGCGTGGATGGTCTGAACTTTCAGCCCGCCCGGCGTCTCCAGCGCGCTAGCAAACAGCTTTCGCGCTGCTGCACGGAGCTTCTTGTCGGATGCAACAATGCCGGTGGACTTGATCGCGCTGTCGAGCGCGTCGTCGTCGAGCGTCACCCAATGGCCGAGCGTCGAGAACACGCGCTCGGCCATGTTGGCGGCGGCGGCCTTGGTAAAGGTGATGCAGAGGATCTTTTCCGGCGGCACGCCGTCGAGCAGCAGCCGGATCACGCGCTGCACCAGCACATGCGTCTTGCCCGAGCCGGCATTGGCCGACACGAAGGCCGAGGCGGCCGGGTTCGATGCGCGCGTCTGCGCGTCACGTACGGCCTGCGGAATGGGGCGGGGCGCCTTTACCATTCCTCCACTCCCAGGCCGCCGGCCGCCGACCATTCCTTGATGCGCGCGAGGTCGTCATAGCTGCCGTAGCGGTTCGCCCACATCGACAGGTTCAGCGAGGTGTAGCCCTGGCTGGGATCCTCGAAGCTGCGGATCAGCTCCTCCAGCTTGGTGCGGGCCTCCTGCGCGGCCTGGTCCGGATGCTGCGGCGTGTCGCTCTTGTTGATCTTGAGTTCAAGGATACGCTCCTCGCCGGGCGGATTGTTGCCGGACAATCTCACATAGACCAACTGACTGATCAGGCTGCCGGCGGGAATGCCGTCGAAGCCGCCCTCGCGCAGGATCGCGGCCTCCAGCGTCAGCTGCGGCGACAGGCCCATGCGCACCTGCTTCGCCGTCGGCGGCTGTCCCGTCTTGTAGTCGAGGATGGCGTAGGTGCCCTCGGCGCGCTGCTCGATGCGGTCGGCGCGCGCCGACAGCATGAAGATGCGATCTTTGCCGAGGGGAATGCCGATCTCGCCGCGGATCTCCGCGGTGATCGCGCCGATCTGCTCGCGGCGCGCGGTCTCCCAGGCCGCGAACCAGCCGGCGATGCGCTGGAAGCGCGGCCACCACAGCGCGCGCGCTTCGGGCCGCTCCATCAATGGCGCAAAATGCTTCTCGCCGATCACGCGCAAAGCATGCGCGGGATGCAGCGGCAGCGCCTCCGAATATGTTTGCGTGAATTCGCCGATGGCTTCGTGGATCGCAGAGCCGCGATCGGCCGCCGACAGCGGCATGTCGACGGGATCGAGCGGATCGAGTCGCAGGATGTAGCGCGCGAAGATCGTGTAGGGATCGCGCAGCCAGTCCTCGATCGCGGTCACCGACATCCGCAGCGGGCGGGCCTCCAGCGGCGGCTTCGGGGCCGGCTGCTCGACCGGCTTCACCTCGCGCGGCTGGTCCAGCACCTCGGCATAGCGGACATAGGTCTCGCCGCGCGCCTCCGCCGCTTTCCAGCGCTCGGCGCCGGCGACGGCTTCGAGGCGATGCAGGAAGCGCGAGGCCACCGCCGGCGCGCCGCCGGATTTTGCCGCATGCGTCAGGATCACTTCGGGCGCGCCGAGCAGCTGCGCGAAATCGTGCGCGGAGAGACCGATGCGGCGCTCGGGCAGATCGAGGCCGAGCTGATGCCGCATCGGGCGGCTGAGCCAGGGATCGATGCGCGGCGCCGGCGGCCAGATGCCCTCGACGAGGCCGCCGATGATCATCCGGTCGGCCTGCATCAGCCGGGCCTCGAGCGGACCGTAGATCTGCAGCTGCGCGCCGTGGCGCTCGGGACGGCGTACCGCGCGGTCGGAGAAGGCGGTGTGGAAGAGGTCCGGATAGTCCGACAACGGCGCCATCAGGCCGCAGCGTTCGCCGGAGGCGAGCAGATCGTCGAAGCAGCGTGCCAGCGCCGCGCCGTCGCGATCAGTGAAGGCGGTGGTGAGGCCGACGTCGTCGGTCGACAGCGCGATCAGCACCTCGCGATGTCGCGCGGCGAGTTCGGCGAAATCCTGCGGGCGCGGCGAGGCGAGATTTTCCAACGGTGCGAGTGCCGTTTGCAGCTGCGCGATCAGTGCGCCGGCCTGGTCGAGCTGATCCGGCTTGAGCCGTGCGCGCGGCTCGGCACGGTGCAGCGACGACGCTTCGCCCTGATGCAGTTTTGTATGCTCGTCACGGAAGCGGGCGAAATCGCGCGCGAGTCCGCTGGTACCGGCTTGCGGCCGCGTCCCGCGGAGCAGCGCGAGCTCCAGCGTCTCGATCGCCTGCTTCCAGCCATTTGCCGCGCGGCCGAGCCGGCACAGCGGATGCTTGAGCAGCGCCAGCAAGGTCGGTGGCTCCAGGCCGCGCGCGGCGGCTTCCGCGGCGAGCCGCGCGAAGATGCCGGCGGGCGTTTCCAGCAGTGCGTCACCGCCGGAGTCATCGAAGGTCAGGTGCCAGCGTGTCAGCGCCGCCATGACGCGGCGCGCCAGCGCGCGGTCCGGCGTCACCAGCGCGGCGGACTTGCCGAGATGGCGTGCCTCGCGCATCGCGATCGCAATCGCCACCGCTTCCATCTCCGGATTGGGCGCGGCGACGACGGACAGATTGTCCATCGCCTCGGCGATGTTGGCGGCGATGTCGAACTGGCGCAGCCGTTCGTGCCACACGGCGGTGGCCTCCGACGGCCGCATCGCCTCGGAGATCAGCACCTCGCGGCCGCCGCGGCCCGGAGGCGCGAGGCGGACGACATCGCGCCGCTCCAGGCCGAAGCGCTTGAGCAGCAGGTGCATCGCGTATTGCGGATGATTCACCGCGGGTGGGGTGATCACGCGCCCGGCACGATCCTTGGCGCCGCCGATCGAAGCCCATGCCGCTTCGTCGAGATCAGTGTCGAGCCCGGGCAGTACCACGGCGCCGTGCGGCAGCTTGGCAACCGCGAGCAGGAATTTTGCGGTCGCCGGCATCGAGCCGGTGGAGCCCGCCGCGATCACGGGTCCATCGGGATGCGCCGACAGCCGTGCCGCTTCAGCCGCGATTAGCAGATCGCGCCGAGCCGCCGGCTCGATGCGCTCGATCTCCTGCAGATAGGCCGGCCACGCCGTGCGCGCGATGCGCAGGAACTCCAGCGAATACTGCCAGTATTTGTCGAGCTGATCCGGCACCAATTCGTCGAGCGCATCCCAGGACACGCCGCGCGTCACCATGTCGTCGATCAGACGTGCGAGGTCGCCGGCGAGTGCAAGCGTCGAGGCGGGGCCGCCGATCACCAGTGGCGCCGAGACTGGCGTCTTGGCCCAAGCCGCCACCAGCCGCGCCAGCGTCAGTCGACGCTGCAGGTCGTCGAGCCGCTCCGGAATCTCCAGCGGCGCGGGGCCGAGGAATGCGTCGCGATCCTCAGCAAACGCCAGCTCGTCCTCGTCGATATCGCCGAGTGCGACCAGCCGCGGCAGCACCGCGGCATCGGTCTTCAGCTCGTCGAGGAACATTTCGCGGGCAACACGGAGCGAGCGCCGCGTTGGCAGATACAGCGTGGCCGTCGCCAGCCGCGCCGGATCGCTGCGCGCCTCAAACCCGTCGACCAGCCGGCCATCCACCAGCGCGGCGATCACGCTGCGCAGGAACGGCGCCGAAATGGGAACAGTGAAGACGCGCATGGCCTGCGATTCGCGGGTGGACTCTCGGCGTCTATATAGGGAGCGGGGGACGGAAGGTCATACCCAGGGTGTGGATGGGTGTTGATAGGTGCGTGACCTTCCCGCGGGTGAGGCACCCGTGCGGGGAAAGTCCCAACTACAGCTCGTTTTCCACTGTCATCGCCCGGTTCAACCGGGCGATCCAGTACTCCGTGACGGTCGGGTTTCGATCGATAGGCCGCAGCGTACTGGATCGCCCGCTTTCGCGGGCGATGACGGTGGATTTGTGGAACGAGCTACTCACCCACCGTCATTGCGAGCGCAGCGAAGCAATCCAGAGCCACGCCTGGAGCCCTGGATTGCTTCGCTGCGCTCGCAATGACGGAGACAAACGTAAGCGTTGCCGCATCGGGTCGCGCTGTGCGTCGGGACGGAGATTACGCCGCGCTCTCCAGCAGCGCCTCTTCGGCTTCCTTCACCGCGGCTGGCGTGCCCACATGCATCCACACGCCTTCGAGGCGCAGGCCGAACAGGCGATCCTGCTCGTTGGCCTTGTCGAACATCTTTGTCAGCGAGAACTCGCCCTTCGGCGCGCCGTCGAAGATCGCCGGCGAGATGATCGCGGCGCCCGCATAGACGAAGGGGACGACCTGATGTTCCCGGCGCTTCCGCAGCGTGCCGTCGGCGAGCATCGCGTAGTCGCCCTGGCCGGAATAGCCGATCGAGGTCGCCGTCGGCGCCATCAGCAGCATGATGTCCATGCGCTCCGGATCGAAGGCGTCGGCGAGACGCGAGAGGTTCTGGCGCACGCCCTCGATCCACATCGTGTCGGAATTGACGTGGAAGAACGGCGCGTGGCCGAGCAGCGGCAGTGCCTTGACGACGCCGCCGCCGGTGCCGAGCACCTGGTCCCGCTCGTCGGAGATGATCACGCGCGGCGAGCTGCGCGTCGCGGTGTGTTCGATGATCTGGTCGGCGAGGTAATGGACGTTGACGACGGCTTCGGTGACGCCGGCTTCAGCCAGGCGGTCCAGGACATGGTCGAGCAGCGGCCGTCCGGCGACGCGCACCAGCGGCTTGGGCATCGTCTCCGTCAGCGGGCGCATGCGCAATCCGAGACCGGCGGCGAGGACCATGGCTTTGTGCGGCTTGACGGGCATCTCAGGCAATCTCGATCAAAGGTGGTATGCGCGAATCATACCACGCCAAAACATCTATCGTCTCGGCCGGTTGCGATAGCCTGACGCCATGACGAATATGCGACGGCGTCCCGCTGCCGTCGTGATGCAAGATGCCGCAGAGGTGTTTTGCCCGCCGTCAGGCCTCGGCGGCGGCGCGCTTGTTGGTCTTCTTCTTGCCCTGCTTCAGGAAGGTGACGCCGATCTGGTCGCCATTGACCCAGGCGAGCTCGCAGCGCCGGTAGGCGAGGCCGGTCGACGACAGCAGCAGGAAGAATTCCTTGAGGTGCAGGCCCTCGACGGAGCCCTCGACCGTCAGCTTGGCGCCGGTCTCGGAGACGTCCTCGATGGTGCAGTTGCGCCGCCAGGTGCCGTCGATGCCCATCATGAAAGCCGGGATGCCGCGCTCGAAGACGACGCGCTCGCCCTTCATCCGCTCTGCCATCGCACCCTCCATTCCGCACGGCGCAACCGGGCGCCGTAGGGCGCAAGGTAAGCGGGGATGGCTAAGAAGCGGTAAAGCTACGGGAGTGTGTCTTGGGCCCAAACTGTCGCGCCAGTGGCTGTCCGCTCCCCTCCCCCTTGCGGGGAGGGGAGCGCAGCGGTGGTGCCGTAACAGCGTGCCTCAAACGTCGGCCGGAGGCGGCACGTTGGCCGCATACCAGTCGCGGATCGGATCTAGCGCCGCATGCACCAGCGACCGGTGCAGATAGTCCCAGATGCGGGGCTGGTGCTTGAGGTAGTGCGGCTTGCCGTCGCGGCGGTTGAGGCGGGCGAAGGTGCCGAGCAGGCGGGTGTTGCGCTGGGCGGACAGGATGGCGTAGTCGGCACGGAAGGCGTCGGCGTCGAAGTCGGCGGACGCGGCCTGGCGCGCTGCGATGTAGCGGGCGAGCAGCGTCCCTTCGATATCGGCCGGCACGTCGATGCGGGCGTCCTGCGCCAGCGACACCACGTCGTAGGCGGGCGGGCCCATCACCGCGTCCTGGAAGTCGATCACGCCGACCCTCGCGATGCCCTCGCGCGCGGGCAGCCAGAGCAGGTTCGGCGAGTGATAGTCGCGGATCACCCAGGTCTTCGCGCCGGCAAGCGGCGCTTCCAGCAGGTCGCGCCACATCTCCAGGAATTCGGCGCGCAGCACCTGCGACGGCTCCACCCCGCGATCCGGCAGGTACCATTCGAGCATCAGGCTGATCTCGATCAGCATGGCGTCGACGTCGAAGGCCGGGACCTTGTAGGTGACCTGCGGCGCCAGCGGCAGCACCGAGGGCACGTCCTGCGCATGCAGCGCCGCAAGCAGATCGGTCGCGGCCTCATAACGCTCGACGATCGGGCGCGGCGGGTCGCCTTCGATCACGCCCTCGCGTCCGAGATCCTCGGTGATGAGAAAGCCGTGGTCGAGATCGGCATCGTTGATCTTCGGCGCGGAGATGCCACGGCCGCGCAGCGCGCCGGCGATCGCGACGAAGGGGCGAACGTCCTCGGCCAGATGCACGGCGCCGCTATACGGCTTGCCGTTGTAGATCGCCGGGCCATCGGGGCGCTTCGGGGAGTTCATCAGGATGAAGACGCGCTCGCCCTTGTAGAGCCTTGCATAGGAGCGGGTCGAGGCATCGCCGGCCATGCGCTCGCGGCGCGACTTGGCGTGCCCCGCTTCGGCGAGGAAGCCGCGCAAGGCTTTCAGCCGCGCGACGATCGGCGCCACCTTGCCGGTGCCGGTGATTTCGACGTTGCGCGCGCTGTCACCCAGGGACGGGTCGTGGCGCAGCGCGATGTCGATCCGGTCCCGCGGCAGCGCATCGCCGGCGCGCTCGGGCCATTCGATCAGGACGACCGTCGCTTCGGGCAATGGCGAGAGCCCGATCTCCTCCAGCTCGGAAGGATCACTGATGCGATAGAGGTCGGCATGCACCAGAGGGAAGCTCGGCAGGTCGTAGCTCTGCGCCAAGGTGAAGGTCGGGCTCGGCACCTCGAGGTCGGCATCGTCGGCGAGATAGCGGATCATCGCCCGCGCGGCGGCCGTCTTGCCGGCGCCGAGATCGCCGGTGAGCGTGATCAGCACGCCCGGGCCGATCAACAAAGCGAAGTCGGCCATCAGTGCGGCGGTTGCCGTCTCGTCCGCCAACGGCGTGGTGAATGTCTGTTGGTCCGTCATTCCGCGGCGTTGCGTTGCGCGATGTGGTCGGTCGGGAAGTCACAGGTGACCGTGGTGCCCTTGCCGACCACCGAATCCATTCGCACCTTGCCGCCATGCAGCTCGACGAAGGAGCGCACCAGCGACAGGCCGAGCCCGGCGCCGCGGTGGCGCGAGCCCTGCGAGCGGCTGACGAACCAGTCGAACATCTGGTCCTTGATATCAGCGGGGATCCCCGGGCCGGAATCGGTGACCGAGAAGGCGACGCTGTGATCGGTGCGGCGGGCCGACACGATCACGGTGGAATCCTGCGGCGAGAAGCCGACGGCGTTGGCGAGCAGATTGTACAGCACCTGGACGACGCGGCGCTCGTCGCCGACGAAGCTGCCGACGTCGGCGGCGACCTCGACCTCGAGGCGGATGCGATCGGTGGCGAGCCGGTCCTGCACGCCCTCGGCGGCGGCCTCGATCGCCTTGGCGGCGTCGACCGGGCCGAGCTCCAGCTTCATCGCGCCGGCGTCGATGGTGGCGAGGTCGAGAATGTTGTTGGTCAGCGCCAGCAGCGCGTTGGTCGATTTGGTGACGTAGTCGAGATATTCGGCCTGCTTCGGCGTCAGCGGTCCGGTCGACGGGTCGGACAGGAAATGCGCGAAGCCGATGATCGTCGTGAGCGGGGCGCGCAGCTCGTAGGACACGTGGTGGACGAAGTCGATCTTCATCTGGCCTGCGGCTTCGAGCGCCTCGTTGCTCTCGCGCAGGGCCCGCTCGACATTCTCGGTGTCGGTGATGTCCTGGAAGGTCAGCATGGTCGCGCCGTCCGGGAGCGGACGGCTCATGCAGTCGAGCACGCTGCCGTCCTTGCGTTCGAGCTTCAGCGCGACGTCGAGCCGGTTCTCGATCGAGGTGATGGCCTCGCGGATCGTGCGCCAGGCGACGGCGTCGTCGTAGAGCTGCAGGCACCAGGATTCGACGGTGTCGATATGCGGATGCTCGCGCAGGCGATCCGGCGACAGCCGCCACATCTTGGCGAAGGCCGGATTGAACAGCTCGACCCGGCCGTTCGAGCCGAACACCGCGACGCCCTCGGCGAGGCTGTCGAGGGTCTCGCGCTGGACGCGGATCAGGCCGTCGAAGCGGCGGGCGAGCGCAAAGCTTTCGGTGACGTCGTCGAACAGATAGGTCACGCCGCCCTCGGGGTTGGGCGTGGTGATGACAGACATGGCGCGGCCGTCGGGCAGGAACCAGGTGTCCTTGGCGGCTTCGACCGCGCGATAGGCCTCGTGCAGTTTGGCCTTCCAGGCACGGAAGTCGGCCTGCTCGGGCAGCTTGCGCGCGGCGCGCAGCCGGTCGAGCACCGAGGAATCGTCGGGCTGGCTGTCCAGGAAGCTCGTCTCGAGGTCCCAGAGCCGGCGATAGGAGTCGTTGTAGAAGGTCAGGCGGCGCTGGCCGTCGAACACGGCGACGCCCGACGACAGTTGGTCGAGCGTGCGGCGGTGCGCCTCGTGCATCCGCACCAGCGCCTCGGTGAGCGCCGCGGCCTCGCTGGCATCGATGGCGACGCCAGCGCTGCCGGCACCGAGCGTGAAGGCGCGCACGTCGTGCATGCGGCGCTCGCCGCCCATGACAATCGGCAGCCGGCCTTCGAAATGTCCGCCGGCGCCGAGCGCGCGCTGCAGATCGGTGCGATCGGCGGAATCGAGCAGTTCTAGATTGCGGCTGATCGCGTCGGGCACGTCGCGCGCATCCGCCGCACGCGCGTAAGCCGCATTGACATAGCTGAGCGTGCCGTTGGCCTGCCGCGCCCAGATCGGCCAGGGCAGCGCGGAAGCGAGCGCGCGCAGCGATTCCGTCTCCTCGCCGAGCGCTTTCAGCCGAAGCTGCGTCTCGGCGAGCTCGCGGCGCAGGCCGGACAATTCGCGGATGCGCACGATGGCCTGGCCGCCGATGGCGCGGCCCATCGCCTCGATCGCTTGGCCATGCGACGTCGTCAGATGCAGCAGGAAGCCTTCGCCGGCCTCGCGCAACGCATCCACCGCGCGATCGATCTGCAGCGCCGGTTCGGGCGGAAGCCAGGTTCCGAAGGCGAGGATGCGGTGCGGCTGATCCGCCGGCACCAGCATTGCGGTATCGCCGGAGATCTGCGGGCGATGGCCGCCCGCGGGCCAGGCGATCAGGATCTGCGGCTCGGCGAACAGCAGCGCGCGGTAGCGGTCGGCCTGCAATTGCAGCTCGGCGACATCGGCGCGAAGCCGCGCTTCCTTTCGCGCGGCGGCAAGACGCGTGCGTACCAGCGCGATCGCGGCGACGACCGAGAAGCCAAGCAGCGCCAGCATCGCCGTGATCTCGGCGATGTCGGAACGGCTCAGCTCGAACAGAGTAGAGATCGCATCTCCCGGCACGCCATCGCCCGCGAGGACCGGTGTGGCCGGCGCAAGCGCAGTCGCAGCGAGACCCATCAGGCCCTTGCGCGCGAGTGACGTGCACGACAGCAGCGTCTGACGCATCACCACGATCACGCCCGACATATTTGCCCCAAACCGCACGAAAGTTCCGCGCGGCGCCGATCGCATCGACCGCGCCGTTTCACGAATCAATCAACAATACCCGCATCGGGACTCCAGCGGTAAGAGTCCAGACCGTGAACGGTGGTTGCACGGGATGAAAATGCGTTCATCGATGGGCATAGCCGAGTCGGAACTGTGGCGAAGCGCCCGTAGTTCAACGGCCCGTCGAGCCGAAACCACCGCTGCCGCGCACGGTCTCCGACAGCGTGGTGGCGACGCTGAGTTCGGCGCGCACGACGGCGGCGATCACCATCTGCGCGATGCGCTCGCCACGCTTGATCGTGAACGGCTCCCGGCCGTGGTTGATCAGCAGCACGCAGATCTCGCCGCGGTAGTCGGCGTCGATCGTGCCCGGTGAGTTCAGCACGGTGACGCCATGCCGCGCCGCAAGCCCGGAGCGCGGCCGCACCTGCGCCTCGTAGCCGTCGGGAAGCGCGATCGACAGACCCGTCGGTACCATCGCGTGGCGGCCAGGGTCGAGTGTCAGCGGCGCATCGGCCGGCACCGCGGCGAGCAGGTCCATGCCGGCGGCGTGCACGGTCTGATAGGCCGGCAGCGGCATGCCCTGGCCATGCGGCAGGATCTGAACGTCGATGCGGATGCTGTTCGTCACGCTGATGGTCCTATCGTTCGGGCGATCTCGGCGACGAGGGCGGTCGCGACCTCGTCCTTGGTCATGATCGGCCAGGACGCGACATGGACGCCGTCGGCGTCCTTCGTCAAGAGATGCACGGTGTTGCGGTCGCCACCCATCACGCCGGTCGCGGGCGAGACGTCGTTGGCGACGATCCAGTCGCAGCCCTTGCGCGCGAATTTGGCCTTGGCGTTGTCGATCAGGTGTTCCGTCTCGGCGGCGAAGCCGATGACGAGGCCCGGCCGCTTCTCCGTCAGCTTGGAGATGGTGGCGAGGATGTCGGGGTTCTCGACTAGTTGCAGCGGCGGGATCGCCTTGTCGGTCTTCTTCAGCTTCTGCCCGCCTTCATTGGCCACCCGCCAGTCGGCGACCGCCGCGGCGAAGATCGCGACGTCGGCCGGCAGTTCGGCCTCGACGGCGTCGAGCATCTGCCGCGCCGATTCGACATGCGTGACTCTGACGCCCTTGGGGTCGGCGAGATCGACCGGCCCGGCGATCAGCCGCACGTCGGCGCCTGCGGCCTGCGCGGCGGCGGCGATGGCAAAGCCCTGTTTGCCGGAAGAGCGGTTGGCGATGTAGCGCACCGGGTCGATCGGCTCATGCGTCGGCCCGGCGGTGATCAGCACGCGGCGGCCCGCGAGCGGGCGCGGCACGGGTGGCTTGAGCATCGCGACGATGGCGTCGGCGATCTCGGTCGGCTCGGCCATGCGGCCGACACCGGCCTCGCCCTTCTCAGCCATCTCGCCGGCGTTCGGCCCGATCATGTGGATGCCGTCGCGCTGCAGGGTCGCGGCGTTGCGGCGGGTGGCGGGATTGCTCCACATCATCGGGTTCATCGCCGGCGCCAGCAGGATCGGCCGGCTCGCGGCGAGCAGGATGGCGCTGGCGAGATCATCGGCCGCGCCTTGCGCCATCTTGGACATCAGGTCAGCGGTGGCCGGCGCGACCACGATGAGGTCGCAGTCGCGCGCCAGCCGGATATGGCCGACGTCGAATTCGCTGCGGGCATCGAACAGGTCGGTGAAGACACGGTCGCCGGACAGCGCGGACGCTGCGAGCTCGGTGACGAACTGGGTCGCGGCCTTGGTCATGACGCAGCGGACATGGATGTGGCGCTCCCGCAGCCGCCGGATCAGGTCGAGCGATTTGTACGCGGCAATGCCGCCGCCGATGATCAGGGTGACGCGGGCCTCACGGGCGGTGCCGGGTTGCGGCACCAGCGGTTCGGGCGGGGGCGTGGGTGGCGTCGACGGCGGCTCGGACGGATCGACCGGCTCGATCAGCGCGCGCAGGATGACCCGGACTTCCTCCTCGACGGAGCGGCCGTTCTGCGCCGAGCGCAGGCGGAGATAGGCTTTCAGCGAATCGTCGAGCTTGCGGATGGTCAGGCTGGCCATGACCGCCTCCCCAGCATTGTCGTTGTGATGTCAATGCTAGCAGAAAATGATGGCAGTGCAATCATTCGCTGGCGTCGACCACCGACCCGGCGGCGGCCTCGGTGCAACCTCGCCCCGCCAGGGCGAAGCGAAGCTTCGCTAAGGCGGGGAGAGGTCGGATCGCATCGCGAGATGCGATCCGGGTGAGAGGGGCTTTCCGCACGGTCGGCGGGTGTGGCGGCCCTCACCCCAACCCTCACAGCGCGAGCGAAGCTCGTCGCGCCCCCGTGAAGAACGGGGAGAGGGAGCTCACCGTTGGCGGGGAGATGGCTCGACTCTCACCCGATCACAGCCTGAGCACCGCGAACAGGATGCCGATGAAGGTCAGCGCGATGACCCACAGCGCAATGGCGCGCCAGCGGCTCTTTTTGCCTTCGGTGCGGCCCATGGCGGCGATGGTTTCGGGCGACAGGCGCAGGCCGTCGCGGGTCATCGTTTCCATGTGCTCGAGCACGGCGGCGGCGCGGGCGGCGAGAATTGGCAGCGTGGCGGTGATGCGGGCGAGGTCGCCGATGCCGGTGACGGCGCCCTCGATGCGGCCAAGGGGCCCAAGATTGCGCTCGATCCATTCGCGGACCACGGGGTCGGCGACCTTCCAGATGTCGAGCTTGGGATCGAAGCCGCGCGCCACGCCTTCGACCACCACCATGGTCTTCTGCAGCAGGATCAGCTCGGGGCGGGTGCGCATGTCGAACAGGCCGGTGACCTCGAGCAGCAGGGTCAGCAGCTTGGCCATCGAGATCTCTTCGGCCGTGCGGTTGTGGATCGGCTCGCCGATGGCGCGGATGGCCTGCGCGAAATTCTCGACCGAATGATGCGGCGGGACGTAGCCGGCCTCGAAATGCACCTCGGCGACGCGGCGGTAGTCGCGGGTGATGAAGCCGAGCAGGATCTCGGCCAGGAAGCGCCGCTCCTTCATGCCGAGCCGGCCCATGATGCCGAAATCGACGGCAACCAGGCGGCCTTGCTTGTCCAGGAACAGGTTGCCCGGATGCATGTCGGCGTGGAAGAAGCCGTCGCGCAGTGCGTGGCGCAGAAAGCTCTGGATCACCTTGCGGCCGACATCGGGCAGATCGACATTGGCCTGGGCGAGGCGGACGTGGTCGTTCAGCGCGATGCCGTCGATCCACTCCATGGTCAGCACGGTGTTGGCGGTGCGGTCCCAGTCGACCGCGGGCACGCGGAAGTCCGGATCGTCCTTGATGTTCTCCGCCATCTCCGACAGCGCGGCGGCTTCCAGGCGAAGGTCCATCTCCATCGCGACCGAGCGCGACATCGTGTTGATGACTTCGACCAGGCGCAGGCGGCGGGCCTCCGACGAATGCGCCTCGGCCTTCTCGGCGACGAAGAAGAAGTCGGCGAGATCGCGCCGGAAGCGCGCCGAGACGTTAGGCCGGAGCACCTTCACCGCGACGGCGTGACGGACGCCGTCGCGCTCGACCTCGCCGCGATGCACCTGGGCGATCGAGGCGGCCGCGACCGGCGGGCCGAGCGAGGTGTAAAGCTGGCTGATCGGACGTTCCAGCGCGGTGGCGATGACGGCCTCCGCCTCGGCCTGCGGGAACGGCGGCAGCCGGTCCTGCAGGGATTCGAGATCGCGCGCCATCACGACGCCGACAACGTCGGGCCGCGTCGCCAGGAACTGGCCGAGCTTGAGATAGGCCGGCCCCATCCGCTCCAGCGCGCGCGACAGCCGCGGCCCGGACTTGGCGCCGGGGCGTTCGACCAGACGCGCGAGCTTCAGCGCGAGCTGGCCCGGCGGCGGCGCGAGGCTGGGATCGACGGCGCCGAACACGCCCTCGCGCGCGAACACGAAGGCGGCTCGGGCGAGCCGGGAGATATGAGTCAGTGCTGAGATCACAAACGCCAGCCGGAATGAAGCGCGACGATGCCGCCGGAGAGGGTCTGCCAGGAGACACGCGAGAAGCCGGCCGCCGAAATCATTTCGGCGAAAGCGTTCGGTCGCGGAAACTGGCGGATCGATTCGACGAGGTAGCGATAGGACTCGGCATCACCGGTGACGGCGCGGCCAAGCTGCGGGATCACGTTGAAGGAGAACAGGTCATAGAGCTTGTCGAGCCCGGGCACCTCGACGGTCGAGAATTCCAGGCACAGGAAGCGGCCGCCATGCTTGAGCACGCGATAAGCCTCGGCCAGCGCCAGCTCGATCTGCGGCACGTTGCGGATGCCGAAGGCGATCGTATAGGCGTCGAAGGAGCGATCGGGGAAGGCGAGCTTCTCGGCATTGCCCTCGACGAACGAGACCTTGTCGTCGAGATACTGCTTCAGCGCGCGTTGCCGGCCGACTTCGAGCATGTCGCCATTGATGTCGCAGACGGTCGCGTGGAAGCCGGCGCCGGCCTTCCTGGCGGCACGGAAGGAGATGTCGCCGGTGCCCCCGGCGACGTCGAGCAGCGCGAACGGCGCATCGCTCTTCGGCGGGTTCAGCGTGTTGATCATGATGTCCTTCCAGACGCGGTGCAGTCCGCCCGACATCAGGTCGTTCATCAGGTCATAGCGGGACGCGACGCTGTGAAACACGTCGTTCACCAGCGTCTGCTTCTCGCCCAGAAGCACGTCCCTGAAGCCGAAATGAGTGGTCTGGTCCGTCTGATCCATCACCCTTACTCCGATACGGCACCATAGCGCCGGTGCGGCCAAGGCGCTATCACGTCAGCCGGACAAGGTGAATGGTCGCACGACGCAAAAGGTGAAATGAACTGGGATGCCTGAGCTGCCCGAAGTCGAAACCGTCCGGCGCGGGTTGCAGCCGGTCATGGAAGGCGCCGTCATCGTCACCGCCGAGGCGCGGCGCGGCGACCTCAGATTTCCATTCCAGCCCGATTTTGTGAAGCGCCTGCAGGGCCAGACCGTCCGGGGTCTCGGCCGCCGCGCCAAGTATCTGCTGGCCGATCTCGGCTCCGGTGACGTTCTGCTGATGCATCTGGGCATGTCCGGCTCATTCCGGGTGATCAAGCCCGAGCACGAGGAGACGCCGGGCGAGTTTCACTATCCGCGCGGCAAGGACAGCGTGCACGACCACGTCGTGTTTCACATGTCTTCCGGCGCCGACATCGTCTTCAACGATCCGCGCCGCTTCGGCTTCATGAAGATCATCGGCCGCGGCGAGATCGACAACGAGCCGCATCTGAAGGGACTCGGGCCGGAGCCGCTCGGCAATGCATTCGACGCGGCGATGCTGGCGCGCGCCTGCGCGGGCAAGAAGACCAGCCTGAAGGCGGCGCTGCTCGACCAGCGCGTCGTCGCGGGGCTCGGCAATATCTATGTCTGCGAGGCACTGTTCCGCGCGCATCTGTCGCCGCGGCGTCTGGCCGCGACGCTCGCGACCAAGAAGGGTGACCCGACCGATCACGCCAGGCGCCTGGTCGAAGCGATCCACACCGTGCTGAACGAGGCGATCCGTGCCGGCGGCTCGTCGCTGCGCGACCATCGCCAGACCACCGGCGAGCTCGGCTATTTCCAGCACTCGTTCCAGGTCTATGACCGCGAGGGCGAGCCGTGCCGGACCGATGGGTGTGAGGGCGTGGTGAAGCGTTTCGTGCAGAACGGGCGGTCGACGTTCTGGTGCCCCAAGTGTCAGCGCTGAGGTGACGGCTGGAACGCCCGCGGTGCGCTTGTAGGGGCTGGGTGCGGGCGTATACTTGCGCCATGGCTGTCAGCTCGCCCGACCTGAAGGCATTCCTGCTCGCCACGCCGTTCTTCGGCGGCCTGTCGGACGCGAGCCTGGATCGGCTCGTATCCATGCTGGTCGAGCGTCGCTTCGAGGCGGGCGTCACCGTCGTCGCCGAGGGCGAGCCGGGACGCTCGATGTTCGTCGTTCACAGCGGCACGCTGGAGGTCAGCGAGCGTCTGGCGACAGGCGGCGTGATCCACATGTCGAATCTCGATCCCGGCGATTTCTTCGGCGAGATGACCTTGCTGGAGATGCAGAACAGGTCGGCCACGGTGATCGCGGAGACTTCGACGGTGCTGTACGAGCTGACGGCACGCGAGCTCTATGCGCTCTACAAGGCCGACATCCAGGCCTATGTCATCGTGATGCAGAACATCAATCGCGAGCTGTGTCGCCGCCTGCGTCGTGCGGATGCGCGCATCAAGATGCTGGAGATGCGAGAGGGCGGGGCAAGGTAGAGCTACACTCTCTCTGCTGGTACGGGACGTATCGCCATTGAGACGCTGGCATCGTGCAATGTGCTCAGTGCACCTCGCGCCGCCAGGGCGAAGCGAAGCTTCGCTGGGGCGGGGAGAGGTCGGATCGCATCATCAGATGCGATCCGGGTGAAGGGGGTACAGGTCTCACGATTAGCACCGCCGGTGCGGCTGCCCCTCACCCCAACCCTCTCCCCGCAAGAGCGGGGCGAGGGGGCATACCGCCTTTGCGGCGAGGGCTTCGATCTAATTAAAGGCCCGCCTTCCAGTTGATGCCGTTGTCGGCCCAGGTCGGGTAGGCGCGCGCCACCGGCAGCTTGGGCTCTTCCGGCTGCGGCGTCAGCATGATCGGGAATTCGACTTCCGCGTGCTCGCTGGCGTCCTTGAGTTCGCCGGCCTCGTGCATGACGTGATCGCCGGCGAGCTTGCCGGCGGTCCAGCGCCACAGGCTCTTGATCTCCTGCGCCGACTTGCCGCCGGCATCGAACTCGCTGACGCCGAGGCCGGCGGCGAGCGCGTCCTGGTGGTCGTTGCGCATCATGATGAAGGGCTGCGCCAGCACCTCGGCGATGTCGCGCGGCGCGTCGGCGTCGAGCGCCGTGGTCGCGTCGCTGATGCGATGGCCGCCGCGGATTGGCGCCTGGTTGAGCACGAAGGCGAACGGCTTGCGCCAGGCTCTGACGACGCTGAGCGTCGGCGCCGTGGCCTCGATGTCGGCGACGCTCGGCCGCGCCGGGATCAGGCAGAGATCGCAATAGCGGATTGCGGCCGTGCTCGATGCGGTGATGCCCGCGCCGGTGTCGATCACGCAGACGGTGACGCCGTCGCGCGCCAGCGCCTCGAGGCGCGGCTCGATCATCTTGGCATCGTAGACGGCTTCGACGATCGGCTCGCCGGCGCTGCGGCGCGCCTGCCATTTCGTCAGCGTGCCCTGGCGGTCGGTTTCGATCACGCGCACCTTGTGGCCGGCCTGCTGGGCCGCCACGGCGAGACCGATGGCGAGCGTGCTCTTGCCGCTGCCGCCCTTCTGCGTGGCCAAAACGATCGTGTACATCGGGAGACAGTCCTTCGGATGTTGACGGAACTTATGAGAACGCCAAAGCTGAGTGCATCGCGACCCGCGCAACGCAGAGCTATTCTCGCTCAGGACAGTCCCGGCCCGATCCGACTGTGAGAAGAGGGATCGCGGTGGTCCGAATCAGCACGCCGACAAAACTGTTCGAACTATCTCATGCGCGGCCTGTGATTGGACAGACCGTTTGACTACGGCGGGAGCCGTTCCGAGTTGATAGCAAGGTGCTAGGAAGAGAGCGGCACGGAGCCGCGGGCGATCGTTCGGCATCGCCGGGCATCGTCCCGCGCAGTCGCGATGCTGCACATGAGATCCCCGTCGGCCGCCGTTGGGCCCTTAATTTTTTCTAAAAGGACATGCTTAATTTAGCGTAAACGCCGGCCGCAGCGCACAGCGCCGGGGGCGGTCAGTCTTCGTCCGCGGAGACGTCGATGCCGAGGCTGCGCAGCAGATGATGCTGCTGGCTTGCGGAGACCTGCAGCCCCGAAAAGCTCTGAAGCGCCTGCAGGTCGAACCCGGACAGGTCGGCGCCGCGGAGGTCTGCGCCGGTCACATCGGCCAGCTGCAGGGCCGCGTTGCCGAGATTGCTCCCGCGCAGCGAGGCGTTGATCAGCGAGGTGCCCTGCAGTTCGGCGCCCGACAGGTCGCAGTCGAGAATGCGGAGCGAGGACAAGTCGGCCTCGCGCAGCACCGCATTGTCCAGCCTGCAGCGCTCGAACATGCCGGCCAGCCGGACCGCCTTCTTCTCCTTCGTCCCGCCCGGCAAGCGGAAAGCGAAGGCCGGTTTCTCGAAGGTGGCGCCGGACATCCGGCAATCGGAAAATGTGACGTCCCAGAGATCGCAGGCGTTGAAGGTCGCGAGCATCAGGTCACAGTTGCGGAACACCGCGCCACGCAGGTCGCAGAACCGGAACGTACATCCGGCGGTGCCTGCGGTGTCGAAGAAGCGGCAGTCCTCGAATTGCGCGCCGGACAGGTTCACATTGGCGAATTCGCAGGCGCTGAAGCGGCTGCGCGTCCATCGCGATGTCGCGAGATCGCCGCCGACGAAGCGCGTGACGGTCGCGCTGCAATCCTCGAACTGGGCCGACTCCGTCAGATCGTCGTCGAAGCTGAACTCCGACAGATCGACGCCAACGAGTCGTTCGTTCCGCTGCAGCGCGCGACGGATGGCGTCGTGATCATGCTCGGGCACTCAGATGAGACTCCGCATCGCAAAGGAATGGCCTACTTGCGGACGCAGATCACGCGCACCGTTGCCGCCCTGGCGTCGAGCGAACTGCCGTCGGGCTTGACGCCGTGGGCGGCGAGAAAGGCGCGCGTCGCATCGGCGTTCACCAGCACGGCCTGGGCCGCCGGCACGCTTGCCGCGCCCGCCACCACCGCCGGCTTCAGCAGCGCGATGCCGGCGAACTTGCCGTCGCCATCGAGCGCGGCGGCGCCGGAGAAGCCGAGACCCGGTGCGGGCGCGAGCGCGGTGTCGCTGACAAGCTGCGTCTTCACGATGCTGATCGCGGCACTTCCGCCCTGGCTCTGCGGATCGGCAATGCCGACGATCTCGATCGCTGATTTCGTCGCTCCGCCCGACAGCGCCAGCGGTTTGAGGCCGCGCGCGCCATAGACGCGCAGCAGCGCCAGTCCGCGCTCCTTGTCCTCGGCGATGCGCTCAGCGGGGCCGAGGGCCGGAATCGTGATTGCAACGCAGGCGTCGGTCACCTCGCGATCGGCGATGATGGCACCGTCCTGGCTGACGATGACGCCGGTGCCGTAGTCGACGCTCCGGCGCGGCGCCGGTTGGGCCGCGAGCGCGGCCGCGGGGAAGGCGGTGAAGGCGGTGGACATCGCGATCACCACCGGCTCGACGGTGTTCTCGGTCGCCTGGTCGTAGAGGATGGTCAGGATGCGCACCTCGTCGCCCTTGAAGGTGCCGCGAATGTAGAACTTCTTCAGGTTCTGAAGGCCCGACAGCACGAAGAAGTCCGGCTTCACGACGCTGTAGTCGACGGTGCGACCCGGCTCCTTCTTCTCGCGGTCGGCGAGCGCCGCCGTGGTCGGATTGGCCTCCTTGCGGCGCGACAGCACGACCTGCACGGTGCCGGTCGGCGAGCTCCATTTCGAGCCGTTGGCGTCGCTGCTCTGCTGCGGCACCAGCTTGGTCGGAATGCCCACACGCGCGCCGCTGGTCGGCTCGGTCACGAGCTTCCAGCCGACGCCCTCCTGCTTGCGGCGGGCGGTGTCGGCGAGCACGGCGCGCTCCTGCGGGTTCAGCACGCCGGTCGGTTTGCCGCCCTTGAGCTTCTGATACTCCTTGATCGCATTGACCATGCGCTCGCTGACGTCGCCGGTGATCGCGCCATTGTACTGGCCGACCCAGGCGAGATCGGATTGCAGCGCCAGCCGCTCGGCCTGGGACATCGCATTGGCGGTGTCGGCCGGCGCCTGGACGCCAGGACGGATCGGCTGGGTCGCGACTGGTTTGGGCTGGGCGCCCGGCAGCGCGCCTTGCGTCGGCGGCGTCTGGGCCCCTGCCGATGTGGTCGCGGCGATCGCGCAGATGAAGGTTGCCGTGGCCAGCCGTCTCATGACAAATCCCGCTGCTCTTGCCGCTGCCGTAAATAAGCACATCTGCTTGGTCGGTCACAATCCGGCGAGGGTTCAGTGTGGAGATGTCCAGTCTCCATGGGTCGGCTGACCGCGATCCGACAGCGGGAGGACGTGCGTAACGATGCTGAGCGATGAGGAAGTGGAGCGCTATGCCCGCCATATCGTGCTGCGCGATGTCGGCGGTCCCGGTCAGGCGGCGCTGAAGCGCGCCTCGGTGCTGGTGATCGGCGCGGGCGGTCTTGGCGCGCCGGCGCTGATGTATCTCGCCGCTGCCGGCGTCGGCACCATCGGCGTGGTCGATGACGACGTGGTGTCGCTGTCGAACCTGCAGCGCCAGGTCATCCATGCCACGCCGGATATCGGCAGGCCGAAGGTGGACAGTGCGGCCGAGCGGATCAACGCTCTCAATCCGCATGTGAGCGTCGTCGCGCATCGGACCTGGCTCAATGCCGACAACGCGCTCGATCTGATCGGCGGCTATGATCTCGTGCTCGACGGCTCCGATAACTTCGACACCCGCTATCTTGCCTCCGATGCCTGCTTCCTGGCCGGCAAGCCGCTGATCACAGGCGCGCTCGGCACCTTCGATGCGTCGCTGACCACGATCCGCGCGCATGAGCGCAATGACCAGGGCGCGTTCAATCCGACCTATCGCTGCCTGTTCCCGGAGCCGCCGCCGCCCGGCACGGTCCCAGCCTGCGCCGAAGCCGGCGTGATGGGCGCGCTCGCCGGCATGCTCGGCTCGATGATGGCGCTGGAGGCGATCCGCGAGATCGTCGGCTTCGGCGAAGGATTGGTCGGGCGGCTATTGATGCTCGATGCGCGCACCATGCGGTTCGAGACGCTGCGCTATGGCCGCGATCCCGCGAACCCGCTGAATGGGGATGGGCCGGTGATTGCGGATCTGAGCGCGCACCGGAAGTGACGCGCGGGCTTGAGCCGAGCCCGTCACCACACACTCCGCCGTCGTCCCGGACAAGCCCGTCGACGCAACGTGTCGGTGGGCGCCGATCCGGGACCTATACTCCGCGGCGGTCGTGATGGGTAAAAAGCCAACGGCCCGCGTGCCTCAAAACCACACCCTGGGGATATGGGTCCCGGCTCGGAGGCCGGGACGACACCGAGTGTGAGGTCGGCCGCGTGGCCTACAGCATGCTCGGCAGCACGCGGTCCGGCGGGCGGTGGTTGTCCAGGAAGGTCTTGATGTTGATGATGACCTTCTCGCCCATCTCGACGCGGCCCTCGATGGTGGCCGAGCCCATATGCGGCAGTAAGGTCACCTTGCCGGCCTTGGCGAGCCGCACGAGACGCGGGTTGACGGCGGGCTCATGCTCGAACACGTCGAGCCCGGCGCCGGCGATGTCGCCGGCTTCGACCAGCCGCGTCAGCGTCTCCTCGTCGATCACCTCGCCGCGCGCGGTGTTGACGATGTAGGCGTCCTTGCGGATCAGCTTGAGACGGCGCGCCGACAACAGATGGAACGTCGCAGGCGTGTGCGGGCAGTTCACCGAGATGATGTCCATCCGCGCCAGCATCTGGTCGAGGCTCTCCCAATAGGTGGCGCCGAGCTCGTCGGCGATGACGGGGGCGACCGGGCGGCGGTTGTGATAATGGATCTGCAGGCCGAAGGCGCGGGCGCGTCGCGCCACCGCCTGACCGATGCGGCCCATGCCGATGATGCCCAGGCGCTTGCCGCCGATGCGGTGGCCGAGCATCCAGGTCGGCGACCAGCCCGCCCAGTTCTTGCCCTCGGTGAGGATCGAGGCGCCTTCGATCAGCCGCCGCGGCACGGCGAGGATCAGCGCCATGGTCATGTCGGCGGTGTCCTCGGTGAGAACCTTCGGCGTGTTGGTGACGGTGATGCCGCGCGCGACCGCCGCGGCGACGTCGATGTTGTCGACGCCATTGCCGAAATTGGCGATCAGCCGCAGCTTGCAGTCGGGCTGATTGAGAATGTCGGCGGTGATGTGGTCGGTGACGGTCGGAACCAGCACCTCCGCGGTGCGCACGGCGTCGGCGAGCTGCTCCTGGCTCATCGGCTCGTCGTCGAGATTGAGGCGCGCGTCGAACAGCTCGCGCATCCGCGTCTCGACCGAGTCCGGCAGCTTGCGTGTCACCACGACGAGGGGCTTTTTCCTACCTGACATGTGCTGCTCTCATGAGATCCTTCAGACCTCATTAACCGGGTTCGCCGAAACTACCGTCGTCGTCTGAGAAGGGCGTGTCCCTGGACTGGTCGTGTCGGATCTCGCAGGTGGGCCGATCCGTCCCTGACAGGGGTTCGCGAGCGATTCTCAGGCGCTTCCTGGCCGCTTGTGTTCGGTCCTGTCTAGCAGAAGGCCGGGCCAAGACAAGAAGCCAACGGCGGGTCAGGAACCTGCGCCGCGGCAAGCCCTCTCTGTGCACGAAGGGGGGCAGCCCGGCGGTTCGATGGGGATCGGGCGAAGGATCATGGACGCGACCATGCGTCGATCCTTGCGAGGGAGAGTGAGTTGAGTTCAGTCGCGTTGGGACGTCTCGGTGCAGCCGCAATTGTCGTCGGCATTTTCTGCGTCAGTCTGCTCCACGGTTCGGTGAGCACCGGCGCTGTGGCCAAGGATTCGGTTCTCACCACGAGCGGCCTGCCTGTGCCGCGTTACGTCAGCTTGAAATCCGACCATGTGAACGTGCGCGCCGGTCCGACCAAGGACAATGACGTGGCCTGGGTCTACACGCGCTCGGGCCTGCCGGTCGAAATCACCGCGGAGTATGAGAACTGGCGGCGCGTGCGCGATTCCGAGGGATCGGAGGGCTGGGTCTATCACTCGCTGCTGTCCGGACGCCGCACCGCGGTCGTGACGATGAAGAACAAGGATGATCTGGCGGCGGTCTATGAGAGCGCGTCAGCCAGCAGCGCCGTGACGGCGCGGCTGCAGGCCGGGGTCATCGCGCAGGTCAAGAAGTGCACCAATGGCTGGTGCCGGGTGCTCGGCAACGGATTCGACGGCTGGATCGAGCAGCAGAGGCTGTGGGGCGTTTACGCGGACGAGCAGGTGAACTGAGGGGTGCAGCGCTGGCCGCCGCATTTCGGTCGGCGTCCAGACACGGAAAGGCCCGCCGGCAAGGGCGGGCCTTTCAAATGACCGATCTATCGTCGCGGCTCAGCGCTTCTTGCGCAGCCGCACCACCATGTCGATGCGCGCGATCTCGTAACCCTCCGGCGCTTCCGGCAGCTTCGACAGCGCCAGATGCTGGTCCGGAATGTCCACCAGCTCGTGATTGTTCTCGAGATAGAAGTGGTGGTGCGCGGTCACGTTGGTATCGAAATAGGTCTTGGTGCCGTCGACACTGACCTGACGCAGCAGGCCGGCGTCGGTCAGCTGGTTCAGCGTGTTGTAGACGGTGGCGAGCGATACCGGGACCTTGGCCAGGGTCGCTTCTTCGTACAGCATTTCGGCCGTCAGGTGCCGCGCACCCTTGCCGAACAGCAGCCAGCCCAGGGCCATGCGCTGGCGGGTCGGGCGCAGGCCCGCCGACTGCAGCATCTCGTTGACGTCATGCCACGGGCAGCCGTTCAGCGCCGGCTGGCGGCCGCTGCCGAGACCCTCCGGGGTCCCCCGGTCATGGCCACTCATCGAGGCGTTGTTGCTCACATCCACTTCGCGCACCACGAAATTCGCACTCATCCACAACCGATATAGGAAGAAACCCCGTCAGATGCAAGCTTATCGCAACTAACGTATCTAGAACGCCCCTAAACTGCATTTGTGGGGCGGTTCGTTGACCGGCCGCCGTGCCGCGTCGATTTACCCGGATACGCGCATTGACGCCGCAATCCCCTATGTTAGAGAGCGCCCGGACCCCGATTTGCCCTGCCATGGCGCGGTTGGCCGCGAGGGCCATGTCCGTGGATCCGAGCTGCGATGCGCTCGCGATTGGCTGGTCATCCCGTTGGGTGCGATGGTCCAGCCATCGTACCGAGCGGCTGGCTGTCCGGCCAGGGCGCGCGAGGGTCGACGCGCGGAAGCGGTCCACGTCGCGCGGCACCATTTCCACCGGGGATCGTTGAGAAAGGCCATCGAGCATGCTGGATCGACGCAGCGCTTATGAATACGAGGACCTGCTGGCCTGTGGCCGCGGGGAGCTGTTCGGTCCCGGCAACGCGCAGCTGCCGCTGCCGCCGATGCTGATGTTCGATCGCATCGTCGAGATCACCGAGACCGGCGGCGAGTACGGCAAGGGCGTCGTGCGCGCCGAGCTCGACGTCAAGCCGGACCTCTGGTTCTTCGGCTGCCATTTCAAGAACGATCCGGTCATGCCGGGCTGTCTCGGCCTCGACGCGATGTGGCAGATGGTCGGCTTCTTCCTCGGCTGGAGCGGCGGCGAAGGCCGCGGCCGCGCGCTCGGTCTTGGCGACTTGAAATTCTCGGGCCAGGTTCTGCCGACCGCCCGCAAGGTTGTGTACAACGTCGACATCAAGCGCGTGATGCGCTCAAAGCTGGTTCTCGGTATCGCCGACGGGTGGCTTTCGATGGATGGCGAGATTATCTATCGCGCCAAGGACCTGAAGGTCGGTCTGTTCAAGCAGGGCAACGCGCCGTCGTGAACCGTCGGGCGCATGCCGCAGACAGTGAAGCAGGCACGATCACCACAGAACATATGAGCAAGGCGAGGCGGACATCATGAGGCGGGTCGTCATCACGGGCATGGGCATCGTCTCATCGATCGGCAACAACACCCAGGAGGTGTTGGCCAGCCTGTATGAGGCGAAGTCCGGCATCTCCCGCGCCGAGAAATATGCCGAGCTTGGTTTTCGTTCGCAGGTGCAAGGTGCGCCGACGCTGAACCCGGCGGAAGTGGTCGATCGCCGCGCGATGCGTTTCCTCGGCGAGGGCGCGGCGTGGAATCACGTCGCGATGGAGCAGGCGATCCTCGATTCCGGCCTGGAGCCGACCGACGTTTCCAATGTCCGGTCCGGCATCATCATGGGGTCGGGCGGGCCGTCGACGCGCACGCTGGTCGAGGCGGCCGATATCACCCGCACCAAGGGCCCGAAGCGGGTCGGTCCTTTCGCAGTGCCGAAGGCGATGTCGTCGACCGCGTCGGCGACGCTCGCGACCTGGTTCAAGATCAAGGGCGTCAACTACTCGATCTCCTCGGCCTGCGCGACCTCCAACCATTGCATCGGCAATGCCTATGAGATGATCCAGTACGGCAAGCAGGACGTGATGTTCGCCGGCGGCTGCGAGGAGCTCGACTGGTCGCTGTCGGTGCTGTTCGACGCGATGGGCGCGATGTCGTCCAAGCACAACGATACGCCCGCCACGGCCTCGCGCCCCTACGATGTGAGCCGCGACGGCTTCGTCATCGCCGGCGGCGCCGGCGTCCTGGTGCTTGAGGAGCTCGAGCGCGCCAAGGCGCGCGGCGCCAAGATCTATGGCGAGATCGTCGGTTATGGCGCGACCTCGGACGGCTACGACATGGTCGCGCCGTCGGGCGAGGGCGCCGAGCGCTGCATGCAGATGGCGCTGTCGACGGTGAAGACGAAGATCGACTACATCAATCCGCACGCAACCTCGACGCCTGCCGGTGATCCGCCGGAGATCGAGGCGATCCGCAAGGTGTTCGGCTCGGGCGAGAAGTGCCCGCCGATCGCGGCGACCAAGGCGCTGACGGGCCACTCGCTCGGCGCCACCGGCGTCCAGGAGGCGATCTATTCGCTGCTGATGATGAAGAACGGCTTCATCTGCGAGAGCGCCAATATCACCGAGCTCGATCCGGTGTTCGCCGACATGCCGATCGTGCGCAAGCGCATCGACAACGCCAAGCTCGGCACGGTGCTGTCGAACTCGTTCGGCTTCGGCGGCACCAACGCGACGCTGGTCTTCAAGCACCTCGACGCCTAGGATTTTCGAACAGGATCGTTCCAACGGCATCATGGCCGGGCAACAGCGCGAGGCAACGTCTTCGCACCGATGTCCGGCCATCGGCTTGTTTGGCGGGCGGTCGTTTCAAGCTGCCAGGGCAGGCGCCCGGCATGACGAAGGAGACACATCATGCAGGGTCTGATGGCAGGCAAGCGCGGTCTGGTGATGGGCATCGCCAACGACCATTCGATCGCGTGGGGCATCGCCAAAACGCTCGCCGCGCACGGCGCCGAGATGGCGTTCACCTATCAGGGCGACGCGCTCGGCAAGCGCGTTCGTCCGCTCGCCGATGAGCTCGGCGTGAAGCACGTGCTGCCCTGCGACGTCGAGGATATCGCCAGCGTCGACAGCGTGTTCGCGAGCTTGCGCGAGGCCTGGGGCGGGCTCGACTTCATCGTTCACGCCGTCGCCTTCTCCGACAAGAACGAACTCAAGGGCCGCTACGCCGACACCTCGCGCGAGAACTTCTCGCGCACCATGCTGATCTCCTGCTTCTCCTTCACCGAGATCGCCAAGCGCGCCGCCGAGCTGATGCCGGAGAGTGGCGGCAGCATGATCACCTTGACCTTCGACGGCTCCAACCGCGTGATGCCGAACTACAATGTGATGGGCGTCGCCAAGGCCGCGCTCGAAGCCTCCGTGCGCTATCTCGCCGCCGACTACGGCCGCCGCGCGATCCGCGTCAATGCTATCTCGGCGGGTCCCGTGCGCACGCTCGCCGGTTCCGGCATCGGCGATGCCCGCTTCATGTTCGCGTTCCAGCAGAAGCACTCGCCGCTCGGCCGCGGCGTGACCCTGGAGGAACTCGGCGGCTCGGCGCTCTACCTGCTCTCGGAGCTGTCCGGCGGCGTCACCGGCGAGATCCACTACGTCGATTCCGGCTACAACGTCATCTCGATGCCGCGGCCCGAGGATCTCAAGGGCGAGTAAGCGCCGCCGGTCATCGACCGGACCGCTCCGCCGTCGGATGTCGCCGACGGCCGGCAGCGATGCGCCCAATTTTTCCCAGTTGAACGCGCCCGAAGGCTGCGGATAATCGCAGGCCATTTGGCACGCCCTCGCATTGCTGCCGTGCCGGCAGCACGACTCGCCGCGGGCGTGCGTCGGCTCCGACACCGGCGCGCGGTGGTCGTGCCGTCAGCCAGGCAAAGTCGTGGGGGCGATGATGCTGCATGCGATATCCTGCGTCGTCGCTCTGTGCGCGATGACTGCGATGACGTTCGGTGCGGGGTGCCCGGCACGGGCGCAGTCGAATGTCTGGGATTCCACGATCTCCAATACTAACTGGTATGTGCCGACAGCCCAACTGCTGGCCTACATGTCGCCGAAGACGGGTTTCAGCAACCCGATCCCGATCGGCGACCAGACATTGTGGACCTTGGGCACCGCGACCAACGGCGCCTTCACCGGGACCAGCGTCGCGCAGCTCAGGATTGGCCCGGCGCTGTTGACCGACACCTCGACGATCCAGGGCTTCGTGACGACCGCCGGACAGATCACCATGCTGTTCACGCCGACGGGTGGCGGCGCCGCGACAGTCGGGTTGGGCTATATGCGCTCGGTGAACGGCGTCACCAGCATGGAAATGCAGATGATCACCGGCGACACGCTGCTGGTGACGCATTGGGCCTATATGCTGCCCTACGATCCCGCCACCTTCACACCACCACCGTCGGCGCCCGTGCCGGCCAATTCGGTGCCGCAATGGGCGTGGACGGCCGGCACCCCCTGGCGCATCGCGAGCCCGGCGCTGTTCGGCACGCAGGCGCCCGGCCGGTTCGTCATCACCAACTATCAGAACGGCTATTTCTGGGGTGCGGGCGTGGCCCCGGTCGGCAGCGGCGCCGGCGCCTTTACGTTGCTCGGTTCGGTCACGCCCGAAGGCAGCGTGCTGTTCAACACGCTGTCGCGCGGCAATCTGACGAGCCTCTATGGCGCGGCCAGCGGCAACGCCTCCGGCGCGCAGATGGTCGCGTCGACCTATGATCTCACGGGCAGCCTCACCGGAAATTGGGCGACGATGTCGCTGATCCAGCCCTACGGCGAGACGCTGCGGGCCGCCGGCGGTCGCGTCGGCCTCGAAGCGGCTGACGCGCTGTACCGGCTGTCCATGACGCCCGCGGGCTGGAGCGGTTCGATGGTGCCGGGATTCGCCGCGCTCGACGGCCTCAGCGGAGCGTCGCTTGGCAATGCGGTGATGCAGACGTTGCCGGTGCTGACCGGCGCCGCCTCCCAGGCGACCTATGTGACGCAGCGCGAGGTCTGGAAGACGGTGGCCAACCGGCTCGACGGGATCGGCAGCCTGAGCGATGCGGCCGGTCGAAACGTCTGGATGCAGCCGCTCGGTGGCACCGCGCAACAGTCTGCGCGCGATGGCGTCCCGGGCTATCATGCCTCCGGTGGCGGCCTCGCGTTCGGCGCCGATGCCGTGATCTCGCCTCACGCCCTGATCGGCGGTGTTGCCGCCTATTCGCGCCAGACGATCACCGGAAGCGAGGACGCCGTCCCAAACCGCCTGTCGGTCTCATCCTATCAGCTCGGCCTCTACGGCGCCTACGCCGTCAGCCGCGACGTCGCGTTCGACTATCAGCTCGACGGCGGATACAGCGACAATGGCGAAAGCCGGTCGCTGAGCTTCATGAACGCGACCGCTGCGGGCAGCTATCGGTCCTATACCGGTCATGCCGGTATCGGCGCGAAGACGCGCATTCCGGTCCAGGACAAGGTCTGGCTCATCCCCACGCTCCGCATCGACTATGGCATCGTCAGCAGCGACGGTTACCGCGAAAACGGCGCCGGCGGATTCAGCCTCAATGTCGATGCACAACGCTATCAGAACCTCACGACCACCGCCGGGCTGAAGGCGGTCTATCAGATTGCCGAGAAGGTCCGGGTCACCGGAGATCTGGGCGTCGGCTACGATGCATTGAATCAACGGCTGAAGATCGGCGCGGCGTTCTCGGGCGGTGGAGACAGTTTCACGACCAGCGGCCTTGCCCTTTCGCCCTGGATCTACTCGGCCGGCCTGGGTCTGGTCGCCGCCGGCAACGACCGGCTCGATGTCAGTATCCGCTATGGTCTCAGCGCGACGCCGTCGGGACTGGTCCAGCAGTCGGGTTTTGCGACTCTCAAGATCAGGATATGACCGAGACCCGTTCGACGGTCGCCGGCCGACGAGACAGACTCACTCACGCCCGAAATAGGCCGGCAATCGCTGATCGAGGCGGAACTTGAGCATCGAACGCGCCATGTCGCGCAGCACGGTGTTGGTGGCGGCATCCGGCGGCGCAGCGGGAAAGTTGGCGTTGTCAACGTCGCCGGCGTGAGAGGGCGGGCCGACGCCCGACGTTAGTCGCGAGAGGAACGATTTCGAGCTCGTCGCAGGCTCGCGGGCTTCGAACGTCGTCCCGTCATACAGCTGGATGTCCATCATGACGAAGACGTGCGTGTAGCGCCCGAAGCCTTCGCCGCGATTGATGACACCGATTCCTGTCACCTCGTCATTGGTGGAGGGTTCGCTGTCGGTTCGACGGGTGACGACAAGATAGCGGGTGCAGCGCGCCGACTCCGCGAGCTTCCTGACAAGAGGAGCCAGCCTTCCATTCTCGGCTTTGATCGGCGGGGATTGATAGTAGGTGTCGAATGTTCCTTTGGGAACGATGAGACGGCGAACGCCGGCATCACCGGCAACGGCTCTCACCCGCGCAAAGACGAGATCGTCAAATCCCCAGGCTACCGGGACCTCCGCATAGTCATTGGTCATCCGGGTGAGGCCGTTCTTCTGCACCGTAAAGCTGTCGCCCAGCGCAGCGATCACGCCTGTGTCGCAAGGGCCGCTGTCGACAGCCGTCGGCGGTTTCGGCGTCGCCGTCTTGCCGGCCGGCTTCTTCGCGGCAGCCGGCGGTTTGGTCGCGGGAGCAGGTCCGGGTGGGACCTGAGCCAACGAGGGCTGAATGAGAGTGAAGGCGAGGAGGGCGACGGCGAGGCGACGAATCAGCATGAGCAACGCGGACAATGGTACGGTTCGAGAACGGCGGAGGCCGTCGGGAACCCAAGCCTAGTTCTCCCGGAACCGCCCGCGCAATGCCTTTCAGGCCACACGCGCAAGCGCGCGGTGGTGCGCGCAACGCGATCAGGCTCGGGTCAGGCTTCAGCTCTTCCAGCGATAATACTTCATCATCCGGCCGTGCACGGGATCGACTTCCGTTTTCTCCAGCACGAAGCCTTCGCGCTCGTACCAGCGCCATGCCTTCTCGTTGCCCTCGGCGCAGCGCAGCCAGATCTCGTCTGGCAGGATCTCCCGTGTGAACGCGAGCAGGCGACGACCGAGCGAGCGGCCCTGATAGGACGGCGAAATCATCAGCTGGTCGAGATAGAGCCGCTCGACCTGGATCGCGAGCATCGCTGCGAGCGTGCCGCCGTCGTCGGCGACATAGAGGCTCCAGCCGCCGGCCACCTCGCGCGGCACGCGCTGCTTCAGCAGGCCGAGCAACGTCTCGCTCGGATGATCCAGCCCGGTCGAGCACCAGCTCTCCATCCAGAGGCTCGCGATCGCGTCATACTCGTCAGGGCGGGCCGCGCGGATCATGAGCTCGGACATGGACTGTGACCTCCGGCAAGGCGATAGAGGCAACCTACGCGCTCTCATCCCTCATTGCGAGGAGCGAAGCGACGAAGCAATCCAGAGCGCCGGGAAGCGGCCATGGATTGCTTCGCTGACACCCGCAATGACGCGGCTCGACCGCGTTTCACAACAAAAAGGGCGGCCCGAGAGCCGCCCTTCGTCACTCATCGATGACTTGCCAGCTTACTCGCCGGCGGCTTCACGCGCCTCTGCGGGGGCGTCCTTCTGCTTGGCCTCGAGGTCCTCGCCGGTGGTCTGGTCGACGACCTTCATCGACAGCCGGGTCTTGCCGCGGTCGTCGAAGCCGAGCAGCTTGACCTTGACCTTGTCGCCTTCCTTGACGACGTCGGTGGTCTTCTGCACGCGCTTGTCGGCGAGCTGCGAGATGTGCACGAGGCCGTCGCGGGTGCCGAAGAAGTTCACGAAGGCGCCGAACTCCATCACCTTGACGACGGTGCCGTCATAGATCTGGCCGACCTCCGGATCGGAGGCGATCGACTTGATCCACTTGATGGCGGCCTTCATGGCCTCGCCGTCGCTGGAGGCGACCTTCACGGTGCCGTCGTCCTCGATGTTGACCTTGGCGCCGGTCTTCTCGACGATCTCGCGGATCACCTTGCCGCCGGTGCCGATCACTTCGCGGATCTTGTCGGTCGGGATCTTGAAGGTCTCGATGCGCGGCGCGTATTCGCCGAGCTCGGCGCGCGCGTTGGTCAGCGCCTTGGACATCTCACCCAGGATGTGGATGCGGCCCTCGCGCGCCTGGCCGAGCGCCACGCGCATGATCTCCTCGGTGATGCCCTCGATCTTGATGTCCATCTGCAGCGAGGTGATGCCGCTCTCGGTGCCCGCGACCTTGAAGTCCATGTCGCCGAGATGGTCCTCGTCGCCGAGGATGTCGGACAGTACGGCGAAGCGGGAGCCTTCCAGGATCAGGCCCATCGCGATGCCCGCGGTCGGCCGCTTCAGCGGCACGCCGGCATCCATCAGCGCCAGCGACGAGCCGCAGACGGTGGCCATCGACGACGAGCCGTTCGACTCGGTCACCTCCGACACGACGCGCGTCGTGTAGGGGAACTCGTGGTGCGGCGGCAGCACCGGGTGGATCGCGCGCCAGGCGAGCTTGCCGTGGCCGATCTCGCGGCGCTTGGTGCCGCCGAGGCGACCGGTCTCACCGACCGAGTAGGGAGGGAAGTTGTAGTGCAGCAGGAACGTCTCTTTGTACGTTCCCGACAGCGCGTCGATGTACTGCTCGTCCTCGCCGGTGCCGAGCGTGGTCACGACCAGCGCCTGGGTCTCGCCGCGGGTGAACAGCGCCGAACCGTGGGCGCGGGGCAGCACGCCGACCTCGCAGACGATGTTACGCACGGTCTTGGCGTCGCGGCCGTCGATGCGCTTGCCGGTGTCCAGGATGTTCCAGCGAACGATCTTCGCCTCGAGCTCCTTGAACACGGCGGCGACACGGAGCTTGTCGTATTTCGGCTCCTGGCCTTCCGGGAAGAAGTAGGCCATCACCTTTTCCTTGACGGCGCCGACCGCAGCATAGCGCTGCTGCTTGATCGGAATCGCGTAGGCGGTGCGCAGGTCCTGCTCGGCGATGCCGAGCATCTCCTTCTCGATCGCGCTGTTGTCGATGATCGCGACGTCGCGCGGATCCTTGGCGGCCTTCTCGGCGAGCTCGATGATCGCATTGATGACCGGCTGGAAGTGGCGGTGACCGAACATCACCGCGCCGAGCATGATGTCCTCGTTGAGCTCCTTGGCCTCCGATTCCACCATCAGCACGGCGTCCGAGGTGCCGGCGACGACCAAGTCGAGCTGGGTGTCGGCCATCTCGTCGAGGGTCGGATTGAGGATGTATTCGTCATTGGCGAAGCCGACGCGGGCGGCGCCGATCGGGCCCTTGAACGGCACGCCCGAGAGGGTGAGCGCCGCGGACGCGGCGACCAGCGCCACGATGTCCGGATCGTTCTCCATGTCGTGCGACAGCACGGTCACGATCACCTGGGTTTCGTTGCGCCAGGCGTCGACGAACAGCGGGCGGATCGGGCGGTCGATCAGGCGGGAGACCAGCGTCTCCTTTTCGGTCGGACGGCCCTCGCGCTTGAAATAGCCGCCGGGGATGCGGCCCGCGGCGTAGGCCTTCTCCTGGTAGTCGACGGTCAGCGGCAGGAAGTCGACGCCGTCGCGCGGCGCCTTGGCGGCGACCACGGTGGCGAGCACGACGGTCTCGCCGTAGCTGGCGACGACGGCGCCGTCGGCTTGGCGGGCGATCTTGCCGGTTTCAAGCTTGAGCGGACGTCCACCCCAGTCGATCTCGACGGAATGCTTGGTAAACATGGGTATCTTCTTTCATGAGATGATCGAAGGCAGACCCCCAGAAACAAAAAAACCATGCGCAAGATGGCAGGGCGCTGGATTGCGATCAGCGCCCTGCGATCCTGCCATGGTTTTTTCATCTCGGATGGCGTCCATCCTTCTCGTGAGTAACGGGCACCTTGCCCGTCACGCCCAGCGGCCGGATTGCTGCTGAGCGTACTACATGGTCCGGGCAGGGGCGGGCTTGGAAGCGTATCCGCTTCTTTCCGATGTCTGGCCAGACCGCATGATCCCGGACTCGTGAGCGCCGCAACGGGACGGCGCTCTCGGGATCATGCCGATAACGCGTGCAAACCTTCGCGCGCGCTCAGTCCAAGTCGAAGCTCAACGACGGATGTTGTGCTTCTCGAGCAGCGCCTTGTAGCGCGCCTCGTCGTTCTTCTTCAGGTAGTCCAGCAGCGAACGGCGGGTCGACACCAGCTTCAGGAGGCCGCGGCGGGAGTGGTTGTCCTTGCCGTGGGTCTTGAAATGGTTGGTCAGGTTGTTGATGCGTTCCGACAGGATCGCAACCTGCACTTCCGGAGAACCGGTATCACCGGCCTTGGTGGCGTTCGCCTTGATGATTTCCGCCTTGCGCTCTGCGGTCACCGACATCGTCAGTCTCTTTCGTTGCGACCGGAGCTGGCAGTCAGTCCGGTCAGGTTGAACACGCGCTTGGGGATGAGTTCGCCATTGCCAATTTCGGCAAGCGCCAGAAGGCGGCCTGCGACCGTGACATAGACTGTGCCGCTACTATGGGGCGCATCCCGTCCGCGCAACAAAACGGCCTGGCCCCGATGGAGCCTTGCCGCATCAGCCCGAGTGACGGCCAGTGCCGGGATGTCGTCCAGCGCGGTCTCAACGGGCAAGAGTGCGTCGGCGAGGCTTCCCTCACCGGACGCGGCTCTATTGCACAAAGCCTCCAACTGTTCCAGCGGAATCATGTCGTTCTCGGTAAACGGACCCACCAGGGTCCGCCGGAGCGCGCTGATATGGCCGTAACAGCCGAGGATTCGGCCCATGTCACGGGCCAGCGCCCGGACATAGGTTCCCTTGCCGCACTCGGCCTCGAACACCGAATGATCGGCGTCGGGCTGGTCGACGAGGGTCAATTCGTGGATCTCGACGGGGCGCGGCTGCAATTCCACCACCTCGCCGTCGCGGGCAAGGTCGTAGGCGCGCTCGCCCTGGATCTTGATCGCGGAATAGCGTGGCGGGGTCTGCTCGATGCGGCCGGTAAATTGCGGCAGCAGGGCGCGGATCGCCGCGACATCCGGGCGGTTGGGGCTGGTCTCGACGACGCGGCCCTCGGTGTCATCGGTATCGCGCTCTTCACCCCAGGTGACGGTGAAGCGGTAGCGCTTGCGGCCGTCCATCACGAACGGGACGGTCTTGGTGGCTTCGCCGAGTGCGATCGGCAGGCCGCCGGAGGCGAGCGGATCGAGCGTGCCGGCATGGCCGGCCCGCTTGGCCTGGAACAGCCGCTTGGCGACAGCGACGGCCTGCGTCGAGGTCATGCCGATCGGCTTGTCGAGCACCACCCAGCCATGCACGTCGCGCCGGTCGCGGCGCGGCTGGTTGCCGCGTTGCTGCTTGTTGCGCGGATCATTGTTGTCGCGCGGACGCCCGTCGGCGGCGTGATTTTTTTTGACGTTGACGGCGCTCGTGTCGGCGTGAGGCGTATCGACAGTGCCGGTTTCGGGGGGGATGGTCATCAGCTCTCTTCCGAATCCGAATGGAGGTCTCGTTGCACCGCAGGTGTTCGCAGTAATTTCTCGATCCGTTCCGCTTCGTCGAATCGTTCGTCCGCGCGGAAGCGGATGTCAGGTGCAAATTTCAGGTTAACGCGCCGCGCGACCTCGCCGCGCAGGAACTTCTTGTTGCGCTCGAGCGCCGCGAGCACGACATCGGTGTCACGTCCGCCGAGCGGCATGATGTAGATCGTTGCAAGCTTGAGGTCGGGCGACATGCGGACTTCGGGCACCGTAATGATGTGTCCCTCGAGGTCCGGATCGTGCGCGTGACCCTGGCTGAGAATGTCGGCGACAGCGTGACGCACGGTTTCGGCCACGCGCAGCTGACGCTGCGAGCCGCCGGAAGAAGCCGTGCTTCCCCTCTGATGATGACGAGGCATTTTGCAAAAAATCCAATGGATCGTCGCCCGGCGTGCGCGCGGGCGAACGGATCATTCTGATTGAGTTCAACGACGCTTGGTAAAGTTCAAGACGGGCGGCGATTCCGCTGACACACGGAATCGCCGCTCACTTGAAAATGCAGCGCGCTCTGTAGGATTCGGACTTACAGCGAGCGCTGAATGGTCTCCACGCGATAACACTCGATGACGTCGCCGACACGCATGTCGCCGTAGTTCTCGAAGGCCATGCCGCATTCCTGGCCGGCCTGCACTTCCTTCACTTCGTCCTTGAAGCGCTTCAGCGTCGACAGCTTGCCCTCGTGAACCACGACGTTGTCGCGGATCAGGCGGACATTGGCGCCGCGCTCGACGGTGCCGTCGGTGACGCGGCAGCCGGCGACCTTGCCGACCTTGGAGATGTTGAACACCTCCAGGATCTGCGCATTGCCGAGCATGGTCTCGCGCAGCGTCGGCGCAAGCAGGCCGCTCATCGCCTTCTTCACGTCATCCACGAGGTCGTAGATGATGTTGTAGTAGCGGATCTCGATGCCGTTGCGCTTGGCGAGCGCGGCGGCTTCCTTGTTGGCTCGGACCGAGAAGCCGATGATCGCGGCGTTGAAGCCTTCGGCCAGCGTCACGTCCGATTCGCTGATGCCGCCGACGCCGGCATGCAGGATGCGGGCGGCGACTTCCTCGGTGCCGAGCTTCTCCAGCGAGCCGAGAATGGCTTCCAGCGAGCCTTGAACGTCGGCCTTGATGACCAGCGGGAATTCCTTGCGGCCCGCGGTCTTCAACTGCGACATCATCTGCTCGAGCGAGCCGCGCATGCCGGAGATCGAGGCCGCGGCGTTCTCGCGCTTCTGGTGCGCGCGGTAGCTGGTGACCTGGCGGGCACGGGCTTCGTTCTCGACCACGGCAAGACGATCGCCGGCTTCCGGCGGACCGTTGAAGCCGAGCACCTCGACCGGGACCGACGGGCCGGCCTCCTGCAGGGTCTCGCCCTGGTCGGAGATCAGCGCGCGGACGCGGCCCATCTCGGCGCCGGCGACGATGATGTCACCGACGCGAAGCGTGCCGCGCTGGACCAGCACGGTGGCGACCGGACCACGGCCGCGATCGAGCTTGGCTTCGATCACGGTGCCCTCGGCCGGACGATCCGAATTGGTCTTCAGGTCGAGGATGTCGGCCTGCAGCGCGATCATTTCCAGAAGACGATCGAGATTGGTCTTGTTCTTCGCGGACACCTCGACGTCGACGACCTCGCCGCCCAGGGACTCGACCTGCACCTCGTGCTGGAGCAGCTCGGTGCGGACGCGCTCGGGACGGGCGTCGGGCTTGTCGATCTTGTTGATCGCCACGATCATCGGCACCTTCGCCGCCTTAGCGTGGTTGATGGCCTCGATCGTCTGCGGCATCACGCCGTCATCGGCCGCGACCACCAGCACGACGATGTCGGTGACCTTGGCGCCGCGGGCGCGCATCGCGGTGAACGCGGCGTGGCCGGGCGTGTCGATGAAGGTGATCTTCTTGCCGGAATCCGGCGCCGTCACCTGATAGGCGCCGATGTGCTGAGTGATGCCGCCGGCTTCTCCGGAGACCACGTTGGCGTGGCGCAGTGCGTCGAGCAGCGAGGTCTTGCCGTGGTCGACGTGGCCCATCACGGTCACGACCGGCGAACGCGGCTCCGTGTCGGACGAGTCGTCGACGATATCGAACAGGCCCTCTTCCACGTCCGAGGCGGCGACGCGCTTGACGGTGTGGCCGAGCTCTTCGGCGATCAGCTGCGCGGTATCGGCGTCGATCACGTCGGTGATCTTGTGCATCGCGCCCTGGCGCATCAGCAGACGGATGACGTCGACCGCGCGCTCCGACATGCGGTTCGCGAGCTCCTGGATGGTGATCGCTTCCGGGATCGTCACCTCGCGGACGAGCTTCTCCTTCTGCTCATTGGCCGCGTGGCCCTTGAGGCGCTGGGTCCGGCGGCGGAACGAAGCGATCGAGCGCTCGCGCACGTCGTCGGCAGTGAGCGCAGTGACGACCGTCAGGCGGCCGCGCTGCTTCTGCGGGCCGGGCTTGTGCGTGGTCTTCGGCGGCGGCGCAGGACGCGCGGCGCCACCGGGGCCGCGGCGGATCTGGCGCGGACCTTCATCCTCGTCGGGACCGGCTGCGACGCCAGGCGCGCGGCCGAGCGGGCCGCCGCCGGCCGGACGGGCTCCGGCAGGGCGGGCGCCTGCCGGCTGAGTGCCGGGCGGCCGCGACGGACCACCGATCTGCGGCGGCCGGCTGCCGGGTGCACCCACCGGGCGGCCGGGTGCCTGGGCCTGGCGGGCCGGAGCGGTCGCGGTCGGCTGCGGCGCGGCGGCCGCAGTCGCGGCGGCCGGTACCGAACGCGGCGCCTCGCCTTCGCCGAAGCGCTTCTTGGCTTCGAGCTCGGCCTTGCGCTTGGCTTCCTCTTCGTGGCGGTGACGCTCTTCCTCGGCCTTGCGGCGCGCCTCGGCAGCCTCGCGCTCTGCGCGTTCAGCAGCCTCGCGCTCGGCGCGGCGGCGAGCCTCTTCCTCGGCCTGGCGGCGCTCTTCCATGTCGCGCACCCGCGCGTCGGCCAGCGCGCTGGCGCGCGCCGAACGCTCGTCTTCGGTCAGGGTGCGGAGAACGACGCCGGAGCCGCTGCGCTGAGAGCCGGACGGACGCGGTCCCGATGGCCGGTTGCTCGGCGGCGGCGGCGGTGGCGGCGCCTTGGCGACGGTCGGCTCCGGCGCGTGCGGCGCATCGGGCGCCCCATCGCCGACGCGGCGCTTGGTGCCGCGCTTCTCGACCACCACCTGCTTGCTCCGGCCGTGTGGGAAGCTCTGACGTACCGTGCCAGTCTCGACGCGCGGCTTGAGCGTCAAGGTCTTGCTCGGGACACCGAGTTTCTTGTCGCCCGGAGTGTTTTGATCGGCCATTCAGTCGTCCTAATCTCGTTTACCTGCGTGCGGGGCTGCCGCACCGTCCCATTCGTGCAATCGTCGTCGCTATGTCTTCGAAGTCGAAGCAGATTTCGTGGCCGCGGTTCCGGCGTTCTTGTCAGCGTCGGCCGACCGGTATCGGACCAGTGTCTGGCTGCGCGACAGGAATGTCCTGCTCGCCGGGCCTGCGAGCACGGCAGCATGTATCACATTTGAGCGCCCAAGTGCCAAATCCAATTCTGCCGAAGTGAGACAGCAGATGATCGGAAATGGCAGGGCTTGGTCGGCGTCCCCATCGGTCGGCCGCACCAGGGCATCGAGCTTGCGAATTCCGTCTGCGGCGCCGTCCGACGCGTGGAGAAGGGCGGCCAGGCCGGCCCTGGACTGCCGCTGCGACAGCGCCGCTTCCACCTTGGAAAAACCCGATACGACCTGACCGGCCTTGGCGGCGATTCCCAGGGCCTCGATCGCGCTGCGAACCAGCAAGGCCTCCAGATCATCGGCAAGTGTCGGATGGACGCGAACGTTCGCCTTGAAGCCTCGGCTGAAATGGTGACGCCGCACCGCTTCCGCAACCGCCGGCTTCGAGGCCGCGATCCACAATCCCCGCCCCGGAAGCTTGCGCTTGATGTCGGGCACGACCTCGCCCGTTGGACCCACGACGAAGCGGATCAGCTCCTCGATCGGCCGCACCTCACGGCTGACCGCGCACATGCGCATGGTCGCGGACTTTTCGGTCCGCGGTCCATTGTCGAGCTCGGGGTCGGCCAAAGCGAGCATGCGGTGGTGCGGCTCCTCATCTCAAGCCAGCAGCGTCATGGCGGGGATCATCGCGGCTGTCGTCATGGGTCAGGCAGGCTGTCCTTCGGAGGCGTCCTCGTCTTCGGCCTCGGGCTTGGCCAAGTCGGCTTCGCTGATCCAGCCGGCCTTGACGCGGGCCTGCATCACCATGGCCTCGGCATCGTCACGCGACACGTCGAGGCCGTCGAGGAAGCCGGCAAATTTGGTGGACTCGCCGCCTTCCTTGCGCTCGACCCAGCCGACCAGATCGTCGGTGGCGCAGCCGGCGAGGTCGTCGACGGTCTTGATGTCGTTCTCGCCGAACTTGACCAGCATCTTGGAGGTGACGCCGGGCACGTCCTTCAACGCGTCCTCGACGCCCAGCTCCTTGCGCTTGGCCTCGAGCTCGGCCTCCTGCTGCTCCAGGAATTCGCGGGCGCGGGTCTGCAGCTCGGTCGCGGTCTCCTCGTCGAAGCCCTCGATGCCGGCGAGATCCTTCAGATCGACCAGCGCCAATTCCTCCACCGAGGTGAAGCCTTCGGACGCCAGGAGCTGACCGACGACCTCGTCGACGTTGAGCGATTCCATGAACACGCGGGTCGAGTTCTCGAAGTCGGCCTGGCGGCGCTCCGATTCCTCCTGCTCGGTGAGGATGTCGATATCCCAGCCGGTCAGCTGAGAAGCGAGGCGGACATTCTGGCCGCGGCGGCCGATCGCCAGCGACAGCTGGTTGTTGGTGTCGGGGACGACGACCTCGATGCGCTCGCGGTCCTCGTCGATGACGACCTTGGCGACTTCGGCCGGCGCCAGCGCGTTAACCACGAAGGTCGCGATATCAGGGGACCACGGAATGATGTCGATCTTCTCGCCCTGCAGCTCGTTCACCACGGCCTGCACGCGCGAGCCGCGCATGCCGACGCAGGCGCCGACGGGATCGACCGAGGAGTCGCGCGACACGACGCCGATCTTGGCGCGCGAGCCGGGATCGCGGGCGACCGCCTTGATCTCGACGATGCCGTCATAGATTTCCGGCACTTCCTGCGCGAACAGCTTGGCCATGAACTGCGGATGGGTGCGCGACAGGAAGATCTGCGGGCCGCGGGTCTCGCGGCGTACGTCGAACACATAGGCGCGGACGCGGTCGCCGTTGCGGAACACCTCGCGCGGCAGCATTTCGTCGCGGCGGATGATCGCCTCGCCACGGCCGAGGTCGAGGATCACGCTGCCATATTCGACGCGCTTGACGACGCCGTTGACGATGTCGCCGATGCGGTCCTTGAATTCCTGGTACTGCCGGTCGCGCTCGGCCTCGCGCACCTTCTGCACGATGACCTGCTTGGCCGACTGCGCGGCGATGCGGCCATACTCGAGCGGCGGCAAGGTGTCGGCAATGGTGTCGCCGATCTGCGCGCCCGGATTGGCGCGACGGGCATCATCGAGCGAGATCTGGTTGGAGGGGTTTTCGACCTTCTCGACCACCAGCATGTGGCGCGACAGCCGGAGCTCGCCCTTGCGCGGGTCGATCTCGGCATGGACGTCGGTCTCGCTGCCATAGCGGGCGCGGGCGGCCTTGGCGATCGCGTCTTCCATGGCCGCGATCACGATGCCGCGGTCGATCGACTTCTCGCGCGCGACGGCGTCGGCGATCTGCAGCAGTTCCAACCGGTTGGCGCTGACGGCCATGGGTCTAGTCTCCTCTAATCAGGATCGATCTCGCCTCTGCGCGCGCGGTCGGCGGCGAGGCGATGTTTCTTGGTGTTGGTCGGCAGCGGCTTCTTGGCCGGCTTGCTGTCCTTGGTGCCGTCCTTGGCTTTCGGCCTCGGCTTGGCCTGCGCGGCCGGCTTGGCGTGCGGCGCCAGCGGCGGAGCGATGCCCAGCTCGCGCTTTCTTTCGCGCTCGGCGGCCTTGCCTCGGCGCATGGACTCGGCGATCAGCTCGTCGGTCAGCACCATCTTGGCATCGCCGATGTCGGTCATCGGTAGCACGACATCGGGGTCGACGTCCTTGGCGACGTCGTCGCGGGTGATGCGCACGCCGTCACCTTCGACGCCCTTGATGATGCCACGGAAGCGCTTCCGGTTCTGATGCGCCACCGCCATCTCGATCTTGACGAGATGGCCGATGTGACGCTCGAAATCGGAGCGGCGCACCAGCGGCCGGTCGATACCCGGCGACGAAATCTCGAGACGATAGGCGCGGTCGATCGGGTCGGCGATGTCGAGCACGGGCGACAGGGCCCGCGACACCGCTTCGCAATCCTCGATCTGCATCGTACCGTCGGGACGTTCGGCCATCACCTGCACGGTGCAGCCGGCCTCGCCGGAAATCCGGATCCGCACCAGCCGGTAACCCATTCCCTGCAGCACCGGATCCGCCACCGCGGCCACGCGCGCCGCAACGCCCGGCTCGACGACGAGGCGGGGCTCGGTCAGGAGGTCGGTGTCAGCGGTTGCGAACGTAGGTTCCGTCATCGAGGCGTCGATCGCGTGTCTTGCTTGTCTGGGCCGTTTGGCCGCTCCGACCGCGCTCACCGGATCAATCGCGCCCTCGGCGGAGCGATCCAGGTAACAAAAAAGAGCGGGTCCGGAGGGGCCCACTCTCACTACGCGATCGTATATGAGATGATGTTTGATGGCGCTGATATAGCCGCTTTGCCGGCCCGCGGCAAGGGTCGTGTCGGCTGAAAGCGGCCCGCGGAACTGCCAAATCGACGCCCGATCTCGCCATTTTGCCCGGCAATCGCATCCGGAGCGACAGAGCCGGCGGTCGCGGGCCGATAACCGGTCGTTCACCAAGATCGTCTAAATTTGAATCATGTCGCCGTGCCCGTCGTGCCGGACCTGTCTGACGATCATCTGAAGCAACTGATGGCCGGCACGCTCGATGTCGTTAAGCGGCGGCTGTTCGACGTGGTGAAGCCGGACAGGCAGGCGATCTCCGCGCTCGCCGCGATGACGGGGCTGAAGATCGCGACGTTGGACCGGCTGGTCTCCGGTGATCGCCACGATCTGCTGCTGATCCTCGGGCGAACAATCGGACTCGAATGGCACACGGTGCATGCGCTGATCCAGCTTCGGCTCGGGCCGAAGCGCGTTCCTGCGCAGCGCGACATCGAGGCCATCAAGCTGGCCTATGCGCGGCTGGCATGGTCGACGCGCCGAGCGCGTCGTCGCATTCTGGCAGACGCGGCACTGAGCCCGTTCAGCGACGCCGGAAGATCAGGTAGCTCGCGACGCGACCCTCGCGCGTTGCTTTCCGCCCGTAACGCGTCATCGTGTAGTTGGGCCAAGGGAGGCGCCAGTCGTCGGCGCGTTCCGCGGTCCAGACGAAATCGGGCGCGCGGAGCATGTGCCATAGCGTCCAGTCGCAATAGTCGGCGATGTCGCTGACGAAGCGGAATTCGCCACCCGGCTTGAGCGCGCGCGCCATTGCGGCAATCGTCGCATCCTGCACGAAGCGCCGCTTCCAATGCCGCCGCTTCGGCCAGGGATCGGGATGAATCAGGTCGATCCGCTGCAGCGATTGTGCAGGCAGCCAGGCCAGCAGTTCGGCCGCATCGCCCGCGAGCAGCCGGATGTTGCCGATGTTGTCGGCTTCGATCGCGGCGAGGATCTTGGCCATGCCGTTGACGTAGGGCTCGCAGCCGATGAAGCCGGTGGCCGGATGCGCCTTGGCCTCGGCGGCGAGGTGTTCACCGCCGCCGAATCCGATCTCCAGCCGCAGCGCCTCGACCAGCGGATCGTACAGCGTCGGCAGCACGTCATCGGCCGGAGCGGCAAGGTCGAGGGCAAGGTGCGGCAGCAGGTTCTCGACGAGATCCGCCTGGTGCGCGCGCAGCTTGTGGCCTTTGCGCCGGCCGAAGAACGAGCCATGACGATGCATGGCATCGGCGTCGGTGTGATCGTCGTCAACGGGCATGATGTCGGCAGTGCTCATCGCAGGGTCTGATAGAGGCGGTGAAGCAGGCGAGCCCTTGGCTCGATCGACGAGATGTACATCTGCTCGTAATGCGTATGCGCGCCCTTGCCGTCGACGCCGAGGCCATCGAGCGTCGCCGTGAACGGCGCGGTGAAATTGCCGTCGGAGCCGCCGCCCGTGTAGGTGTCGGCGAGTTCGAAGCCGATCTCCTCCGCAAGCGACCTCGCGTGTTCGAACAGCGCCGCGCCGGCATTGCCCTTGACGTAAGGCGGCCGGTTCACCTCGCCTCGGACCTCGACCGTCACGCCCTCGCTACGCGACTTCAGCCCAAGGATCTTGGGCACGATCTCCTCGGCATCCGCCGGGCTCGGCAGCCGCGCGTCGACTTCCGCGAAGGCTTCTTCCGCAATCACGTTCGGACGGGTCCCGCCGCGGACGACGCCGACGTTCACGGTGATGCCGCGCTCGGGATCGTTGAGCGCCTCGAGTGCATGAATGACGTTGGCGAGTTCGCGGATCGCACTGCGTCCATCCTGCGGACGCGCGCCGGCATGGGCCGGCACGCCTTTGATCGCGACGTCGAAGCGCGCCACACCTTTGCGCCCGGTGACGATCTTGCCGCCGTCGCGCGCCGGTTCGGTGACGAGCACATACTTGGCCCTGCGGCCCTCCTCCTCGATCAGCGCGCGCGAGGTCGGGCTTCCGATTTCTTCGTCGGAGACGAACAAATGAGTAATGCCGAGCGGCGATCTCTCGCCGTTGGCGCACAGCTCACGGAAGGCGTGAAAAGCAAGATAGGCGCCGCCTTTCATGTCGTAGATGCCGGGCCCGTAGGCCACGTCGCCGTCGATCGAGAACGGCAGGCGCTGGATGAATCCGATCGGATGCACCGTGTCGAGATGGCTGAGCACGAGGATGCCCGGCGCGTCCTGGCCCCAGCCCGATCGCGCAACCAGGTGGTCGCCGCAGCCATCGCGCCCTGCAATCCGTTCGATGGTCGCATCGAGCCCGCGATAGCCGCTGGCGACCAGATCGGCGAGCCGATTCACCTGGTCTGGCGCCTCGGTCGGTGTCTCGATCTCTACCCACTGGCGGATGCCCTCGAGGATTGTGCGACTATCGAACGGATTGTTGGCGGTGGTCATGCTCTTTGCGAATAGTTTTGCAGGGTTACGAAATGGTAGCGGGTGAGGGCGACCGGCGGGTTCCGGCGCAGCCGCCGTTGGCGCGTTCAGAGCGCCACATGTGCACAAAATGACGAAGAGCGCGACAGCATTTCCCGAAGGAGGCCGTCGCGCTCTGTGTCGTGATCCGGACTGTCTATTGGCTCATTCGTCAAGCGAAACGTCGCGTGCCCAAGGCGTCGTTCGCAAGACGTGGTTCAGCTCATGGCCCCCCGAGGCGCTGACATTCATATGAGAGTAACCACGATAGGAATGTCAGCGCCGGCGCATCAGCTAGCCTTCTTCCGGTGCCTCGCGATCTGCAATCTGCTCGACCAGGTCGACGATGCTGCGCCGAAGCTTGGAATCGTGGATCCGCGTGAATGCGCGGGTCAACGCCAGTCCTTCGGAGGTTGCCAGAAAATCAGATACATAGGCGGGGGAAGCGCCCTCGCCGAAAGCCTCACCATTGGTCCCACCACTCGGGACGCCTTCGAACAGGAACGAGACCGGGACCTGCAGAACCTCTGAGATCTGCTGAATCCGGCTGGCGCCGACTCGATTGGTGCCTTTTTCGTACTTCTGTATCTGCTGGAACGTGAGACCGAGAGCCTCACCAAGTTTTTCCTGGCTCATGCCCAACATGATACGGCGCATCCGCACCCGGCTGCCGACATGCTTGTCAACAGGGTTGGGCGCTTTCGTCGACATCTCTCAACTCCTTAGATCAGGGCCTCGGAACGAGGCGGTCGCAGTATGCCTCAGGCGCTCACACCGTCAATTTCAGCTCCCATGTCGTACTAACGAACGAGAGCTGAGTAACGAACTCGACGGTTCATGCTGCCGCGCGAGAATGCGAATTGCAGCAGCTATCTGTCAACACTTGGGGTTTTGCTTGTCAAAAAAAATCTTACGCACCCGGAAAGAATCGAGATCTTGCGATCGTCAGGGAAGCTTTTGAGCAACACGTCTGCGAACGACGGTGCTCAGGGCGAGCACTAACAGGATTGCAGCCGGGATGTCGCTGAGTCGTGCGTAGATCGTCGGCTGCAGCGCAACCGGCAGCATGGAATCGAGCACGCCCTCTGCACCCAGCGGCAATTGCGCGATGATACGGCCAACAGGATCGATCACAGCGGAGACGCCGGTGTTCGCAGATCGAACTAATGGAAGCCCCTGTTCTATCGCGCGCCACTGCGCTTGCTGCAGATGCTGATGAGGACCGGTCGAGATGCCGAACCATCCGTCATTGGTCAGATTGACGATCCAGCCCGGCCGTTCCTCACTCGGGACACTATCACGCGGGAAGATGGCTTCGTAGCAGATCAAAGGAAGAACACGCGGAGCGTGTGGCACGTCCAGGTTGCGTCGTGTTGTCCCAGCAATAAAGCCGCCCTGCACCCTGGTCAGCTGCTCCAGCCCGATCCGTTCGAGCCAGTCCTGGAATGGAAGGAATTCGCCGAAGGGAACCAGATGAAGCTTATCGTAGACTGACAACACCGTGCCGTCATGATCGATGACGTAGATCGAGTTGTAGGCGCGGGTGATGGGACCGTTGCGCGGGCCATCCGGGGCGCGGACCGAACCGGTGATGAGCACCGTGCCCGGTGACAGCAGGTCGGAAATCTGCGCCATCGCGTCGGCTTCCCGCGTGAGGAAGAACGGGAATGCCGACTCCGGCCAGATCAGCACATTGGTGTCACGCACGCCGGTGGCCTTCGGGCCGGAGGCGCGGTCGGACAGCGTCAGATAGCGCCGCATCACGTCGGCCTTGGCGCCGTAGTTGAATTTGACGTCCTGCTGCAGGTTCGGCTGCATGATCCGCAGCTTGAGGTCGGCGACGAAGGCAGTCGGATGCAATCCCAGTCGGATCGCGCCGAACACGCCCATCAGAACGAGGAGCGCAAATGCTGCGGCCGGCACCCGCCAGCACTCGCGCCAGTCCTTGCCGTCGATCAGGACCGCAGGGCTGGCAAAGATCGCGACCGTGAGGAACGTCATGCCCCAGATCCCGATCAGCGACGCCGATTGCGCCAGCGCCAGCGGCTGAGACAGCGCATAGCCGAATGTGTTCCAGGGAAAGCCGGTCAGCGCGTGACCGCGCAGCCATTCGCTGGCCGTGAGGCACACCGCGAGCGCAAGGATGCGGCTGGAGTCGCGTGTCCAGATCAGGCGCGCCAGGGCAAAGCCTAGGGCGGGAAACAGCGCCAGATAGGCCGGCAGCCCGAGCACGGCGAACGGCATCAGCCAGGCGAAGGTCTGCGCGTCGACCAGGAACGCGTTGCCGATCCAATACAGGCCGGGCACGAAATAGCCCATGCCGAAGCAGAAGCCGGTCAGCGCTGCGGCGGGAATGCCGCGCCGCCGTCCCGCAGCCGCGCCGTCGATCAGCCAGACCAGGACCGGGAAGGTGATCGCGAGCACGGGCCACGCATTGAACGGAGCCATGGCCAGCGACGAGAGGGCGCCGGCTGCGAGCGCAATCGCTGCGCGCTTCCAGCCCCAGGCGAGCACGACACCGAGGGCGAGGCCGCGGAACATGGAAAGGCGGATCACTGGGAGCTCGCTCCGTCATTCTGCGCGGGCGGGCTGGTGTCGTCCTGGCGCGGCGGCGCAGTGCTGTCCGCGGGCTGCGGCGGCTCCGCCGGGGTGCTTGTGTCGGGCAGCGCCTCGCGGCGCCGGCTCTCGCGCGGCGGGCGTGGAGTCGGCCGCTCCCTGCGCGGCGCGATTCTGAGCCGCTTGACGCGGCGCGGATCGGCGTCGAGCACCTCGACCTCGAAATTGCCTGGGCCGGAGATCAGCTCGCCGCGCACCGGCAGCCGGCCGACGTGATTGACGAGATAGCCGCCCAAGGTCTCAACGCCTTCGCCGGCCTCGCCGGTCACGAACTCCTCGCCGATCACCCGGCGCACGTCGTCGAGGCTGGCGCGGGCGTCGGCGATGAAGGCGTTGTCGGCCTGGCGCATGATCGCCGGCGGCTCGTCGCTGTCGTGCTCGTCGTCGATCTCGCCGACGATCTGCTCGACGATGTCCTCGATCGACACCAGCCCGTCGGTGCCGCCATATTCGTCGACCACGAGCGCGAGATGGATGCGCGAGGCCTGCATCTGGGCCAGCAGGTCGATGGCGCGCATCGACGGCGGCACGTAGAGCAGCTTGCGGATGATGTTGGCTTCGAACAGCGGCATCGACAGCTCGACGCTCTTCAGGTCGAGCCCGGCGGGCAGGGGCTTCTTGCGCCGGGCTTTTGCATCGTCGGAGATGCGGGCCTGCGCGGTCATGTAGGCGAGCAGGTCACGGATGTGCACCATGCCCTCGGGATCGTCGAGCGTGTCGTTGTAGACGACGAGGCGGGAATGCGAGGCGCTCTCGAACAGGCTCATCAGCTCGCCGAGCGTGATGTCGCGCCGGACGGCGACGATGTCGGCACGATGCACCATGACGTCGGCGATGCGCCGCTCGTGCAGATCGAGGATGTTGCGCAGGAGCGTGCGCTCGACCGCGGAAAAGCCGATGTCGTCGGGCGTCGAGGCGTCGAGCACGACCTGCAGATCGTCGCGAACGGAGCCGCCGCCCTTCCAGCCAAACAGGTTGCGCAACGCGCGAAACAGCCAGTTCTCGCTGGCCGAGCGGCCGAGCTCGGCCGGCGGCACCACGGCCGGCAGATTGCGCGTCTGGCGCGGATTGTCGTGGATGGGCTCGGAATCGGCCATGATCAATTGATCCGTTCCCGGTCGGCATAGGGATCGGGGATGCCGAGATGGGCCAGGATCTCGGTCTCCAGCGCCTCCATCTCCTCGGCTTCGTGGTCCGTTTCGTGATCGTAGCCGATCAGATGCAGGAAGCCGTGCACGGTGAGGTGGCTGAGATGATGCGCGAACGGCTTCTGCTCGTCGTCGGCCTCGCGCCGCATCGTCTCATAGGCGATGGCGATGTCACCGAGCATGCGCGGGGCGTCGTCGTCGCTGCGCGGGCCGGTCGGCTGCAGCGCAGGAAACGACAGCACATTGGTGGGCTTGTCGACCCCGCGCCAATTGCTGTTCAGCGTGCGGATGCCGGCATCGTCCGTCAGCATGACCGCGATCTCGGCGTCGCCGACATCGGCCTCGACCATCTCGGCGGCAGCGAGGATGGCGCGTTGTATGACGTCTTCGGCGTCGGGCTGGTCCTGCCAGCAATCGACGGCGACAATGACCTCGGTAATGGGAATGGGACTTTGTGGCATCCTGGTCGATATCTGTGCGGATGGCGCTGGAACGACGCGACCATCGGCGTGCTTGCTCTCGTCAGCGGGCTTTCGGGCCCTCATAGGCGGCGACGATGCGTGCCACCAATTCGTGGCGAATGACGTCCTCGCCGGTGAACCTGACCTGTGCGATTCCCTCGACACCGTCGAGCAGGCGCGCGGCCTCGGCCAGTCCCGAGGTCTGGCCGTTCGGCAAATCGACCTGCGAGGGATCGCCGGTGATGATCATGCGGCTGTTCTCGCCGAGGCGCGTCAGGAACATCTTCATCTGCATCGATGTCGTGTTCTGCGCTTCGTCGAGAATGATCGCAGCATTGGTCAAAGTGCGGCCGCGCATGAAGGCGAGCGGCGCGATCTCGATCTCGCCGGCCTGCAGCGCGCGCTCGACGACGCGCGCGTCCATCAGGTCGTACAGTGCGTCGTAGATCGGGCGCAGGTAGGGATCGACCTTCTCGCGGAGATCGCCCGGCAGGAAGCCGAGCCGCTCGCCGGCTTCGACGGCGGGGCGCGACAGGATGATACGATCGACTTCCTTGCGCTCGAACAGCTGTGCGGCATGCGCCACCGCGAGCCAGGTCTTGCCGGTGCCGGCCGGGCCGATGCCGAACACCAGCTCGTGGCGCTTCAGCGCGCGGATGTAGGAATCCTGCGCAGCGGTGCGGGCGCGCACCGGGCGCTTGCGCAAATTGATGCTCTCGAAGGCGTTCTTCGCATTCTTCGGATCGAACTCGAACAGCGAGCCCTGCGCGACCACGGCACGGATTGCGCCATCGACGTCGCCCTGCGACAGATCCTGTCCCTTCACGGCCTGCGCATACAGCGATTCCAGCACGCGGCGCGCGGCGTCGCAGCTGTCGCGAGAGCCGCCGATGGTGATGTGGTTGCCGCGGGAATCAACGACGACGCCGAGCCTTCGCTCGAGCAGCGCGAGGTTCTGGCCGTAGGGGCCGACCAGGGCGGAAGCGGCGCGGTTGTCGTCGAAATCGATGACGACCTGGGTCTCGGGGGGCATGGACATGTCGCGGTCGAACTTGCGGCTGGGAGCGAGGGAAGATGAATCCGATGCGCTCTTGGGCAAGTGCTCAGCCTCCGATGGACATGAGGGATGCGGCGTCGGGTCGGGGCGCGGCGCCGGGCGTGACGAGCTCGCCGAGCAGGCTGTAGCGCTCGAGACTGTCGATGCGCACCGGCAGCACCTGGCCGATGATGTCGTGGGACGCCATCACATGGGCTGGTTGCAGATAGGCCGTGCGTCCGACCAGCTGACCCGGCTTGCGCGCGGCGCGTTCGAACAGCACGTCGACGACCGAGCCAATCGCGGCCTTGTTGAAGGCGGCTTGCTGGCTGTCGATCAAGCTCTGGAGTCGCTCCAATCGCTCGTCCATCTCGGTCGCTGACACCATCTCCTGCATGTCCGCCGCCGGGGTGCCCGGACGCGGCGAATATTTGAAAGAATAGGCCGCAGCGTAGCCGATTTGATCGATCAGCGCGAGGGTGGCGCGAAAATCTTCCTCGGTCTCGCCAGGGAACCCGACGATGAAGTCCGAAGAGAATGCAATATCGCTGCGCGCGGAGCGGAAACGGTCGACCACTTTCCTGTATTCAGCCGCGGTGTGCTTGCGATTCATCGCGTCGAGGATGCGATCCGATCCCGACTGCACGGGAAGATGCACGAACGGCATCACCGACCGGAGGTCGCGATGCGCCGCGATCAGGCTGTCGTCGACGTCGTTGGGATGGCTGGTCGAGTAGCGGATGCGCGCCACGCCCGGAATCTCGGCGATCCGGTACAGCAGGTGGCCGAGCGTCCAGGCTCGTCCATCCGGACCGTCGCCGTGGTAGGCATTCACGTTCTGGCCGATCAGCGTGATCTCGCGGACTCCGCTCTCGGTGAGCTGCACGACATCGTCGACGATCCGCGCCACCGGCCGCGACATCTCGCTGCCGCGCGTGTAGGGCACGACGCAAAAGGTGCAGAACTTGTCGCAGCCCTCCTGCACCGTGACGAACGCCGAGACGCCGCGCGCACGAATGGCGTCACGGCTGGGCTTCGGCAGGAAGCCGAACTTGTCCTCGGCTGGGAATTCCGTGTCGATCGCGCGCTCGCCGCGGCGGGCCTGGGCCAGTAGTTGCGGCAGATGGTGATAGCTCTGCGGGCCGACGACGACGTCGACGGTGGGCGCGCGGGCGATGATCTCGCCGCCTTCCGCCTGCGCCACGCAGCCTGCGACCGCGATCTGCATGGTCCGGCCGGCCTTCGCCGCTTCCTCCTTCGCCACCCTGAGCCGCCCGAGCTCGGAATAGACCTTCTCGGAGGCCTTCTCGCGGATATGGCAGGTGTTCAGGATCACGAGATCGGCGTCGCCGGCCTCGGCGGTCTCGACGAAGCCCTCAGCGCCCAGCGTGTCCACCATGCGCTGGGCATCGTAGACGTTCATCTGGCAGCCATAGGACTTGATGTGCAGCTTGCGCGGCGACGACATGAACCCTTGCATACGGTCGGAGGCGCGCCAATCGCGGCGCCGCGCTCAGATATAGGCTAGGGGGCCGAAAATCCAGCGAGCGAGGCGGTTTTCTCGCCAAGCTGGCTGAGAATCATTGGCAATTGCCGCATATCGTCGAAAACCAGCGTCGCGCCAGCGGCCCTGAGGTCGTCGGCATGGCCTGTCCGGCAGTGGCTGCCGCCATGAAACCCGAGCACCGTCATGCCGGCGGCGACGCCGCCCCGGATACCGGCAATGCTGTCCTCGACCACGACGCAGGCCGCAGGCCGCGCATTCATCTGCGCGGCCGCGAACAGGAACAGGTCGGGCGCCGGCTTGCCGTTTTCGACCTGGGACGACGAGAAGATGTGCGGGGCGAGCCGGTCATACAGGCGGGTGGCGCCGAGGCTGACGCGCATCCTCTGATGCGAGCCGGAGGAGGCGACGCAGACGGGAATGTCGAGGGCGTCGAGCGCGTCCGTGATCCCCGCCACGGGATGCAAATCCTGCTCGAAGGCGTGGAACAGCCGCTGCTGCAGCCGAGCGTTGAAATCCTCGGGCAGGCTGCGGCCGAGTTCGGCCTCGACTTCCATCGTCGCCTGCTTGGAGGAGCGGCCGAGAAAGCGCGCGAACACCTGTTCCGCCGTGATCGGATAGCCGCACAGGCTGAGCACGTCGGCGTGCGTTTGACAGGAGATCACCTCGCTGTCGACCAGCACGCCGTCGCAATCGAAAATGACGAGATCGAGCGCCGGAGCCGCGTTGCTAGCCATTCGACTCATCATCGAGCGGCACGCAATACAGCTCGAGCCGGTGGTCGACGAGCTTGTAGCCGAGACGGCGGGCGATCTCCGCCTGCAGCTTCTCGATTTCCTCGGAGGTGAATTCGATCACCTTGCCGTCGCGCAGATTGATCAGGTGGTCGTGATGGCTGTCGCGCATCTGCTCGTAGCGCGCGCGGCCTTCGCGGAAATCGTGACGCTCGATGATCCCTGCGTCCTCGAACAGCTTCACGGTGCGATACACCGTCGAGATCGAGATCTTGTCGTCGACGGCCACGCAGCGGCGATACAGCTCTTCGACGTCGGGATGGTCGGAGGCCTCAGCGAGCACGCGGGCGATCACCCGCCGCTGCTCGGTCATCCGCATGCCGGTTGCGGCACAGCGGGCCTCGATCCCGGTGGAACTGGGCGCTGGCGTGGTTTTCAAGGAGGTCATCGTCTCTCGCCTCAAGGATGCGCTTTCTGCCACCAAGCGCAGGTTACGACAAGTCCCGGCGCATCAGAAGCGCGTTCAACTGTTCTCCGCCAGGTTGAAGGTAATAGCGTTCCCTCCGGCCCACGGTCGAAAATCCGGCGCGTTCATAAAGGCGGCGGGCTGGCTGATTGTTTTCCTCGACTTCGAGGAAAACCGTCCGGACGCCACGGCCTGCCAGATGTCCGAGATGCGTCAACAACAAATCACGAGAAAGGCCGCGACCGCGCTGATTTGGGTCAAGGGCGACCGACAAAATCTCGGCCTCGTCGGCGCCGATGCGCGAGACGATGAAGCCGATGAGTTTGCGACCGAGTTGCAACCGATGGATCAGCGTGTTGCGCTCCATCAGCATGGTCTCGAACTCGCCCTCGCCCCAGCCGCGGTGAAACGAGGCCGCGTGAATCTGCGCGAGCTTGGCGGCGTCGCGCGGCGAGGCCGCCTCGATCGAGGGCTTGGCGCGGCCAAGCCAGCGGAAGAACATGTTCATGACGACACGGCCGTCTGCGCCGGAGCTTGCATGCTTGCCGGCGGCTTGACGTCGGGCGCGCGCAAGTAGAACGGCCGCGCCGGCGCCTGCGCCGGATCTGCCGCCGCACCCAGCCACGCGACCCAGCCGATGTCGGGGCCGCTTTGGTTGTCGACCGCGACAGGCGCGCTGATCTCCGCGGGCCAGCGGCCGGCAAGGATCGCGGCCGCATTGCCGACGAGGTGCGGCGCGCCGTGGCGTGCCGCCGCGAGCACGTCGTCGATTGCGGCGACCTGCGGCGGCACCAGCTCCTCGCCGCTGCCGCTGACGACCTGGTAGTAGACATGATCATGCCGGGCATCGATCGCCGAGATCACCGGGCTCGCGCCGTCCTCGGTCACCACCGGCGCGGCATAGGCCGACAGCGTCGTGACGCCGACCACCGGCTTGTGGGCCGCGAGCGCAATGCCGCGCGCGGCCGAGAGCCCGACGCGCAGCCCCGTGAAACTGCCGGGGCCGGTCGTGACTGCGATGCGGTCGAGATCGGCGAAGCCGATCCCGGACTGCTGCATCACGCGCGCAAGCAGCGGCATCAATGCCTCGGCATGGCCGCGCTTCATCGGCAAGGTCTCCTGCGCGATCATCTCAGCCGAATCAGTATTGAGAACGCCGGCGGCGCAATGGTCGAGTGCAGTATCGATGGCGAGGATCAACATCCGGTCTGGTTCGCAGTCAGAGAGCGCCGAATACCTTTTTCGGTATTTTGATAAAGTCAGTTGCCGTCTTCTTACATCCTGATCAGGAAAAACGCATCACGCGGCAACCACCGAGCAGGTAAACTACTGAATTGGCAATCATTTAAGCAAATCTTTCCGGGCATGTGGGAGTTGTCCCCTGCAGAGATTGCGACGGCTGGCGCGCGACCCTTCGGGCGGCGCTGCCCCGCATCCCGAAAAGAGGATCTTCCATGTCATTCTGGTCAGGCAGCTCGGCGTCGCGCGATGCGATGGCTCAGGTCGAGGCGATCAACCGCTCGCAGGCCGTGATCGAATTCGGCACCGACGGCACGATCATCACCGCCAACAAGAACTTCCTCGACGCGATGGGCTATACGCTGGACGAGATCAAGGGCAAGCACCACCGGATGTTCGTTGCGCCGCAGCTGCGCGACAGCGCCGAGTATCAGGCGTTCTGGGCCGACCTGAAAGGCGGCAAGTTCCGCTCCGGCGAGTACAAGCGTTTCGGCAAGGGCCAGCGGCCGGTCTGGATCCACGCGAGCTACAATCCGGTGCTCGATGGCGGCAAGCCGGTCAAGATCATCAAGTTCGCCGCCGACATCACGGCGCAGAAGATGCGCAGCATCGAGGATGCCGGGAAGATCGCGGCGATCGGGCGGGTGCAGGCGGTCATCGAGTTCAATCTCGACGGCACGATCATCGATGCCAACGACCAGTTCCTCGGCGCGATGGGCTATACGCTCGCCGAGATCAAGGGCCGCCACCACAGCATGTTCGTGCTGCCGGGTGACCGCGACAGCGCCGCCTACAAGGAGTTCTGGGCCAGCCTTAATCGCGGCGAGTTCCGTTCCGGCGAGTACAAGCGTTGCGGCAAGGACGGGCGCGAGGTCTGGATTCTCGCCTCCTACAATCCGATCTTCGATGACGATGGACGGCCGTTCAAGGTGGTGAAATATGCCTCCGACGTCACGCAGCAGAAGCTGATGGCCGCCGATTTCGCCGGCCAGATCGCCGCCATCCGAAAATCCCAGGCGGTGATCGAATTCGATCTCAACGGTCTCGTGCTCGACGCCAACGACAATTTCCTCAGGACGCTCGGCTATACGTTGGCCGAGATCAAGGGGCAGCACCACCGCATGTTCATGCCGCCGGGCATGAGCGACAGCGCCGACTATCGCGAGTTCTGGGCCGGGCTGGGCCGCGGCGAGTTCCAGATGGGCGAATACGAACGCGCCGCAAAGGGCGGACGGCAGGTCTGGATCCAGGCCACCTACAACCCGATCAAGGACCTCAACGGCAAGCCGTTCAAGATCGTGAAATTCGCCACCGACGTCACCTCCCAGGTGATCACCCGCATGAAGGGCGACAAGGTCCGCAGCATGATGGAGCATGTCGCCGCCGGCGCCGAGCAGCTCAATTCCTCGGTGCAGCAGATCGCCGATGCGATGGCCAAGTCCAAGGAGACCGCGACGGCCGCGGTGACGCGCGTCGAGGACGCCGACCAGCAGGCCAAGCGGCTGTCCTCGGCGGCGGGGTCGATGAGCAGCATCGTCGAGCTGATCGGCAACATCACCGGCCAGATCAACCTTTTGGCGCTCAATGCGACGATCGAGTCGGCGCGCGCGGGCGAGGCCGGTCGCGGCTTCGCCGTCGTGGCCGGCGAGGTGAAGAACCTCGCCAACCAGGCCAAGCAGGCCACCGACCGCATCGGCAGCGAGATCGGCAATCTCAACGGCATTTCGTCCGATGTCGTCGGGGCGCTGGACGCGATCAAGGCCGCGATCCAGAGCGTTGATCACTACGTGTCGTCGACGGCGCAGGCGGTGGGCGAGCAGAGCACCGTCACCGGCGAGATGTCATCGAGCATGCGACAGGCGGCGGCCGAGGCCGCCACCATCGGCAAGGCGGCGTGAGACGGGCACGAATAGCGAATGGCAGTAGCGAATAGAAGCGAGACGAATTCCTATTCGCTACTCGCTACTCGCTACTCGCTATTCGCCACTTCTCACATCGGACGGACTTCGACCACTTCCGGCACGAAGTGCTTCAGCAGGTTCTGGATGCCGTGCTGCAGGGTCGCGGTCGATGACGGGCAGCCGGCGCAGGAGCCCTTCATGTTGAGATAGACGATGCCGTCCTTGAAGCCGCGGAAGGTGATGTCGCCGCCATCATTGGCGACGGCCGGGCGCACGCGGCTCTCGATCAGGTCCTTGATCATGCCGACGGTCTCGGTGTCGGCCTCGTCGAAGAACTCGTCATCCTCATCGGCTGAGGCATCATTCTCGGCACTGCCGTCGGCGAGCAGCGGCGCCCCCGACATGTAGTGCTCCATGATGGCGCCGAGGATCGCCGGCTTGAGATGCTGCCACTCGCCGTCGCTCTTGGTCACGGTGATGAAGTCGGCGCCGTAGAACACGCCGGTCACGCCGTCGACGGCGAACAGACGCTCGGCCAGCGGGGACCGCGTGGCGGCGTCGCGGCTCGCAAACTCCATCGTGCCCGTGGGCAGCACGACGCGGCCCGGGATGAACTTCAAGGTGGCGGGATTGGGGGTGGCTTCGGTCTGGATGAACATGATTTTCTCCGGCAGCGCCGGTTCAAGGCCGGCCTGTGGTGTCGTCATAGCAGATGGCAAGGCGGCGCGCACGATCAAGAGGGCTATGTCCGCGTTCCCGCGCCAAACCTATGAAAGAGCGTCGATATCGGCGTCGTCGAGGTCGCCGGGGACGATCACCAGCGGGATCGGGAAGGCGCCGCTGGTCTTGGTGACGTGGGTCACCAGCGGCCCCGGGCCTTCCGGGCCGGAATGGGCCGCGAGCACCAGCAGCGCGATGTCGCTGTCATGCTCGATCGTGGCCAGGATCTGTTCGGTCGGTTCGCCCTCGCGGATGACCCGCTCCGGCGCGGCCACGCCGAGCGTTGCAAGCAGCGCCGCCGCCTGATCCAGCTCGGCATTGGCCTCATCCTGGGCCTCGGCCCGCATGAGGTCGGCGACCCCCAGCCATTGCTGGTTCTGGTCCTCGGTCTCGATCACGTGCAGCATCACGATGCGGCCGCCGGACCGGACGGCCCAGCGTCCGGCATAGCGAATGGCGCGATTCCATTCCTCGCTGTCGTCGACGACGACGAGGCATTTCGGCGCGTGGCCGGTCTGGTAGCTCTGCCGTTGCACCGCCATGCTCGGTCCCGCCTGCTGTGCGAGTCGAAGGGGACGTTATGCTGCCACAGCCCGCCTCGGTTGGGGAGAGGGGCCGCAGGTTCCATCTGACGTTGGTGACATGTTGTGCGCGCTGACCTTGCGGGTTCAGCGCAGTGCGTTGCCGCAAAACAATCGGTGGTGCGACTCTGTAGCCCGGATGTCGCTTGCTCATCCGGGCTGCGGCTGCCCGATCAGCGCTTGCGAATGAAGCCGACGATGTCCTTGGCCGTCTTCATGGTCTCCGCGGCGATCGACTGGGCACGCTCACCGCCGTCGACCAGCACCGAGTCCACATAGCCCGGGTCGGCCGTCAGCCGCTTCATCTCGGCGGCGATCGGCCCGAGCTTGGTGACGCACAGCTCGACCAGCGCATTCTTGAAGCTGGAGAACTGGCCGCCACCGAAGTCGCGCAGCACGTCCGCCTTGCTGCGGTCCGACAGCGCGGCATAGATGCCGACGAGATTGTCGGCCTCCGGCCGCGTTTCCAGGCCCTTCTCCTCGCTCGGCAACGGCTCGGGATCGGTCTTGGCCTTGCGCACCTTCTGCGCGATGGTGTCGGCATCGTCGGTCAGGTTGATGCGCGAATAATCCGAGGCATCGGACTTCGACATCTTCTTGGTGCCGTCGCGCAGCGACATCACCCGCGTCGCCGGGCCGGTGATGAACGGCTCGGGCAGCGGGAAGAACAGGCCGTCGCCGAAACCTTGCGCCCGGATCGCGTCGCCGAAATCATTGTTGAACTTCTGCGCGATGTCGCGAGAGAGCTCGAGATGCTGCTTCTGGTCCTCGCCGACCGGAACATGGGTCGCGCGGTAGAGCAGGATGTCGGCCGCCATCAGCACCGGATAGTCGTACAAGCCCACCGATGCGTTCTCGCGATCCTTGCCGGCCTTCTCCTTGAACTGCGTCATGCGGTTCAGCCAGCCGATGCGCGCGACGCAGTTGAAGATCCAGGCGAGCTCGGCATGGCCGGAGACCTGGCTCTGGTTGAACACGATGTGCTTCTTCGGATCGATGCCGGCGGCAATGAACGCGGCGGTCACCTCGCGGGTGTTGCGCGCCAGCTCCGCCGGGCCGCCCCAGACGTCGACCGGCATCGTGATCGCGTGCATGTCGACAACGCAATAGATGCAGTTGTGCGTCTCCTGCATCTTCACGAAGTTGACGATCGCGCCGAGATAGTTGCCGAGATGCAGGTTGCCGGTCGGCTGGACGCCCGAGAAAACCCGTTCCACGAAGGCCATGGTCACTGTTCCGGATGATGGATTTGGGCGTCGTTTGGCACGAGCGCCTCAAACGTGCAAGTCGCGCGCGGGCTTTTGCCGGAGCGCCCGGACGGTTTCGCGCCAGTCGACGAGGCCAAAGGCGAGGAGCAGCGCCGCATAGAGGACCACGGCGCCCGCAATCAGGGCCAGCAGCACGACCGCCGCGCCGAGATGATGTCCGCCGGTGGCGCCGAGCACAGGTGACGAGACTCCCCAGAGCGCGCCTGCCATGATTGCCGCCGCGAGCGCGATCCGCGGCAGGCGGCGCCAACTTTCCGGGCGGACGGAAAACCCGAACTGCGCGGCGCCGCGCCGAAGCAGCACGGCGGCGTTGGCCCAGGCGCCGAGCGCAAGGCCCGCGGCAATGCCGGGGGCGCCGAAGGATTGGCTGAGCAGGAAGGCCATCGCGATCGCCACGCCGCATCCGATCAAGGTCGCGCGCAGCGGCGTCTGGGTGTTCTCGCGCGCGAAAAAGGCGGGCTGCAGCGCCTTGGTCAGCACTTGCGCGGGAAGCCCCGCCGCGAGCCACGTCAGCACCTGCGCCGTCGCCCTGGCGTCTCCGGTCGTGAACGCGCCGTGTTCGAACAGCAAACGGACGACCGGCTCGTTCAGGATCATCAGCCCGAGGCTCGCCGGCAGTGCGAGCCCGATCGTCAACTCGAGACCGCGCGACTGCACCTCCGACAGCGCCTGCCGATTGCCGGACTGCAAGGCGCGCGTCAGCTCCGGCACCAGCACGACGCCCATGGCGACGCCGACGAGGCCGAGCGGCAGTTCGACGAGGCGGTTGGCGAAATACAGCCATGACACCGCCGACGGCGAGGTCGAGGCGACGATCGCGCCGCCCACCGCCAGCAATTGCGGCCCGGCGCTCGCGACCATGCCGGGCAGCGCCTTGGCGAAGAAGCCGCGCATTTCGGCATCGAGCGTCACGCGCATCGGCGACGCGATGCGGCTGCCGCGCTTGCGTTGCGCCAGCATCGCGAGCTGCAGCAGGCCGGCGGCGCCGATCGTCGCGGCGAGCAGCAGCGCGCCCTGCGACGGATCCGGATGTTGCATCAGCAGCACGATCGTCATCGCGATCAGCGCGACGTTGAACAACAGCGGTGCGAAGGCAGCGAGCGCGAAATGCCCCTGCGCGCTCGACAGCGCCAGCAACACCGTCGAAGGCCCTGCGAAGGCGAGATAGGGCAGCATCAGTCTTGCGTCGTTGACGGCGAGAGTGAGTGTCTCGTCACCGGCGAAGCCAGGCACGAGCACTGTCATTGCGAACGGCATCAGCACAGCCAGCGCGATGGTTGCGATCAGCAGGCCGGTGCTGACGGTGCCGAGCACGCGGCCGGCAAAAGCTGCCGCCTGGGTCGCGCCTGATTGCTGGTATATCCGCAACCACATCGGCACCAGCGCTGCGTTGAGCGCGCCCTCCGTGAGCAATCGCCGGATGACGTTGACGAGCTGAAACGCCGCGAGAAATGCGTCCGCGACCGGGCCTGCGCCGAGCAGCGCGGCCATCAACGCGTCCCTGACGAAGCCGAGGAGACGCGAGGCGAGTGTTCCTGACAACACAGTCACGAATGAGCGGATCATCAGGCTTCTATAGCAGCGCCGCTTGTGATAGGCCGCAGCGTTTGCAAACGCCGTAAACGGGGCCAGTGGATGACTGACGCGAAATACGATGTTCTCGGGATCGGCAACGCGATTTTCGACGTGCTTGTACAGACCGATGAGGCCTTTCTCGCCAAGCATGGCATGACGAAAGGCAGCATGGCGCTGATCGACGAGGGCCGCGCAGCCGCGATCTATGCCGATATGGGGCCGGCGACCGAGATGTCGGGCGGGTCGGGCGCCAATACCATCGTGGGGCTGGCGAGCCTCGGCGCCCGTGCCGCTTATGTGGGCAAGGTCAAGAGCGACCAGATCGGGCGCATGTACACCCACGATATCCGCGCCGCCGGCGTCACCTTCGATACCGCGCCGGCCTCCGACGGCCCGGCCACCGGCTGCTCCTACATCCTGGTGACGGCGGATGGCGAGCGCACCATGAATACCTATCTCGGCGCGGCCCAGAACCTCACCGTCGCGGACATCGATCCCGCTCAGATTGCGGCGGCGCGTATCGTCTATCTCGAAGGTTATCTGTGGGACCCCAAGGACGCCAAGGATGCGTTCGTCAAGGCGGCGACGATCGCGCATGACGCCGGACGCGAGGTCGCGCTGACCTTGTCGGATGCGTTCTGCGTCGATCGTTATCGCGAGGAGTTCCTCGACCTGATGCGCGGCGGCACCGTGGATCTCGTCTTCGCCAACGAGGCCGAGCTGCATTCACTGTACCAGACATCCGATTTCGACGGCGCGCTGAAGCAGCTGCGCGAGGATGCCACGCTCGGCATCGTCACCCGCAGCGACAAGGGCTGCGTCGTGGTGTCGAACGACGGCGTGATCGCGGTGCCGGCGCATCCGATCGAGACGCTGGTGGATACGACCGGCGCCGGCGACCTGTTTGCCGCGGGCTTCCTGTTCGGGCTGGTGCGCAAGACCGGCTACGAGATCGCCGGCAAGCTCGGCGGCCTCGCCGCGGCGGAGGTGATCCAGCACATCGGTGCCCGGCCGCAGGTGTCGCTGAAGGATCTGGCGGCGCAGAACGGGTTGAAGGTTTAACTCACAGGACTGCGTGGGACGTAAGCTGGCCCCGCTTGCTCGGTCCTTCTTACCTCTCCCCGCGTGCGGGGAGAGGTCGGATCGCATCGCCAGATGCGATCCGGGTGAGGGGGGCTTTCCGCACGGTCGGTGGGTGTGGCTGCCCCTCACCCCAACCCTCTCCCCGTGAAGGACGGGGAGAGGGGGCGCGCCGGTCGTGCGGCGGACCGTGTCGTTCTCGGAACGTCAACTAATTAGTTTATATCGCCTCGTGTGTGGAGGCGCAGTGATCCCGCGATCACTCGCCTCCGCACGCCCCTCAGCTCACTACGCCGCCTTCTGCCCGCCCGCGGCGTCCAGCTCTGCATACACCCCGCGCTCGAAGCCGGCGAATGTCTCCAGGCACAGCCGGTCCGCGAATGGCAGCAGCTGCATCAGGATCACGCCGGTGACGTCGCGCGCCGGATCGATCCAGTAGTAGGTGTTGGCGAGGCCGGCCCAGGCGAGGCTGCCGGCGCTGCGGCCTTCCGGCGTCTGCGCCGTCGTGATCATGAAGCTGAGGCCCCACTTCTTCACGATGTCAGGATAGAGGTCGACGTCGTTGGTCACGCCGGGCACGGCGGCGGCCATCTTGGTCATCTCCAGCTCGCCGATGTGATTGTCGCGCATCGCGGCGACGGTCTCGGGCTTCAGCACCTGGTTGCCATTGCCGCGGCCATTGTTGAGGATCATCCGGGTGAAACGGATGTAGTCGCCGGCCGTGCCATACAGCCCGCCGCCGCCCATGTGGAATTCCGGCTCCTGCTCGATCTCGAACGGGATCGGCGCGAGGCTGCCGTCCTCGCCGCGCGCATGCATGCCGACCAGCCGCGACCGCTGCGACGGGCCGAGCTTGAAGCCGGTGTCGTTCATGCCGAGCGGCGCGAACAGATTGTCGCGCAGGTAGGCATCGAGCGTCTGGCCGCTCGCGGCCTCCACCGCCTTGCCGACGAAGTCGATGTTGATGCCATATTCCCAGCGCGTGCCCGGATCAGAGGCGAGCGGCAGCTTCAGTGCGTCGTTCTTGCAGGTAATGATCCCGGGCGTGCCAGCCTTCTGCACATAGGCCGCCATGTCGCCGTTCCACATATCATAGCAGAAGCCGGCGGTGTGGGTCATGAGATGGCGCAAGGTGATCGCGGTCTTGGCCGGCCGCAGGATCGGCTCGCCATTCGCATCGAAGCCGTCGAGCACCTTGGGCGCGGCGAGGTCGGGCAGCACCGCGCCGATCGGCGCGTCCAGCGACAGCTTGCCCTGCTCGACCAGCTGCATGCCGGCGGCGCAGGTGATCGCCTTGGTCATCGAGGCGATCCAGAACACGCTGTCGGTGGTCATCGGTTCGTCGCGGCCGAGATCGCGCTTGCCGAACGCGCCTTCGTAGATCACGCCGCTGCTGTCGGCCGCCATGGCGACGACCCCTGGTATCTCGCCCGCGTCCGCCCTCGGGCGCAGCACGCCATCGATATTCGTCTTGCTCAGCATGGTGTCCTCCGTTCCGCTCTTATTGGCGGTACCGAATTGTTCCCCGGCCGGCGTTGGGCAGCAAGAACCCGCAGGGACGCAGCTGATCGCGATCTCGTGATGATGCGGCGCGATCACAGGCCCTCGGGACTTGTTCGTTCAATCGGCCACAGCGCTTCAAATTGTTCAGAGAATCATGATTAGTTCCATGAGGTCGCTGGTCCGACACATAGGCGCCATGTTCCCGCCGCGGGCTTGGGACTGTTGTGAGTTGCAACCATTTCTGCATTAAAGGGTTCAAGAACCGGCCTTTTCCGGCCGGACACACGTGTTTTGGCGGCAACGTCCGCCGTTGGGGGCGATATGATTTCGACTTGGAGCGAGTGGAAGCGGTATCCGCGGCCGGGCCGCGGTGACAATATCGAGGCACCGATCACGCCTGGGATCTACGAGGTCCGCATTGCCGCCACTGGCGCGCTGTATTCGTTCGGCGCGGTGGACAATGTGGCGCAGGCGCTGGCGCTGCTGCCCGTGGGGCAGAAATCCTGGTTCGGCCGCCGTGATCCCGCGGCTTTGCCCGATCTCGAATACCGGACCTGCGCGACCTCGACCAAGGCCGACGCCAAGGCCGCGGCGGAGCGGATGATCGGCCGTCGTGAGACCTACATGAGCGGCGCGGCCTAAGGCCCGCTCTGCGCGGTGCCACTTCGTAGAGCACCGCCTTTGGTGCCGTCAAGGCACGGTTGGCCCGGTCGAATGTACCGGTCCCGAGGCGCACACGCGGTGCGCCTACGGCCGGCGGTGGCTATATTCGCATGCGACAGAACGATCGCTTCGAGGGAGCCGCCAGATGACATCGACCGCCACCGCCCGCGTATCCGCCACCGCCAGCCTGCGCGACCGCCTGAAGGATCCGTCGCTGCTGCGTGAGCAGTGCTACATCGACGGCGCCTGGGTCGGTACGCCGGTGTTCCCGGTCGTCAATCCCGCCACCGGTGTCGAGCTCGCCAAGGTCGCCCAGCTCGGCGCCGCCGAGACCACGCAGGCCGTCGAGGCCGCCGCGCGCGCCTTTCCGCTGTGGGCCAGGCAGACCGCCAAGCAGCGCTCCAACATCTTGCGCAAATGGTTCGAGCTGATCGCGGCCAACCGCGAGGATCTCGCGCTGATCCTGACCTCCGAGCAGGGCAAGCCACTGGCGGAAGCGCTCGGTGAGGTCGATATCGGCGCCGCCTATATCGAGTTCTTCGCCGAGGAGGCGCGCCGCGTCTATGGCGAGACCATTCCGACGCAGAAGCCGGACGCGCGCCTGCTGGCGCTGAAGCAGCCGATCGGCGTCTGCGGCGCGATCACGCCGTGGAATTTTCCGAATTCGATGATCACCCGCAAGGTCTCGCCGGCGCTCGCCGCCGGCTGCACCGTGGTGCTGAAGCCCGCCAATGAGACGCCGCTGTCGGCGCTGGCGCTCGCCGTGCTGGCCGAGCGCGCCGGCATCCCGAAGGGTGCGCTCAACATCATCACCGGCGACGCGCCGCCGATCGGCAAGGTGCTGTGCGAGCACCCGGCGGTGCGCTTCGTCGGCTTCACCGGCTCGACCGAGGTCGGCAAGATTCTGTATCGGCAGTCCGCCGGCACGGTGAAGAAGCTCGGGCTCGAGCTCGGCGGCAACGCGCCGTTCGTGGTGTTCGACGATGCCGATGTCGATGCGGCGGTCGAAGGCGCTGTTGTCTCGAAGTACCGCAACATGGGCCAGACCTGCGTCTGCGCCAACCGGCTCTATGCGCAGGACGGCATCTACGACGCCTTCGTCGAGAAGCTGGCTGCCAAGGTCGCGGCGATGAAGATCGGCGAGGGCACCGAGGCCGGCGTTGTGCAGGGGCCGCTGATCAACGCCGAGGCGGTCGAGAAGGTCGAGCGCCACATCGCCGATGCGGTCAAGGGTGGCGCCAAGGTCGTCACCGGCGGCAAGCGCCACGCGCTCGGCCGTACCTTCTTCGAGCCGACCGTGCTGCGCGACGTGAAGGCGGACGCGCTGGTCGCGCATGAGGAGACCTTCGGCCCGCTTGCTCCCGTCATCCGCTTCAAGGACGAGGCCGACGTGATCGCGATGTGCAACGCCTCGCCATTCGGTCTCGCGTCCTACTTCTACGCCCGCGACCTCGGCCGCGTCTGGCGCGTCGCGGAGGCGCTGGAATCGGGCATGGTAGGCGTCAACACCGGTCTCATCACCACCGAGGTGGCGCCGTTCGGCGGCGTCAAGGAGAGCGGCCTCGGGCGCGAAGGCTCGCACCACGGCATCGAGGAATATCTCGAGATCAAATATGTGATGATGGCCGGGGTGTAAGCCCCGGCCCGCCGGCCGGCCGCTAAACGGCCGAGGGCAGCTTGTTGACCGGGACGGAGTAGGATTTGTTGCCGAGCTGGTAGATGACCGTCCCGCTCTTGCCGTCCTTGGTCGAGAGTTGCGTCTGCTCGAACATGATGACGTCGTTGTAGACGAGGCCGGTGCCCGTGCGGGTGATGCCGTTGTTGGTCACGCTGACCTGCGCCTGCTTGCCGTTGACCGACAGCACGCGGAAGCTCGCGCTCATGCCGTTGTCGCCGGAATAGCCTGCCCAGCTGCCGGCGAGATTGCTTTCGCTGGCGGGCGGCACCTGCTTCTCCAGCACGGCGCTGGCCTTGCCGCCGCCGGCCGAGAACAGCAGCACCGCGTTCTTGCCGTTCTTGGTGCCGAGCGTGACCGCGCCGAAATCGATGGTGGAGCCGTTGACCTGGCCGATGCCGCGTTCGGTGCGGCCATTGTGGGTGTATTCCACCGTCGCCGCCGCGCCTCTGATGTTCACGACCTTGAAGCTCACGGCCTGGCCGTTGGCGGTCCAACTGCCCTTCCACTCGCCGAGCAGATTGCTCTGGCGGTAGACCCGCTCCATCGCGGGTGAGATGTAGCTCGTGCTGGAAACGACGGCCATGGGCTCGACTGAAGCGCGCGAACGCTTCCTTTCCTCATGTTTCAGAACGTGACAATCGATGTCCTCCGAGCCGTACGCCCGCCCGGTTACCAGGGCGTTAACTCCCGGGGGGTGACGGGGATCGCGGCGCGATGACCTATCGTCGCAGCACGGCGATGGTGCGGTTGGCGAAGCTCAGCCGCTCCGCCATGATCGTCACGAAATAGGTGAGAAGCTTCTGCGCCAGCGCCGGATGCTCGCGCGTGATCGCCTCGAAGCGCGGGATGGTCAGCTCATACAGCACGCTGTCGGTCTCGGCCTGAATCGTGGCGCTGCGCGGCGTGTGCGCCACCAGGCCCATCTCGCCGATCGTGGTGTAGCGGCCGAGGCTGCGCACCCGCGTGGTGCCGCCATGTTCCGCCGGCACCATGATGCCGACCCGGCCGTCGAGGATGAAGTGCATCGAGGCAGCCGGGTCGCCGGCGCGGACGATCGTCGTACCGGCGGCGACGTCGAGCCGCTCGCAGCGGCCGATCAGCTCCTCGGCGTCGGCGGCGCTGCCGAGGATGCGCGCGAACCAGTCGCGCAGCGATGCCTCGTCCTGCGCCTGGCCCTGGTGGCGCGCGATGATCGCGTTCTCGCACCATTCGAGCGCGTGATCGAGCTCCGGCGCGACCGAGACCTCCTTGCTGATGAATTCGCCGGCGCGCAGCGCGCGTGCCACCGCCGGCGACAGATGCACCAGCACCAGGCGGATGTCGCGCTCCTCGGCGAGGCGCTTGATCTGCGCGAAGCTGTAGGCGGCCGATGAGTCCATGCCGGTGACGAGCTTGAAGTCGAACACCAGGAAGCGGCACTCCGGTCGCCGCGACAGCAAGGCCTTGACCTGCTGGTAGAGCCGGTTGGCCGAGCCGAAGAACAGGTAGCTCTGCAGGTTCAATCCCTGGATCTCGCGGCCATGCGCCGCCAGCACCGCCTGGTCGTCGCGCGAGCGATCGAGCGAGGAACGATATTCGGTGCCGTCGAAGGCGTATTTCACGGCACTGATCCGCGCCGCGCTCAGCGCAAAGGCGGCGCAGCCGATCACGACGCCGATCAGGATGCCGGCGATGAAGCCCCAGGCCAGGATGATCGCGATGATCAGCAGCAGCGAGGCATAGTCGGTCCTCGACAGCCGCCGCCGCGACTGCACCGCCCATTTGTGCAGCGTATCCGCGCCGAGATACAGCAGCAGCCCGCCGAGCACGAATTTCGGCATGTAGCCGAGCAGCGGCTGCGCCAGGGCCAGCATCAGCAGCGAGATGACGGCGACGGTGAGGCCGGAGATCCGGCCGGAGCCGCCGGCCTTGACGTTGAGCACGGTGCGGCTGATCGAGATGCAGCCGGTATAGCCGCCGAGCACGCCGGCCAGCGCATTGGCGACGCCGGTGACCGCGAGCTCGCGCTCGATATTGGCCTCGTGATGGGTCGCGACCTCTATGCCCGCGGTGTTGAACAGCGTGCTCGCCGCGGTAACGAACACGACGGCCACGAGATTGCCGGCGACGTCAGGCAGCGCCGCCCAGGGGTAGCTGCCGAGCTCCGCCGCCGTCCACGGCCACACCAGCGCGACATGCGGCGGCGGCTGGAACGTCCAGCCCATCGTCTGCGCATCGGCCGGGCTGATGCCGGAGAGCCAGAAGCCGAGATGCGCAGCGACCGTGCCGCTGACCAGGATCACCGGCAGGCCGAACGGATTGCGCGAGCGGTGCCACGTCAGATAGAGCAGCAGCGCCATCGCCGCCGCGGCGGCGAGCTCATAGGCGGTCTGCGCGTGCGCCAACGTCGACAAGGTCGAGAGCTGCGGCCGCTGTCCGGTGATCACGCCGACCGCGCCGATCACGATCAGCGCGCCGGTGGCGCCGAGAAAGCCGCCGACCACGGGGTAGGGCACGTAGCGGATGGCGCGGCCGAGCCGGCTCATGCCGCAGGCCCACAGCACCAGCCCGGTGACGAGGCTGGTCAGCCCGAGCGTGATGACGACCGGCATCAGCAGCGGCGCCGCCGGATCGGTCGCGACCAGCCGCTCCACCAGCGAGCCGGCGAGAATGGCCGTCACGGCCGCGGTCGAACTGTCCGGCGCGCCGATCGCAAATGGCAGCGAGCTCGCGAGCGCCAGCACCAGGGCGATGACGGCCGAGACCGCGAAGGTGATGCCGATGCCCTGGCCAAGATGCGGTGCGAGCGGGCCTGCGAAGATCAGCAGCGCATAGGACAGGCCGTAGGTGACGCTCAGGACGCTGGCAGCCGATCCGCCGAGAACGTCGTCGAAGCCGCGCCGCGCGAGCGGGCCGCCGCGGGCTGAAAGAGAATTGTCCACGTTCGAATATGCCTCAAACCAATCGACGGCTTTGGTACGGCGGCGCGAGCGCGGCGCAAGCGAAATCTTCGTCCATGTCGCCGGCGCGCGGGCGGCGCTTGCGCGGCGCAGATGCTTCGTTGAGGATGCGGCCTGGCCGACACGACACCTTGGGGCTGCATGACCGCCGCGCTGACCACGATCGCCACGACCCGCGTCGCGACGCTCGACGCCGCCGATGCGCGGCGTCTGGATATGGACGGCTATCTGCTGTTGCGCGGCGCGGTCCCAACTGCGTGGATCGCCGCGCTGCGTGAGGCGTTCGAGCAGGGGTCGATTCCATCCGACCAATGGCCGGTCCCGCGCGGCCGCGACTGGCGCCATGCGATGGTCGATGCCGACGCGACCGTCCAGCAACTCTGCCGCCTGCCCGCGATGCTGGCCGCCGTGCATCACATCCTGCAGGCGCCGTTCTTCCTTGGCCAGGTCGAGGGACGCGAGCCGCTGCCCGATGGCGGCCAGCAGCCGCTGCATCGCGACAGCGTCACGCGCGGGCGCAAGGAGGCGGTGTCGGCGCTGGCCTTTCTCGATTCCTACTGTTCCGACAACGGCGCCACGCAGATCGCGCCCGGCACACATCATCTCGACGCCGATGATGCGCAGGCGGCGCCGTTCGTCACGGCGGGCCAGGCCGGCGACATCCTGCTGTTCGACGTCGATCTGCTGCATGGCGCCACGCGCAACCGCAGCGGCGCGCGCCGCCGCTCGCTGCTGATCACCTACGCGGTGGCGACGCAATTGGAGGAGTGGCGGCGAACGCGTGACTTGCGCGCCGTGCGCCTGGCGTATGATGAGGTGTTCGCCGGCGCGTGAGCGCCTCACCCCGCGAGCTTCGCCAGTCCCTCCCAGTCGAAACGGATGCCGTGACCCGGCCGCGACGCGGCCTGCGCCATGCCGTTCTCGAGCACCAGCGGATGCTCGATGTAGCGGTCCAGGCCAAAGCCGTGCGCCTCGAGATAGGAGCGGTTCGGACAGGCGGCGAGCAGGTGCACGGTGATGTCGTGCGCACCATGGCTGGTGACCGGCAGGTTGAACGCTTCCGCCAGCCGCGCGATCTTCATGAAGGCGCTGACGCCGCCGCAATTGGTGACGTCGGGCTCGGGATAGGACACGGCGCCGGCGGCGATGTAGTTCTTGAAGTCCCATAGCGAGCGCAGGTTCTCGCCGGCCGCGATCGGCACGCCGCCGGCGGCGAGAATCCGCGCGTGGCCCGCGATATCGTCGGGAATGGTCGGCTCCTCCAGCCAGGTGAGGTCGAACGGTTGCAAGGCGCGCGCCGCGCGGATCGCCTCCTCCACCGTCCACGTCATGTTGGCATCCGCCATCAGCGCAAAGCCGTCGCCGAGATGCTCACGCATCGCCTTCACGCGCGCGACGTCGGCGCCGAGATCGGGCCGTCCGACCTTCATCTTGATGGCGCGAAAACCGCGCGCGAGATTGTCGTCGGTCTGCTTCAGCAGCGCATCGATCGAGAGATCAAGATCGATGCCGCCCGCATAGCACGGCACCCGCGCATCGAAGCCGCCGAGCAGGCGGAACAGCGGCAGGCCGGCCCGCCGCGCCTTCAGGTCCCACAGCGCGATGTCGAGCGCCGACAGCGCCAGCACGACAGGGCCGCCGCGCCCTCCATAATGCAGGCCCCACCACACCCGGTGCCAGATGGCCTCGGTGTTGTCGGCCTCGTAGCCTGCAACCAGCTCGGTGATCTCGCGCTTGAGAATGTCGGCCACGGCATAGCCGTTGCGGCCGACGGTGTAGGTGTAGCCTGTGCCCTCGGCACCGTCGGCGTCACGCACGCGGCAGGTGATCAGCTCGAACGCCGTCATCTCGCCATGCGTGCTGTCGGACAGCGTCACGCTGAGCGGAATGCGATACAGCCCGGTCTCGATCGTTGCGATCTGTGCCATCGACGCGGTTCCTTCCCTGGATTTTTCACGAAGGTTATGCTCGTGGTGGGGGCAGGGCAATCGCGAACGGCGCATGACCGACACCGGCCTTCAGACCGATCGGCCCGCCCTTGAGGATGTGATGAGAGTGCATGGTGGGTGAGCGCGACATCCTGGCCCTGGGTGACCTCGACAGCTCCGATATCCTCGGCATGCTGATGCGCGCGCAGGAACTCGCCGCCTGCTGGCGGGCGCGCGCGATGCCGCAAGCGCTCGCAGGCCGCCGCATCGCGCTCGTGGTCGATGATGGCGGCTGGCGGAACACCACGGCCTTCGATCTCGGCGTGCAGGCGATGGGCGGTCTCTGTGTGCACGCGCCGATCCGTCTCAACGCGACGGAGGCGATCGAGGATCTCGCCGCCTATCTCGACAACTGGTTCGATGCCGTGGTCTGCCGCACGCCGGAGCTCGAGATGCTCTATGCATTGTCGCACTGGGCGCAGGCACCGGTGATCAACGCCCGCACGCGGCAGAATCACCCTTGCGAGACGCTCGGGGACCTCGCCTTCCTGTGGCATCGCCGCGGTACCATCGACGGCCTGAAGATTGCCGTGGTGGCGCCGGCTGCCAACATCCTCGGCTCCTGGATCGAGGCCGCGCAGGTGCTTCCGATCGACGTCGTTCAGGTCTATCCGGCGCGGTGGCATGCGCAGGGCGAGTCTCCGCGCTTCCACGTGACGACTGATCTTGCCGCCTTGCAGGACGCCGACGTGATCATCACCGATTGCTGGCCTGGGGATGATGAGGCCGGCGCCTTGCAGGACTATCAGATCACCGCAGATCTCCTCGACGGTCTGCGGCCGGATCTGGAGTTCCTACCTTGTCCGCCGGTGACGCGGGGGCAGGAGGTCTCCGACGATGCGATGCGGCACCATACCTGTCGCGTGACGCAAGCGAAGGCATTTCTGTTGCATGCCCAGAATGCCGCGCTCGAATGGGTGTTCGGCAGGGGCGCGGATTGAAGACTTGACCCTGATCTACCGTGCTTTCGACTCCGTCGATTCTTCGATCAAGTCGGCGGCGCGGTCCGATCGCACGAGCTCTTGGACGGCTTGTTCGATTGCGGCGCGCGTCACGGATTCGACGACAACCAGATTCGGTTCGAAGAACGGCTTCCCGCGCTTGAAGTCGGATTGAATCTCCTGGCCGAGGCGAGCGGGATCATAGACGTTCAGACAATATCGTCGGTCTGAAACGATAACTGTCAGCGTAAACCACCCCTTCGCCGTCACTTCCCATTCGTAGTTGGCGAAGTCGTCCGGCCATTCGATGGAGAAGTCCATTCGTGTGATCCTCCAGTCATGCTGGGCGTTGAAGGCCAGCCGGCGCATCCTGCGTCAGAAGAGATTTGACGCAAAGGACTGCGTGACGAGCCGTCCCCGCGACGGGGCGATATCGAGGTTGGCGCTTTTGCCGCTCGGCGCTATGCTCGGCCATGTCTTCGCTTCACTCTTCCATTCATTCGGTTCTGCTTGATCTCGACGGCACTCTGATCGATTCACGCCCCGGCATCGCTGCCAGCACGCGGGCCGCTCTACGATCGCTCGGACATACGCCCGACGACACGCTCGACATCGCCGCCTTCATCGGGCCGCCCTTGCAGGACATGCTGCATGCGCTGCTGCAGGCCCATGGCGACGACCGTGTCGACGAAGCCGTTCTGGTCTATCGCCGGCATTATGGCGATGTCGGCCTGTTCGACTGCGCGCTCTATCCGGGTATCCGTGAGGCATTGCTGGAGATGCACGGCGCCGGCCTGCGGCTCTATCTGGCGACATCGAAGCGTGAGGTGTTTGCGCGCCGCATCCTGGAGCATCTCGAGCTGGCATCGTTGTTCACCGCCATCCATGGCTCGGTGCCGTCAGGCGCACTGGACCACAAGCCCGAGCTGCTCGCGCATATTCTCTCGATGCGGAATATCTCCGCGCGCGACGGCGTCATGATCGGCGATCGCCGCCACGACATTGCCGGCGCACACGCGGTGGGCCTGCGCAGCCTTGGCGTGCTCTGGGGCTATGGCAGCCGTGATGAGCTGGAGACGGCCGGTGCAGACCGCCTGGTGGAAAGTCCCTTCGATCTGGCGCGCATGATTGCGTCGATGGACACACGATAGCGCGCGGAAAGGTCTTGCTGGCGGTCGCCAATCTTGCGCCGGAACTCAAAAGCCGCGAAGATCGCGACCAAACAAACTCAGGGCAGGAAGTCCACGCACATGGAATTCGACGACGTCATCCTCGGCCGCCGCAGCATTCGCGGCTACAAGCCCGATCCGGTGCCGCGCGCGCTGATCGAGGAGATCATCACACTCGCGATGCGCGCGCCGTCGTCGATGAACACCCAGCCCTGGAATTTCTACGTCATCACCGGCGAGCCGCTCAACCGCATCCGCGCCGGCAACACCGAGCGCATGGTCGCCGGTGTCCCGCAGTCGCGTGAATTTCGCACGGGCCAGCCGTTCGCAGGCCATCACCGCGACCGCCAGGTGCAGGTCGCCAAGCAATTGTTCTCCGCGATGGGCATCGCGCGCGACGACAAGGACAAACGCCAGGACTGGGTGCTGCGCGGCTTCCGCCAGTTCGACGCCCCGGTCTGCATCATCGTCACCTATGACCGCGTGCTCGACGGCAGCGACGACACGCCGTTCGATTGCGGTGCGGTGACGACGGCGCTGGTCAACGCCGCCTGGTCACGCGGCCTCGGCGCTGTCATCAACAGCCAGGGCATCATGCAATCGCCGGTGGTTCGCGAGCACGCCGGCATCGCCGACGACCAGATCATCATGAAGAGCATCGCGCTCGGCTGGCCGGATCACGATTTCCCGGCCAATGCCGTGGTCTCCGAGCGCAAATCGGTCAAGGACGCGACGGTGTTCGTCGGGTTCGAGGAGTAGTTGACACCTCGTAGGGTGGGCAAAGCAGCCGCCGCAGGCGGCAGCATGCCCACCGTCTATCCGCGCATGCTCCAGCAAGACGGCGGGCACGGCGTCACCACGAGCTCGCCCGGAGATGCACCGCGCTCTCGCCTTTGCCACCCTGCCGATTCAATCGTGAACGGGTGCAACGCGCTCGCAGAACGCATCGATGACCATGGCAGCAGCTTTGGCATGAGTCGCCAGCAACATGTGGGGCGCATCAAGCTCGCACAGCTCGCAATCGGGCCGAGCCGCAAGGATGTCCGAGATTTCTCTCTGACCAATGAGCAGGTCCGCACTGCCGTGCATGCACAGCATCGGGCAGGTGGTCGCACGCAATCGGTCGCGCCGGTCGATCCGGAGCGCGTCTTTGGCCCGCGCGCGCAGGACCGCCGGCGGCAGCGAGCGCAGGACGTCTTGCAGCCGTTGCCTGAGCTCCGGCGTTGTCGCCGATCCCATGATGGCTGCGGCCATGAGCGTGGACGGCATCCATCGCGCATCGAGCAGCCAAGTGAGCGGCGACATCCACCGCGGCAGCGGATGCCGCGCAAAGCTTGACGCAAGGATGAGCCCGGCGACTCGCGGGTTCGTGGCTGCGATCTCGATTGCAATCGGTCCAGAAAATGACTCCCCCAGAATGACGAAGCGATGCCGAGGCAAGCGCTCGCCGACGAACCGTGCGAGCTGGTCGTAGTCGAGGTACCGATCGAAGGGATAGGCGATGATGTGCGTAGGGCGGTTCGCCGACAGACGTTCGGCGAGGGGCTTCAGCAACTGTCCAGTCCCGTCCATGCCGGGCAGCAGGATGATCGGGGCGTTGGTGCTCAGGCCCATGACCAGGCTGCCGCGACCTCTTGCGCACGACTCCTCGAAATCATTGCTCTCACTCTCCGACTGTCCACACCCTCAGAGCGGTTCTGAAAGCGGCAACGGGGCCGTTGCCTTGCGGGTCTGAATGGCGATATTGCTTTTGACCTCCCGGACGATCGGCAGGTTCAGCAATCGTTCGACCAGGAAGCGCCGGTAGTGCTCCAGATCGGCCGTCACGACTTCGAGCAAGTAGTCTGAGTCGCCGGACACCAGATGACAGGCGAGGACTTCGGGCATCGCGCAAACGGTGTCCTCGAAGTCGAGCGCGTGCACGTTGGCATGTCCCTCGATCTTGACGGCGAGGAACGCGGAAAAGCCCAGCCCCACGCTGTCGCGGTTGAGCACCGCGCGGTAACCTTGAATGATGCCATCGCGCTCCAGCCGCTTTACGCGCCGAAGGCATGGAGAAGGTGACAGTCCGACGCGATCCGCAAGCTCGACATTGCTCAGCCGTGCATCAGCTTGCAGCTCGCGGATAATGCGATGGTCGATGGCATCGAGCGTGATTTTTGGCATGTCTCGCCCAATCCGGCTGCTGAAGGGACAATTCATTGCGCCGAGGATCGGGAGGTTAGCACAGTTCGCAAGGACATGCTGCGGCGTTCCGCGCCAAGATCAAGGGCAGTCAACACCACCCGTGAGCTGAACATGACAGATCCTGCACCGCCCCACACACTGCTTTCTACCGTCGATCGTTACTTCGACATGATGTTCGACTTCGACGTCAGCCGTTTCGATCGTGTGTTCGCACCCACAGCGCAGTTGCACGGCTTCCGCGATCAGGCGCTGCGCGTTCTGACCGCGGCCGAATATCGCCATGTGCTGGAAACAACTCCCTCGCCGGAAGCGAAAGCGGCGCCGCGTCAGCAAGAGGTGCTGCTGGTCGATCTGGCATCGGCAACGCAGGCGCTCGTGAAGGTGAGGGTCAGGATCGATCGGATCCTCTATCTCGACTATCTCTGTTTTCATCTGATCGACGGCGCATGGCGGGTGACCGCCAAGTCATTCCATGTCGAGCATCAGTTTGCGGAAGGCGATTGATGGCTGAGTGGTGTCGATCGCTGGCTGGGGTCGTGGCGCTTGCGCGAACGGTGACCCATCCGGGCGGGCAAAAAGACGCTTGCTAAAAATCAGAAATCATGCTTTGATGCGCCCATCCCGTCCTCATGCAGAGGGGCGTACGCGTCGTCACGATACGTAGAGGCGGGGAGCGGTGGCCGCGGGTCTGTCAGGTGCTGATGCGCTGGACGATGGACAGCTCGCGGACGTTCAAGCCGTGTGGTCCTGGCGCCCCGATGCTGGCGTCAAGTCGGTGTGACGTGATCCTTGACAGGACGTGTCGCACTGGCGACGGGGGCAAGAAAGCCCGGTCCCCGGGGAGAGCTCGGAGCAGACGTTAAACCCATCGCGCAGGGAGGGCCGGGATGTCTCGGCTGAACCTGTGGTGACCGCCGCGTGCATTCTTTTTCGCACGCGGGCCATGGGAGCAGCCAGCTCCCGGCCTTCCCTGCGCCCTCGGCATTTTCGGAGGGCTCTGTTTTGATCAACTCGGGCGCGACGGCGCTGCGGGCGTATTGGTGCGCATCATGATGATCTCGCCGAGCGGACCCCCACCCCCGACCCCTCCCCGCAAGGGGGAGGGGAGACGACAGAGCGTGCCTCTTGCCACAAGATTTCGAGCAGAAAGGCTGAGGAGTTCGAATTGACCAAGAAAGCGGCCGCAGATTGGCCCCTCCCCCTTGCGGGGAGGGGTCGGGGGTGGGGGTCCCCGATGCACACTGTCGATGATGCGCTAAGACAAAAAGCCCAACCCAACCGTCAACGCATGAGCCTGCGATCTTCAGATATTCAGCTCACTCCCCGTCACGCGCCGGAACGCTTCGAGATAGCGCTGGCTGGTCGCGTCCACCACGCTTCGAGGCAGCGGCGGCGGAGGAGCTTCGCCGTTCCAGCGGCCCGCCTTGCGTTCGGAATCCAGATAGTCGCGCAACGGCTGCTTGTCGAAGCTCGGCTGCGGCTGGCCCGGCTGATAGGCATCGACGGCCCAGAACCGCGAACTGTCGGGCGTCATCACTTCGTCGATCAGGATGATGTTGCCGTCCTTGTCGCGGCCGAACTCGAACTTGGTATCGGCAATGATGATGCCCTGCTCGCGGGCGAGCTTTTCGCCGAGCGTATAGACCGCGCGCGTCATGCTCTCGAGCGTATACGCCGTGTCGTCGCCGACCACCTCGCGCATCCGGGCGATGGTGATGTTCTCGTCGTGGCCGGTCTCGGCCTTGGTCGCCGGGCTGAAGATCGCGGGCTCCAGCTTCTGGCTCTCGACGAGACCTGCGGCCAACTGCTCGCCGGCCAGCGTGCCGCTCGCGGCGTATTCCTTCCAGGCCGAGCCGGAGAGATAGCCGCGGATCACGCATTCGATCGGAAACACGGTGGTGCGCTTGCACAGCATCGCGCGGCCCAGAATCTCCTCGCGATGCGGCTTCAGCTCGGGCACCGCGGCGATGATCTCATCCGTATCGGCCGAGATCATGTGGTGATGCACGACGCCTTCGAGCGCGCTGAACCAGTAGGACGAGATCTGCGTCAGCACCGCGCCCTTCATCGGGATGGTCTCGTTCATCACGACGTCGAACGCGGAGATGCGATCGGTGGTCAGCAGCAGCACGCGGTCGTCGCCGACGGCATAGATGTCGCGGACCTTGCCGCGGCCGATCTTCGGGAGCGGCAGATTGCTGGCGAGAAGCGTGGTCATGGGTCAGGGCCTTCGAAAGAGAGCGTCGCTCCCCATAGCCTATTCCGGCAGCGGAATGAACTCGTGCTCCTGCGGAACGGCGGCGAAGCGGCCGGTTTTCCAGTCCTGCTTGGCCTGCTCGATGCGCTCCTTGCTGGAGGAAACGAAATTCCACCAGACATGGCGCGGCCCCTCCAGCGCATCGCCGCCGAGGAACATCATCCGGGTCGGCTTGATGGTGCGGACGCTGATGGCGTCACCGGGACGGAAGATCAGCAGCCGCGGGCCCTCATGGCGCTCGCGCGCGATCTCGATTTCGCCGTCGACGATATAGATCGCGCGCTCCTCGTGGTCAGGATCGAGCGGCACGATGGTGCCGGCCTGCGCCGTGACCTCGACATAGAACCAGGGCGAGACCATCGTCACCGGCGAGGCTTTTCCGAACGCCTTGCCGGCAATGATGCGCGCCGAAAAGCCGGTGTCGCTGACGGTCGGCAGCGCGCCCGCCGCATAATGCTGAAAGCTCGGCGCAATCTCCTCGGATTCCACAGGGAGCGCGATCCAGCTCTGCAGGCCCAGCATCTGCTGCCCGTTCTGCCGCTGCAGGTCCGGCGTGCGTTCGGAATGCGCGATGCCGCGGCCGGCGGTCATCAGGTTCATCGCGCCAGGCTGGATCTCCTGGACGTTGCCCTCGCTGTCGCGATGCATAATGGCGCCGTCGAACAGATAGGTGACGGTGGCCAAGCCGATATGCGGATGCGGCCGCACGTCCATGCCCTTGCCGGAGACGAACTGCACCGGGCCGAAATGATCGAAGAAGATGAACGGTCCGACCATCTGCCGGCGGCCATGCGGCAGCGCGCGGCGCACGGCGAAGCCGTCGCCGAGATCGCGGGTGCGCGGCACGATGACATGCTCCAGCGCATCGCAGGAGGTGGGATCGCCGAATTCGGGATCGATCGATGGCTGCCAGCTCATGGGACACTCCTGAAAAGTGGTTGCGCGAGCTTAGCAGTTTCGCGACGGCGAGGGCAGGGCATGACGTCGCGACATCCGTGCGATTTGAAAGCCGTCAAGGCCCGGCCTAGAGTTCCGGCGCCGATCATGGACGTGTGATGATGCCGCTCGACCACCTCGATCTCGCCCTCCGCGCCGCAGCCATCGCGCTGCTCGCCATGCTGGCCGTGTCGTTGTGGCGTGATCTCGGCAAGCAGCCGGTCGGCCGGCTCGCGGTCGCGCTGGCGCTCGGCTCGGCCGCGCATGCGGCGACGTTCAATATCGGCGGCACCGCGGTGCCATCGCTCGCCGCCGCGCCGCTGATCGCGCTCGCGACCGCCGACATCGTCGTGCTCTGGCTGTTCTGCCGCGCGCTGTTTGATGACGGCTTCGCACCGCGATGGCGGCACGGTCTGATCTGGCTCGCGGTGTTCGGCTTCAGCCTGATCAGCTGCCTCGTGCTCGGGCCGGCGGGGCATGCGCGGATCGTCATCGTCGCGAACAATTTGCTGGCGCTTGGTTTCGTCGGACTGACTCTGGCGCAGACGATCCGGTCGTGGTCGGCGGATCTCGTCGAGGGCCGCCGTCGCGTCCGCGCCTTCGTCGTCATCGCGGCGCTTGGTTACGGCGGCGTCAACGCGCTGCTGCAGATGGTCGCGGCTGGCAGTGGTCCGTCGGAGCTCGCCAATGTCGTCAATGCGGCGATGTTCTTGGCCGTCGTCGGCGCCGTCGCGCTGATGCTGCTGAAGGTCGGTGCGTCCGACGTGTTCGCTCCCGAGGCGCCGCATGACGCGATAAGCGTGCCGGAGCCGGTTGTCGCGGCCCAGCCTGCCGCCAACCGCAAGCTGGTCGACGCGCTGATGCGGCTGATGGCCGACGAGCGGATCTACAGGCAGGAGAACGTCACCATCGGCATGCTGGCGACCCGGCTCGCCATTCCCGAGTACCGGCTGCGCCGGCTCATCAATGGCGAACTCGGCTATCGCAACTTCAACACCTTCCTGAACAACCACCGCATCGAGGAAGCCAAGGCCGCGCTCGCCGATCCGGCCCAGGCCGAGGTGCCCGTGATCACCATCGCGATGGACGCCGGCTTCCAGTCGCTCGGCCCCTTCAACCGCGCGTTCAAGGCGGCGACGGGCGTGACGCCGACCGAGTTCCGGCGCATGAGGCTGGCCGCGGCGTGATGGTTCGAGCGCTGACATCAAAGGAGAATTCCGAAATCGGCGAGCTCGCCGCGCGTTTCGGCGGGTGCATGTTTCGAAATCGGCGAGCCGTGCGACGGCCGCTGCGGTGTGGTCCGGCAGGTTCATCTGCCGGAGCTTCCCATGACCCGCCGCCGCCTGCTTCTCGTCTTCGTGTCGACTGTCGCCGTGACCGCCCTTGCACTCGGCGCCGCCCGGGCCCGCGATGTGCCGCAAGTGGCGACGGGCTTCATCGCCAGCGTCGTGTGCTCGGAGACCTTCGTCTCCGGCCTCGATCCGGAGCGTGTGCTGGCCGAGACACGCGACGCGATGCCTGGTGCTGGCCTGCTGACCTGGGCCATGAATGTCCAAGTGGACCGGGCCACCAAGGACGTCACCGTGACGCTGCTGGGGCTCGGCCGCAGTCATGCGGTCTATCGCGACGGCCTCGGTTGCCATCTCGATCATGGCGGGGCGGAGGGATGGCCGGCCATGCGGCTGCCCACGCCGTCGCCGGCCTTGCCAGCCGAGATCGGCCCTCCGCGCCCCGTGGAGCCGGCCACGCCGGCCTTGGCCGCCGCCCTCGACCGGGCCTTCGCCGAGCCGGAAGCGCCGCCCTTTCGGCGCACCCATGCGGTCGTCGTGCTCAAGGACAGCAAACTGATCGCCGAACGCTATGCTCCCGGCTTCGCGCTCGACACGCCGCTGCTCGGCTTCTCCGCAACCAAGTCGATGACCGCGACCCTGATCGGCATCCTCGTTCGTCAGAACAAGCTCGCTTTGCATGCGCCCGCACCGGTCGCGGCCTGGCAGGGCGAGGCCGATCCGCGCCACGCCATCACCGTCGATCACCTTCTCCGCCACACCGCCGGGCTCGCGCTCGGCAGCTCGTTGCAGGCCTCGTTGTTGTCTGCGTTGGAGCCGGTCAACCGGATGAAGTTCGTCGAGCCAGACCGCGCGGCGTTTGCCGAATCCATGCCGCTCGAAACCGCGCCGGGCGCGGTCAGCAACTATCACGACGGCAACACCGTCATCCTCTCGCATCTCATCCGCGCCGCCGCCGGCGGCAGTGCCGCGGATGTCCTGCGGTTTGCGCATCGCGAGTTGTTCGATCCGCTCGGCATGCGCAACGTCACCATCGAATTCGATGCCGCCGGCACGCCGGAAGGATCGAGCCAGATGCTGGCCACCGCGCGCGACTGGGCGCGGCTTGGCCAATTGTATCTCGACGATGGCGTGATCGCCGGCCGCCGCATCCTGCCCGCCGGCTGGGTCGATTACGTCAGCACCCCGACTCCCGGAGCCTTCGTCGGCCTCGGCGCCGGCTTCTGGACCAACCGCGGCGACAGCTTTGGCGCTACCTATCGCGTCTCCCACGGCTGGCCGCGCGATGCCTTCTTCGCCAAAGGCACGCTCGGCCAGTATGTCGTCGTCATCCCTTCGGAGCGCCTGGTCATCGCGCGCTTCGGCCGCACCGTGAACTGGCCGCCGGAGGCCGACGGCGTGGCGCAGCTCGTGAGCGACGTGATCGCGGCGACGCGTGGGGAGTGATGCTTGGATCAGGCTCTCCCCAAAGCGGTGGCCTGCGCGACGCGATCGAACCGCTCCAAGGAGAGAATCGCATCGGCAAAAGTTTGCGCGCGGCTGCTCAGCACCGGCCGCGCCAAGGTGATGAACTTGTCGCTCATCGCCTGCGCCGTCGGAAACGACGTCGGCTCGCCCGAGGGATCATCATGCATCCGCTCGTGCACGCCGTCCTCGGTGGTGATGGTGACGCGCGCGCCGAAGGGATGGCTGCGGCCTTCCAATTTGTCGTCCTGCACGACGTCGAACTTGTCGGCGAGGCTGTTGATCGCGCTGTCACCCAGACGCGTGTAGTCGTCCCAGCCGAAGCGGCCCTGGTCGAGCGCGAGCGCGCCGGTGAAGAACATCGAGAACTGGCCGCCGACGATCGAGGTCGGATGCCGCTTGGTGCTCGCGTCGCCGGTCAAGGTGATGCCGTTGCGATGCAGGCCGACCTCGACGCGCCTGACCTGGTCCGGCGTCAGATTGTGCTCGCGGCGCAGCGCGATGATGGCGTCGATCGCCGCATGGGTATAGCGGCAGCTCGGATACGGCTTCACGCCGATCTTCATCGTCTCGTAGGTCGTGCCGAGACCCGCGACCGCCTTCTCATGATGCGGCGTGTCGGTGTAGCCGACCAGGAGCCCATGCTTGCCCTCGACGGATTCGATCGCGCCGACGAAATCATTCTTGGCGAGCGTCGCCGCGATCACGCCGTTCATCGCCGACGCCCCGACCTGATAGCGCTTGTTCCAGGCGCCGTTGACGAGAAACTGCAGCGAGCCCGCCGCCTGGCTGCCGGAGACGCCGAAGGCGTAGACGAGCTGCTGCTCGGACAATCCGAACAGCTTGCCCGCGGCCGCCGCTGCGCCGTAGGTGCCGGCGGTCGCGGTCGGGTGGAAGCCGCGCCCATAATGCGAGGTCGGATCGAGCGCGTTGCCGAGCCGGCAGCACACCTCATAGCCGGCGACGATCGCGGTCAGCACCTCGCGGCCGGACGCGCCGACCATCTCGCCGACGGCGAAGGCGGCGGGTACCACCGGCGCGCTCGGATGCAGCGAGGAGTCCGCGTGGGTATCGTCGAAGTCGAGCGAGTGGCCCATCGTCCCGTTGAGCAGCGCCGCCACGGCCGGTGTCCACGTCCGGGAGTCACCGAACACGGTGGCCTCGCCCGCGGCATCCAGCTTCAACGCCGCCAGCATGTTGACGACCGACGGCGTCGATTCCGCCTCGCGCCGGGCGCGGATGGCGCTGCCGAGAAAATCGAGCGTCAGCACCTTGGCGCGGTCGAGCACCTCGGGCGGGATATCGTCATATTTCAGGTCGGCGACATAGGCGGCGAGCGTTGCGGTTTCCTGGGCCATCGTGTTTCCTCACATCGTTGCGGCGACCGTAGGCAGACTGATTCCGGCTTTCAAGCCGGTTCCGCGTTGCGAAGGGCTGCCATGCCGGGACCGCGCTGGTCCGTTCGAGGTGAGTGACTGATGCCGTCGATCAAGGAGCTGTTCGGCCGGGTGTATGCCCGCAGGGCGCAGATGTCGCTCGCCGTGCGCGGCACGGTGGCGGCGACGCTCGCCTTCGCGATCGCAACCGCTCTCCAGCTCAAGCTGCCGCTGTGGGCGGTGCTGACCTCGCTGATCGTGACGCAAGGCAGCGTCGGGCGCTCGCTGAAGGCGACGCGCGACTACATGTTCGGCACCATCGGCGGCGCGATCTATGGCGGCGCCATCACCGTGTTCATCCCGCATTCCGGCGAGTTGCAATTGCTGGGCATGCTGATCCTGGCGGTGACGCCGCTCGCCTTCATCGCCGCGCTCAATCCGAGCCTCAACGCCGCCACGGTGACGGCCGTCATCGTGCTGCTTGTCCCGACCATGGGCCATCTCGATCCGCTGGGCTCGGCGGTCGACCGCGTGTTCGAGGTCGCTGTCGGTGCGCTCACCGGGCTTGCCGTATCGTTCGTGGTGCTGCCGTCGCGCGCTCACGTGCAGATGCGCAGCGCTGCCGGGCGCCTGCTCGAGCTGATCGCGGCCGCCTTCACCGAGTTGCTGGCCGGCCTGTCGCGCGGCCGCGACAACGACGCGCTGCATCGAATCCAGGACGGCATCGGCACCGCCCTGAGCGAGTTGAACGCCACCGGCGCCGAGGCCGAGCGCGAGCGGTCGGCGCGGCTGTCGTCGGGCGCCGACACCGGCCCGCTGTTGCGAACCATCCTGCGGCTGCGCCATGACGTCGTGATGATCGGCCGCGCCAGCGTGGTGCCGCTGCCCTCGGAGCTGCAGACGCGCCTGTCGGGCCCGGTCACGCGCGTCAGCGACGCCATCGCCGGCTATCTGCGCGGCTGCGCCGCCGCCATCCGTAACGGCTCCGGACCGCCGGCGATCTGGCCGGTGCATGTCGCGGTCAAGTCCTATGCCGAGGCGGTCGCCGCGTTGCGCAGCGACGGCCTGACGCGGGGTCTGCCGGGCGACGCCGCCGAGCGCTTCTTCGCGCTCGGCTTCTCGCTCGATCAGATGCGGCAGAACCTGATCGACCTCGAACGGGTCATCGCCGAATGGGCCGAGACATCGCCCGGCAAGCCGCATCGGCCTGAGCCCGAGGAGACGTCCGATACCGCGGGCGCCTGACATCATCGCGACAGCCTGAGGAAGCGCAGCACGAGCAGTGCCGCATAGATGCTGGTGCCGAGCGACAGCCCGATCCAGATGCCGGTCGCGCCGAGCGAGGTGTGCAGCCCGAGCCCATAGGACGCAGGAAAGCCGATCAGCCAGTAGCCGAGCACGGCGAGCAGCAAGGGCACGCGCGTGTCCTTGATGCCGCGCAGCGCACCGACGGCGATGGTCTGCAGCGCATCGGTGATGAAGAAGGTGGTTCCGACCAGCAGCAGGGTGGCGGCGAGCGCGACGGTCGCTCCGACATCGGCGACGCCGCTGCCGAGAAACAGCTGCACGAGCTCGAACCGCGCGAGGATGATGCCGAGTGTGAAAAGCAGCGCCAGCGCAAGGCCGAGCAGCAGTGCCATCAACCCGGCGCGGCGCACGCCCTGCGCATCGTTGCGCCCCGCGGCGTGGCCGACGCGCACCGTCGCCGCCATGCTGATGCCGAACGGAACCATGAACAGGATCGCGGTGATCTGCAGCGCGATCTGATGCGCGGCGAGCGCGGGCGTGCTGATCAGTCCCATCAGGATCGCGGCCGCCGAGAACAGGCCGTATTCCAGCAGGAACGACAGCGAGATCGGCGCGCCGATGATGAGCAGCTGCCGCAGCAGCCGCCAGTCGATCTGTCCCAGTCGCGCGAGCACGCGATAGTCGCGGAAGGGCGGACGAAACACGGCGAACCAGAGCCCCGCGAGAAACGTCGCCAGGTTCACGGTGGAGGTCGCAAGCCCGACGCCGGTCAGGCCGAGCTGCGGAAATCCCCACGCGCCGTACAGCAGCGGATAGACCAGCAACGCATTGAGCGGGATCGCGGCGAGCGTGATCCCGAGCACCGGCTCCGGGCGATTGACCGCGCCCATGAAGCTGCGCAGCGCCAGGAACCACAGCATCGGCGCGACGCCCCAGGCGAGACCGGCCAGATAGTCCTGTGCGAGATGCGCGACGCGGGGCGTCTGCCCGAGCGCGAGCAGGATGGCTTCGCCGTTCAGCGCGATCAGCATGATCGGCAGCGCAATGAAGAGACCGGTCCACAGGCCGACTCGCAGCGCGCGCCGGACCAGCCCGGCGTCTCCGGCGCCGAACGCCTGCGCGGCCAGCGGCGCCACCGCCGACATCAGGCCCATGCCGAAGGTCGAGCCGACGAAGTAGACGGTGCCGGACAGCGCGGCCGCCGCGACCGCGTCGCCGCCGAGGCGGCCGATGAAAGCGAGGTCGGTCGACATCATCGCGATCTGCGACAGCTGCGTCAGCGCCATCGGCGCAGCGAGCCGGATCGTCTCCCAGAGTTCGACGGTGAAAGAGGCAGGCGGCGCCGCCGGAAGCGGCGCATGATCGGTTGCAACGATAGGGGTCATGGACGCGGCTATAGCAGCCTCCGCCGGTTCCTGCACATCACGGTCGTTGTTCCCTCTCGAACACATGCGGCGTATGAACGCAGCCTGCGGCAACGATGAGAGCCGTCGGATCGCACGGCCGCCGCGTGCGCGTGCGTTGTCATTCTCGCGGCATGCTTCGCGCCCGAGCTTTGCAAAGTGAGCGGCCCTTGGAAGTGAGAGGGCGCAGGGAAGGCCGGGTGCTTGACCACACCCATGGCCCGCCTGCAAAAGAAGTAGCAGGCGGCAGTCACCACAGGTGGGCCGCACAACCGGCCTTCCCTGCGCGATGGTCTTAACGGCTTATACGTACTCTCCCCGGTGCGCCGGGCTTGTTGGCCACCGTCACCGACAGATCGTTCGCCGGCTTGACCTCAGCGTCGGGAGGCCAGGACCATACGATTTCGCCGTATGCGACCGCTCCTTCGTCCACGCGCCGACCTCGGATTGCCCCGAGCGCGCGCTGAAAGCCGCCGCATCCATCGCATCCCACCCTCAACGGTCCGTGACGATCGCGAAGCGTCCCTCTCATGAGGACGGGATGGCGGCATTGTTTCTGATTTGCGGAACAAACGCAAGCGTAAAATTCGGAAAATAAAAAGCGCGAAGGGCTGACTCGGTCGGAGCTGCCGGCGGCTCCGATGTGATCTGCGTGTCGGGTAAACCGTTCGAGATCGTGACGCGTGACGGAGACGCGTTGAACGCGTTCAGGCGGTTCCTGAGACCTGCCGTAGCGTGGCCTTGACCACGAGGCGATGGAACGGCGTGATCACGGTGAGATAGATGCGGCCGAGTGCGTTGTGGGTCCGGACCAGGGTGGTCGCGGTCACCTGAGAGCTTGCGCCGATTGTCGCGACGTCGACCAGAACGCGGAAGTCCAGATGCTGGTCGTCGAAGCCGAGCACGAGTTGGCTTGGCGTCTGTGCGATGACCGGGAAAATCCCGATCATGGGGCCAGGACGGCGTGCGTCCGCGCCCGAGGTCTTCAAGCCGAACGGCCTGACGAGCGCATTGCGGAGTTTCAGGAGAGCGGCCATCCACCAGGGCGCATGACCGAGCATGCGCTCGGCCGTGGTGCGGGCATCGAGGGCCGCGCCGTCGATCGTGATGCGGAAGGCATCGGCGAAGTCGGCTCCGGCGAGCCATCGGTCACGGTCGACATCGGGCGTGATCTCGCTGATCGTCATGCGTGCGCCTCGAACGGGTCGGCCGGTACGGACGTATCGCGAAACAAGGCCAGCGCCGCGGCCTCATGGCGTATCAGGAGGGCGAGGATCGATTGGTGCGTGAGCGACATCGTTTGAACAGGCATCTCGAAGTAGGATCCAGGCTCTTCGCGGCACGGGCGGTGGTCCCCCCGCCGCTTGCGGGGAGAGGGCTGGGAGGTGAGGGGGCTCTCCACGAGCACCGCACTCGCTGAGAGCAAGGAGTAGGGTGGGCAAAGGCGCGCCACTCTGTCACGGTTCGTCCGCGATGTTGCTCGCGCCGTGCCCACCATCAGTGTCATCCGTCGCTCGACGGTGGGCACGAGCCGCCTGCGGCTGCTCTTTGCCCACCCTACGGTCCTTCGGTGACGCGGAGAGAGCAGAGCGAACGTCTACCGTCCCCGCTCCGGCACCCGCGTGATCTTCGCGCCGAGCGCGTTCAGGCGTTCGTCGATGCGTTCGTAGCCGCGTTCGATCTGGTCGGCGTTGTCGATATAGGACGTGCCCTCGGCGCAGAGCGCGGCGAGCAGCATGGCCATGCCGGCGCGGATGTCGGGGGAGACGACGCGGGCGCCGCGCAGCTGGCTGGGGCCGGCGACGATGGCGCGATGCGGGTCGCACAGCACGATGCGGGCGCCCATCGAGATCAGCTTGTCGACGAAGAACATCCGCGACTCGAACATCTTCTCGAACATCAGGATCACGCCCTCGCATTGCGTGGCGGTGACGATCGCGATCGACATCAGATCAGCGGGGAAGGCCGGCCAGGGCTGGTCCTCCAGCTTCGGCACGTGGCCGCCGAAATCGTCCTTGATCTTCATGGTCTGGTCGGAGGGCACGATGAGATCGTCGCCGGCGACCTCGCAGACGATGCCGAGCCGCTCGAAGCCCATGCGGATCGAGCGCAGATGCTCGGTGCCGGCGCGCACGATGCGCAAGGGCGAGCGCGTCACGGCGGCGAGGCCGATCAGCGAGCCGACCTCGATGTGATCGGGCTGGATCGCGTAGGACGCCTGGCCGAGCGTGCTGGCGCCATGGATTACCATCGTGTTGGTGCCGATGCCCTCGATATTGGCGCCGAGCGCAACGAGGAAGTGCGCGAGGTCCTGCACGTGGGGCTCGGAGGCGGCGTTGCGCAGGTAGGTCGTGCCGTGCGCGGCAACGGCCGCGACCAGCGCATTCTCGGTCGCGGTGACGCTGGGCTCGTCGAGGAAGACGTCGGCACCCTTGAGGCCGGAGGCGCGCAGCTCGATCTTGTCGGTCGCGGTGACGGTGGCGCCGAGCTGCTCGAAGGCGAGGAAATGCGTGTCGAGGCGGCGGCGGCCGATCACGTCGCCGCCGGGCGGCGGCAGCGCCACTTCGCCGCAGCGGGCGAGCAGGGGGCCGGCGAGCAGGATCGAGGCGCGGATGCGCGCGCACAGGTCCGGATCGAGGTCGGCGGCGCGGATCTCCTTGGCATGGATCGCGAGCCGGTTGCGGCCGCGCCATTCAGCCGACGCGCCGACCGAACGGACCAGCTCGACCAGAGTCTCGGTGTCGCGGATGCGCGGCACATTATCGAGCGTCACCGGATGGTCGGTCAGAAGCGCGGCTGCGATGATCGGCAGCGCCGCGTTCTTGTTGCCCGACGGCTCGATCGCGCCCTTGAGCCGGTGACCACCCTCGACGATGTATTGAATGGGCGCCATGTGTCGGTCCGTTTTTGATGCTGAGGTCAAAGGCGGCGCCGGCTACAGCGGAACCTCGCTCCGGCGTGCAATTATCACGGAAGCCGCACGCAGACCACTGTCCTAAAGAGTCTCCGGGCCGAGCAGGTTTATTCGGTGTGGGGCCTTGCGGCAGGCTAGCAGCTGCCGCTCCAGCAACTCGATGTCGGCAGTCGTGAGGCCGATTGTGCGGCTCATCTCCGAGAGTTTGCTGCCGATGCGCAGCCTGTCGCTCGGACTTGTCGCTTCGTCGAGAATGGCGCGGATTTCGGCCTCAATGCTGCGGGCATTTTGCGTGGCGCGCAGCTTTGGAGCCCGATGGATTTCGTCGGAAAGGTCACGAACAGTGACAGTGGTCATGACGATGTCCTCCGTAAGAACAGCGAGAACGCCAATATCACATGCCGAGTTGCACAGCAGCCTATCGAGAACCGCTGCGGCGGCGCCCCGCGCCTACACGTCCACGTTCGCCGACAGCGAATTGTCCTGGATGAATTCGCGGCGGGGCTCGACGACGTCGCCCATCAGCTTGGTGAAGATGTCGTCAGCCTCGTCGACCTCCTTGACCTTCACCTGGAGCAGGGTGCGCGCCTCGGTGTCGAGGGTGGTTTCCCAGAGCTGCTGCGGGTTCATCTCGCCCAGCCCTTTGTAGCGCTGCATGGCGATGCCCTTGCGGCCCGCATCGGTGACGGCCTCGAACAGGTCGACCGGGCCATGGATCACGGTCTGGGTATCGCCCCGGCGCAGGAAACCGGGCTTGGCGTAGGCGTCCTGCAGGCGCGCGGCGTAGTCGTCGAGCTTGCGCGCGTCGGCCGAGGCCAGCAGAGCGTCGTCGATCACAGCCACGTCCTTCACGCCGCGCACGGTGCGCTCGAACGTAAAGCCCTGGCCTTCCACGAAATGGCCGATCCAGCCGCGTTCGACTTCGTCCGCCAGCACGTCGAGCCGCTTGGCGATGTAATCGGCCGCGGCGTCGGCGGTGGCGATGTCTCGCGTGATGTCCGCGCGCAGCACGCCGGCAATCGCGGCCTGCTCGACGACGCTGCGGTCGTAGCGGCTGTGCAGATTGCGCAGGATGTTGCGGACCAGCCGCGCCTCCTCGACCAGCGCCAGCAGGTCGCGGCCCTTGCGTTCCTCGCCCTCGGCGGTCCTGAACACGCAATCGTCGAGTCCGGTGCCGATCAGGTAGTCCTCGAGCGCGCGCTCGTCCTTCAGATACTGCTCGGACTTGCCGCGCGTCACCTTGTAGAGCGGCGGCTGCGCGATGTAGAGATGGCCGCGATCGATGATCTGGCGCATCTGCCGGTAGAAGAACGTCAGCAGCAAGGTGCGGATGTGGGCGCCGTCGACGTCGGCGTCGGTCATCACGATGATCTTGTGGTAGCGCAGCTTGTCGATCGAGAAGTCGTCGCTGATCCCCGTGCCGAGAGCGGTGATCAGCGTGCCGATCTGCTCGCTCGACAGCATCTTGTCGGGACGCACGCGCTCGACGTTGAGGATCTTGCCGCGCAGCGGCAGCACCGCCTGGAACTCGCGGTTGCGGCCCTGCTTGGCGCTGCCGCCGGCCGAGTCACCCTCGACGATGAACAGCTCGGACTTGGCCGGATCCTTCTCCTGGCAGTCGGCGAGCTTGCCGGGCAGCGAGGCGATGTTGTTGAGCGGATTCTTGCGCGTCAGCTCGCGGGCCTTGCGCGCCGCCTCGCGCGCCGCGGCGGCCTGGATCACCTTGCCGACGACGGTCTTGGCCTCCGACGGATGCTCCTCGAACCACGCCGACAGCGCCTCGTTGAGGACGTTTTCGACCACGGGGCGCACTTCCGAGGACACCAGCTTGTCCTTGGTCTGCGACGAGAACTTCGGATCCGGCACCTTCACCGAGAGCACCGCGGTGAGGCCTTCGCGGCAATCGTCGCCGGTCAGCGCAATCTTTTCCTTCTTCGCATTGGCCTCGGCATAGCCGTTGACCTGGCGCGTCAGGGCGCCACGGAAGCCGGCGAGATGGGTGCCGCCGTCACGCTGCGGAATGTTGTTGGTGAAGCACAGCACGTTCTCGTGGTAGCTGTCGTTCCACCACAGCGCCGCCTCGACGGTGATGCCGTTCGACTCCGAGCGCACCATGATCGGATTGGGAACGATCGCCTTCTTGTTGCGATCGAGATATTTGACGAACTCCTCGACGCCGCCGGAATAGAACATCTCCTCGCGCTTCTCGACCGCGTGGCGCATGTCGGAGAGGATGATGTGGACGCCGGAATTGAGGAAGGCGAGCTCGCGCAGGCGATGTTCGAGCGTCGCGTAGTCGTATTCGACCATCTTGAAGGTCTCGGTCGACGCCAGGAACGTCACCTCGGTGCCGCGCTTGCCGGGTGTATCGCCGACGACCTGTAGCGGTGCCACCGCGTCGCCATGGGCGAACACGATGAGGTGCTCCTTGTCGTCGCGCCAGATGCGCAGCTCGAGCTTGCTCGACAGCGCGTTGACGACGGAGACGCCGACGCCGTGCAGACCACCGGAGACCTTGTAGGAGTTCTGGTCGAACTTTCCGCCGGCGTGCAGCTGGGTCATGATGACCTCGGCCGCGGAGACGCCTTCGCCTTTGTGGATGTCGACCGGAATGCCGCGGCCGTCGTCGCGCACGGTGACGGAGTTGTCGGCGTTCAGCACGACCTCGACGCGGCTCGCATAACCGGCGAGCGCCTCGTCGATGGCGTTGTCGACGACCTCATAGACCATGTGGTGCAGGCCGGAGCCGTCATCGGTGTCGCCGATATACATGCCCGGGCGCTTGCGCACGGCATCCAGGCCCTTCAACACCCGGATCGATTCTGCGCCGTATTCGTTCGCGGTGGCAGGCTCGTTGTCGGCGATGGTTTGCCGGGCGGGTTCGGTCATGTGAGGCCTTTGAAGGGGTCCCGGAAGGGGTGCCGATGGGCGATGTCGCGCAAGGGTGCTGAGAGCACTCTTTGTGCCACGAAAGCGGGGGCGCGCCTAGCGCAAAAAGACGTGCCTTAAGATATTGAAGAGATGGGTTTTTTTAACGGTTTTTCAAGCCGTCCGGGAGCCCTCTTCGGGGCCTGCGCAAGGCCGATTCGGACGGCCATTCGCAGGCGTTCGGACAGCGCCTGGGACGGCCGCTTCAGGCGGGCGCTCCAACGGCGTCAGGCCGCCCGTTGGAGCGGCCTGACGATCCACGCAATCGCTGGCGGAGGGCGCGCTGCCGGGCGCCCTCAGGCTCAGTACAGCGGCAAGGGCAGGGCCTGGCCGGTCGGGCCGATCATCAGGCCCCAGGCGTCGCCGGCGCCGAGCTCGATGGTGTCGCTCACGGGCGCACGGCTGGCGATCTTGATCTCGTAGCGGTATTTGCCGGGCGGCAGATCGAGCAGCGGGCCCTTGGGCGTCTTCGGGCTGCCGGTGCCGGCTGCGATCTTCACCGCCTGCCTGTTGATCGTGAGCACCGCATCGGTGTCGCCGGCATTGCCGAGCATCAGCTTGGCCTGGCCGGGCTTGGGCAGGATCTCGGCCTTCGCGGCGGCGTCTGCGTTCTTCTGCACCAGGTTGATCGAGGTCTCGCCACGCGCGCGGCCGAGCGTCAGCACGGCGGGCCCTTGCGGCGAGGTGAAGGCGAGCCTGGCCTTGTCGGCGCTGGTCTGCGCGCCCTCGGGCTTCTCCTGCCAACCGCGTTTGGTCAGCTCGGCACGGTAGAACGCCAGCACGGCGTTGAGATCGGCGGGCACGCTGGCTTCGAGCTCCAGGCGGACGGGCGTGTCGAAGCCGGGCGCCTTGGAGGTCGCCATCGAGGTGGCGCTGCGCTCCTTCGGCACCGGCAGCGCCGACGACGGATCGGCTTCGAGCGGGCGAGCGTCCTTGGCCTGTTGCGACGACGCCTGCGCGGCGGCCGCTGGCTTGGCTGCAGCGATCAGGGCGCTGCCGTCGGCGGTCACGTTCACCTTGGGGCCCATCTGCATGATCGTGAACGCGACCGACTTGCCCTTCGCGGAAAACTCCAGCCGCGCCATGGTCGGATTGTCGATCACGGTCGGCGCTTCCCTGTAGCCGGCCGCCTTCAAGGTCGAGCGGAAGAAGCCGGCGAGGGCCTTCACCGACGAGGTCGACTTGAACTCCAGCCGGCCCTGATTGCCGTCGAAGGTCACCGCCTCGGCGGTCTCGGGCAGGGCGATCGGGGCGGGATTGTCGGCCAGCGCCTTGACCGGCGCATCCGACATCGCTCCGGCCTGGGCAGCCCGCCGGACCTCGTCCGCCGCGATCACCTGTTTGGCCATCGCGGCGGCGTCGGCCATGAACTTGTCGTCGGCGTCCTTCTTGGCCTTGGCACGCGCGGCCAGCGCCGCTTCGGTGGCGCGCATCGACAGCTCGACCATGGTGAAATCATATCGGCGCGACAGTTTCAGCGTGCCGGTCTCCTCTGCCGAGGCGACCTTGAGCGTCACGTCATCCGGCGTGCCCGGTGCGGCCGCCTCGATCCGGAAGCCGCGCGCCGGCAGCTCGCTTGTGTAGAACGCGAGCACGGCCGGCAGCTCGGCGATGATGGCACCCTTGGCCTGGCGGCTCGGCGAGGTCGCGCTGCCCAAGCTTTGCGACGATTTGGCCGGCTTCGGCATCGGCAGTCCGGCGCGATCGTCGCCGGCCTCGAGCTGCGCCGGGAGTGCGAAGGGCGCGATGCGGATCTCGACAAGGGTCTTGCCATCGTCGCGGCGGGTCAGGGTCAGCATCACCGGATTCTGGCGGCGGTAGCCGTCGCTGTCGTCATGGCCGAAGAAGGCGCGCACGCCGTTCGGCGCGGTCTCGCCGAGATCGGCATTGGGCCAGCGTGCGGCGGTCTCCGCGGTCAGCTTCTGCCAGCCGAGCGCGGTCATCTCCTTGGCGAAGAAGGCCATGGTCGCATCGACCGGCGTCGCAACGATGCAGGACAGATAGGGCCGCGTCTCGTCGAACACGATCTCGGTCGCGCCGTCGGGGAACGGCACATTGGCGTAGATCCGCTGCGGCGAGTAGCTGACCTCCGACTGGTCCATGCGGCCGCCGCTGCCGGTGACGTAGGCCGACAGGCCCTGTTTGCCCTTCTTGTAGTTCAGCGTCGGATTGCGCTCCTCCAGCGGCCTGACGTAGCGCACCCAGCCGTCGGCGCTCAGCACCTGCTGGGTGGCGGCATTGGTTGCGGCAGGCGGCATCGGCAGTCGGTAGACGACACGATAGCGATCGGGGCGCGACGTATCCTCCACGGCGCCCTCGGCGCGCGGCAGCGCGTGGACGTCGACGATGGCGTCATCGGCGCGCGCGGGGACGATACAGCTCGCGACAAGCAGAACGCTGCAGGCAAACAGACGTAGCCGCGGCGCGGCGATGGCCTGCGGCCAAAGCTTGGACATCACAGATCTCCAGGATTTCGATTGCGGCGCGTAGGCCTGCGGGATGTCGGAGGACCTCGTCGTCGATCCAACGACAGCTAGTCGAAGCTGGGAACTGATAGGTTCAACGGCGGAAAACGTTACCGCCGTGCGCTGATCCGGCCGCCCTCGACGTCGAAGATCTCGCCGAGCTCGCGCAGTTCGGCGAAGGCCGCGGGATCGGCGCCGGTCAGCCACACCTGGGCACCGAGCGTGCCGAGCTCGGCGAACAGCGCGGTGCGGCGGCCGGGATCGAGATGGGCGACGATCTCGTCGAGCAGCAGCATCGGCACGATGCCGGTGGTCTCGGCGACCAAGGTCGCGTGCGCGAGGATCAGGCCGATCAGCAGCGCTTTCTGCTCGCCGGTCGAGGCGTCGCGCGCCGGCATGTTCTTCGGCGCGTAGATCACGTGCAGGTCGGTGAGATGCGGACCATCCAGCGTGCGGCCCGCGGCGGCATCGCGCGCGCGATTGTCGCGCAGCAGCGCGCGATAGCGGTCCTCGACGGCGAGCGCGGGCTCGGTCAGCAGCGCGTTCTCCATCCAGCCGTCGAGCGCGATCTCGGCCGAGGGAAACGCCGACGCCGCCCCGCGCTGGCGCAGCATCGCGGCGAGCTTCACCGCGGTCTGGCCGCGACTTGCCGCGACGGCCACCGCAAGCTCGGCGGTCTCGCGCTCGATCGCGTCACACCAATGGTCGTCGAAATTGCGCACCTCGAGCAGGCGGTTGCGCGAGCGCAACGAGCGTTCCAGCGCCGAGACGCGGCTGGAATGCTCGCTGTCGATCGCCAGCACCAGGCGGTCGAAGAAGCGGCGGCGGTCGGAGGCGGAGCCCATGAACAGGCCGTCCATGGCGGGCGTGAGCCACACCATGCGGATGTGATCGCCGAATGCGCTCGCCGAGCCGACCGGCTCGCGGTCGATGCGGCAACGGCGTGTGGTGTTGGCATCGCTGCGCGGTGGCTCGATGCCGGTGCCGAAGGTGGTCAGCCCCAGCGCGCCCTCGACCTCGGCCGACACGGCCCAGGAGCCGTCGCCCTGGTTGTCGGCGACATCCTCCAGCGTCGCGCGGCGCAGGCCCCGGCCCGGCGCGAAGAACGAGATCGCCTCCAGGCAATTGGTCTTGCCGGCGCCGTTGGCCCCGACCAGCGCCACCATGTCCGCCTGCACGCTGACGCTGGCCGCGCGATAGCTGCGGAAATGCGTCAGCGACAGGCGATTGATGCGGGAGGGGGTCATCAGAAGGAGTCACAAGCCCAGTTCTGTCATTGCCGGGCTTGACCCGGCAATCCATCGTCCGCGTCAGCGGACTATTTCATCATAGAGATCGCGCCAATCTGGATTGTCTTTTGCGATCAGGCCGATCTTCCATTCGCGTGACCAGTGTTTGATGTTCTTCTCGCGCTGCAATGCTCCGGCGATCATCTCATGCGCCTCGAAGTAGACCAGCCGCTTGATTCCGTAGCGCTTGGTGAAGCTCTCTGCGAGGCCTGCGCGATGCTCGTAGACTCGTCGAACGAGATCGTTGGTCACGCCGACATAGAGCGTGCCGCCGGGCTTGCTGGCGAGGATGTATACCCAGTAGGCCATGAGTTGAGATGGATGGCCGGGTCAAGCCCGGCCATGACGAGTTTCCTTCAATCTCGCGCGCCGTACCTCACACCCGCATCGGCATCAGCACGTACAGCGCGTTGCGGTTGTCACGGTCCTGGATGAGCGTCGGCGAGCCGGGATCGGCCAGCCGGAGCACGGCGACCTGGCCCTCGATCTGCGCCGCGATATCGAGCAGATAGCGCGAGTTGAAGCCGATATCGAGTGCGTCGGAGGCGTATTCGACCTCGAGCTCTTCCGTCGCGCTGCCGGAGTCCGGATTGGTGACCGACAGCACCAGCTTGCCGGGCGACAGCGCGAGCTTCACGGCGCGGCCGCGCTCGCTCGAAATGGTGGAGACGCGGTCGACGGCTGCGGCGAAATCGGCCTTGTCGACGACGAGCTCCTTGTCGTTGTTCTGCGGAATGACGCGGCCGTAGTCCGGGAAGGTGCCGTCGATCAGCTTCGAGGTCAGCACCACCTGTCCGAGGGTGAAGCGGATCTTGCCCTGCGACAGCTCGATCTTGATCTCGCTGTCATTGTCCTCGATCAGCCGCTGCACCTCGCCGACGGTCTTGCGCGGCACGATGACGCCGGGCATCTCGGCGGCGCCGGCCGGCTGCGGCAGATCGACCTGCGCAAGGCGATGGCCGTCGGTGGCCACCGCGCGCAAGGTCGGCTGCTTGGCATTGCCGCCGGCATGCAGATAGATGCCGTTCAGGTAATACCGCGTCTCCTCGGTCGAGATCGCGAACTGCGTGCGGTCGATCAGGCTCTTGATGTCCTTGGCGGGAACGCCGAAGGCATGCGTCATGTCGCCCGCGGCGAGATCCGGGAAGTCGCTCTCCGGCAGCGTCTGCAGAGTGAACTTGGAACGGCCGGCGCGGATCGCGAGCACCGCGCGCTCGCCGTCGCTCTCCAGCACGATCTGCGAGCCGTCCGGCAGCTTGCGAACGATATCGTAGAACATGTGCGCCGGCACGGTGGTGGAGCCGGCGGTGGCGGTTTCGGCGGCGAGGGTTTCGGTCACTTCGAGGTCGAGATCGGTCGCGCGCAGCGACAGCCGGGCGTTCTCCGCACGGACGAGAACATTGCCCAGAATCGGGATCGTGTTCCTCCGCTCGACCACACGATGGACGTGGCCCAGCGACTTCAGGAGCTGCGCGCGTTCGACGGTTACCTTCATTGCACTACCCGCCCGTTCCCAACTGAGCTTGTCCTGGAATGCCGGCGGGCTGGAACAGCGCCGCGGCCGATGGCACCTCGCGCCCGAACAGCGCTTTTTCAGCGTCCAGGAGCGTGAGGGGGAGGCGTAAAGTGGCGCGGATGAGGCCCAAGCGCAAGGGAAAGCCAAGGGAAAGCGGGCCGATTTCCCATGTTTCGGCAGGCGTTTCCGCGCACCGGCGAACGGACCGGAGGGCGTCAGAATGACGGGGGCAATCGCGGCCGGGGCCGGACCTTCTGTCCGCACCCCCTGGCCGCTCGGGCTGGCCGTGCGGGCGAACTAGTCCTGCAGTTGCCGCTTCAGCGACTCGACCTCGTCGTTCAGCGTCACATCCTTGCCGACCAGCGCCTCGATCTTGCGGACGGCATGCAGCACGGTGGTGTGGTCGCGACCGCCGAAGCGGCGGCCGATCTCGGGCAGGGAGCGCAGGGTCAGCGTCTTGGCCAGGTACATCGCGACCTGGCGCGGCCGCACGACATTGGCGGTGCGGCGCGACGACAAGAGGTCGGAGCGGCTGACATTGTACTGCCGCGCCACCACGCGCTGAATGTCCTCGATCTTGATCCGCTTCGGCTCCTGCGGGCGAACGAGGTCGCGCACCTCGCGCTCGGCCATGTCGAGCGTCACGGGCTGGTTGTTCAGCTTGGAATGCGCGAGCAGGCGGTTGATCGCGCCTTCGAGATCGCGGCCGTTATGGGTGATGGAACGGGCGAGATAATCGAGCACCGGCTCCGGCACGTCGAAGCTCGCATGGTGCGCACGGGCCGCCGCGACGCGCGACTTGAGAATGCCGAGCCGCAGATCCTCGCCAAGCGTCGCCATCTCGACCACGAGGCCGCCGGCGAGGCGCGACCGGACGCGGTCGTCGAGGCTTTCGAGGTCCGACGGCGGGCGGTCGGCGGCGATCACCACCTGGCGACCGGCATCGATCAGCGCGTTCAGCGTGTGGCAGAACTCGGCCTGGGTCGACTTGCCCTGCAGGAACTGCAGATCGTCGATCACCAGCACGTCGATGCCGCGCAGCGCTTCCTTGAATGCCAGCGCCGTCTGCGATTTCAGCGCCGCGACGAAGCCGTACATGAACTTCTCGGCGGTGAGATACAGCACCTTGCGCTCGCCGCCGGCATTGCCGGCCCAGGTCACGGCCTGCAGCAAATGCGTCTTGCCGAGGCCGACGCCGGCATGGATGTAGAGCGGATTGAACATCACGGGATCGCCGCGGCGGCCGTCCGCGACCTGGCGGGCGGCGGCATGGGCCAGCGTGTTGGCGCGGCCGACGACGAAGCTTGCAAACGTCAGGCGCGGATCGAGCGGCGAGCCGCCGAGCGCATCATGGCTCGTCGCCAGCGATGCGGCGGCAGCAGAGCGCGGCTCCGTCGTGGTGGCCGGCTTGGCGTCGTTGCGCTCGGGCCGGCGGGCCTCGACGGCGACGGGAGCTTCCTTGGCCGGCGTCGCGCAGCGCATCGCGGTCCGAACCGACAGGTCGATCCGGTGGACCTCGGGCATCTCCGCCTGCCATGCCGACAGCACGCGCTCGGCATAATGCGCCTGGATCCAGCTCTTCAAGAAGCGCGTCGGCACCGACAGATGAACGCTTTCGTCCTGAACGGCTTCGAGGTCCATGCGGGCAAACCAGCTCGTATAGACGTCCTCGCCGACGGTCGAGCGCAGCCGACCCTTCACGCGAGACCAGCGTTCTTGTTCCGAATTTGTCATGGCAGTCGCAACTTTTCGAATTGAGTGGTGGTGTCGTGTGATCGCCGGAGAGACGTCTCGTTGAAGACACGTCTCCCGCAGCGAGACCTCGAGCGGAGGCTCAACTCCAGACATGGCTTGCCGTTCGGCGCTGGCGCCGTCTGGCCGATCAATGCTGGTGAAGATGAAGACTCCGCGAGGTCAGCGCATACTCGGACGAGCGGGAGGACCAATGGCCGTGCTGGCGATGGCCGTGCTGGTCGTATCGATCACGTCGGTGCTGACCGCCAAGGGTGCGCTGACCGCCAAGGGTGCGTGATCCGGAACCAGCCTCTGCTGTTTACCCGCAATGTGTCCGTCAAGCATGCAACCTCCCCGCCCTGCCGTGATTGCTCACGGCAAGTTGTCATCCCAATGCCGCCGCGCCTGAACCCCAAGATCCAGCCGCTACGCCGTACATCCCGTCCAAGTTGTCCACTCGGTGAGCGAGCCGCCACAAACGCTGGTCGGGTCGAGCAGTGCCGTATCTCTCTTGTTCAAAACGGCGCAACGATGATGCTGCACCCGAGAAATTTCGACAAAGCTCGGTCGTTCCCCATATTGCTATGGGTACAGATCCGGCCATCGCTTTGGAAAGCGTCGCCAACGCGCACACCGCCGCCGATTTGCACGTCCGCCCCGTTTCCTAAACCGCGCTGGTCTGAAGATCGTGGGCGCCGCGAGTGATTAAAGAAATACACGATGCATCGAGACTCGCAATCCATAAGATCGGAGCACGCGTGACGAGTCTCGGCGGCGGTTGCGACGTGGTGTTGCGCGTTAAGAAAGCAAGGTTTTGAATCATCGCGAGGAATCTCGCATGTGACAAACAACATCGTCTGCCCAAAATTTCTTCATAATTTTTTTACGTAGCGACCGCGTGCGGTGGCTTTTCCAATCACTTCACTGCGCTATGCGCTTAAGTCATTTTCGAGCCGATGTTTTTCGCGATTACTTGAAGCGGGTAACTCCCGCCACGTCGCGTCGGCGACGCGAACCGCGCATCGTGCGCTCTTGACATCAATGCGCAATCACCCGGCGCAGATTCGCGCCTGTTGCAGGTGAGACAAAATTATCACCGCGTAGAAATACGGAACAGTACGTATGACTACGGGACGCGTCATGTGCGCGCGACATCACACTTGTTCCACCACGCGCGAAGATCGCATCCGCACTGCGATGTCGCCATCAAATAGAACGCGCGCGACCATGAGATGGACGCGCGCGTGAGGACGGCGGGCAATAGCAAGTGCGCAAAAGGAAGCGGGAACAAGGAAGCGCGAAAAAGAAAAGCCCGGCATGCGCCGGGCTGTTCGCGTCTTGATAGTTCGTCAGCCGATCGAGCGCGTCACTTCGCGGCGAGCTTGGCGATCTGGTGCGCGAGGCGCGACACTTTGCGGCTGGCGTTGTTCTTGTGAATGATGTTGCGCTGCGCGGCACGCATCAGCTGCGGCTCGGCATTGACCATCGCCTGCAGCGCCGCGTCGCGGTCGCCCTTCTTGATCGCGTCCTCGACGGAGCGCACGGCGTTGCGCATCTGGGTACGGCGCGACTTGTTGATGATGGTGCGGCGGGCAATCTTGCGCGTCGCTTTCTTCGCAGAGGTCGTGTTGGCCATGCTCTCAAATATCCTTCGGCGGCGAGCGGTCGCCGCAATCAGCGGGTACGCGCGCGGCCCGCTCGTTTGCGGCCCGATCGACGCGATGGGTTGTTCGGACGCCTCTCTGAGAATGCCATGACCGGAGCGGGTGGGCTCGGCGGATCGGCGCTGCTCAAAGAACAGCGGCGGCGGGATTGCGCCCACCGCCAGTGGCGGACCTTATAGGCGCAGCCTCACCCACCGTCAACGGTCTCGGAAGTCGCATCTGGCGCCGGAATCCGCCAAAAGCCGGTTCTAAACCCCTGACGAGGTTGAATTTCTATGGAGCCCCCGCTATGGCCTTGCTGCCCGCAAGGGCATCGGAGAGAGGGCAGGTGAGGCATGATCCGCGGTTTTTTCCGTCTGGTGGGGCTGTTGCTGCTGGCCGGAAGCTTCATCTTCCTGGTCTATGACGGCGCGCGCTGGGTGGCCGACCAGACCCTGCAGTTCACCCGTTTCGGCCAGCTCTGGAACGACGTCCATCAGGCCAGCCAGGCCGCCTTCAAGGCCCAGGTCGAGGCCAAGGCGCCGTTCCTGTGGGACTGGATCGTGAAGGGGTTCCTGGACCAGCCGGTGTTCGCCGTGCTGGGCCTGCTCGGGATCCTCCTGATGCTGCTGTTCCGGCCGCGCAAGCCGCTGATCGGCTATGGCCGCGACTGACTGCCGGAAAGCGGCGTAACACCGCTGGGGTTGGCAGCGTAGAGACCTATATAATCCACCAGTGAAGGTCATCGCGCCGCGGGGCTCTCCCCCGCGGGCGAATGCCATGCCCGGAGACACCCATGTTCTTCATGCGCAAACCCGCCGCCATGCCGAGCGCCGCCGAGGCGCTGCCCGGCCGCGCCCAGCCGATCCCGACCGCGAGCACCCATTTCGTCAACGGCCGCCGCCTGCTGCCGCCCTATCCCGCCGGCCTCGAGCAGGCGCTGTTCGGACTCGGCTGCTTCTGGGGCGCCGAGCGCAAGTTCTGGCAGCTCGGCGACGGCATCCATGTCACCGCGGTCGGCTATGCCGGCGGCCACACGCCGAACCCGACCTATGAAGAGGTGTGCTCGGGACTGACTGCGCATACCGAGGTCGTGCTGGTCGTGTTCGATCCCAAGGTCGTCTCCTATGAGCGGCTGTTGAAGACGTTCTGGGAGAACCATGATCCGACCCAGGGCATGCGCCAGGGCAATGACGTCGGCACACAATATCGCTCGGCGATCTACACGTTCAGCGATGCGCAGCGTGAGGCTGCCGAGGCCTCGAAGGACGCTTACGAGAAGGCGCTGCGGGCCAAGGGTCTCGGCGCGATCACCACCGAGATCGCGCCGGCCGGCCCGTTCTATTTCGCCGAGGATTATCACCAGCAATACCTGGCCAAGAATCCGGCTGGCTATTGCGGTCTCGGCGGCACCGGCGTGGCGTGCCCGATCGGGGTCGGCGTCAGCGCCTGATCGCGCAGCGCTGCGGTCCAAGCATCGATCCCTCCGCCGCACCGCGGCGGAGGGATTTTCTTTTTTGCAGCCGATTTGCAACAGACCTCGCTTGCGCCCGGCGCCGGCCACACGCGCCAACGGTTTGTTAACCTTAACCGCGCATGACTAGGGCACATCCTCATTCAAGGATTGTTCGAGTGCGCGCGTTGTTTCTTCCGGTCATTGCCGTCTTGTCCACGATGCTGCTGTCGGGCTGCATGCACACGGCCTCCCCCGTTGCTGTCGGCCAGCCGCAGAGTGATCTCGACGCCATGGCCTATGGGACACCTTCGACCGGCCCGGTTGCCGCCACCGGGCAGGGCGGAGCGATCCCCGCGCTGCGCAACGCGTTCGCCGCCGCGCCCGGTCCGGGCGCTTATGTCATGCCAGCCGGCTATGCGCCCGGGCGGCGTGATGCCGCCTACCATCTCGACGCCGGCGACAAGCTGCGCGTCGTTGTCTACGGCCAGGAGGGCCTGACCAACACCTACGCCATCGATGCGTCCGGATCGATCACGATGCCGCTGATCGGCAGCGTGCCCGCGCGTGGCCGCACCACCGCCGGCCTCGCCGCCGAGATCACCGCCAAGCTGCGCAATGGCTATATCCGCGAGCCTTCGGTGGCCGTCGAGATCGAGGCCTATCGCCCGTTCTTCATTCTCGGCGAGGTGCAGGCGCCCGGCCAATATCCCTACGTGCCCAACATGACGGTGGAGAGCGCCATCGCGATCGCCGGCGGCTTCTCGCCGCGCGCCCGGCGCGACATCGTCACCTTGACGCATACGGACCCCTCGGGCGCCATGCGTTACGAGGTGCCGCTCGGCACGTCGCTGAAGCCCGGCGATACGATTCAGGTCGGCGAGCGCTGGTTCTGAGCTGAGCGGGCGCCGTCTGCGCCGGACGCTTTCGCGAGGAGTGGTGCAAGATTCCATCCACCGTCATTGCGAGCGAAGCGAAGCAATCCAGGGGCGTCATGCGCGGCCCTGGATTGCTTCGTCGCTTCGCTCCTCGCAATGACGGTGGTGTCGTTCAGCGCAAATGCGCCGCGAAGAACGCGAGGCTGCGCGTCCAGGCGAGATCCGAGCTCGCCTTGTCATAGCTGGAACGCTCGTCGCAGCCGAAGCCGTGCTGGGCGCCGGGATAGACGAAGATCTCGACATCCGGCCGCTTGGCCTTGATGGTCTCGACATCGGTCAGCGGAATCCCTGAGTCCTTCTCGCCGAAATGCAGCTGCGTCGGCACGGTCGGCTTGTCGTCGGCGAAGCGAACGACGGCGCCGCCGTAATAGCCGACAGCGGCTTTCAGTCCGGTGAGCTTGGTCGCGGCCGCATAGGCGATGCTGCCGCCGAGACAGAAGCCGATGATGCCGACCGGCCCTGCGCTCTTCACCGCATCGATCGCCGCCTGGGTGTCGCGCAGGAACGCCTGCCAATCCGGATTGGCGACGAACTTGCGCGCCACGGCGATCTCGTCCGGCGAATAGCCCGAGGTGAAGTTCGGCTCGACGCGATCGAAGATCGCCGGCGCAATCGCCACGTAACCTTCCGCGGCCAGACGGTCGCAGACGTTGCGGATGTGGTGATTGACGCCAAAGATCTCCTGGATCACCACCAGCGCGCCCTTGACCGCGCCGCTCGGGTCGGCGCGATAGGCGCCGAGCTGGAAGCCGTCCGATGCGGTGAGCTTGATGTCCTGTCCCACGTTCACTCCTTATAAGTATCGATACATCCCGGTCGGTGAGCGATCGCGAGACGCCTATCGCCACATCCAATTGGTGCCGTAGTCCTCTTTCCAGCCGGTGAGCCGTCCGTTGCGGAACTTGAGGAACAGGCGGTGATGGTGCGGGACCAATCCGCTGCCGCCGAGATTGCGCAAGGCGAGAAAGGTCTCGTTGCCCGGCGAGCCGTTGAGATAGATCAGCGGCTGCTCGAGCACGCGCGATGTCTCCCCGACATCCATGCCGAAGGCAAGCGGTGAGACGTTGGATAACGTCGCTGTGAAAGGCGCGCGGGCCGAGAGCGGCGAGGAATGCCCGGCTTCGGCTTGCGCCGGGATCAGCATTGCGGCGATCGGCAGGGCGGACGCGAGCATCGCGGCGGCAGCGTGCCGATTGGCGTAAGCCTGTAATCTCATGAGCTGACGTCTCCTCGCGTGCCGTCGACTGCCGCCTTCTTAGCCGATGCGGCGCTGCAATCCCACAGCTTCTGCGCCGCACAACGAGAATTGCCGGTTCTTTCGCAAGCGCTGTTCCAAATTTCGTTGCGTCGTTCCGGCAACGCGATCATTCTTTCGGCTGGCTGGCATCGATCCGGTGGGTGCTGGCGTCGCATAAACCGAACTTCGCCGTAAGCGAAGTCGCACGCCGGGCGGGGAAGAAACCAAATGCCTAATCTCACCATCAACGGGCGGACCATGTCCGTCGACGCGGCGAACGATACGCCGCTGCTATGGGTCATCCGCGAGCAGTTGCAGATGACCGGCACCAAGTTCGGCTGCGGCGCAGGGCTGTGCGGGGCCTGCACCGTGCATGTCAATGGCGAGGCCGTGCGCTCGTGCCAGACCATGGTCGGCGACGTCAAGGACAAGAAGATCACCACCATCGAGGGCCTGTCGCAGAAGGGCGATCATCCGCTGCAGAAGGCATGGATCGCCGAGCAGGTGCCGCAATGCGGCTACTGCCAGTCCGGCCAGATCATGCAGGCGGCCTCGCTGCTCGCGAAGACCACGAGCCCGACCAAGGAGGAGATCACGGCGCATATGGATGGCAATCTCTGCCGCTGCATGACCTATTCGCGAATCCAGAAGGCGATCCAGCGCGCGGCATCGGAGATGCGCACCGCGTCGAACACCAGCGACCGGAGGGCGACATGAACCAGCACGTGAAAGCAGCGCCCGCCATGACCCCGAATATGGCCACAGATCTCAGCCGCCGTTCCTTCCTGGTCGGCACCGCCGCCACCGGCCTCGTGCTCGGCTATGCCGGTCTCGCCGATTCCGCGCTCGCGGCGACGACGCCCTCGGCCTTCGAGCCCAGCGTCTGGTACTCCATCGCGCCCGATGGCCTGGTCACCGTGACCTGCGGCAAGGCCGACATGGGCCAGCACATCGCCTCCACCATGGCGCAGATCGTCTGCGAGGAGCTCGGCGCCGCCTGGAAGGACATGCGCGTCCAGCTCGCCTCCAACGATCCGAAGTTCAACGATCCCGTGCTCGGCGCCCAGATCACCGGCGGCAGCTGGAGCACGATGATGAACTTCGATGCGATGAGCCGCGCCGGCGCCGCCGGGCGCATCGCGCTGACTGAGGCTGCCGCCACAGCGATGGGCGTGCCGGCCAAGGAGCTCACGGTGCGCGACGGCGTCGTGATGCATCCGAAGTCGAAGAAGCAGATGAGCTATGCCGAGATCGTCAAGAGCGGCAAGATCACCAAGAGCTTCACGCCGGACGAGCTGAAGGCGATCACGCTGAAGACGCCGGATCAGTACACCATGATCGGCGTCTCCGTGCCGCAGCTCGACATCCCCTCCAAGACCAACGGCACGGCGAAGTACGGCATCGATACGATGCTGCCGGGCATGGTCTACGGCAAGGTGGTGACGCCGCCGGTGCGCTTCGGCGCCACGGTGAAGTCGGTCGACGATAGCGAGGCCAAGAAGGTCCCCGGCTTCATCAAGGCGGTGACGCTCGACGACAAGACCGGCTCGACCTCGGGCTGGGTGGTGGCCGTGGCCAACACCTACGCCAATGCCAGGAAGGCGGCGGACGCGCTCAAGATCAGCTACGACAAGGGTCCGTACGCGAATGTCAGCACTGACCAGATCATCACCGAGGCGATGCGGCTGCAGGCGCAGGAGGACTCCGGCCAGTTCTTCGTCAAGGACGGCGATGCCAATGCGGCGCTCGCCGGCGCGGTGAAGGTGCTGGAGGCGGAGTACACCACCAGCATCAACATCCACGCGCCGCTGGAGCCGATGAACGCGACCGCCGAGTTCAAGGGCGACATCCTGCACATCTATTCCGGCAATCAGTTCGCGACGCGTTCCGGCGCGATCGCGGCCGGAGCCGCCGGGATCGATCCCAAATATGTCGTGATGCACCAGGCCTGGCTCGGCGGTGGCTTCGGCCGCAGGCTCGATGCCGACATGATGGTGCCGGCGGTGCAGGCGGCCAAGGCCGTGGGCAAGCCGGTCAAGGTGATCTACTCCCGCGAGAACGACATGACGATGGACTACTCGCGGCCGCTCACCTACCAGAAAGTGAAGGCGGGGATCGACGCCAGCGGCAAGCTGATTGCGCTGAGCCATGACGTCGTCTCGGCGTGGCCGACGGCGCGCTGGGGCATCCCGGACTTCCTGACGCCCTCGGTCGACAAGAAGGGCCCGCTCGACTCGTTCACGGTCAACGGCGCCGACTTCTTCTACACCGTGCCCAACCATCATGTGCGCGCGATCAAGAACGAGCTCGCGCACAATGCGACGCCGTCCGGGCAGCTCCGCTCGGTGGCGCCGGGTTGGACGTTCTGGGCGGTCGAGAGCATGATCGACGAGATCGCGGTGGCCTCAGGGCAAGACCCGGCGCAGTTCCGCATCGCGCTGCTCGACGGCAAGGGCAAAAACGACGGCGGCGCGCAGCGGCTGCGCAACACGCTGCTCGCGGCGATGGGCCTGTCCGGCTACGGCGCCAAGAAGCTGCCGAAGGGCGAGGGCATGGGCGTCGCCTGCGTGTCGTCGCAGGAGCGGGCGACCGCGAGCTGGACGGCGTGCGTCGCCCATGTCGCGGTGGCTGAGAGCGGCGAGGTCACGGTGAAGAAGCTCACCGTGGCGACGGATGTCGGTACGCAGGTGCATCCCGACAACATCCGCGCCCAGGTCGAGGGTGCGGCGCTGTGGGGCCTGTCGCTGGCGATGTACGAGAAGGCGACCTTGAAGGATGGCGGCATCGAGCAGACCAACTTCGACAGCTACACGCCGCTGCGCATGAGCCAGGTGCCGGAGGTCGCAATCGCCGTCATCGCCAATGGCGAGAAGGCGACCGGCGTCGGCGAGCCCGCGGTGACCGTGGTCGCGCCGGCGCTCGGCAACGCCATCTACAACGCCTGCGGCGCACGGCTGCGCGCGCTGCCTATGACCGCAGCGGCGGTGAAGGCGGCGATGAAGGCGTAGCCGTACCGCCGGGCCCACAACGACAGGAAACCGCCGGAGATGCTCTCCGGCGGTTTTCATTTGGTCGGTATCGTGCCCGGGGAACATCCAATTTGAACGATTGCCTCAACCCTTTGCTCACCCGAACGCAGACAGCTTGAGCGATCCGATTAAGCCGCGTCGAACCCGTATCCCGGTAACCTGCTTCGGCAGCAAACCGTAGGGGCACGTATGAGCGCGACAGCCAAGCAGACCGCGACCCAGACCGCGACCAGGCGCCATCTCCTGCTCGCGTCCGATCGCGGTGATCAGAGCAGCGAGCTCGCGCGCATCCTGCGCTCGGTCGGTGACGTCGACCTGATGCCGACCACCGAGATCCCGGAAAATCCAGGCAACCGCTTCTCGGGCGTCATCGTCGACATCAATCTGCGTTCGCCCGAAAGCGTGCAGCGTGTGCGCAAGAAGCTGTCGTCGCGGGCCTATAGCGAGGTTCCGCGGCTGTTCGTGCTGGCCGAGGCGCTGCACCACGCCACCATGCAGGCCTGGGCGCTCGGCGCCACCGACACCATCGCGCGCCCGTTCAGCCCCGCCGACGTGCTGCAGCGGGTCCGCTCGGCGCTGCCGGCGGATGACGGCTATGACGAGACCGATCGCGGCAAGCTGCTGAACCGCGGCGTCGAGGCGGCGCAGGCCGTGATGGCCAAGATCTTCGAAAAGCTGCCGGCCGGCGTGGCGCTGACCATGGCGGACATCGTCGCCGCCGAGAACAAGATCCTCAAGGCGATCAAACATTCGTCGTTGCGCGAATGGATGACCGTGGTCGGCTGCCACCACAACGATACATATCGGCATTGCCTGTTCGTCACCGGCTTTGCCGTCGGCTTCTCGATCCATCTCGGGATGCGCGAGGACGACCAGCGCCGGCTGGTCCGGGCGGCGCTGCTGCACGACGTTGGCAAGGCCTTCATTCCGGTCGCCATCCTCGACAAGCAGGGCAAGCTCACGGCCGAGGAGATCGGCATCCTGCGCCAGCATCCGCGCCTGGGCTATGAGGCGCTGTGGCGCCAGGGCGGCTTTCCGTCGGAGATGCTGGACGTGATCCTGCATCACCACGAATTCCTGGACGGCTCCGGCTACCCCGATGCGCTGCATAACGAGCAGATCAGCGACATCGTGCGTCTCATCACCATCGTCGACATCTATGCCGCGCTGATCGAGAACCGGGCCTATCGGCCGGCCTTCACCCATGCGCGCGCATTCCAGATCATGGAGAACATGGGGCCCAAGCTCGATCAGCAATTGCTGCAGGCGTTTCGCCCCGTGGCCATGGGCGCGCACTGACCGGGTAGCCGCTGGACGCAAGTGTGCCGTAATCGCGGTCAACTAGTCTTCCCGCCAATCAATGAGATCGCGGGAGGACTGGCATGGGCGCAGCGGCACTGGCCGACGAGGTCATTCCCGACCACATCGCGGCGACCCTGGTCGACCCGGCCTGCTATGCCGACCACCGCATCCATGAGTCCTACCGCTGGCTGCGCGCCAACAACCCGCTCGGCCGCGCCGAGCTCGATGCGTTCGATCCGTTCTGGGTGGTGACCCGGCACGCCGACATCCTCACCATCAGCCGCCAGAACGATCTGTTCCACAACGCCGACCGCGCCACCACCCTGACCAACAAGGGCGTGCTGGAGCGCGTGCACAAGATCACCGGCCAGCCCAATCTCGTTCGCTCGCTGGTGCAGATGGATGCGCCGGATCATCCGAAATATCGCGCATTGACGCAGGGCTGGTTCATGCCCGCCAACATTGCCAAATTCGAACCGCGGATTCGCGAGATCGCGCGCGCCACCGTCGGTCGCATGGCGGCCAGGGCCGCGGCCCATGGCGGCGTCTGCGATTTCGTCGCCGATGTCGCACTCGGCTATCCCCTGCACGTCATCATGGAGATCCTTGGCGTGCCGGAAGAGGACGAGCCGCGCATGCTCAAGCTGACGCAGGAGCTGTTCGGTCCGCAGGACCCGGACACGGCGCGGGTGCGCGAGGCGCTCTCGGCCGAGGTGTTCGCCGCGATGCTGCAGGCGGTCGTGGCCGATTTCGCGGCCTATTTCGAGCGCATCACTGCGGATCGCCGTGCGCATCCGCGCGACGATCTCGCCACTGTCATCGCCAACGCCAGGATCAACGGCGAGGACATGCCACTGCATGACCGCACCAGCTACTACATGATCGTCGCCACCGCCGGTCACGACACGACGTCGTCATCGACGGCCGGCGCGATCTGGGCGTTGGCGGAAGACCCGGAGCAGTTCGCGCGCGTGAAGGCCGATCCTGCGCTGATCCCCGGTCTCGTCGACGAGGCGATCCGCTGGATGACGCCGGTCAAGCATTTCATGCGCAGCGCCACCGCCGACACCGAGCTCGGCGGCCGCAGGATCGCGAAGGGCGACTGGCTGATGCTGTGCTACGCCTCGGGCAACCGCGACGAGGCGGTGTTCGCGCAGCCCGACAGCTTCCGCTGCGATCGCAAGCCGAACCGGCATGTCGCGTTCGGCTATGGCGCGCATCTCTGCCTCGGACAGCATCTCGCCAAGCTCGAGATGCGCATCCTGTTCGAGGAGCTGCTGCCGCGGCTGACGTCGCTGTCGCTCGCCGGACCGGTGAAGATGACGCAGGCGACCTTCGTGAACGGACCGAAGACGCTGCCGATCCGGGTCACGATGGACTGAGCCGCAGCGGCGGTCCGCGGCGCGGCCTCAATCGAGCAGCTTGCGCAGCTCGGCCTTGGCGACCTTCTCCAGGGTCGAGCGCGGCATCTCGTCGACCAGCCTGACTTCGCGCGGCACCTTGAAGTCCGCGAGGCCCGCGCGGCAGGCGGCGAGCACCCTGTCGGCCAGATCGTCGCGCCTGGCGCTGTCGTGCGGGATCACGAACGCGACCGGCACCTCGTCGAGCATCGGATGCTTCTTGGCGACCACCGCCGTCTCTCGCACGCCCGGCACGGTGACGATCACCTGCTCGATCTCGGACGCCGCGACGTTCTCGCCGCCGACCTTGAGCATGTCCTTGGTGCGGTCGCCGAACTTGATGAAGCCGTTCGGCAGCCGCGTGACCCGGTCGCCGGTCAGGAAGAAGCCCTCGGCATCATAGCTCGTGCGCGTCGCCTCCTCGTTGTAGAGATATTCTGCAAACAGCGACAGGCCGCGCACGCCCTTGATGGCGAGATTGCCGGTGCCGCCGACCTCGGTCGGCCGGCCGTCATCATCGGTGATGCGGATAGCGTATTCGGTCGCGGCGCGGCCGATCGACATCGGCGTGTTCGGCTGATCGATCTCGCCGATGATGCCGTGGGTGATGGTCTCGGTCATGCCCCACCAGCCGATGATCTTGATGCCGAACTTGGAGAAGATGGTCGGATCGGACACGGACGTGCCCCAGAGGCGGAACTTGTGATCCTTCGGCACCTCCTGGTCGAGCAGCGCCTTCAGGCAGAACGGAATGGTCGAGGTCCAGGTGCAGCCGTGCTGCATCGCCACCGGCCAGAACCGACTGGCCGAGAAACGCGGCTGGATCACGCAGCTGGCGCCAACCCACAGCGTCGCCAGCATCGAATAGGCCAGGGCATTGGTGTGGAACAGCGGCAGATAGGTCTGGTGCACGTCGTTCTGATGCAGGTCCTCGTGCACGGCATTGACCTTGGCGCCCCAGAGCGCATTGGCGTGTGTCCACAGCACCGCCTTCGGCCGTGATGTCGTCCCCGACGTGTACTGCACGCTGCACGGTGCGAGAGGATCGACCGGCCGACGCGGCCGGTCGGCGCTGTCGGCGAACAGCGCTTCGAAGCGCTCGCCTCGCTCGACGGCCGGGGCGGTGGGCTGACCCGGATCATGCGAGATCACCGCCATCCAGCGGATGTCGGGGCAGTGTGCCGCGATCATCTCCGCATAAGCGGGCTGTGTGATCGCCGCCACCGCGCGGCAATGTCCGGCGAAGTAGTTCATTTCGGCCGCTGCCGAGCGGGTGTTGGTGGTGACCGCCAGCGCGCCGAGTTCGACGCAGGCAAACCAGGCGAGCATGGCCTCGATGCAATTGTCGAGATGGATCAGCACGGCATCGCCGGGCCCGATGCCGCGCTTGACGAGCCCGGCGGCTAGCGCGCCGACGCGATCATGAAATTCGCCATAGGTCCATTTGCGCGCCGGCGCGTCGAAGGGCGCCCAGATCAGGAACGGATGATCGCGCCGGGTCTCGCTGCGCAGTCTCAACAGCCATGGCACGTCCATGCCGTCGAAGGGCGTCACGGTGCCGAGCGCAATCCTTGGTTCGTTCATCTTCGTTCCCATCGTCTCGTCGGCGGCCTGTCTGCTGCCGCTTCGTGCTTGTCCTGATCTTCTGCCACCTGCAGGCGGCGCAATCAAATCCGGATTGAACCCGCTATCCTTTCGAAGCGACCAATGGCGCGGCGAAACGCGCCCGGAGGTTTGCATGCTGGACCTGCCACGACCATGGCGGTTGCCCGACGCCCGCTATTTCCAGATCGCGGCATTGGCCACGCTGCTCGCGATCAATTTCGCGGTCATTGATTTCGGCGCCCGGCCCGCCGCGAGCGTGATCGCGGTCACGACCGCGCTGCTCACGCAGATCGTCTGCTGCCGCCTGTCCGGCACACCGCTCGATCTCCGATCGCCGTTGATCACGGGCCTGTCACTCAGCCTGCTGCTGCGCGCGGATGCGCTGTGGCTGCATGCGGCGGCAGCGTTGATCGCGATCGGTTCGAAATTCGTGCTGCGAATCGACGGCAAGCACGTGTTCAATCCCGCGGGCCTTGCCATCGTGGTGCTGCTGTTCACCACCAAGGGCGTGTGGATCTCGCCCGGCCAGTGGGGCACCGAGATCTGGTTCGCAAGCCTTGCCGGCTTCTTCGCGATCCTGGTGCTGAGCGCGTCCCGCCGGGCCGACATCGCCGTCTATTTCTTCGCCAGCCACGCCGCGCTGCTGCTGCTGCGCGCCGCCTGGCTCGGCGATCCCCTCGCGATCCCACTTCATCAGCTGCAGAGCGGCTCGCTGTTGATCTTCACCTTCTTCATGATCTCCGACCCGCGCACGACGCCGGATTCGCGCGCCGGCCGGCTGCTGTTCGCGCTGACCGTGGCGGTCGCGGCGCATTACCTTGCCTTCTTCTGGCAGATGCGGCCGGCGCTCTACGTCGCGCTGATCGCGCTGTCGCCGCTCACGCTGCTGCTCGACCGTCTCATCCCGGCTGCACGTTTTTCCTGGCGCTGTCCCGTTCCCCATGGAGTTTCGACATGACCCTGCGCTTTCGCAAACGCGTCCGCACCAGCGTGGCTGCGACCGCGATCCTGGCAAACGCGGCGATCACGCCGGCCAACGCCTTCTGCGGCTTCTACGTCGCGCAGGCCGACGCCAAGCTGTTCAACCAGTCCTCGAAGGTCGTGCTGTCCCGCGACGGCGAGCAGACCGCGATCACCATGGCCAGTGACTTCGAGGGCGACGTGAAGGAGTTCGCCGTCGTCGTTCCCGTGCCGACCTTCATCGAGCGCAAGCAGATCGGCGTGGTCGAGCCGAAAACGATCGATCACCTCGACAAATACACCGCCCCGCGGCTGGTGGAGTATCATGACGAGGATCCCTGCCGTCCGCACATAGCGTTCTCGCGCTCCGGCATTCCGTATCCGGCGGCGGTCGGCGTGGTGCAGGAACTCGCCAAGCGGTCCTACGGCGTCACCATCGAAGCCAGCTACGATGTCGCCGAATATGACGTGCTGATTCTGTCGGCGCAGGAGAGCGACGGGCTGACGCGCTGGCTGACCGACAACCAGTATCGGATTCCGCAAGGCGCCGAGGCCGTGCTCGGCAGCTATATCAAGCAGGGCATGCGGTTCTTCGTCGCCAAGGTCAATGTCGACCGCATGAAGAACCTGCGTACCGGCAATCTGCGGCCGCTGCAGGTGCGCTACCAGAGCCCCAAATTCATGGTGCCGCTGCGGCTCGGCACGGTGAACGCCAAGGGACCGCAGGACCTCATCATCTACGCGCTCACCAAGAACGGGCGCGTCGAGGCGGCGAACTACCGGACGGTGAAGATCCCGTCGGACATCGACGTCCCACTGTATCTGAAGAACGAGTTCGGCCCGTTCTACAAGGCGCTGTTCGAGCGTGCGGTGGCCCGCGAGAACATGCAGGCGGTGTTCGTCGAATATGCCTGGGACATGGGTTGGTGCGATCCCTGCGCCGCCGATCCGATGAGCAACAAGGAACTGGTCGAACTCGGCGCGCGCTGGATCGGCAGTGATGACGACGCGCCGTTCAGCGCTCGACGCAATGTCGCTCCCGGATCGAATGCTTATGTCACCCGGCTGCATGTCCGCTACGACGCGAAATCCTTCCCTGAGGACATCGTGTTCACGGAGACCAAGGACCGCAGCAACTTCCAGGGCCGCTATATCCAGCACCACCCCTGGCGTGGGGAGGCTACTTGCGCGGCGGCGAAAACATATAAAGAGGAACTTCCGGCGCGCTTCGCCAAGCAAGCGACAGATGTCGCGCAACTGACCGGCTGGTTGCAAAGCGACATCGTCGCCAAGATGGAGAAGAGCGGCGAGACGGCGATCAAGTAACCTCGTCTCAGTCCTGATATGACGAGATCTCGATGAGGTTGCCGTCGGGATCCCGGCAATACACCGAGCGCAGGGTGCCGCGGGCGCCCTGCTTGGCGACCGGCCCCTCTTCGATGGCGACGCCGAGCGCCTGCAGGTGCGCGACGACCTCGTCCGGCGTGCCGCCGGTCAGGAAGCACAGATCGTCGCTGCCGGCCATTACGTGATCGGCGGTGAACCAGTCGATCTTGTCCGCGTCCTTCGGTCGCACATTGATCTTCTGGTTCCCGAACTTCAGCGATGTGCGCCTCACCTTGCCCTGGCCGGGATCGAAGCTCTCGACCTTCATGCCAAGGACGGCCTGGTACCAGGCCGTCGTGCGGTCCACATCGGCGACATTGATCACGAGATGATCGAGTGCATCGACCTTGACCGGCATGAGACTTCTCCTGGCAGGACATCGACCTCGCCGACAACGCGGCGGTCTGTTACAATCTCGACTGGCGGCTCGTTAACCACCGCTCAATGATAATACCCGAGGAAACGCATGATTTCACGCCGTACCGCGCTAGGTCTGATCGCCTCCGCCGTTCCGTCCATCGCTGCCATTGGCAAGGCCTCCGCGGCCGACTATCCGGCCCGCCCAGTTCGCTTCGTGGTGGGATATCCGCCCGGCGGCGCCACCGACATCCTGGCCCGCTTGATCGGCCAGCGTCTGTCCGAGACGCTCGGTCAGCAGTTCATCGTCGAGAACAAGCCGGGCGCTGGCAACAATATCGGCACCGAGTCGGTGGTGAACGCGACGGCGGATGGATACACCCTGCTGCTGGTCAATCCGGCGAACTACATCAATGCGAGCCTCTATCCCAATCTGAAGTTCAACTTCGTGCGCGACATCGCCCCGGTGGCCTCGTTCAACCGCGTGCCGAACGTCATGACCGTGAACGGCGATATCAAGGCCAAGACCGTGGCCGAGTTCATCGCCTATCTGAAGGAGAACCCGGGCAAGGTGAACATGGCGTCCTCGGGCAACGGAACGTCGGTGCATCTGTCCGGCGAGATGTTCATGGCGATGACCGGCACCAAGATGCAGCATGTGCCCTATCGTGGCGCCGCGCCCGCGATCACCGACATGCTCGGCGGCCAGGTTCAGGTGATCTTCGACAACATGCCCTCGATCATTCAGCACATCCGCTCCGGCTCGCTGCGCGCGCTCGGCGTCACCACCCAGGAGCGCTCGCCGCAACTCCCCGACATCCAGGCGATCGCGGAGACCGTGCCGGGCTACGAGGCGAGCGCGCTGTTCGGCATGGGCGCACCGAAGAACACGCCGAAGGAGATCGTCGAGAAGCTCAACAAGCAGGTCAATGCGGTGCTCACGGAGCCGGACATCAAGAAGCGACTCGTCGATCTCGGTGGTGAGCCGCTGGTCCAATCGCCGGAGCAGTTCGGTGCGCAGGTCGCGGCCGAGACGGAGAAGTGGAAGAAGGTGGTCGATTTCGCCGGGTTGAAGCTGGATTGAGGCGGCGCGGCCGCGGGATCGGTGACGTGCCCCGCCTGCGACACGTCATCGCCTTGCTCGGTGATCCAATCCGCCAATCCGTCGTTTTTTAACCATGCCAGTGTGATGCAATCTTCGCGGCAGAAGAGGAACAGATCATGCGCAAGGTTATGATGATGGCGGCCGGCCTCGTCGGCGTTGCACTCGTCAGCGGCGGCGCGGCCACGCCAGCCGCGGCCGGGGGGATCGACTATCCCTGGTGCGTGCAGGGCAGGGGCGTGGGTTACCCCGGCGATTGCTCCTACCAGACCTTCGAGCAGTGCCGGGCCAGTGCATCCGGGCGCAACGCCGGTTGCGGCATCAATCCGCGCGTGGCGTTCGAGAGCGCGCATCGCGGCCCCTCGGTCTACGTGGATATGCCCCCGCCGCGTCGCGTCCACCGCTACTCCTACTATTGATCTCGGCCAGCGCGCCCTGATGAAGGCTCCGGCCCCGTTGTCGGGGCCACCGGCCGGTGCGGGCTTGCGTCAACTTTGCGATCGTGTATGCTTTGCATCGCAAAGTGAAGCGGCCCTCCTGGGCTTCAGGTGAGACATGCGCGACCTCGACAAGGCGCTGGCGGACATCATCGCGATCCGCAGCCAGCTTGCGGCAGGCACGGCCTTTCGCGGCTATGGGCCGGCGACGATGGCCGTCACGTCGGCGGTTGCGCTCGTCACTGCGTCGCTGCAGCAGGTTTTCCTGCGCGATCCCACCGAGGATGCGCCGGCGTTCCTGCTCGGCTGGGCGGTGGCCGCGTTGGTGTCGCTGACGATGATCGGGATCGAGATGCGGGCGCGGTCGCGCCGGCACCACTCCGGCTTGGCGGACGCGATGATCCACCAGGCGGTCGAGCAGTTCCTGCCGGCCGGAATCGCGGGCGTGCTGCTCGCGGTTCTCATGTGGAAGTTCGCGCCGGAGGCGCTCTGGATGTTGCCGGGACTCTGGCAGATCCTGACCTCGCTCGGCGTGTTCGCGTCGGTTCGCTCGTTGCCGCGCACGGTCGCGCTGGCCGGTGCGTTCTATTTCCTGGCGGGGTTCGCGGTGCTGCTGGTGGGCAGCGCGAGCCATGCCTTGTCGCCCTGGACCATGGGCCTGCCATTCGCGATCGGCCAGGCCCTGATGGCGGGCATTCTGCATTTTGCGACCGGAGAGTCCGATGTCGAAGACTGACGGCAGCGCGCCGTTCTCCTATGACGGCCTGGACCGCGTCATTCACGAGAAGGCCAGGCTTGGCCTGCTGACCTCGCTGATGGCGCATCCCAAGGGCCTTGCCTTTGCCGACCTCAAGCAACTGTGCGGATTGACCGACGGCAACCTGTCGCGTCACCTGCAGGTGCTCCAGGAGGCGGGCCTCGTGGAGGTCACCAAGGGATATGAGGGCAATCGCCCGCATACCTCCTGCCGGCTGACCAAGGCGGGGCGTCGCCGCTTTCTCGACTATCTCGCAGTGCTCGAGCGCCTCGTCCGCGATGCCGCGGCGGCTGCGGGCAGGGAGAATCCGCCCGCGACGGTCGGCCTCGTCACCGGTCGCGCCTGAACCTTCCATCGCATTTTTTTGACCTGGAGCTTTGCAATGCAAAGTAGTCTGCAACCGAAATCGCCTGCTGTGATGGATGGCCTGCACGTCGGCATCATCATGGATGGCAATGGCCGCTGGGCGACCCGCCAAGGCTTGTCGCGGCTGCGTGGCCATGAGGCGGGCGTCGAGGCGATCCGCCGCGTCGTCGAAGCCGCGCCGGATCAGGGCGTCGCGACGCTGACGCTCTATGCTTTTTCGAGCGACAATTGGCGCCGCCCACGCGCCGAGGTTTCCGCCTTGATGGCGCTGCTGCGGGTGTATCTCGCCAGCGAGGTCGAGGCGCTGGTGCGCAACGGCGTCCGCCTCACCGTCATCGGCCGCCGCGACCGGCTGCCGGGCGGCATCGCCGATGCGATCGGCCGGGCCGAAGCGGCCACCCGCAACGGCCGGACCCTGCATCTGCGCATCGCGGTCGACTATTCGGCGCGCGATGCGATCCTCCAGGCTGCGGCCAAGGCCGGTGGCGTCGATGGCTTGACGCGCGAAGCCTTCTCCGATCTCGTCACCGGCGAAGCCGGCTTGCGCGATGTCGACCTGATCATCCGCACCTCCGGCGAACAGCGCCTCTCGGACTTCCTGCTTTGGGAAGGCGCCTATGCCGAGCTGCACTTCACCGAGCGTATGTGGCCCGACTTCGATGCGGCGGATCTGGCGGCGGCGCTCGCCTCGTTCCGCGGCCGCGAGCGCCGCTTCGGCGGCCTGGATGCCGTCCCGCTTGCGCCGGTGCCGGTCTCCTGAGCGTCTATCCCGCGCGGGTTGGGGAGTTAGCACAATCTTTCCGCGCACCCGGGAATCATCTACCGCTCGACCGACGAGCGCAGAGATCCCGTGATGAAGCACAAGCCGCGCCGGCACTCCGGCAAATCCCCGGTCAAACCCGGATCTTCGGGGCTCGGGGGGACGCCCGAAGCGCTGTGCCAAGCAGCGCTGAGGCTGTTGCGCACGGGCCAGCTCAACGAGGCTGAGGATGCCTGTCGTCGCGCGCTGACGCTGGATGCAGCGTCGATCGACGCGCTGCGGGCGATGGGCCAGGTCTGCCTCGCGCTGAAGCGCGCCGATGATGCGATCGAGTGGTTCGCCCGCGCGATCCGCCAGGACATCTCCGCGCCGGAGTCCTTCATCGGCCTTGCACAGGCGCTGCGGCTGGCTGGTCGGCTCGACGAGGCCATCAAGGCCTATGATCGCGCGCTGCAACTGCAGCCGGAGGCCGTGGACAGCTGGGATGCGCTCGGTGAGCTGCTGCAGGCGAGGGAGCGGCATGCCGAGGCGGCGCTCGCCTGCGACCGCCTGCTGCAGCTCGCGCCCGATCGTATCGCGACCTGGCTTCGTCTCGGTGACGTGCTGGAGGCGCAAGGGCGGCGCGACGAGGCCGCGCTCGCCTTTGAACAGGCGCTGAAGCTGCAGCCTGATCATGTCGACGCCGCCAACCGGGCCGGCGCGATTCATTTCGACGCCGGCCGCTATCCCGAGGCGCTCGCGAATTTCGATCAGTCCTTGCAGCGCCAGCCGGACCAGGCCGGCGTGCTCTGCCTCAAAGGCATCTCGCTGCGGCGCCTCCGCCGCTACGAGGAGGCGCAGGTCTTTGGCCAGCGCGCGCAGGCGTTGTCGCCGCACGATCCCGACTTCGCCAACAGCTATGGCTGCATCCTGCAGAACCTCGGTCGCCACGACGAGGCGATCGCGATGTTCGATCGCGCCATCGCGATCCGGCCGCAGACCGCGGACTTCTACAATCATCGCGCGACGTCGCTGGCCGAGCTGCATCGCTTCGAGGAGGCGTTCGCGAGCTTCGATCGCGCCATCGCGCTGCGGCCCGACTTCGCCGACGCGCATTGGAATGCGGCGCTGTTCCGGCTGCTGACGGGCGACTTCGCCCGCGGCTGGGCCGGACGCGAATGGGGCCGCAAGTGCCGCGCCGTCGGCTTCGTCGAGCGCAATTTCGATGCGCCGATGTGGCTGGCTGATGCGCCGCTGGCCGGCAAGACGATCCTGCTGCACAGCGACGAGGGATTCGGCGACAGCATCCAGTTCGCTCGCTACGCCACGCTGGTCGCCGCTGAAGGCGCGCGCGTGGTGCTCGAGGTCGACGCCGCCCTGCAACCTCTCCTCGCGGGACTGGAGGGCGTGGCGCAATGTCTCGCCCGCGGCAAGGACGCACCGCCCGCGGTCGACTATCACTGTCCGCTGTCGAGCCTTCCGCTCGCCTTCGCCACCGGCCTCGACACCATTCCGGCCATGCCGAGTTATCTGCCGCGACCAGCTGACGCGCGCCGCGCGACCTGGGAGCAGCGGCTCGGCCCGCGTGACCGCTTGCGCGTCGGTCTGGTGTGGTCGGGCAATCCCGCCCATCTCAACGATCACAACCGATCGCTGCCGCTCGTCATGCTCGCGCCGCTGCGCGAGACCGGGGCGCAATTCGTCAGCCTGCAGAAGGAACCGCGGGCCGCCGACAAGATCGAGCTCGCCGCGCGCGACGACATCATCGATCTGACCTCCGACATCAGTGACTTCGTCGACACCGCGGCGCTTATCGATGCGCTGGATCTCGTCATCACCGTGGACACCAGCGTCGCACATCTGGCCGGCGCGATGGGGAAGCCGACCTGGATCATGCTGCCCTACACACCGGACTATCGCTGGCTGCTCGATCGCGACGACAGTCCCTGGTATCCGTCCGTCCGCCTGTTCCGCCAGGATGCCAGACGCGACTACGTGGACGTCGTCACCCGCGTCCGCGACGCGCTCACCTGGCTCATGGCGGACGCCGCACGGCCGTAGGCCGCCTCAGTTCATCCGAAGCCCGATCGAGATCTCTTGCACGCGCCGGGTCAGCTCGGCGACGCCGCGCCATCCCGTCTTCTCGCGCGTGCGCTTCAGATGCGTATAGACCGTGGTGACCTTGACGCCGCGATGCGCCGCATATTCGACAGCCGTCATGCCGCCGCTCAGGGCGCAGGCGAGCTGGGCCTCCGCCCGGGTCAGTCCATGCAGCTCCTGCAGCAGCCGCGCCGCCGCGCGATCGGGTAGCGGATCGCGCACCAGCATGATCGCGGCCGCGTCGGGAAGGTCTGAGCGCAAGCGGATTTGCGGCAGCGCGCGCAGTGAAATCGTGCAGGGCGGCAGGCCGTCGGTGCGAGGCGCCAGGAAGTCGATCGCCGTCTCCTCGCCGGCAAGGTTTCCGGTCCCGGCGACCGCGCCAAGAGCGCGGGCAAAGCGGCGGCTGACATCGCCGGAGCGGAAGTGAATGCCGCGCTGATCGATCCGAAACAGGCCGCCTTCCGCCGACATCGCCTGCAGGCTCGGATTGAGATAGACGACCTGGCCCTTCGCGCCCAGCAGCGCGACGCCGTCCGTCAGAAGGTCGAGCGCGCGCATGTCGAACTCGCCTTGCGCCGCGCCAAAACGCCGCCGCCAATCATAGGCGCGTTGCAGATGCGGTGTCAGGCGCCGCAGCTGCGCGATCTCGGCCGAGCCGACGTGACCTTGTCGTTCCGCGCGCTGCAAGGTGAGGGCGACGAAATGCCGAGGCGTGTGCTCGATCACCGCGGAGAGGAAGTAGCGGAGCCCGGCCCGCGGCAGGAACTCCGCGTAGAACGGGTCCCGGCTCATCGCGCGTTCGTCCATGACCTGATAGTCCCAGCACAGCTCGCCTCGGTGCTGACGGGCCGCGACCGCCAGGCGGGGATTGCGTGGCGCGAAGTGAGCCAGATAGTCGTCGCCCTCGGCCGAGGCGACGCCGCTGCTATGAAAGACCAGCGGGCGGGACGTGGTCGTGTCGATCACTTCCAACGTGGCGCCTTCGGCGCCTATCAGTGTCCGGATCGAGCCGAGCGCGTCGGTGATGCCATCGAGTTCTGCAAAGCCCTGATAGAGCGCGTCCAGCGCCTGCGCGTAAAGCTCGCTCGTCACGGTCGCCTCGCTGCAATGACCCGGGCCGGTCGCGCGGGTCTGCGATGTCAACCCTGACGCGTGGATGATAGTCCCTTGTGAGTCGCCATGCGCCGCGACAGGTTCACCGGCTCCGACCGACCGACGCCGAGAGCCTGGAGGCGACGAGTCCTCCAGGCTCGCTGCGTGCCGGGCTATTCGGGCACAGTGTCGCCCGAGCCGCCGAACTCGCGCGGAAAATCCTTCAGCTTCGGCAGTCCGTCGCGCATCGGCAGCACCGTTTCCGCATAGTTGATGTGGACCGCGGGCTGGAACGCAAGCTCGGGCAGGGTCGCCGCGAACACGTCGATCAGCCCGAGTGGCGGGTGGTTGGTCATCAGATGCCCGCCACATTTGGCGCAATATTTCCGTTGGCTCAGCGCCGTCTTCTGAAACATCGCCACGTGCTCCGCGCCCGATGTGATCCTGACCGCATCCGGCTTCCAGAGACTGAAGGCATTGACCGGGCCGCCCGACCACGACCGGCAGGAGCGGCAGTGGCAATAGCCCATGGCCTCCGGCGCCCCGGTCACCTCGATTTCGACGGCTCCGCAAAAACATCGTCCAGACAGTGTCATCCTCGTCCTCATTGGTTGTGAGAGGGACGGACGGCAACATTCCCATGCGCGTGAGTCTTGGCGTCGGGCGACGAATGCCGAGGCTGCGGCGATCAGAGGTGATCCGGTTCACATTCGAGCAGCGCATGCGAGCCCGCGTCCCCTGATCAGAGGACGCCTGCCGCAAGCAGATGACGGTATCGAACCGTCGGAGCGAACCATTCTCGGTCGCAATCGGATCAGTCGCGGGTGATTGCATGTCGGGTCTCAATTCTCAGATCGTCGAGTTTTCGACCGACCGGATCGCGGAGCACGAACGGGCTGCGTTCTGGCGCGAGCATTACGGCCAGGTGATGCTGCGGGTGGACTTCGAGCCCGCGCCGGACGTCGCCTTCAAGGCGCATAATCGCGCGCTGGCGCTGCCCGGATTGCAGCTGTTCGATGCCTGGGCGACGCCGGCGCGGATCTCGCGATCCGGCCGACATCTGACCGACGGCGCCGACACCGTGCTGCTCGCCATCAATCGCAAGGGGACCGCATTCGTGGAAGCCGCGCATCAGGCTCAGGAGCTGCGCGAAGGCGATGCGGTGATCCTGAGCGGCGCCGAGCCGTGCGCGTTCCATCGCGCGAGTAGCGGCCGGTCGTTGACCCTGCGTGTGCCGCGCGTGATGATCGAAGCGGCCGATCTCAGCATCGAGGATGCGGTGATGCGGCCGATTCCCGCAGGGCACGGCGCGCTGCAACTGCTCGATCACTATGCGAGCTGGCTCATGAGCAGCGGCGGTGCCATCGACGCGCAGCTCTTGAATCTGTCGGTGCGTCACGTCCAGGATCTGCTGGCGCTCGCGATCGGTCCGTCCGTCGACATGGCCGAGACGATGCGCGCGCGCGGATTGCGCGCCGCCCGGCTCAAGCTCGCCAAATCGTTTCTGGTCGCCAATAGCCGGCGTCGCGACGTGTCCGTATCGACGCTTGCGGCGAAGTTGAACGTCACGCCCCGCTACGTGCAGCGTCTGTTCGAGATCGACGGCACGACCTTCTCCGCATTCCTCGCCGGTGTGCGGCTCGCGAACGCCCATCGCATGCTGTGCGATCCTGCCCACGGCCAGCTCGGGATCGCCAGCATCGCCTATGATGTCGGCTTCGGGGATCTCTCGCACTTCAACCGCTCGTTCCGCCGCCAATATGGGCTGACACCGCGCGAAGTCCGTGGCGATCGTGGCCAGAGCCAGGATGTCCGGCACGGAGCCGTAACCCAAACGTGATCGCGATCCACGCCACCCGGCGGCTGAACGCTGCGCGCCGTTGAGCTGAGTCAACTGATATCCGGAGCCATATGGCAAACCCGGCGCCAGCGTCAGCGACGAAGGCGTCTTGGAATGGATCGGCAGGAAACTGAGCTCGTCAGCAATACGAAGATCGTGCCACAGCCGCGCGCTGAAACCGCAACGGTCGTGCCGCACCCGGCCATGCCTGTTCCCGTGGCGCATCAGCCGCAACGCAGGCGCGCGATGTGGCCGTTCCTGCTGCTGCTCGCCGCGCTCGGCGCGGCAGGAGGCGGTGGCTATGTCTGGTGGCAGCAGCTTCACCCGCCGCTGCCGCTCGGCATCAGCGTCAGCAATGGTCGTATCGAGGCGGACGAGATCGATATCGCCACCAAATATGCCGGTCGCGTCGCCGAACTGCGCGCCGATATCGGCGATCTCGTCGAGGCCGGCCAGATCGTGGCGCGCATGGACACCAAGGAGCTGCAGCAGTCGCTGTCGAAGGCAGAGGCCCAGGCCGAACAGGCGCAGCATGTGGTCGATCAGGCGCACGCCAATCTGGCGCAGCTGCAATCGCAGAAGACGCTGGCCGAACAGGAGATGGAGCGCACGCGGAGCCTGCTGCAAAGTGGCTGGACGACGCGTGAGCTCGCCGACCAGCGCCAGCAGGCGCTCGACGCCGCGACCGCCGGCCTGACTGGCGCCCAAGCAAAGATATCGGAAGCGCAGCGCTCGCTGGAAGCGGTCCGGCACGACGTCGCGCTGTACATGGTTCAGATCGCCGACAACTCGCTGATCGCGCCGAAGCCGGGCCGCATCCAGTATCGGCTCGCCAATGTCGGCGAGGTGCTCGGCGCCGGCGGCAAGGTCTTCACCATGCTCGACACCGGCTATGTCTACATGGACGTGTTCCTGCCGACCGAGGAGGTCGGCAAGGTCAAGATCGGCAGCGACGCGCGCATCGTGCTCGACGCCTATCCGGATCGACCGATCCCGGCGAAGGTCTCGTTCGTCGCCAGCCAGGCGCAGTTCACGCCGAAGACGGTCGAGACCCGCAGCGAGCGCGACAAGCTGATGTTCCGAATCCGCGTGCGCGTCGACCAGGACAGGCTCGCCGCCCATGCCGACGCGGTGCGCAGCGGTCTGCCGGGCGTGGCGTATGTCCGCTGGAATCCCGACACCGCCTGGCCCGCGCGTCTGCAAGCTGCGCCATGAGCACATCAGCGCCTCCCGTCGTGGTGGTGAGGCAACTGTCCCAGCGCTATCGCGAGATCACCGCCCTCGACGACGTCTCGCTCAAGATTCCCGGTGGCTGCGTCGTCGGCCTGATCGGCCCCGACGGCGTCGGCAAATCGTCGCTGCTGTCGATCCTGGCCGGCGCCCGCGCAATCCAGTCGGGCGATGCCGTCGTGCTCGGCGCCGACATGGCCGACCGGCGTGCGCGCGAGCAGGTCTGCCCGCGGATCGCCTACATGCCGCAGGGTCTCGGCAAGAATCTCTATCCCGATCTCAGCGTGCGCGAGAACATCGTGTTCTTCGCCCGGCTGTTCGGCCAATCCCGCGCCGAGCGCGACTGGCGCATCGCCGAGCTGCTGGACGCGACGGCCTTGGCTGACTTCGCCGACCGGCCGGCGAAAAAATTGTCCGGCGGCATGAAGCAGAAGCTCGGCCTGTGCTGCTCGCTGATCCACGATCCCGACTTCCTGATCCTGGACGAGCCGACCACCGGCGTCGATCCGCTGTCGCGGCGGCAGTTCTGGGACCTGATCGACCGGCTCAGGGCGCGCAGCGCCAACCGCATGAGCGTCATCGTCGCCACCGCCTACATGGAGGAGGCCGAGCGCTTCGACTGGCTGATCGCGATGAACGATGGCCGCGTGCTCGCGACCGGCGCGCCGGACGAGCTGAAGGCGCAGACCGGCGCGGCGACGATTGAGGATGCGTTCGTCGCGCTGCTGCCCGATGGCGCCGCACGGGACGAGGCGGCCATGCCGCCGAAGGCCGAACTCGACGGCAGCCACGAGACCGTCATCGTCGCGCGCGACCTGACTTGCCGCTTCGGCGATTTCACCGCCGTCGACGGCGTCAATTTCGCGATTCGCAAGGGCGAGATCTTCGGCTTCGTCGGCTCGAACGGCTGCGGCAAGACCACGACGATGAAGATGCTCACCGGGCTCTTGCCGCCGACCGCGGGCGAGGCGCTGATCTTCGGCCGCTCGATGGAGGCCGGCAACCATCAATCGCGCAGCCGGGTCGGCTACATGTCGCAGGCGTTCTCGCTGTATGGCGAGCTCACGGTGCGGCAGAACCTCGTGCTGCATGCCCGTCTGTTTCACCTGCCCGGCGCCACCGCCGACAAGCGGATCGCCGAGCTCATCGATCGCTGTGATCTCGCCGACCATGTCGACGGTCTCGCCGCTGATCTGCCGCTCGGCATTCGGCAGCGGCTGTCGCTCGCGGTGGCGATCGTCCACAAGCCCGACCTGCTGATCCTGGACGAGCCAACCTCGGGGGTCGATCCCGTGGCGCGCAACCAGTTCTGGCGGCTGCTGATCGAATTGTCGCGGCAGGACGAGATGACCATCTTCGTCTCCACGCATTTCATGAACGAGGCCGCGCGCTGCGACCGGCTGTCGCTGATGCATGAGGGGCGCGTGCTCGCCACCGACACGCCGGACGGGCTGATCGCGGCCAAGGGAGCGCAGACGCTCGAACAGGCCTTCATCGCCTTCCTCGAGCAGGACGCCGGCGTCGCCGATCCGCCGGTCACTCTCACCCAGGCGAGCCCCGACCAGCCGCATGCAACGGCAGCGCAGGGCGACCAGCGCCAGCCCGCCTTCAGCTCGCGGCGGCTGCTCGCCTATACGATCCGCGAGGGCCTGGAGCTGATCCGCGATCCGATCCGGCTGATGTTCGCGCTGTTCGGCACCGCGTTCCTGATGATCGTGATCGGCTTCGGCATCTCCACCGATGTCAACAATCTCACCTTTGCCGCGCTCGACCGCGACCAGTCGCCGGAAAGCCGCGCCTATCTCGCCGAGCTCAGGGGATCGCGCTACTTCGTGGAGAAGCCGCCGCTCGCCGACTATGCCGAGCTGGAGCGGCGCATGAAGAGCGGCGACATCAAGGCCTCGATCGAGATCCCGCCGAATTTCGGCGTCGATCTCAAGCGGGGACGGCCGGTGTTCGTCTCGGCCTGGATCGACGGCGCAATGCCGTTCCGCGCCGAGACCATCCGCGGCTATCTCGAAGGCACGCACCAGCTCTATCTGTCCGATCCGGCCGTGAAGACCACGCAGCCGCTGCCGGCCGCGCCGGTCAGTGTCGAGATCCGGTTCAAGTACAATCAGGCCTTCGACAGCATCTATGCGATGGCGCCGAGCACGATCGCGCTGCTGCTGGCGCTGTTCCCGGCGATCCTGATGGCGCTCGCGGTGGTGCGCGAGAAGGAACTGGGCTCGATCACCAATCTCTACGTCACGCCGGTGACGCGGCTGGAATTCCTGATCGGCAAGCAGCTGCCCTATGTCGGGGTCGCGCTGGCGAATTTCGTGCTGATGTTCGTGATGGCGCTGGTGCTGTTCCGGGTGCCGCTCAAGGGTGCTTTCCTGCCGCTGCTCGCCGGCACCTTCGTCTATGTGTTCACGACGACCGGCTTCGGCATGCTGATCTCGACCTTCTGCCGCACCCAGATCGCGGCGCTGTTCGGCACCGCGATCCTGACCGTGCTGCCGGCGACACAGTTCTCCGGAATGCTGGTCCCGGTCTCCTCGCTGTCCGGCGCCGCGCGGCTGATCGGCATGGGCTTTCCGATGACCTACTACCGGCCGATCACGGTCGGCACCTTCACCAAGGGATTGGGTTTTGCCGATGTCGGCATGGACGTCCTGGCGCTGCTGGTCTTCATTCCCGCGCTGACCGCGGTCAGCCTCCTGATGCTTCCGAAGCAGGAGCGCTGAGCCATGCTGCGGTCGCTGTCCAACATCTTCTGGCTGGGCACCAAGGAGCTGCGCAGCCTGTTCGGCGATGTCGTGCTGATCGGGCTCGTGATCTATTCGTTCACGGTCGCCGTCATCAGCCAGGCGCAGAGCAGCTCGCAGGAGCTGCACCGCGCCTCGATCGCGGTGGTCGACGAGGACCATTCCGAGCTGTCTCGCCGCATCACCAAGGCGTTCCTGCCGCCATATTACCAGACGCCGGTGCACATCCGTCAGGACCAGATCGAGCCGCTGATGAACAGCGGCCGCTTCACCTTCGTGCTCGACATCCCGCCGAACTTCCAGCGCGATGTTCTCGCCGGCCGCAAGCCGTCGGTTCAGGTCAATGTCGATGCGACCGCGATGATCCAGGCCGGCATCGGCTCCGGTTACGCGCTCGAGATCATCGATACCGAGGTCGCCTGGTTCGTCGCCCGCTCCGAGACGCCGTCGCTGGCTCCGGTGAATCTGGTGACGCGGATCGCGTTCAATCCCAATGTGACCACGGCATGGTTCGAGGGCGTGATGGGCATCATCAACAGCGTGACCATGCTGGCGATCATCCTGGCCGGCGCGGCGCTGGTGCGCGAGCGCGAGCACGGCACCATGGATCATCTGCTGGTGATGCCGCTGTCGCCGTTCGAGATTGCGATGTCGAAAATCTGGGCCAATGCGCTGGTGATCGCGGTGGCGGTTGCCGTGGCCCTGTATGTCGTCGTCAGATGGTATCTGCAGGTGCCGATCATGGGCTCGATCCCGCTGTTCCTCGGCGGCACCGTGCTTTATTTGTTCTTCGCCACATCGGTCGGGCTGTTCCTCGGCACGATCGCGCGGTCGATGCCGCAGCTCGGGCTGCTCTACATTCTCGTCGCGGTGCCGATCAACATGCTTTCCGGCGGGATGACGCCGGTGGAGAGCCAGCCGGTCTGGCTGTCGACGATCATGAAGGCCTCGCCCTCGACGCACTTCGTCTCGTTCGCGCAGTCGATCCTCTATCGCGGCGCTGGCCTCGATGTCGTCTGGCCGCAATTCGTCGCCGTGGCCGTGACCGCTGCGCTGGTGCTGTGGCTGACCTTGCGCCGCTTCCGGACCGCGATCGCGGCGGCCTGAGCTCAGCAAAAAAGCCTCGGCGGAGCCGAGGCTTTTGCGAATCGTTGTCGTCGCGATCAGTAGCGCGCGACGACCGGGCTGCCGAACTTGTAGTTCACGCCGACCCGGACGGTGTGGAACGAGAAATCCTGCGACAGATTTTCCCGGTAGTTGAGGCCGGGAGGAGCAAACGTGCTGCCGGGGGAATAGGTCGAGGCGTAGCTGATGTTGCCGAGGTCGGTGTAGAGGTACTCGGCCTTCACCGTCCAGTTCGGGGCGAACGCATGCTCGACGCCGGCGCCGACCGTCCAGCCGGCCTTCGTCACGTTGGCAGACGCGGTCTTGGCGTAGCCGTTGCCCGAGGTCAGATCCCAGCTGCCCTTGACGTTGCCGACGGCGAGACCGCCCGTGACATAGAACAGCGTGGTGTCGACGGCAAAACCCGCGCGGCCGCGCAGGGTCATGAACCAGTCGGTGCGGATGGTCTCGTTGAACGTGCGCGTCGTCGGCGGATTCGGGCCCGTGACGATCAGGCGCTTGTTGATGTCCGATCCGTTGATGTCGGCCTCGATGCCGAACACACCCGGGCCGCTCTGCCAATTGTAGCCCGCCTGCAAGCCGCCGACGATGCCGGCGGGATTGAGCCGGTTGTTGCTGAGGGCGACGAACGTATTCTGGAAGGCGACGCCTTCGGCCGCCCAGCTGCTGGTCTGATCGAGGGTCGTGCCGAGATTCGAGCGGCCCCAGCCATAGCCGACGTTGCCGCCGAAGTAGCCGCCGGTCCAATTGTAGATCGCGGCCGGAGGCGGAGCCTTGGTGTAGCGGGCCGGAAGGTCTGCGGCGAAAGCGCCGAACGAGGTCGCGAGGAGCAGGGCGGTTGCGGAGACGAGCGTCTTCATCGGTCACAATCCTCAAATCAAATGAGCAACGTTCGGACACACTCATCTCACAATCCGATTTGTTGTGCTGTAGTCCAACTACAACACTCGCCGTCGTAAGTATCTGTGATGTCATCACAATTCTCCGTTGTGCCGTTAACCCTAAGTCGTTGTAAACCCGACCCCTAATGGGCACAGCGGTTCAGTGATACGGGAGGCCGCCGCGTCTCGACCGCCGTCCAGACGGATGCGGACAAATTGACGCATCTCATTAGGCAACGATTTGCCAACCATCCGCAGCACTGGCGCGGGCCGCTAACGATTTCGCAAAACGCGCGGGTGCACCGTCGCCTCCGTCGTCCTGGGGGGACGGAGAGGGGAGAGCAGTCATGATGAATGGGGAAGCGGTTCTCGAAAACGTGCGGCGCTATCGCACCATCGCCTCCTTGTACCGGCAGACGGCGGCGTTCCGTCCGCATCAGCGCGAGTCGCTACTGGCGCAGGCGGCCGAATGGGAAAGCCGCGCGGTCGCCGAGCTCGAGGATTACTTCATCGCGCGCCAGGCGCCGTCGCAGCCGCCTGCAAACATGAACTATCATACGCCGTCCTACACGCCGCCCGCCTGGCAGATGGCCGCGGCGTAGTCGCAAGGTCGCAGCCGAGCAGCCCCGCGGCGCAATCCGCGCCCGAGTTGGTGTGCCGATGGACCCTCTCCGAGCGAGAGGGGCAGGGAAGACCAGGCACCGACCGGTGCCCGTGGCCCCCGTGCGAGAAGAATGCACGGGGCAGGAACCACAGGTTCGGCCGACGACCGGCCCTCCCTGCGCAATGGGCTACGGCTTATACGTGCTCTTCTCGGTGCACCGGGCTTTCTGGCCACCGTATCGCGACAACGCTTTCGCGTTGCGCGGGACACCAGCATCGGGGTGTCAGAACCACACGACTTCACCGTCCGCAACGAACCGTTCGTCGGCATGCCCTTGGGCATGCTGCGATCCACTGCGGCCATCGCTCCCCGCCTCGCGTGTCGTGACGACCGCGATACGCCCTCTGCTCGAGGCGGTATGTCCGCATCAGACAATAGATTTCGAAAAAACGGAAGCAAAAAATTTTAGCGGTGGCATCTGGACAGGGGTCATCGCGTTGAGGCGGCGGGCGAAATGAGTTTTTCGGAGCATGTCGCCTCGTGGCGTTGGAGATCGAGCTGGAGTGGACCGGTCTGCCCGACGGGCGACTCACGCGTCGAAGATCTCGCCGAGCGATTAGTCCGGAGTTTCCCGAGACGACATCGGATTGGGAGCCGACAGCGGTGCTTCACACTGGCTGTCGTCCCGGACAAGCCACGACGCGCGCGAGCGCGTTGGGGCGCCGATCCGGGACCCATAACCACAGGGCGTCGGTGTTGGCACCACTGGCGCTCCAGCGTGCGCGACACGGGCAGCACGGAGTATGGATCCGGATCTGCGCCCTGCCAACGCTGGCGCATTGTCAGGACTTGTCCGGGATGACGGCGGAGGGGATCGGCAGTCGTGTGTCTTCAAGCGGAGGAGCTTCGCGTAACCGGCGCTTGGTGATCCCAGATCTGGCGCAGGACTTGCTGAGCTTAAGGCGGCCGGCGGCTCCGGCGACGAGGGGACTCGATGAGAGCGTTCGGTCGCGACCGTGGCATGTGCGCCTGGGATGATTTCGCCCAGTCATCGATCGAGGCCCGCCTGGCGCTGGCGGGAGCGGGATCGGGGCAGATTCCGCCGTTCCTGATGCTGTCCGTGCCCGGAATGAGCGCGCAGGAGCATCGCGTTTGTTCGGAGCTATGGACGCGGGATCGCCTGGCCGCGAGCGGCGTCGAGCGAACCCGCCTAAACTTCCGCTTCGATCTGGGGGTTCGCGACAAACTTCGTGTCGGTTACCTGTCAAACGACTTCCACGATCATGCGACCGCGCATCTGCTGATCGAGGCGCTGGAGGCCAACGACCGGACACGTTGCGAGCTGCACGCGTTCTCGTTTGGAGCCGATGACGGCGGCCTGATGCGCGGCCGGCTCAGCCGCGCCTTCGACGTCTTTCACGACATCACGTCGCTGAGCGACAGCGACGCCGCAAGTGCGGTCCATGCGGCTGCCATCGACATCCTGGTCGACCTGAAGGGGTTTACGCGCGGCGCCCGCACCGGAATCCTGATGCTGCATCCGGCGCCCGTCCAGGTGAACTTCCTCGGCTACCCCGGCACGCTCGGCGGCGACATCTGCGACTACATCATCACGGACGCGTTCATCACGCCGGCCTCGGCCGCGGCCGATTACGCCGAGAGCTTCGCCTATATGCCGCATTCCTACCAGCCGCATGGCCGGGCCAGCCTCGGGCCGCCCCCGGCGCGCGCCGATGTCGGCCTGCCGGAATCCGGCTTCGTGTTCTGCTGCTTCAATCAGGCCTACAAGTTCACGCCCGACGTGTTCGACATCTGGTGCCGGCTGCTTTCTGAGACACCGGACAGCGTGCTGTGGCTGCTCGCCTCGGATCAGGCACAGGGCAATCTGCGCGGCGAGGCGCTACGCCGCGGCGTGTCGCCGGACCGCCTGGTGTTCGCACCAGAGCTCGATCAGGAGGCGCATCTCCGCCGGCTGCAGCTGGCTGATCTGGTGCTGGATACCGCGCCGTACGGCGCGCACACCACGGCGAGCGATGCGCTCTGGGCGGGCGTGCCGATCCTCACCTGCGCGGGGGATACGCTGGCGTCGCGGGTGGCGGGCAGCCTGCTGCATGCGGTCGGCCTGTCCGAGCTGATTGCGTCCGACGAAGCGGATTACGTCGCGGTCGCGCTGACGCTTGCGGCCGAGCCCGACCTGCTGCAGGCAGCCAAGGCGAGGCTTCGGCGCAACCGCCTGGTCGCCCCCTTGTTCGATGCGCCGGCCTTCGCCAGATCGCTCGAGGATCTCTACGCGCAGATGTGGGACCGGCGGCGCCGCGGCGTCGGCCATGCGGCGATCTGGGCCGCCGCGACGCCACGCCAATGACGCTGCCGGTCCGTTACTCCGGCGCCGTTACTCGGGAGCCATTACTCGGGAGCCATGCGGGCTGCGGCGAGCAGGCCGATGAGCACGGTGAGCGCGCCGACGCTCATGGCGTTGATGGAGACCAGCGAGGCGTAGTTGGTTTCGGCGACGCGCATCAAGGGCTCGCCGAGATGGGCGTCGACGACCAGATAGCAGACGAACGGCAATCCCAGCAGCGGCAACGACTGCAGCCGTTCCTCGGGGCGAAACAACAGCGCGCCGAGCAGGGCACAGGGAATGAGGAATAGCTCGACGCCGCTGTGAATGCCGAACAGCTTGACGGAAAACACCGTGTTGCCGGTGCCGGTGAGGACCATCAGGGCGCGGCCGGCGAACGGATCGCGGCGTGCGAGCACGGGCACGCCGGCGAACAGCGGCAACGTCAGGAGCGTGAGCCAGGCGGGCCAGGCCGCGGTGCCGGCGATCGCATGCAGATAGAGCGGATAGAACGGCTGGTTGGAGACGATGACCAGCGCGACCTTGGCGGCAATGTCGGATAGCGGATCGTCAGTCGTCGCATAGGCCTGGACGGCGGCCAGCCAGCGCCGGAACATATCAATCATTCACTCGACCTCGACTCCCCTGATCGATCCTGCTGATCGACCTTGCGCCAGCCGCTCATGAAACGCGCGCATGCGGCGGGCGGATCAGCCGGCGCCGTTCCCGGCGCTGGTCCTTTGGGTCACGCATTCAGCGCCGTGCGGATCATGCGGGCGAGATCGGCACTTTGATAGGGCTTGGTCAAGAGCAGCACGCCGGCATCGAGGCGGCCGTGGTGCACGATGGCGTTTTCCGTATAGCCCGAGGTGTACAGCACCTTGAGGTTCGGCCGCCGCTTGAGCGCCTCGATTGCGAGCTGCCGGCCGTTCATGCCGCCGGGCATGATGATGTCGGTGAACAGCAGGTCGATGCGGACGGGGCTGTCGATCAGCGCCAGCGCCTCGTCGGCCTTGCTGGCGGCGAGCGTGGTGTAGCCGAGCCGCTTGATCTGGGCGATCACATATTCGCGCACCAGGGAGTCGTCTTCCACGATCAGGATGGATTCGTCGCCGCGCTCCATGCCGGCCATGCTGATGTCTGCCAGCGCTGCGTCGGCGTCACGGTTGGCTTGCGGCAGATACAGCTTCACCGAGGTGCCGTGCCCCGGCTCGCTGTAGATCTTGATATGGCCGTTGGACTGCTTGACGAAGCCGTAGACCATGCTCAGCCCGAGGCCCACGCCCTTGCCGACATCCTTGGTGGTGAAGAACGGCTCGAACACCTTGTCCAGCAGGTTGGCCGGAATGCCGACGCCGGTGTCGCTGACCGCGATCATCACGTAGTTGCCGGGGATCACCTCCGGATTCATCCGCGCATAGGCGTCGTCGAGCAGCACGTTCTTGGTTTCGAGCGTGAGCTTGCCGCCCTCGGGCATGGCGTCGCGCGCGTTCAGCGCGAGGTTGAGGATCGCGGTCGAGAGCTGGCTGGGATCGATCATGGCCGGCGCCGAATCGTGCGCCAGCATGGATTCGATCTCGATCTGCTCGCCGAGCGTCCGCCGCAGCAGGCGGGCGGTGTCGACCACCATGCCGTTGATGTCGACGCTGCGCGGCTGCAGCGGCTGGCGCCGCGCGAACGCCAGCAGGTGCTTGGTCAGGTCCGCGCCGCGCGCCGCCGCGGAGTTGATCAGGCTGGTGATTTGCACCAGTTGCGGACGGTCCTTCACGGCCTCGGCGAGGATCTCGATCGTGCCCGTGATCACGGTGAGGATATTGTTGAAATCGTGCGCGACACCGCCGGTGAGCTGGCCGATCGCCTCCATCTTCTGCGCTTGCCGCACCTGCGCCTCGGTGGCCTCGATCTCCTGGAAGCGCTTGACCATCGCTTCCGCGGTGCGGCGCTGCCGCGTCTCCTCCTCGAGCTGGGCGTAGGCCTGCTTCAGGTCGGCGCGGGACGGCATCGTCAGGACCCGCGGCAGCATCAGCAGCAGCGCGGACGCAATGCCGGCGGACATGAAGGCGAGAAAACCCTTGGTTGTCGCCTCCAGCACATAGGCCGGCACCCAGATCGTGAGAACCTCGATCAGCCGTGTCAGGCCGCAGATCGACACCCACAGCGCGAACGCCCAGAAGATGTAGCTGAACTGAAAGTCGCGGCGGCGATAGACGATGTAGGCCAGGACGAAGGCGATGGCGAAGAAGGCGAAGGAAATGAGCAGGTCGGAGACCGCGTTCACCCAGATCAGCTCAGGCGTCCACAGCAGGCACTCACCAATCGGCGTGAGCTTCGACATGTCCCAAATCCCCAAACGTGCGGCCGCGTCGTCCCCGCGATCCGGCAAGTTCCCTTAGCAGATCATCCAATTTCAGTTGAGCACACAAGCGTGCTGACTGCCGCAAATCGTCCGGCCGGTAGGTTCACACCTTGAAGGTGAGCGACGGCGAACCCGTGCACCCGGCCCGACGAGGCCGCCAGGGGTGTTGACGGCGTGTACCGAATGGTACAGTATAGGCTATACGGTACAATGGAGATATCCGATGAGTGTGCTCGCCCCGCCCTTCACCCTGCAGACCGCCACCCAGAAGGTGAGGATGGCCGAGGACGGCTGGAACAGCCGCGACCCTGAGCGGGTGTCGAAGGTCTATACGCCGGACAGCCGCTGGCGGAATCGCGCCGAGTTCGTCAACGGCCGCGCCGAGATCGTTGCCTTCCTCACCCGCAAATGGGCGAAGGAGCTCGACTATCGCCTGATCAAGGAGATCTGGGCCTACACTGACAATCGGATTGCGGTGCGCTTCGCCTATGAGTGGCATGACGACAGCGGCAACTGGTTCCGCTCCTACGGCAACGAGAACTGGGAGTTCGACGGCGAAGGCCTGATGCAACGGCGCTACGCCTGCATCAACGATCTCCCGATCAAGGAGGCTGACCGCAAATTCCACTGGCCGCTCGGACGGCGCCCGGACGATCATCCCGGCCTGTCCGACCTGGGGCTCTGAGCGCGCGCCATGCGGACGCTCAACGAGCGCGCCGATGTCGTGCCGCTGATCGCCGAGGTGTTCCGCGAGTTCGGCTTCGAGGGCACCTCGCTCAGCCGCATCACCGAGAGGACGGGCCTCGGCAAGGGCAGCCTGTATCATTTCTTCCCGGGCGGGAAGGATGAGATGGCGCGCGCCGTGCTGGCGCATGTCGACGGCTGGTTCGAGCGCGAGATCTATGCGCCGCTGCGCGACGGTCCGCCCGACGACGCCGTCGCGCAGATGTGGCGGGGTGTCGACGACTACTTCCGGTCCGGCCGCCGGGTGTGCCTCGTCGGCGCCTTCGCGCTCGACGAGACGCGCGATCGCTTTGCGGCCGACATCGCCAGCTATTTCACGCGCTGGATCGCAAGCTTGCGCGATGCGCTGATGCGCGCCGGCTGGCCGGCCGACCAGGCCGTCGATGGTGCCGAGGAGGTGGTGCTCGGCATTCAGGGGGCCCTGGTGCTGGCCCGCGCGACCGCCGACGAAGCCGTGTTCGGCCGCGCGCTGGCGCGGTTCCGGCACCGCCTGCAACAGCTCCCTCGCTGACCCCCGGGGAACTGCCTCCTCAAGCGGCACCGCGCGGGCTGAAATATCGGCGCGCCGCGCCCGTGAAATCGTGGTTGTGTTGGGCGCAACGTCCCGAGCAGCGGCGACATCGAGGGAGGTCCGGCATGAATGGGTTAGGCGGTCTCAACAAATCCGATCACGGCGTGGTCATCGGCCTGGTGCAGCTCCAGTTGCCGGTCGTCGTGACCAAGGACGATCTCGCGCGGCAGACCGAGAAGATCGTCTGGATGGTCGGCAAGGCCCGACGCAATCTCGGCACCATGGACCTCGTGGTGTTCCCGGAATACTCGCTGCACGGCCTGTCGATGGACACCAATCCGGAGATTATGTGCCGGCTCGACGGGCCGGAGGTCGCGGCATTCAAGCAGGCCTGCATCGACAACAGGATCTGGGGCTGCTTCTCGATCATGGAGTACAACCCGGACGGCAATCCCTATAATTCCGGCCTGATCATCGACGATCACGGCGACATCAAGCTGTACTATCGCAAGCTGCATCCGTGGATTCCGGTCGAGCCGTGGGAGCCCGGCGATCTCGGCATTCCCGTGATCGAGGGGCCGCGCGGCGCCAAGATCGCACTCATCATCTGCCATGACGGCATGTTCCCGGAGATGGCGCGCGAATGCGCCTACAAGGGCGCCGAGATCATGATCCGCACCGCCGGCTATACCGCGCCGATTCGTGAGAGCTGGCGCTTCACCAACCAGGCCAATGCGTTCCAGAACCTGATGGTGACCGCCAATGTCTGCATGTGCGGCTCCGACGGCTCGTTCGATTCCATGGGCGAGGGCATGATCGTCAATTTCGACGGCAGCATTCTCGCGCATGGCACCACCGGCCGCGTCGACGAGATCATCACCGCCGAAGTGCGCCCGGACCTGGTGCGCGAGGCGCGCATCGGCTGGGGCGTCGAGAACAACATCTACCAGCTCTGGCATCGCGGCTATGTCGCGGTGAAGGGCGGTGCGATGGATTGCCCCTACACCTTCATGCAGGACATGGTCGCGGGCACCTACCGGCTGCCGTGGGAAGATCAGGTCAAGATCACCGACGGCACCTCCTGCGGCTTCCCGGCGCCGACCCGCGTGTTCGGCAAGATGGCCAAGGCGGCGGAGTAGAAGGGCCCAGGTCGACTGCACATCGACAATGAGCATGTTGCTGGTGGATTGGGGAACGTCGGCGCGGCGATGTCGGTGTGCTCCCTCTCCCCGTTCTTCACGGGGAGAGGGTTGGGGTGAGGGGCGCCGCGCGCACCACCCATGCGGACAGCCCCTTGCGCGATGCAATGACCCTGTTCGTGTGGGAGGACCTGCGGCTTGACAGGGTGATGATCCGCCAATTATTTTACACTTAAAATAATTGGCGGACAGGTCCATCATGAGTGCATCGGCCAAGGTGATCCCGCGCGACTGGCTCGACTGGCCGTTCTTCGAGCCGAAGCATCGAGCGCTGTGCGAAAGGCTCGACGGCTTCGTCGCCTCCGGCCAGCTCGACGATGTCGATCATGGCGATGTCGACACGGCCTGCCGCAAGATCGTGCGTGCGCTCGGTTCGGCCGGGTTGCTCGACAGCGCCGTGGTGGCGCCCGACGCGGATGCCGGCGCCATCGACTCGCGCGCGATCTGCCTGTCGCGCGAGACGCTCGCTTATGCCGACGGACTCGCCGACTTCGCCTTCGCCATGCAGGGCCTCGGCTCCGGCGCGATCGCGCTCGGCGGTTCGCCGGAGCTGCGCGCCAGCGTGCTGCCCAAGGTGCGCTCGGGTGAATGGCTCGCCGCTTTCGCGCTCTCCGAGAAGGAGGCGGGCTCGGATGTCGCCGCGATGGCCTGCGCCGCGCGGCTCGACGGCGACGCCTATGTGCTGGACGGCGAGAAGACCTGGATCTCCAATGGCGGCATCGCCGACGTCTACACGCTGTTCGCCCGCACCGGCGAGGCGCCCGGCGCGCGCGGCATCTCCGCCTTCGTCGTCTTCCCCGACGATCCCGGCTTCTCCATCGCCGAGCGCATCGAGGTGATCGCGCCGCATCCGCTGGCGACCCTGCGGCTGCAGAACTGCCGCATCCCGGCGAGCCGGCTGCTCGGCGCGCCCGGCGGCGGCTTCAAGCTGGCGATGCAGACGCTCGACATCTTCCGCGCGTCGGTGGCCGCCGCAGCACTCGGCTTCGGCCGCCGCGCGCTCGACGAGTCGCTGGCGCATGCCTCGAGCCGCAAGATGTTCGGTGGCGCGCTGGCCGACCTGCAGATGACGCAGGCGGCGTTCGGCGAGATGGCGACGGAGACCGACGCGGCCGCCTTGCTGACCTATCGCGCGGCCTGGCGGCGCGACGTGCAGAAGCTTGCGACCACGCGCGAGGCCGCGATGGCCAAGCTTGCGGCGACCGAGACCGCACAGCGCGTCATCGATCGTGCCCTGCAGATGTTCGGCGGCCGCGGCGTGCGCAAGGGCGAGATCGTCGAAAGCCTGTACCGGGAGATTCGCGCGCTGCGGATCTACGAGGGTGCAACCGAGGTGCAGAAGCTCATCGTCGCGCGCGAGCTGCAGAAGTCGCGCACAGGGCGCGTGCGCGACTGAGGCTCTGCCGCGGGCCACGCGATCTCTCTGTGCTGCGCCAGATTGCCGCATTCGATCGTTTTCGATCGAACTAATAACGTGCATTGCGCGATCTCATTTGCTGTTTTGCCTCGTGCATCCGGCGTGAATGCACGCGAGCACGCGTATGACCGTCGTTTGGATCACCCGGGAAACTCCGGGGGACCAGGAATTCCCGATTGATTTTAGTGAATCTCTAAGTCCGTCCTCGCAACGATGCCGCCGTCTTGTTCCGGTGGAGAGTTGTTCGTGTCCGAGGACGTGAAGTCGAAAGAGTCCGTAAAACTACCGGCCGACTGCAGTATTTCAGCGATCCGCGAAGTTCACGAGCTGATCCGCGATGCGTTCGGACAGCACGCTGCGCTCGAGATCGATGGCTCCTGCGTCGACCGCGCCGACGTGACGTCGATCCAGCTCCTGATCTCCACCGCCAAGACCGGTCGCGAGCAGGGACGCGCGGTCGCGCTCACCGCGCCGTCCCAGGTGCTGTGCAACGTCATCCGGCGCGCCGGTCTTGCGGACGGCGATCATCATTTCACCAGCCAGATCGAATCGCGCTGATGACCCGCTCTCCGACCTCCCACAGCGGTACGCAGCCATGAGCAGGCCGGATTGGACCGAGTCGTTCCGGCAGGAAGCCGCCGAGCTGCTCGACACGCTCGAAGGAGCGCTGCTGGATCTGTGCGATCAGCCCGATGATCGCGAACTCGTCGACTGCGCCTTCCGTGCCCTGCATACGATCAAGGGCTCGGGCTCGATGTTCGGCTTCGAGCGGGTCGCGGCGTTCACGCATGAATTCGAGACGGCGTTCGACAGGGTGCGCCGGGGAGAGATCACGCCGACGCGCGATCTGATCTCCGTGGCGCTCGCGGCAAAGGACTATATCCGTTCGCTTGTCCAGTCGCCCGACAGCACCGATGACATCATCGGCGACGGCATTCTCGACGATCTCAGGCGCTTCGTGGCGCCGACCGGCGCGCCGGCCGAGACGCAGCCTGCGGCCGTCGCCGCCGTTACAGCCGAGCCTGCAGCACAGGCCGGCTGGCGCCTGCAGCTCGAATTCGAGCACCACATCCTCCGCAACGGCTCCAATCCGCTGCACTTCCTCGACGACCTGAGCAAGCTCGGTCCCTGTTTCGCGGTGGCGCTGACCGATGCCGTTCCGCTGCTCGACGAGCTGCAGCCCGAGGATTGCTATCTCAAATGGGACGTAACGCTGCATTCGACATGCAGCCGCGAGATCATCGACGACATCTTCATGTTCGTCGCCGAGGAGATGAAGCTTACGGCGACGCCGCTGTCGCTCAATGAGTTGCCGCCCGCGGCCGGGTCGACCGTTGCCGCGCCGCCGCTCCAGCCGGCCGCGCCCGAGACACTGACCGAGACACTGACCGAGACGCTGACCGAGGCGCCGGCCGCCGCTGCGACGCCGCGCCAGAGCTCAAGCGAGAGCCAGGATCAGGAGCGCGGCGCGGAGCGGCGCCGTGACGAGCCGAAGCGCAGCGACGCCAGCGGCAATGCGACCGTGCGTGTGCAGGCGCGGCGCCTCGACGAGATGATGGACCGCGTCGGCGAATTGGTGATCGCGCAGGCGCGGCTGAGCCAGCTTGCCGCCACGAGTTCAGACGTCTCGATCAAGCTGATCGCCGAGGAGATCGAGCGCCTCGCCGCGAGCCTGCGCGATACCACGATGGGCGCGCGCATGGTGCCGATCGGCTCGCTGTTCGGCCGTTTCCGCCGCCTGGTCCACGATCTCTCGCGCGATCTCGCCAAGCCGGTCGATTTCGTGACGTCGGGCGAGGACACCGAGCTCGACAAGACCATGATCGAATGTCTCGCCGATCCGCTGGTGCATCTGATCCGCAACGCGATCGACCACGGCATCGAGCAGACGGCCGCGCGCGCCGCCGCCGGCAAGACCGAGAGGGGCCGCATCGAGCTGCACGCCGTGCACTCCGGCGCGCAGGTGCTGGTGACGGTGCGCGACAATGGCGGCGGGCTCAATACCGCGCGCATCCGCGCCAAGGCGGAAGAGCAGGGGCTGATCGCGCCGGGCGCGGCGCTGTCGGACGCCGACATCCACCAGTTCATGTTCCATCCGGGATTCTCGACCGCACAGACCATCTCGGCGCTGTCCGGTCGCGGCGTCGGCATGGACGTGGTCAAGCGCACCATCGAGACGATGCGCGGCACCATCGATCTTGCGACACGGCAGGGCGAGGGCACCACGGTGACGCTGCGCCTGCCGCTGACGCTCGCGATCATCGAAGGCCTCATGATCCGGGTCGGCGACGCCCGCTACATCATTCCGCTGTCGGCGGTCGAGGAATGCGTCGAACTCACCGCCGCCGACCAGCGCGCGCGCGGCCGCCACTTCCTCAACATCCGTGGCGATCTCGTGCCGTATTTGATGTTGCGCGACATCCTGCATGCGCGCGGCGCGCCGGACGACTATCAGAAGACGATCATCGTCTCGACGGGCGAGTCCCGCGTCGGCCTGGTCGCCGACCAGATCATCGGCAGCCACCAGACCGTCATCAAGTCGCTCTCCAAGCTGCACTCCGACGTCACGATCTTCTCCGGCGCGACCATCCTCGGCGACGGCACGGCCGCGCTGATCCTCGACGTGCCGCAACTGGTCGGGCTCGCCCAGACGCATGCCGACAAGCATCATCTCAACGAGGCCGCCTGATGGGACCGCACGCCGAGCAAGCCGCCGCCGCGACGATCGACGCCGCCGTCCAGGTCGTCATGATCGGGCTCGGCGACGAGAAGTTCGCGCTCGATGCCGCGATCGTGCGCGAGATCATCGATCCCGTGCCGGCGACGCAGGTCGCGGGCGCAAGGCCCTTCGTGCCGAGTATCATCAATGTCCGCGGCAACATCGTCCCGCTCGCCGATCTCAGGCTGCGCTTCGGCATGCCGGTGACGGAGGCGTCGGGCGACACCCGCATCGTGGTGATCGAGGTCCTGGTCGAGGACGAGCCGGTCCTGGTCGGCGTCATCGCCGACAAGGTCTACGAGGTCACCGAGATCTTCCACGCCGATACGCAGCAGACGCCGCGCGTCGGCGTGAACTGGAAGCCGGAATTCATCCGCTGCATCACCAAGTGGCGCGACGAGTTCGTCATCGTACCGAACATGGAACGCATTCTGAATTAGTCAGACCAGACTTCCGAGGGGCAATTATGAGATTCACGGTCAAGGCCAAACTGGCGGCATCGTTCGGTGTCGTGATCCTGCTGTCGATGATCGCGGGCGCGGTCGGCTACATGAAGCTGTCGGACACGATCGCGACGACGGAGACCATCGTCGCGGCCGCGGGTCGCCTGGAAAAGGCGATGGAGCTGCAGACGGGGCTGCTGCTTCAGGTCCGCGCCGAGAAGAACGCGCTGCTGACCACGACGGACGCAGAGTTCGACCGCTTCACGGCGGAGATCGCGACGCTGCGCGCGACGATGATCAAGACCAAGGACGAGATTCATGCAGGCGCGACCGAGCAAGGGCGGAAACTCATCGATCAGGTGACGGCCCAATATGCCGGCATGATGGCCGCGCAGGATGAGGGACTGAAGATCGGCCGGACCGATCGCACCAAGGGCGCGGCCCAGTCGATGACGGATGTGCGCAAGGCGGTCGGACAGACTACCACCGCGCTGAACGACTATGTGCACTACGTCCAGGGGCTGATGTCGCAGCGCGCCGAGCAGGCCAGGGCTGACGGCGCCCGCGCCCAGCTGCTGCTGATCAGCCTCCTCGGCGTAGCGCTGCTGCTCGGCGTTTTCGCCGCGCTGTGGATCGCGATCAACATCAGCCGCGGTCTTTCCCGCGCCGTCGGTCTCGCCGAAGCGGTGGCGATCGGCGACCTCAGCCAGACGATCTCGCACAAGAGCAATGACGAGGTCGGCGACCTCATCAATTCGCTCAACACGATGACGACGAATCTGAAAACCATGGCGATGGTGGCCGACGAGATCGCCAACGGCAATCTCGTCATCGAGGCCAAGCGCCAGTCCGACAAGGACACGCTCGGCATGGCGCTGGAGCGCATGGTCGAGAAGCTGCGCCAGATCGTCTCGGAGGCGCTGACCGCGGCGCAGAACGTGTCGGCGGGCAGCCAGGAACTGTCGGCCAGCGCCGAGCAGCTCTCGCAGGGCGCGACCGAGCAGGCGTCGTCGGCCGAGGAGGCATCGTCGTCGATGGAGGAGATGGCGGCGAACGTCAAGCAGAACGCCGAGAACGCCAGCCAGACCGAGAAGATCGCGGCGCAGTCCGCCAAGGATGCGGAGGCCAGCGGCACCGCGGTCGGCCGCGCCGTCGAGGCGATGCAGACCATCGCCGGCAAGATCACGATCGTGCAGGAGATCGCGCGGCAGACCGACCTGCTGGCGCTCAACGCCGCGGTCGAAGCGGCGCGTGCGGGCGAACACGGCAAGGGCTTTGCGGTGGTCGCCTCCGAGGTGCGCAAGCTCGCCGAGCGCAGCCAGGCGGCGGCGACCGAGATCGGCCAGCTGTCGAGCGAGACCCTCAAGGTAGCGCAGGACGCGGGCGGAATGCTGGCGAAGCTGGTGCCGGACATCAAGCGCACCGCCGAGCTCGTGCTCGAGATCACGGTGGCCTGCCGCGAGCAGGACGTCGGCGCGGCGCAGATCAACCAGGCGATCCAGCAGCTCGACCAGGTCGGCCAGCAGAACGCCAGCGCCTCCGAGCAGGTGTCGGCGACATCCGAGGAACTCGCGGCGCAGGCCGATCAGCTGCAGGCGACGATCGCCTTCTTCCGCATCGACCACCGCGCGAGCGACGTCGAGGACGCGCCGATCGACGCGGCCGTGACCCAGTTGCGCAGCAAGGCCGCGAGCATGGCGGCCGCCGATCGCGGCGCCAAGAAGCCGATGCCGAAGGCCAAGCCCGCGCGCGCGGTCAAGGCGGCCGGCGGCGGCGGCTTTTCCTTCAGCCTCGAGGATGGCGAGGACGACCGCGACGAAGACTTCCGGCGTTGAGCCTGACGGCACGGTGGCGCGCGCCGGTCCCCGGCGGCGCCAGGAAGGAGCAGGGCAGAGCATGGCCGACACGTCTCAATATCTCACGCTTGGTCTTGCCGGCGAAACGTTCGGCATCAGCATCCGCAACGTCCGCGAGATCCTCGACATGAGGCCGATCTCGCGGCTGCCGCATGCGCCGCATTTCCTGCTCGGCATGATCGACGTACGCGGCAGCGGCTATCCGATCGTCGACCTCCGGCTCAAGCTCGACCTGCCGAGCGTCGCGGCGACCGAAGCGACGCGGATCATCATCCTCGACGTGCCGGTCGGCAATCGGCTGGTCGGCGTCGGCTTCGTCGCCGATTGCGTGTTCGAGGTCACCGATATCGACGAATCCACCGTCGAGCCGGTCCCCGAGGTCGGCGGCCGCTGGACGTCCGACTACATCTCCGGCATCGGGCGCAAGGGAGACAAGTTCGTCGTGCTGTTCGACCTCGCCAAGCTGATGGCCCATACCGGCCTGCCGGCCGCAGCCAACCCCGGTGGTCATGCCCCAGCCGCAGCTTAACCCTGCCTGGGCGAGCGCCTTTGTCGGCGGAACGCTCTCGGAGCCGCATTTTCGCGCGCTCGCGCAACTGATCGAAGCCCAGGTTGGGATCAAGATTGCACAGGGCAAGCGCTTCATGCTGGAAGGCCGGCTGCTCAAGCGCGTGCGCGCGCTCGGCCTGTCGGACATCAGCGAATATGTCGATGCGCTGTTCGACGGGGACCAGTTCGAGGACGAGCTGATCCACCTGATCGACGTCGTCACCACCAACAAGACCGACTTTTTCCGCGAGCCTGCGCATTTCGATTTCATGCGCCAGATTGCGGTGCCCGAGCTGATCAAGCAGCGCGGCGGCGCCGATCGCGTGCACAAGCTGAAGGTGTGGAGTGCCGCGGCCTCGATGGGGATGGAAGCCTATACGATGGCGATCGTGCTGGACGACATGGTCCGCAGCGGCGCCAAGATCGACTTCCGGATCCTCGGCACCGACATCTCCAATCCGGTGCTGCGCATGGCGCAGAAGGCGATCTACGACATCGAGGCACTGAAGCCCGTGCCGGAGCCGATGGCCAAGCGCTACTTCCTGCGCTCGCGCGAGCCGGCGCGCGCCGAGTGCCGCGTGGTCCCTGAGCTGCGCAGCCGCGTCAGTTTCCAGCGCATGAACCTGATGTCGCCGACCTATCCGGTCGATCGCGACGTCGACATCATCTTCTGCCGCAACGTGCTCATCTATTTCGACAAGCCGACCCAGCGCAAGGTCGTCACCCAGCTGTGCTCGCATCTGCGGCCGGGCGGCTATCTGATGGTCGGTCATTCCGAATCGATGGTTCACAATGTCGTCCCTGGTCTCACGCAGGTCCGACCGACGATCTTCAGGGTCTAGGAGGGGCAAACGCATGATCAGTCAGAAGGTGCGTGTTCTGATCGTCGACGATTCCGCGTCGGTCCGGCAGGTCATGACGACGATCCTCAGTGAGGATCCCGACATCGAGGTCATGGGAGCGGCGGCCGATCCGTTCGCCGCGGCCCGCCGGCTCGAGAAGGAATTGCCCGACGTCATCGTGCTCGACATCGAGATGCCGAAGATGGATGGCCTGACCTTCCTGCGCAAGATCATGGCGCAGCGGCCGATCCCCGTCGTGATCTGCTCGGCTGCAACGGAGAAGGGATCGCAGCTTGCCTTCGAGGCGCTCGAGGCGGGCGCGGTCGACATCGTGCCCAAGCCGCGCGTCGATACGCGCCAATCGCTGGTGGAGGCGTCGGGGCGGCTGCGCGATGCGGTGAAGTCCGCGGCGCGCGCCCGCGTCAAGCAGCGCACCGCGCGCCCCCTGGTCGTCGAGAAGAAGCTGACCGCCGATGCGATGCTGCCGCCGCCGGTGGAGACCCGCGCGCGGCCGAAGACCGAGCGCATCGTCTGCATCGGCGCCTCGACGGGCGGCACCGAGGCGCTCGCCGAGGTGCTCATGGCTCTGCCTGCCGACAGTCCTGGCATCCTGGTGGTGCAACACATGCCGCCCGGCTTCACCCTGGCGTTTGCGCGCCGGCTCGACGGGCTCTGCGCCATCAATGTCAAGGAGGCCGAGGACGGCGAGACCGTGCAGGCCGGCTGCGCCTATATCGCGCCCGGCGCCCGCCACATGCTGCTGCAGCGATCAGGTTTACGCTATCACATCGCGATCAAGGACGGGCCGCCGGTCTCGCGCCACCGTCCTTCGGTCGACGTGCTGTTCCGCTCCGCCGCGCAATATGCCGGCCGCAACGCGCTCGGGGTGATCATGACCGGCATGGGCGACGATGGTGCCCGGGGCCTTCTGGAGATGCGTAAGCTCGGCGCCGCCACGCGCGCGCAGAACGAGGAAAGCTGCGTCGTGTTCGGCATGCCGAAGGAAGCGATCGCCTTGGGCGCCGCCGAGAAGGTCGTGGCGCTCGATCAGATCCCGCGTGAGATCGTGCTGTGGCACCAGGCGGCGCACACGGCCGCGGCGGAGTAGTGCGGCGCCAGCGTCCGTCGATCCGGCTCAGCGCCGTTTCTTAACCGGTCCCCGCGGGGTCGGCTTGGACCGCTCGGGATCGGTGAAGCCGCGCGAGAACTTATCATAGAGATCGTCCAAGGACCGCACACCGAACGCGATGTCGGGCCGCTCGCTGTCCGCGCGCGAGGACGAGCTCTTCGAGGTGATGCGAAAACTCGGCAACTCCGAGAGAGACGACGGGACGGAGCTCTCGCGCACCGTCGGCTTCTTCGTGCTGTCAGACATCGAGGCTCGCCTCTTCGAATATGGTGGCTTCCAGCGCCTTGCGCCGGATCAACCAGCCCAGCACGTCATCATACGCCTCCAGCTCACCTTCCGGAAGGGCCAGCAATGGCCGGCTGTCGGGCGACGGATCGAGCTTTGGCGGCTCCGATGCGATGCTGGTGCTCTCGTTCTGGAACACCAGGAGGTGGCCCTCCTTCCGCTCGGGAGATTGCATGATGATGAGCGCCCAATCCTCCTGCTCCGGCCCGTCGAGCAGGCTTGCCGCCTCGGCGAGCAGGCGGCGCCCGAAGCCGAGCGCCGCCAACGCGGCGAGGAACAACCAGCGTGGTGCATAACCGTCATCCGGCGACGAGAAGCCCAATACGCAGATCCTGCTCCACTGAGCCAGACTCATGTTGGCGAGGTTGCGCTGAAACAGGTTGCCGGGAGACTCCTCTGCCGCGGCGCAGACGATATCGGCATAGCTCGGCGGCTCGACCAGCGATGACGCCGAGATCAGATGCTTGAAGACCCGGTCCCGCCAGACGCTCCAGAGTTGCGGGCGGCGATAGGCTTCGATGGCCGGTGTGCTGTTTGTCAGACCCTGGCTGAGTGTCTTCAGGTTTGCCGACCAATCCTTCACCGACTGGACGTCATCTGTCAGTGCTGGGCCCTGCGGGTCCGCCGGGCGGCCGGTGATCGCATCGAGCATGATGACGAACGTGTCCGACTGCTGAAAGAACGCCTGGAGATCGACATAGCGCGCAACGGCCTTGAGAGCGACGCGGAGCGGCATCAGCTCGGGGCTTCCGGACGGGCGCGCGTCGGCTGACACCTGGCAGGCCAGGCGGAACAGCGCCGCGAGCTTGATGCCGTTCTGTCGGGCAAAGCCGATGACGGCTCCGATCAGCGGAAGATCCTTCGCCATTCCGTCATAGGGCCGGTCGAATTTGCTGGCATCGTCGAGCCGCCGCTTGGCCCGATCGAGTTCGGCTACGTCGACCGTCGCTGGGAGAATCTGCAGCGTGATCAGATCCTGGATGTCCATTCCGTGCGTGCCCAGCGCCGCGGTGAGCGCACTGAGGAATTCCAGTGGATCGTCGATCTGCTTCTTGATCGCCGTCGGCAGTCCTGCAGCGGCGAGCGCACTCCGCAGCTTGTCGCGGACGACGACCTCTTCGCCATACATGTCGTAGATGAACTTGTACTCGCGCGTGTCTCCGATGCGCTCGATCAGGTTCGGCTGCGGGATGATCGCGGCCATGTCCGAGCGGCCATCCTTCGACAGCTCATCCTTCAGCTCGACGCAGTCGCAAACCAGTTCGGCAAAGGCTGCGACGCTGCGATCGATCAGGTCGAGGTCGAGGGGGCCGACGCCGCTGCGAAGCAGGCGCTGCTCGGCGGTTTCGCCTTCGCGTGCCGCCGGAGCTCCGCTCCGTTCGAGCAGGCAATCGACGATCGCGGCCCGGTCGAGCTTGACTTTCGCCTGCTTCTTTTCCCAGGCGCGTGACAACAGGTAGAGGGCGTCGATCGCCAATTGCATGAAGCGCGGCTCCGCCTCGATCCGCTGCCGGATGCCGTCGCGCTTGAGGATCAGTCCGATGGCCAACTGGATGCTGGCCGCGAACGTGTATTCGAGCCGCTTCAGATCCGCAGGCGTCCGCCGCAGCCGTCCGTCGACGTCGCACTGCTCCGCCAGCTCGCGCAGAACCTCGGCCATGTTCAGCTTGGACCGGTGCAGCACGAACAGCCCGAAGATCGCGCGTGCCGCTTCGTCCGGCAGATCCTGCTGCGACGCCGGCACCCAGATGGTGATGGCGCGCAGGAATTCCACGAAACGGTCGGGATGCGGAAGAATGAACAGGAAATGGCTGAAATAGGTGTGCTCGACCGGAAACGCCTCGCGCTCGACCTTGTCCATCAGCGCGTCATAATACTTGCGGTCGGTCAGGAAGCAGAAGCATCCGAAATCGGTCGTCAAATGCTTCAGATTCTTGATCAGGGTCGAAATCGAGGTTGCCGCATCGTCCAGCTTGTCGAGCTCGTCGAGCATGAAGACCGGTGCCAGGCCGGCTTCGCGGACGCGCTCGATCACGACAGGAAGGTCGCGTTCGAGCGATTGCTTGTCGCGATTGCGGACGAAAGTGTAGTCGATCGACCGCTCGGACTTGGCGGTGCGCTTGCTCGTCCAATTCAGCGTCAGCGTGCCGAGCAGCCATGCGCCGAGACCGAGCACGATCGCCGCCGGCGCACCCAGGGTGTCCACGCTCAGCGCGCCGACGCCGGCGCCGACCGCGAGGCCCGCGACCTTGTTGATCGCGTCCTTGAAGACAGCCTCGTTCTTGACGTCGAAGCTGCGCTCGCGCGACTGGCTTTCCTTGTCGGTCTGCGTCGATTTGACCGTGCCAGAGCACACCTCGAAGGCCTGCGCCGCGGTGGCCAGTGCGACGATCTCGCGGATGCCGCGGTCGTTGAGCCCGGCCTTGGCCAGCGCGGCTCCGACGTCGTAAGGCCACAACACGCCGGCATCGACCCGGCCCAGCCGGCGATAGAAGGCGCGGAGCGTGCCCGGGCGGGGAACGTTGTCGAGCTCGAGCGTAAACTGACCGGCGAGCTCCAGATAGTCGGCGACCTGCGCGCGGGGCGTGCCGGCCTGCTCGGCCTGATAGATCTCGTCTCTCGCATGGTTGGTGAAGGACCGCCCGAACTCCGCGGCGAGTGCGCGATAGAGCGCGACCGTGATCTGTTCGAGCGCCGTCACCGTCAGGTCGGGCGCGGCCGGCGCAGGCTGTTCAGGTGCGGCGGGCTCACCGCCGCCCTCCGCCATCTGCGCTCCGCCGGTCGTGATCTCGATCGTGACCTCGGGCTTGGTCTTTGTCTTGCTCTTGGCGCCGGGCTTGGTCTCGGAATTATTCGGCGCGGTGGACTTGTCTGCAGCAGGCGCCGGCCTGGTCGCTGCCGGAAGAAGGCTCGGGCCGTGGAGCTTCACCAACAGCGGCCGCTGCTGATTGAGCATGCGTCCCCGATCGCTGCCCTTGGCGCTGGCCGTCTTGACTGCCTTGTCGATGATCGAACGGTTGAGGTCATCGACCACCTGGCGGACCAGCGAGGTCTTGCCGGCGCCGCGATGGCCTGCGACCAGGAACGAGCGCCCAGGTACTTCGCCCTTCACGTAGCGGGTCAGCTCCCGCATCAGCGTGTCATAGGCGTTCGAGGTGATGAAATGCGCGCGCGCGGGAAACGGCCATTCGCCAAACCATTCGACGGCGCCCTGGTCTTCACGTTCGTTGAGGATGAATGTCACGGGCGCCGCGCCTGGCTCACGTTGTTGATCCCGAACTCACGGCTTCGGCGTTGCCGTGGACTGCGGAGCCGTAGCCGGAGCCGGCTGCGCCGCGACGGCGTTGGTTGTCGTTGGCTTGGTCGCGGTATCGCTGCCGCTCGCGACCTTGGTCTCGGTGGTGGTGCCTTGCGGGCGCGAGATCTGGACGGACACGATCGCGCAGCAGGCAAACAGGAAGGCCGACACGATCAGGCTGGTCGCCGAGGACAGACGCCATCCACCCAGCGCGCTGCCGAGGCCGCCCCAACTGGTCTCGAATTCGATCGCCTCGCCCTGCCGGAACAATGACAGGGCGTTGGCGGCGGCGACCAGGGCCACGCTGCCGAGCATGACGACGAGCACCGCCTGAACGAAGGACAGCTGGCCGGTGCGCGCGGCCGCCGTGGCCATGGTGGCGGTGGCAAAGATCGCGACCGGAAGCCACGCGTTCTGCGCGTCGCCGTTCGGTGTCTGCCGCGACATCAGGATGGCGACGAAGCCGCCGATGCCGCCCACCGACAGCAGGACGAGGACCAGGGCCTGCGCTTCAGCCAGCCACGCGCGCTCACTGAGCAGAGCACAGGCGGCGAACCCCAGCACCATGCCGAACACCGTGGCGGCGATCACCCAGCGGGTGATCAGCCAGGAATCGACCTGCTTGGAGTCGGCTTCAGCAGCCGTGCGGTTTGCGTCCGACATCGAGCCCCCACCAGCGAGCGCCGAGCCTGACGCCGCGCGTCAGCGCTGTCCGGCTTGCAACGGAAGGTAGCGTAGCCGGAATCCGGCCGCCATGGCTATCGTTCCCTGCCTGTTGTTGAGGCGACGGGACCTGGCCCGGCGTGCCGCCGACGGCCTCCGTCATTTGGATGAGGCAAACGAGAAACACTCGGTCTGAAAAATGCCGCGATGCGGCCAGGGTTGAGCTCTCTGTCGTACCGGATCGCGTGGCCGGACCGTAAGATCGGTTCATCATTGGAATGACCCGTCGGACGATCATGCAAAGCCGCTTGCTCTCGGGACTCATCATCGGACTTGCTCTCGCAGTCGCTGCCCCGGCCTTCGCGGCGGACCTGCCGGTCTCCGTCCAGAAGCGAAGAGCGGAGCCGCAGCAGCAGTCGCGGCAGACGAACTCGAAGAGCAAATGGTCCGGCGGGCAGCTCGGCGGCTCCAACGGTGTCAGCTCGGTCAACAACAATTTCGTCGATCCCGGCGCCTATGTTTGCCCGACCGCCTATCCATTCGGCGTGAGCTGTTTCGAGACCCCGTTCTCATTCAACCGTCATCCGCTGAGCTACACGGTCGGACCCTTCTTGGGATACCGCTGGCAGTTCGGAGATACCGTTATCGGCGTCGAGGCCGACTGGTCGTGGAAGCGGGCCGAGAGCTCGGCGTTGCAGGTGCTGCCGACGGTCTGTTTCGACGCCGCCTGTCTCACCAGCCGGTCCGACACCAAGTTCGGGTCGGTCCGGCAGAACTGGGATGCCTCGCTCCGCTTGCGCTACGGCCTGCTGGTAACCCCGGACACGCTGGTCTACGGCACCGCCGGCCTCGCTGTCGGCAACATCTCCGGCTCATTCACCTATGTCGGTGCGCTCACCCAGACGACGATCATCCCCTCGTTCCCGCCCGTCATCACGCCCGGCAGCACGGCAACGGCGTCAGCGAGCTGGTCGGACACGCGGGTCGGCGGCACCGCCGGTGTCGGCGTCGAGACCGCGCTGTGGGACAATTGGAAGGCGCGTATTGAATATCGCTACACCGATTTCGGCAGCTACACCAAGACGGTCGCGGTCAACACCGTCTGCGTCGCGCCGACCGGCTGCAGCGCCCCGTCGAGCAGCGCGACGATCAATCTGCGCGAGTCCTTCCACACCATCCGCGTCGGCATCGGCTTCGACTTCTGACCGCCGCGCCACTGTAAACGTCCGGCATGTCGCATCACGCCGCGCGCGCCACCAGTGCGGGCGCCTATTGCCGGGCGCCTTCTCCGATCAGCGAGAACGGACCCCAGATCGCCGGATGGGCATTGGTTCGTGACGTCCGGTCATCGAGATAAGCGAGCATCGCGCGCCGCAGGGCCTCGGCGCGGCCGAGCGTCGGATCGGCTTTGAGCGCGGCAAAGGTCATCGTGTTCAGCCGCGTCGCCGCCTCGGAATCCACGGGCCAGTGCGAGACCAGCAGCGCGCGCGCTCCCGCGAAGAAGAAGGCGCGGGCCAGACCTGACAGCGCCTGCGCGCCGGGCTTGTCGCCGGCGGCCGTGTTGCAGGCCGACAGCACCACCCAGTCGGCATCGAGTTTGAGCTGCGCCGCCTCGCTCGCCGTCAGCAGGCCATTGTCCTCCTCGGTCGGCTGGGCCGGCAGGCTGAGCAGCAGCGCGGGTTCGGCCAGTCCCTTGATGTCGCCGGCGACGAGGCCGTGGGTGGCGAAATAGACGATGCGAAAATCCGACAGCGGCGCATGCTTGACGGTGGTGACGCTCGCGTCGCGGCGGAGATGAATGTCCGACAGCGCCGCGCCGAGATCGCGCGCCACCGCCTTGAGCTCGTCCGCGGTATCGGGAAGACGCGGCGCGGATGCGAGCGCGGAGCGATCGAGACCCGCGCCCCGCCAATATTCGGTGTAGGCGCGCGCCATTCCCCTGGCGCGCCCGAGATCCCTGCTTTGGCCCGTCGCCTGCTCGTCACTGAAGACGGGGTCGCCGAATCCGATCATCGGCTTCTGGTTCGAGTCCCGGCGGACGAAGGAGCGGAGCGTCTGCAAGCTCCCGACCGACGGCAGCACCGTGATCGCCTGGCGCTTGATCAGCCACGCGGCATCGCGATACGGCGTCGTATCCGGCCCGGGCGTCTTGCTGATGGGCGGCGCCGCCGCCTTGGGTGGCGATTCCGTCACCAGCAGGTGAAACGGCAGCGCGGTCAGCGCGCCCGACGAGACCACCAGCAGATTGCGCTTGGTCCTTACGAGACCGTCGACCGGACCGATCAGCTGGGCGAACATCCGGGAGGCGAGATCGAGGTCGAACGGCTGAGGGTTGTCGATGTCCAGGCCCTTGCGGAATTTGACGATCTCGGCGGCAAGGTCGGCGCCGCCCGTCGGCAGCGTGCGCCAGTCGAAAGCCTCCGCCGTCAGCGCGAAGACGTAGCTCTCCTTGTCGCCGGTCAGAAACAGCAGCAGCGCCTCGTCCGGTCCAAGCAGCTTCTGCGCGCCCTCGACCGCCAGCGGCCTGGGGGCCGACAGCTTCGCATAGTCGGGAAACTGCTGTTGAAGCTGCGCGGCATTGGCGGCCAGCTTGCTTTCGGTGTCGGCAATGCTCTTGCGGATGTCGTCGACGCGCGCCGTCGTCGACGCGCCATCGAGGGTCGACAGCGCCGAGACCAGCGCCCTGTTGCGATCGCGCAGATAGGCCGAGAGATCCTGGTTGGTGCGCACCAGCGCGGCGAGCGCATCATTGCCGGCGGCGAAGCGCGGCCCGAGCTGTTGCAGCGCCGTGCCCGCCGATGACTGGATGCCCCATTGCGCCACCTCGAACGCCTCGCGGCCGCCCGCCTGGCTGGAACTTGCGTCCGCGCGGGCCGCAGCCGCCAATGCGGCCACGTGAGTCACGAAGATGTCGCTGCGCTGCTCGATCAGTCCGCCCGATCCGTCGGCCGGCGGCAGGCCTGGCGACATGTCCTCATCCGCATGCGCCAGAATCCGAGCTGTCGCCTTGCGGGAATAGGCAACCGCCTCGGCTGGCCTGTCCCGCGACAGGCTCAAGGATGCGAGATCGTTGAAGCCGCGCGCCACCTCCGGATGGTTCACGCCGCGCCATTTTTCGTTGATCGCGAGCGCCCGCTTGTACGCCTGCTCCGCGTCGTCATGGCGGCCCTGGTGCTCGAACAGGTGGCCCTGGCTGATCAGCACCGTCGCAAGGAAGCGGTGATCGGGGCCCACCGTCTTGGTCAGGATGGCGAGTGCGCGCTTGAACTGCGCATCCGCTTCGGCATAGCGGCGCAGCCCGTCATAGGCCACGCCGAGCTTGCGCAGCACTTTCGCGGTGTCGGGATGCTCCGCCCCGAGCGTCGTCTCGGCGATCGCCAGCGCGCGCCGGGCGAAGGTCTCGACATCGCCATAGCGCTCCTGGGACTCATAGATCGCGGCGAGATTGTTGAGCACGGTGGCCACGCCGACACTGTTGGCGCCGAACGCCGCCTCGCGGATGACGAGCGCGCGCTTGTAGAGCGCCTCGGCCTCGTCGAACCTGTCCTCGTCCGCATAGACGCTGGCGAGATTGAGCAGCGAGGTGGCAAGCCGCGGATGGTTCGGGCCGAGGGCTTTTTCCCAGATCCCGATGGCCCGGCGGTAGAGGCTTTCTGCCTCCGCATAGCGGCCGATGCGCTCGTCGACATGCGCGAGATTGTTGAGACTGGCGGCGACGTCGGGATGATCAGGGCCGAGCGCCTGCTCGCGGATCGCCAGCGCACGCCTGGTGGCCTTCTCCACCTCCGCAAAGCGGCTCTGGTCCTCATACAGCCGGGTGAGATTGTTGAGAACGAGGGCGACCTGGAGGCTGTTGGGTCCGTTGTTCTTCTCGGCAAGCTCGAGCGCGCGCTGGTACTGCGCCTCCGCCTCCGCATGGCGCGCCTGGCTGGTGTAGACGTCTCCGAGATTGCCGATCAGCCTGACCGCTGCGGGGTCGTTGGGGCCGAGCGACTTGGTCGCGATGTCCAGGGCGCGCTTGTAGAGCGTTTCGGCCTCGCCACTGTTGCCCTGCAGGAGTTGGACGGTGGCGAGGTTGGCCAGCGCCTGCGAGATGCGCGGGTCGGACGGCGGGATGTTCTTTTGCAGGGCATCGAGGACGCGGCCGAACATGCCGGCTGCCGTCGTGTAGTGACCGAGCTCCTGATGCGCACGGGCGAGGTCGTTGAGCGCGACGACATAGGCGATGTTGTTGGTGCCGGCACGTCTGGCCGCGGCCTCGGTCGACTGCGCCTGCGCGAGCGCGCCGGAATAGTTGCCGGCCGCATAGAGTTCCGAGAAGCGCTTCTGCGCCGCTTCGATATCGAGCTTCTGTGCCGCCGCCGGCACCAGCGCGGCCGCCACGAGAAGCCCGATCAGTCCATTCCACCAGCTCGACCGCATCAACACGCATCCACCGACGAGGAGCAGCCGACATCGGCCTTCCGCTCCACTGACATTACCCAAATTTTGAAGCAGATCGCTGCCGAATGCACGCGCTTCTCTCGGCGGCGAAAGCCTCCCATGCCGAGGAGGATCAGCGTGTCATCCGAACGGATGACGCCCGTGCCGATGATCGGCATGCCAATCTTTCTTCCGCTCCATCTTCGCGCCGGAGATGACGCTGCTAGCGGTTCGACCGACGCTGCGATCCGTTCAGGAGGGGCGGCGTGTTCCGCTGCGTGTGATGAAGCGCCGGGCCGACGCAGCCAGCTGACTCGCTGTTCGCGCAAGGAAGGTAGTCGATCTGCGCGACGATGCTGGGCCAGTAATTTGCGGCGGGATCGGTCGGTGGTGTTGGCTTCGGCGGTGCCGGAGGTGCTGCAACAACGGTCCAGACGCCGCTGTTCGTCGCAACGAGAGTATAGTTCGGATTGGTCAGCGATCCCGTCACGTTCAGGGCGTATTGGCCGGCCGCCGTTGTGGCCGTGATCCCGAACGAGTTGCCAAGACCGCTCAGCGCGGCGACTGTGTCGCCATTCTGCAGGCCGGCGGCGGACAGGCCTGGATTGGCTGGCGACACGCCGTAGCGCGATGAGCCGCCGAGCGCGGTCACCGTGAGCGGGGCCGGCGTGATCGCGAAATTGGCGCCGGTGTAGCCGATGCTGTAGTTCGATCCCGCCGACAGGCTGCCCTGACCGATCGCGTAGCTGCCGACGTTCTGGCCGGCGGCGCGGCTCAGCGTCCCCGACAGCACCGCCGAGGTGTCGCCGTTGACCAAACCGCTGACGCCATAAATGAGGGTCGGATCGACCGCGCCGTAGACCTTGCCCTGGCCTGATGTTGCCGTCACCGTGAGTGGCGCGGGCGTGATCGCGAAGTTGGCGCCGGCATAGAGGATGCTGTAGTTCGATCCCGCCGCCAGGCTGCCCTGACCGATCGCGTAGCTGCCGACATTCTGGCCGGCGGCGCGGCTCAGCGTCCCCGACAGCACCGCCGAGGTATCGCCGTTGACGAGGCCGCTGACGCCATAAATGAGGGTCGGATCGACCGCGCCATAGACCTTGCCCTGGCCGGACGTCGCCGTCACCGTGAGCGGCGCTGGCGTGATCGCGAAGTTGGCGCCGGCATAGAAGATGCTGTAGTTCGATCCCGCCGCCAGGCTGCCCTGACCGATCGCGTAGCTGCCGACATTCTGGCCGGCGGCGCGGCTCAGCGTCCCCGACAGCACCGCCGAGGTATCGCCGTTGACGAGGCCGCTGACGCCATAAATGAGGGTCGGATCGACCGCGCCGTAGACCTTGCCCTGGCCTGATGTTGCCGTCACCGTGAGCGGCGCTGGCGTGATCGCGAAGTTGGCGCCGGCATAGCCGATGCTGTAGTTCGATCCCGCCGACAGGCTGCCCTGACCGATCGCGTAGCTGCCGACGTTTTCGCCGGCGGCGCGGCTCAGCGTCCCCGACAGCACCGCCGCGGTGTCGCCGTTGACGAAGCCACTGACGCCATAAATGAGGGTCGGATCGACCGTGCCGTAGACCTTGCCTTGGCCTGATGTCGCCGTGACGGTCAGCGTCGCCGGCGTCACAGTGAGACTGCCGGCACTGTTGTAGTTCAAGGCATAGCCCGATGTCGCCGCGAGCGATCCCGCGGCGACGCTGATGCCATAGGGGCCGCCCGATACGCCGGCGCCTGCCGCCGAGCCCGACGATGTCACGGCGGGATTGCCGCTATAGGACGAAGCCGCGTTGTCGCCGAGAAAGACGTTGGCGACGGCGGACTGGTAGCCCGAGACGGTGTAGGCCGACGCGACAATTGCGGTGGCGTCGACGCCGTAGGTCTTGGTCGTGCTGCTCGAGGCGAAGGTCAGCGTCGGCTGATAGGCGAAGAGATAGCGGTTACCCGCGGCGCCGACGCTGCCGGGAGGCTGGCTGCCATAGGTCGCGTTCCAGATCGCGGTGTTGTTGCTGTTGAGGCTGCCGAACGTATCGCTGCCGGGAGCGCTGGAATAGATCAGCCAACGCCCCGACGACGCCGTCACGGCGCCGCTGCCGGAATTGTTGATGAACTGATTTGCGGCCGCGAGCACGGGGCTTGCCGAACTCACGGTGGCGCCGCTCCCGAGCGTAAGATTGCCGCTGGACACCAGTGAGATCGCAGTGCCGGAAGCCGACGAGGTCAATGCGGCGTGGCTGGCGACGCTGAGATTGGCGCCACCCGTCGTCGTCACGGCGACCTGGCCTGTGGAGGCGATCGAGCCCAGTGCAAGCGCCACCGCATCGCTGAAGCCGAAGGCCCCGATCGTTCCGGACGTCATGACCGTGCCGACCGCATTGCTGCCCGACAGGTTGATCGTGCCGGCGCCGGAATGGGACAGCGTCGCCGCCGTGATCGAGCCGGTCCCAGACAGGGTCGCGCCCGACCCGACGCTGGTCGTCGCGGTTGACGAGCCGACATTCCAGGAGCCGCTCAGATTGAGCGTTCCCGCGCTCACCGCGGTGGTGCCGGTATAGGTGTTGGCCCCGGCCAGTGTCAGCGTCGAGCTCGTGCTGGTGTTCTTGGTGACGCCTCCCGCACCGGAGATCGCGCCCGAAAGGGTTTGCGCCGCGCTGGAGGAATATTGCAGATTCGCGCCTGAGCTGATCGAGATGTTGCCGCCATAGCTGCCCGAGCCGAGCGAGCCGGCCGAGCCGATCTGCAACTGGCCGGCGGCGATCGCGGTCGCGCCGCTGTAGGTGTTGGTCCCGGACAGCGTCAGGGTGCCGGTCCCGTTCTGTGTCAGCGCCACCGTCCCGCTGCCGTTCTGGATCACGCCGGAGAACGTCGTCGACGCGTTGTTGCCGCCGCTGGTGAGCGTGACGGCCGACGCCGTGCTGTCGGTGACCGTGCCCGTGCCCGCGAGCGAGCCGATCGTGCTGGAATAGCCGGCGAGATCGAGAAAGGACGAGGCGCCGATGGTGACGGCGGAATTGCTGCCGAAGGCCGAGCCCGAGCCGGCCTGCAGCGTGCCGGCCGTCACCTGCGTCGTCCCGGTGTAGGAATTCGTCCCGGATAGCGTCAGCGTTGACGCTGTACTGGTGTCCTTGATGATCGAGCCCGCCCCGGACATGTTGCCCGATAGCGTCTGCGCGGCGCTGGAGGAATATTGCAGGCTTGCGCCGCTGCCGATCGAGATCGCACCGGCATAGGCGCCCGAGCCGAGCGAGCCGGAGCCGCCCACCTGCAAGGTGCCGGCCGAGATCGTGGTCGCTCCGCTGTATGTGTTGGTCCCGGACAGCGTGAGCGTGCCCGATCCAAGCTTGGTCACGGTGCCGGAGCCGGCCAGGGCCGTGGCATAGCTGACGTTCTGGCCGTTGGTGTCGATGATCCAGTTCTGTCCTGCGTTGAAGCGACCGGAATAGTCGACCTGGTTGGCTGCGCTGTATTGCAGCGTGCCGCCGGTGAAGCTGACCACGCCGGATGGTCCGAGCGCCGTGCTGCTGCCGGCATTGACGGTGCCGGCGACGAGATTGGTGCCACCGGTGTAGCTGTTGCCGCCCGACAGGGTGAGCGTCGAGCTTGCGCTGGTATCCTTGGTCACGGTGCCGCCGCCGCTGATCGCTCCCGACAGGGTCTGAGCAGCGCTGGAGGAATATCGAAACAGCGCGCCGCTCGCGAGCGCGAGGCTGCCTGCATAGGCGCCGGAGCCCAGCGATCCCGCGCCACCGATTTGCAGGGTCCCGGCGTTGACCGTGGTTGCTCCGCTATAGGTATTGGTGCCGGTCAGGATGAGCGTCGTCGACGCGCTGGTGTCCTTGGTCAGGGTGCCGGAGCCTGACACCACGCCGGAGAGCGTCTGTGCCGAGCTGGAGGAGTATTCGAAATTGGCGCCGCTCGCGATCGCGATGCCGCCGGCATAGGTTCCCGACCCGAGCGAGCCGGCGGAGCCGATCTGCAGCGTGCCGGCCGAGATGATCGTGTTGCCGGTGTAGCTGCTGGTTCCGGTCAGGGTCAACGTGTTGGCGCCCAGCTTCACCAGTCCGAGCGCGTTGCTGCCCCCATTGGTGTTGGCAATGGCATTGGCGTAGCTGACGCTGCCGCTCGCCGTGTCCAGGCCGAGGAACGCGCCGTTCTTGAAGCCGCCTGACGCCGTGCCGAGACTGCTGATGCTCTGGACATCCGACGACGTGAACTGGCCGGCGCCGCCATAGGCGAGCGCGAGCGTCGCGCCGGAGCCGACGATGATGTTGGACGCGGTCCAGTTCGACGGCGTGTTGTTGTAGAGCGAGACCTCGTTGCCGAATTCCAGCGTGCCCGCCGTGACCGTCGTGGTGCCGCTGTAGGTGTTGGTGCCGGTCAGCGTCAGGGTCGAGGAGTTGGTGTCCTTCAGAACGCTGCCGGAGCCGGAGATGGAGCCGGATAGCGTCTGCGCCGCGCTCGACGAATATTGGAAGGTCGTACCGGACGACGTGGCGATGCTGCCGGCATAGTTTCCCGAACCGAGCGAGCCGGACCCGCCGATCTGCAGCGTGCCGGCCGAGACCGTGGTCGTGCCGCCATAGGTGTTGGTGCCGGACAGCGTCAGGGTCGAGGACGAGCTGGTGTCCTTGGTGACGGCGCCCGCGCCGGAAACGACGCCCGAAAGCGTCTGCGCTGCGCTCGAGGAGTAGTCGAACAGGCTGCCGGACGCGATCGAGATGTTGCCCGCGTAGGACCCCGCACCGAGTGAGCCGCTGCTGCTCACCTGCAGCTTGCCGTCCGAGATCGTCGTGTTGCCGCTGTAGGTGTTGGTGCCTGTGAGGACCAGGGTCGACGACGATGTGTCCTTGGTCAGGTTGCCACCGCCGGAGATCACGCCGGACAGGGTCTGCGCTGTGCTCGACGAGTATTGCAGGGCGGCTCCCGAGCCGATCGCGACGTTTCCGGCATAGGTGCCCGAGCCCAGCGAACCGGACGAACCGATCTGCAACGTCCCTCCGCTCACCGTCGTGTTGCCGGTATAGGTGTTGGTTCCGGTCAGCGTCAGCGTGTTGGTGCCGAGCTTCACCAGCCCGAGTGCGTTGTTGCCCCCATTCGTGTTGGCGATCGCATTGGAATAGCTGGCGCTGCCGCTCGAAGTATTGAGCCCGAGGAACGCGCCGTTCGCGAAGCCGCCGCTGCCGGTGCCGAGAGCGCTGAGGCTGTGCACGTCGGACGAGGTGAACTGACCGCTGCCGGCATAGGCCAGCCCCAGCGTGGCGCCTGAGCCCACGATGATCTTGCTGGCGGTCCAGTCGGCCTGATTGTTGTTGTAGAGCGAGACCTCGTTGCCGAACTCCAGCGTGCCCGCCGTGACCGTCGTGGTACCGCTGTAGGTATTGGTCCCGGTCAGATTCAGGGTCGACGAGTTGGTATCCTTCAGGACCCTGCCGGAGCCGGAGATGGAGCCGGACAGCGTCTGCGCCGCGCTCGACGAGTATTGCAGGGTCGTACCGGACGACGTGGCGATGCTGCCGGCGTAGCTGCCGTTGCCGAGCGATCCGCTGCCGCCGATCTGCAGCGTGCCGGCATTGAGTGTCGTTGCGCCGCTATAGGTGTTGGTGCCGGTCAGCGTCAGCGTCGCGTTCGAGGTGTCCTTGGTCAGCGCCCCGGCGCCGGAGATCACGCCCGAGAGGGTCTGCGCGGCGCTCGATGAATATTGCAGCATCGTCCCGCTCGCGAGCGCCAGACTGCCGGAATAGCTGCCCGCACCCAGCGATCCGCCGCCACCGATCTGCAGCGTGCCGGCATTCAGCGTCGTTGCGCCGCTGTAGGTATTGGTGCCGGTCAGCGTCAGCGTCGAGTTCGCGGTGTCCTTGGTCAGCGCCCCGGCGCCGGAGATCACGCCCGAGAGGGTTTGCGCAGTGCTCGAGGAGTATTCGAACGTCGTACCCAATGCCGCCGAGATGTTGCCGGCATACGTTCCGGAGCCGAGCGATCCGGCGGATGCAATCTGCAGCGTTCCACCGCTGATCGTCGTTGCGCCGCCATAGGTGTTGGAGCCCGAGAGCGTCAGCGTGTTGCTGCCCAGCTTCACCACGCCCAGCGTGTTGTTGCCGGAATTGGTGTTGGCGATCGCATTGCCGTAGGTGGCGTTCCCGCTCGTCGTGTCGAGCCCGAGGAACGCGCCGCTTTTGAAGCCGCCGCTGGAGGTGCCGAGGCCGCTGATGGTCTGCACGTCCGATGACGTGAACTGCCCGCTGCCACCATAGGCCAACGCCAGCGTCGCGCCGGAGCCGACGATGATGTTCGTCGCCGTCCAGCTCGAAGCCGTGTTGTTGTAGAGCGACAGCTCCGTGCCGAACGCCAGTGTGCCGGCAGTCACGGTGGTCGGGCCGGAATAGGTGTTGGTGCCGGTCAGCGTCAGTGTCGAGGCGGTGCTGCCATCCTTGGTCAGTGCGCCCGCGCCCGAGATCGTCCCCGACAGGGTCTGTGCGGCGCTGGAGGAATATTGCAGCAGGGCGCCGCTCGCGAGTGCGAGGCTGCCGGCATAGTTTCCCGACCCGAGCGAGCCGGTGCCGCCGATCTGCAGCGTGCCGGCATTGACGGTGGTCGCGCCGGAATAGGTGTTGGTGCCGGTCAGCGTCAGAGTCGAGGTGGCGCTGGTGTCCTTGGTCAGCGCGCCCGCGCCCGAGATCGTCCCGGACAGGGTCTGTGCGGCGCTGGAGGAATATTGCAGCAGGGCGCCGCTCGCGAGTGCGAGGCTGCCGGCGTAGTTTCCCGACCCGAGCGCGCCGGAGCCGCCGATCTGCAGCGTGCCGGCATTGACGGTGGTCGCGCCGGAATAGGTGTTGGTGCCGGTCAGCGTCAGTGTCGAGGTGGTGCTGCCGTCCTTGGTCAGCGCGCCCGCGCCTGAGATCGTCCCCGACAGGGTCTGTGCGGCGCTGGAGGAATATTGCAGCAGGGCGCCGCTCGCGAGCGCGAGGCTGCCGGCATAGTTGCCCGACCCGAGCGAGCCGGAGCCGCCGATCTGCAGCGTGCCGGAATTGACGGTGGTCGCGCCGGAATAGGTGTTGGTCCCCGACAGCGTGAGGCTTCCCGGACCATTGAATGTCAGGCCTCCGCCGCCCGAGATCGTACCGGACAATGTGCCCGAGCCGCCGGCGGCGACGTTGAGGACCAGGGAGCCGGCATGGTTGATGCCGCCGCTCCCGGAAATCCCACTGGTGCCATTCGCAGTGAGCGTGAGGCCGCTCGACGCGCCCGAAGCGGTGACGCCCGCATTGAGCATGATGCCGTTGGCCGCGTTCAAGGTCAGGGTCGTGTTGGCGCTCCAGCTCAGCGGATTAGAGACGGTGATGTTGCCCGCTTCCGATCCGCCCGCGCCGGTCGATACCGTGACGTTCGCCGTCGCCAGCGCGGTCTGCAGTGTCGAGGTGTTGATGTTGGCGCCGCTCGCGGTGGCGGCCCAGCCGGAGGCGCCCGTGTCCGCGCCGGTGGAAATCGTGACGTTGTAGGGATCGAGCAGCAGCGTCCCGGCACGGCCATGCGCCGACAGCAGGTTCGTGGTGCCGTCGTAGATGAGACCGCCACCGGAGACCTCGGCATTGCCGCCATTGCCGGTCGTGCCGAAGGCTCGCGCCGAGATGGTGCCGAAGAATTCGGTGAGATCCGTCGACCACAGCGTGATCCGACCGCCATCCCCGGCGCGGCCCGCGTCGGCCGTGATCGTCGATGCCGCATCGACGAAAACGGTCTTCGCGGTGGTCAGGCCGGGAATCGCCGCTCCGCCCGGGTTGCCGCCGATGGTGACCGAGCCCCCGCCCTTTGCGCCGGACACGTCGATCGCGGCCCCGCGCAGATTGATCTTCGCGGCACCGATCGTCACGTTGCCGCCGTGGCCGCGCCGGCTGCCTGACGCTGCAAGCTTGCCGCTGACCGTCACCGCGCCGCCTGCGCCGTCGATGAAGATATTGCCGGAGCGCCCCCTGACGGTGGTTGCGCGGATTCGTCCGGAGACGTTGACGATTTCGTGGAAGGCCTGCTGCGCGGTCGCGGCGCGGATTTCGACCGTGCCGCCCACCGCGCGGATGTTGCCGGATACGTCGATCAGCGCCTTGCCGTCAGCGGTAGCAGCGCTGGTGGGGGCGACGACCTGCAGGAAGCCGTCGCCGGTCGGGTTCAGCGTGATTTTCTCGCCGGCGCCGAGGCCGACCGAGCCGAGCGGAACGTTGATCGTACCGCTGTTCGACACCCTGCCGCCGAGCAGACCGACGAAGGATCCTGGCGCGCCCGCGATCGTGCCGGCATTGTTGACCGCGGCCGACGCTCCCTTGCCGCTGAAGCTCAGCGCGCCCGACATGAAATCGCTGTCGCGGATGTCCAGCGTCGATGCGACGAAGCCGCCGCCGACCTCGACCGATCCGGTCGGCGTGATCGCGATGCCGTTCGGATTGACCAGGAACACCTGCCCATTGGCGGTGACGCGTCCTGCAATGGACGTCGGAGCTTGTCCGGTGACGCGGTTGAGGATGGATGAGTTCGCGCCCGGCTGCACGAAATTCACCGTGGCGCCGCTTCCGACCGAGAAGCTGTCCCAATTGACGACCGCCCTGTCGGAGGACTGCCTGACGGTCATGGAATTCATCGAGGGCGCGGTGATGCTGACCTGGCCGGAGGCCACCGATCCGCCCCGTGGCAGCACGGCTTGCGCCTGCGCGCGTCCGGACAGCGCCAGCACGGACGTGCAGCCGAGCAGGGCGATTCGCACGCTCGCCAGGATGCGGCTTGGATCCTTCGTACGCATTCAGAACACCGACGCGGCCACAATGTTGGTGCGCCATCCCGCCTTCACGCCGGCGAGGTCGGTGAAGCCTCGGGCCAGCTCCAGCGTCAGACTGCCGGTCGGGCCGCCCGCCCTGGACTCCAGGCCCGTGCGGACCCCAAGACCGAAGGACTCGGCGGTGAAGCTCGGTTGCTCCACGGCGGTCGCCTGCGCCAGCCAGCCGTGGCCGACGGCCCCGAACAGATAGGGGGAGACCCCCGCATTGATGCCGCCCCACGTCACGCGGAACGGCCGCGTCAATTCGCTGCGCAGGACGATGCCCTGGTCGGCGGTGAAGGTGCCGGACGCAAAGGCCGACATCTGATCGCTGCCGTCGAGCGAGATCTGCTCCGGGCGCATCTGAGGCGTCCCGCCCGTGAACTGTCCCGAGGCCATCACATCGAAACGCAGCCCGAGTGCCAGGGGCTGGACGAAGCGCGCACTTGCCGAGACCTTGGTGAAGTCAGGGGCGGCGCCCTGTCGTGACAAGGGAATGCCGGACGCCGCAGCATCGCGGGACGAGCGGCCACCGAGCCCCTTCGACGCCGACGCGGTCAGCTGCCAATTCGCGCCCCACGGCAGGACGCCGGCATAGTCGGTGCCGCCTCGCAGCACGGCGTAGTGATCGTGATTGAGCCGCGTCGCGAAGTCTGGCGCCGACAGTTGCTGATCGATCATTTCGAACGCCGCGTTGATGTAGAGCGAGGCGTTACGCGTCAGGTCGATCGGCTCGCGGACGCGGACCACATAGCGCTCGAAGCTGCCGAGCGATGCCGGGAGACCCGATGCGGCCGCCGTGCGCGTGACGGAGCGGGTGTATTCGGGATTGAGCGAGAACCCGTCGGAGCCGATGGGCACGACGAGGCCGCCGCCATAGATCGAGAGGGGTGATCTCCCGTCGACGCCGAGATCGATATTGGCCGCTGCCCCGGCAGTCGCATAGATCTGTTCGCCGGCTCCGAACACGCTGTTGAGGCTGAACGTCGCGCGCGATTGCCAGGTCCCGAGCGTATGCGACAGCCGATCATCGAAGCCGAGCGAGCCCGAGATCGGCTGATAATCGCCTTCGAGCACGAGACGAACGCCGCCATCGCTCCGGCCGCGGTCGAGCGTGCTCGTCAGCCTGAGGCCGGGCACGTCGCCGGCGACGAGCAGCGCGCGCTCCAGTGCGTCGAGCCTGAGGCGGCGCCGCCCGATGAGGACCGCGCTGCGCTCGCTCACCACGCGGCGCACGCGAGCATCGACGCCTTCAACGTCGACGCTCTCGATGAAGCCGTCGACGACCACGAAGCGAAGCCGGCCGTGATTGACCAGGTGTTGCGGCGGAACGATCACGCGCGCCAATGGGAAGCCGCTCGCGACATAGCTGCGTTCCAGTGCGGCAGCCGTTGCATAGATCTCGGCGAGGCTGACAGGCCGGCCGATGATGCGCTCCGAGACGGCCGTGGTGACCGGTGCGAGCTCGGCGAACTCGTCGTCGACGACGAAGCTATCGATGATCACGGTCAGGTTGGTGCTGCCGGCGGGCGCCGTGATCGCAGACGGTCCTGGTACGATCAGAGACGGGGACCTCGGCGCAGCATCCGGCCGGAGAGTCTCGGGGGTTACCTGGCTTGGCTGAGGGATCTGTGCGACCGCGGGCTGCGTGAACAGCGCCGAGAGGCCGATCCCCGCGCCAAGACAGACAATGTCTGCCAGAGCAGCAAGGACTCCCAAGCGCCTCGTCACCATCACGCCACCCGCAATCACGACTGCAAAACCGAATTGATCGACCGGAAACGTGAAAGATCATGGTTAACGATCAGGGATACGCGCCCTCCGTCGAATTACGGAGAACTGCGGAGAATCGCGGGATTGCTGCTTCCGGCGGTTCGGTCGAAGGCTGGCGCCGGACGAGCGGACGCCGCACGCACGCACAAACGAACTCGCCCCGGCGCAGCGCCCGAGCGGCTCTTGCTCAATTGCCCGAAACCCCGTCGAGATGATCGACAACGGCGCTCGGGCGCGGTCCTCGGTGCAGGCTCTTCTCGGCAAGCGGCCCTTCAACGTTGCCGCTGTCGCGTAAGCCAATCAGACGGCGCGGATCATCCGGACCTTCCGAACACGGGCGGAATCGATCGTCTTCCTGATCCAGTGGCCGTTGCCAAGGTCGCGTGTCGTGGACAGCAGTGACCGAAAAACGATCCGACCGGCGGAGGTCGTCGCAGGGCAAGGTGCAACAAACAGGCGGTGACGTGGCTGTGACGGACTGGGCTTCGTGGCTGATCAGAAGCTGCGAGCGCTTGGCTGAAAAACCAGTCAATATAACTGGTTAGCGCTGGCGCACCCGACACGATTCGAACGTGTGACCTTTGCCTTCGGAGGGCAACGCTCTATCCAGCTGAGCTACGGGTGCGTGCGGGACGGTTTAGCCGATTGCCCGGTGGTCGGCAACGCCCTTGAAGGGGCCGCCGGCCCCGGCTTGCCCGCTCCGGCTTCAGGCCGGGACGATGGTCTTGCCGATCGGCCACAGTGCGAGGCCGGCGAGCTTCAGATGCGCCCAGGCGAACGGCAGGCCGATGATCGTGACCGCCAGGGCGATCGCGGTGAGCAGGTGGCCCAAAGCGAGCCACCAGCCGGCCAGAACGAACCAGATGATGTTCCCGAGCAGGCCGAGCAGCCCGGTGCCGACATCCTCGATCCCCGTCAGTTCGTCGCGCCGGACCGCGCGCGAGCCGAACGGCAACAGCGTATAGGCGGCGATGTTGAAGGCGGCGCGCGCCCAGGGCAGGCCGACGATGGTGATGGCCATGACGACCGCGGCGACCAGCCAGCCAAACGCCATATAGGCGCCGCCGAGCACGATCCAGAGCACGTTGAGCAGCAGGGAAACGGGTTGCATGGGCCACCTGACGAGGTTCCGATGCGACCTATATAGGGTGTTGCCGGCGCCGGCCAACGGTGCTGGCAGCGGGAGCCGCGTGAGGCGGTTTGGCGCAGAACGCTTCTTGCGCGCTCCGCGGGCCGGGCAGGTTGCGCGGAGGCGCCGGTCAGCCCGCGGCTTGCAGATCCTCCGCCGCATCTGCCGGCGCGAACAGCTTGCGGAGCTCGGCGGCGGGCTTGGGCGCGCTGAACAGGTAGCCCTGCATCTCGGTGCAGCCGAGCTGGCGCAGGGCCGTCTGCTGGGCACCGGTCTCGACGCCCTCGGCCGTCGTGGTCATGTTGCTGGCGCTGGCGATGCTGACGACCGCCTGAACGATCGCCGACGAGCTGCCCGCATTGATGTCGCTGACGAAGCAGCGGTCGATCTTGATCTTGTCGAACGGGAACCGCTTCAGATAGCTCAGCGAGGAATAGCCCGTGCCGAAATCGTCGAGCGCGATGCGCACGCCCATGTCGTGCAGCTGATGCAGGATGCCGAGCGCGGCGTCGTCGTCGCTGATCAGCACAGCCTCGGTGATCTCGATCTCCAACCGCTGCGGAGCGAGGCCGGCGGCCGAGAGCGCGCCGGCGATCCGCAACGCCAGTGTCGGCGATTTCAGCTGAACGGGCGACACGTTCACGGCGAGCCGGATGTCCTCGGGCCAATGCGCGGCCTCGGCGCAGGCGGTGCGCAGCACCCAGTCGCCGATCTCGTTGATGAGCCCGGTATCCTCGGCCAGCGGGATGAAATCGAGCGGCGGCACCATGCCGCGCTCCGGATGGCGCCAGCGCAACAGCGCCTCGCAGCCCGTCATGACGTTCTCGCTGAAGCCCAGCAGCGGCTGGTAGTGCAGCTCGAACTGGTCCTGCGTGATCGCCTCGCGCAGGTCCTGCTGCAGCTGCAGGCGGGCGCGGGCGCTTTCGTCCATCGCCGGCTCGAAGAAGCGGAAGGTGTGGCGGCCGCCGGCCTTGGCGGCGTACATCGCGAGATCCGCGTTCTTCGTCAACTGGTCCCGTTCAATGCCGTCCTGCGGCGCCAGCGCGATGCCGATGCTGGCATCAGTCGACAATTGATGGCCGAGGCAGCGATAGGGCTTGCGGATCGCCTCCAGGATCGCGCTGACGGTGATGACGACCTCGTCGCGGTCCGCGGCGGCCGTGAGCAGCACGGCGAACTCGTCGCCGCCGAGGCGGGCGACCATGTCTTCCGGCGCGAGGCAGCCCTCGATGCGCCGCGCGATGGTCTTCAGCAGCTCATCGCCGACGTGGTGGCCGAGCGAATCATTGATGCCCTTGAACTCGTCGACATCGATGTAGAGCAGGGCGAAGAAGGTGCCGTGCCGGGCGCGTTCGAGCTCCTGACCGATCCGCTCCTGGAACAGCACGCGGTTGGGCAGCTCCGTCAGCGCATCGAAATGCGCGAGATGGGCGATCTTCTCGTCCGCCAGGCGCTGCTCGGTGATGTCCTCGATCACGTTGATCAGATAGCGCGGCCGATCCGCCTCGTCGGCGATGGCGATGCGGCGGGACGTGATATAGCGCAGTCCGAGCGCCGGGGTCTGCCAGGGGTGCTCGGCGAGTAACAGGCCGTCCGCATGCTCGAGGGCGCGATCGTCGTCGGCTGTGACCTTCTCGGCGGACGTCTTCGGCATCAGGTCGAACACCGTTCGGCCCACGATCTGTTCGCGCGGTAGTCCGAAGCCCTTCTCGGTCGATCGGTTGACCAGGAGGTAGCGGCGGTCGCGCACGTCCTTGACCAGGATGTGGGACGGAATGTGATCGATGATCTCGCGCAGGAACGCGTAGTTCCGGTCGCGCTCCTGCTCCAGCCTGCGATGCTTGCTGATGTCCTCGATCGTGGTCACCCAGCCGCCCGATGCCAGCGGCTTGTCGATGACGTTGAAGAAGCGGCCAGAGGCGCCTTCGACGACCATCTGACGTGTTGCGCCCGTGCCCGCCCTGTCGATGAGATCCGTGCAGAAATCGGTCACGTCTCCGTTGAATGAGCCCCGCGCCTTGCAGTGAGCGACGACCTCGCTGAGATGCAGACCGGGTTCGATCACGGCGGTGGACAGGCCGAGCAGGTCGATGAAGCGTTGATTGAACATCACGACGCAGGCATTGGCGTCGAACGAGATCAGGCCCTGCGTCATGTTGTCGAGCGCCGTCTCGACGCGCTGCTTCTCATTCTCGAGCTGCTGCGTCGCGGCGCGGTTCTGGCGGACGATCTGGCGGATCATCAGGCTGAACATGACGGCGATGGTCATGGCCGCGAGCGTCGCCGCGCCGACCAGCAGGACCATCTGCGACCGCCAGTCCGCCAGCGCGTCGTCGACGGTCTTGGTCACGGTCATCGTGAGCGGGAAGCGGCCGACCTTGGCGCCGGCCATGATCTTGTCGAGATTGTCGAAGGGGCTCTTGAGGACGTTGGTATGCACGCGGCCGTCGGCGACCGCGCCATAGAGGTCGCCAGTCGCGACCTTCTGACCCATCGCGGATGCGATGTGCGGGTAGCGCGCCAGCACCGTGCCATCGGCGTGGAAGAGGGTGATCGCGGAGTTGTTTCCCAGCGCGATCGATTCCATGAACGTCTCGTAGGCGCGCGGGTCGACGCGGCGCGTCAGCAGGCCCAGGAATTCACCATTGGCGTTGCTCAGGCGGTGCGCCACGATGGTGGCCCAGCCGCCGGTGACACGGCTGATGACCGGCGTGATGGTGAAGCCGTCCCGTGGGGTACCGGCTTGAAGATCCTTGAAGTAGGGGCGGTCGCTGATGTTGATCGGTGGCATCGGATCATGCGACGACCAGTTGACGAAGTTACCGTCAGCGCCGATGAGCGTCAGATCGCCCATGTAGGACAGGCCGTTGACCTGCGACTGCAGCATCGCCTGGATATCGGGTTGCGACATCCGGGCCCGGAACGCCTCCGGCGAGCCGATCGATCCGAGCTGCATGCGACGGATGACATGCGACACCGCCGTCTCGGCGTCTTCGAATTGCTGCGCGAAATGCCGGCTCAGCAGCAGCACCGTATTCTCAAGTTCGCGCTCGCTGTTGCCGACGGCCTTCGATCGGAAGCCGTTCGCCATCACGATCGTGCCGATGACGATGGCCGCGATCAGGAGCGTGCCGCAGGCGACCAGCCATGGCAGCGGGCCGCGCCAGAGCGACGTGTCACCCCGTTCCGGCTCCGTCGCGCCGGCCCCTGACGTGTCTGCTGCGCCCTGCATGTATAGATCGATCCGGCAAAAATGGCTTACGACAAGCATGCTTGATAGCAAGGCACTGGTACCGGAGCGGTTAGGAAACGCGGTTATCCGGGGCTTAAGGCGAGCGTGAAAGGTCGCCGAAAACGGTAGCTTTGGCACGCGAATACCGTGTCGGTACTGCCGTGCCGCCGCGGTTGCGCGAATTGTTAAGATTAATCTCAGGCGCGGTGCTGCGCGCCCGGCTTGGAGCGCAGACGGCCGACCACGCCGGTCGGGAAGAAGTAGACGCTGGCGATGAACAGCAGCCCGAGCCACAGCAGCCAGCGGTCGGGATGCAACAGGCCGGGCAGCAGCGGCAGTCCGGCGTCGGCCGCGGCGGTCGATGCGACGCCCATCAGCGCCTGAAGGTAATTCTGGGCGAGGATGAAGATCGCAGCGCCGATGATCGCGCCATAGATCGTGCCCATGCCGCCGATCACGACCATCAGGAGGATGTCGAGCATGATCGAGAACGACAGCGACGTATCCGGGCCGGCATAGCGCAGCCACAGCGCGTTCAGCATGCCCGCACAGGCCGCAATCATCGCGGCGATGCAGTTGGCGTAGGTCAGATGGAAGACGGTGCGAAAGCCGAGCGCCTCCGCCCGGAAACGGTTTTCCCGGATCGCCTGCAGCACGCGGCCGAACGGCGAATTGACCACGCGCAGCAGTGCGAGGATCATCAGCGCACAGGCCACCAGCACGAGGTAGTAGGTCAGGATGCGTCCGTTGATCGGGAAGCCGAACCATTCCTTGCCGATGAAGACGGTGCCTGGCCGCAGCAGCTCGGGCAGCTGAAAGCTGCGACCATCCTCGCCGCCCGTCAGCCACGACAATTGCGACGCCAGCACCAGGAAGGCCGAGGCGACCGCAAGCGTAATCATCGCAAAGAAGATGGCCTCGACCCGCAGCGAGAACAGGCCGATCGCGAGCGCCAGCAGCAGGGCGAGCGGCAGTCCCGCGGCCACCGCGACGGCAACCGATGTCCAGTTCGGCCCGAGTCCATAGAGCGCGATCGCGATCGCATAGGAGCCGATGCCATAGAACATCGTGTGCGCGAACGACACCGAGCCGGTGTAGCCGAGCAGCAGATCGTAGGACGCCACCAGCGCCGCGAAGATGCAGATCTTGGCGGCCACGTTCAGCGCCTTGGCGCCGGGGAAGAGGAAGGGCGTCGCCAGCAGCGCCAGCACAATGACGATGAGCAGGATGGACAGTGCGCGGCTGCGCGGCGGATCGCCGGAGAGGATCATCATCGGCTGGTCACCGCATAGAGGCCGCGCGGCCGCCACATCAGCACGGCGACCATCAGCAGGATGTTGGAGACGAGGGCGAGCTTGGGCACCAGGAAGCCGCCGTAATTGGCGACCATTGCGACCAGGATCGCGCCGATGAAGCAGCCGGTGATCGAGCCGAGGCCGCCGATGATGACGACGATGAACACGAGCACCGTAAGCTCGTCACCGATCGAGGCATGGACCTGCTCGCGATAGAGGCCCCACATCACGCCGCCGAGGCCGGCGAGCGCCGAGCCGGTCATGAACACGCCGAGGAACAGGCGGCGGATGCGATAGCCGAGCGCCTCGACCATCTCGCGGTTCTCGACGCCGGCGCGGATCAGCAGGCCGATCTTGGTGCGGTTCAGCACCAGCTCGATGGCGACGAAGATCACGAGGCCGATGAGCAGCGCGAGCAGCCGGTATTTCGAGATCGCGACGTCGCCGAGGATGAAGGAGCCGCGTAGCGCCGTCGGCAGCGGCATCGGAATGATCTGCGGGCCGAACAGCGCGTACAGCGTCTGCTCGGCGACGATCAGGCCGCCGGTGGTCATCAGGATCTGCTTGAGGTGCTGGCCATAGACCGGCAGCACCAGCACGCGCTCGACGACCAGGCCCAGCGCGCCGGTCACGCCCATCGACAGCAGGACGGCCGGAACGAGCACGGCGAGGTTGGTCAGCAGCGAATCCGCCTGCGCCCAGCTCGCCAGCGGCAACAGCACCAGCGTCGCGGCATAGGCGCCGACCGCGATGAAGGCGCCGTGGCCGAAGTTCAGCACGTCCATCAGGCCGAACACCAGGGTCAGGCCGGAGGCCATGATGAAGATCATCATGCCCATCGCTAAGCTCGCGACCGTCAGGGTGATCCAGGAACTCGTCGAGCCGATGAGCGGAATCATCATCAGCGCCAGGGCGACCGGCAGCAGCAGGGGCGCGATGTCGCGCTTCGGCTTCGGCAGCGCGTCGGTTGCGGCGATCTCGCTCATTGGTGCGCCTCCAGGCTCAGGCCGAGCAGGCGCTCCTGCAGCGGGACGTCGGCCGCCAGCGCGGCCATCTCGCCGCGATGGACGATGGTGCCGTTGTCCATCACCAGCACCTGGTCGCCGAGCTCGCGCGCGGCGTGGAAGTTCTGCTCGACCAGAAGGATGGTGGCGCCGCCGCGCTTGATCTCCTTGAGGCACTCGATCAGCGACATCACGATCGCCGGCGCCAGTCCCTTGGTCGGCTCGTCGATCAGGAGCAGCTTGCGCGGCTCGACGATCGCGCGCGCGATCGACAGCATCTGCTTCTGTCCGCCGGAGAGACTGCCGGCACGCGACAGCCAGAACTTCTTCAGGGCGGGGAAGAAGCCGAAGATCCAGGCGAGCTGGGCATCGTCGAGCGGACCGTTGCGTGCCGCCAGCACCAGGTTTTCCTTCACGGTCAGGTCGGAGAACACCGCCATGCTCTCCGGCACATAGCCGACGCCGCGCTGGGCGATGTCGGGCGTCGAAAGCTTCTCGATTGGCTCGCCTGCCAGCGAAATCGTGCCCGTCCTGGCCTGCCACAGGCCCATGATGGTGCGCAGTGTCGTGGTCTTGCCGGCGCCATTGCGCCCGAGCAGCATCGTGGTCTGGCCTTCCGGCACCTCGAAGTCGACGCCCTGCAGGATGTGATAGCGGCCGATATAGGTCTCGACATCAGCGAGCTTCAGCATTGCGCTCATGCCGCGCTCCGCGGGGCAACGCCGAGATAGGCTTCCTGCACGATCGGCGAGGCGATCACTTCGGCTGGCGGCCCGTCGGCGACGAGCTGGCCGTTATGCAGCACGATGATGCGGTCGGCGAGCGACCGCACCACGTCCATCTTGTGCTCGACCAGGAGGATAATCCGGCTCTTGTCCTGCTTGAGCCTGGCGATCAGGTCGAGCACGACCGGAACCTCGTCGATGCTCATGCCGGCGGTCGGCTCGTCGAACATGATGACCTTTGGCTCCAGCGCCATCATCAACGCGACCTCGAGCTTGCGCTGATCGCCATGCGACAGGGTGGTCGCAGTGACGCCGCGGCGGCTGCCGAGCGCGACCTGGTCGAGGATCGCATCGGCGCGTGCGATCAGGTCGCGGCGCGCCATCCAGGGACGCAGCAGGTCGTAGTGGGTCCCGCTCTGTGCCTGGACGGCGAGGCGGACGTTCTCCTCGACGCTGAGATTGGGGAACAGATTGGTGAGCTGGAACGCGCGTCCCAATCCGGCGCGGGTGCGCAGCGGCGCGGACAGGCCGGTGATGTCACGGCCGTCGAACAGGATGGAGCCGGACGATGCACGCAGCTGGCCGGAGATCAGGTTGAAATAGGTGGTCTTGCCGGCGCCGTTGGGGCCGACGATGGCGGTGAGCTCGCCGGGGCGGAAACTGCAGCTGACGTTGTTGACCGCGACATGGCCGCCGAAGCGGATGGTCAGGTCGCGGGTTTCGAGAGTGAGGGGCATGGCGTCGGCTGCAGGGGCTTCCAAAGTGGACGTGCCCGGCGCGAGGGCCGGGCACGGATTCAGGATCTCAGCGCTTGTTGCGGATCGGGATGTCCATCTCCTCGATCTTGATCTCGCGCACGGGCTCGTTGACGGCCCAGGCGAGGTTCGGATCGACCTTGACCCGGAAGTGATACATGCTTTGCAGCGCCTGGTGATCCTCTTTGCGGAAGATCATCTTGCCCTTCGGCGTGTCGAATTCCATGCCCTCCATCGCCGCGATCAGCTTCTCCGTGTCGGTCGACTTCGCCTTGGTCACGGCGGTGACGACGGCCATCGCTGCTGAGAAGCCGCCGACCGTGAACAGGTCTGGCGGCGCGTTGAAGCGCTTCTGGTGCTCGGCCAGCAGCCAGTCGTTCACGGGGTTCTTGGGAATGTCATAGTAATAATACGTCGCGCCTTCCATGCCCGGCAGCTGCTTGTAGGCCGCGAGCGCCGCGAGGATGTTACCACCGGAGGAAATCTCGATGCCGTAACGCTTCGGGTCCATGTCCTGCAGCTTGCCGAGCGGATTGCCGCCGCCGGCCCAGAGCACCCAGATGAATTTGCGGCCGGGCTTGTCCTTCAGCGCGTCGAACAGACGCTGGCCGACTGCCGTGAAATCGGTGGTGTTGGTCGGCGCGTATTCTTCCGCCGCCAGCGTCGCACCGGTCTTGGCCAGCGCCTCTTTGAACGCCGCGATGCCGTCGCGGCCGAAGGCATAATCCTGCGCCAAGGTGGCGACCGTCACGCCGGGCTTGCCGATCGCGACCGCGTTGGAGATCGCGTCCTGCGAGGAGTTGCGGCCGGTGCGGAAGATGTAGCGATTCCACTTCTCGCCGGTGATCTGGTCGGCCACCGCCGGCTCGACGATCAGGATCTTCTTGTTCTCCTCGGCGACCGGCAGGTCGGCGAGTGCTGCGGCCGAGGACGTCGTGCCGATCGCGATGTCGGCGCCGTCATCCTGATAGGCCTCCGCGAGCGCGGCCTTCGACAGGTCCGGCTTGCCCTGGTCGTCCTTGGTGATGATGACGATCTTGCGACCGTCGATCATGTTGGTGCCCTTGGTCGCGTATTCGAAGCCCAGGCGGAGGCCTGCTTCGGTCTGCTTGGCGTAGGCTTCGAGCGGGCCGGTCTTGCCGTAGATGAGAGCGATTTTCAGATCGTCGGCCTGGGCCGCGGTGGCCAGCAGGGCTGCACTCAGTGATAAAGCAATGCCTTTGAACAATTGTGACGTCTTCACGAGCCTTCCTCCCAGCTACCGGCGGCTGTTGTCTGCAACTGATAGTGTGCAGGCGCGGGCCGGGTCAAGGCGCTTTGGCGGGCAGTCCGGAAGCCCTCATACTTTGTGCTGATCGTCTCCTCGCTCGAAACGATGTCAGCGCCGATAGCGGCTGCTGCGTGCGTAAGCCTGGCGATTTTCCTGCACAGGGCGACTGGCGAGGCTGATGCGCGCTTCGCTTGCAAGCGGCGCGGCAGGCTTGAGCTCTTCCAGAAAGATCGGGCGCGAGAAGTAGTAGCCCTGGGCATAGCGGATCTTGGTGGCCGCCTGCAGATAGGCGAGCTCCTCGAAGGACTCGATGCCCTCGGCGATCACCGTCATGCCGAGCGCCTCGCTGAGCGACTCGATCGCACGCAGGATGCCCTGGCTGCGCGGCCGCTTGTGAATGTCCGTGATGAAGGAGCGGTCGATCTTGATCTCGTCGGCGGTGATGTCGGCCAGCGCCGACAACGACGAATAGCCGATGCCGAAATCGTCGATCGAGATGCCGACGCCGATCTCGCGCAACAGCGGCACAATCTCGTCCTGGAAATGGCTCCGCGTCACGAAGGCGTCCTCGGTCACCTCGATCATGAACCGCTTCGGAAATCCGGTGGCCTCGATCGCCCGCGCGAAGGGCTGCATGAAATCCGGGTTCGAGGCCTGCTTGGCCGCGACATTGATGCTGATGGTCGCGTCGGGGCCGAAGGTGTCGTTGATCAGGTCGATCGACTTGACGATCTCGCCGAGCACGAGATGCGCCAGCTCGTCGATCAGGCCGAGCTCGACGGCGAGATTGATGAATGCGCCCGGCGCCTGGATCACGCCTTCATTGTCGCGCAGCCGAACCAGGGCCTCGATGCCCTTGATCTCCTCGGTGCGGATGTCGACCTTGGCCTGGAATGCGCAGCAGAAGCGCTTTTCGAGGATGGCGAGCCGCAGCGACTGCTCGACCTTCATGCGCGCCAGCGCCTCGTGCTCCATGGCGCTCGAGAAAAACGCCAGCGCGCCCTTGCCGCTGTTCTTGACGCGATACATCGCCAGGTCCGCGTTCTGGCGCAGCACGTCGTAGCTGGCGCCATGCTCGGGAAACAGGCTGACGCCGACCGAGGCCGCCGCGAACACTTCGGCGCCGTCGATGAAGAACGGCGCACTCAGCCGGTGCAGCAGGCCCTGCAGGAATTCGGCGACCTCCTCGGCGCGCTCGATCGGATGCAGCAGCAGCAGGAACTCGTCGCCGCTGATGCGCGACAGCAGGTCGGTCTCGCGCAGATCGCGGCTGATGCGCTTGGCGAACTCGACCAGCAAGGTATCGCCGGTGGCATGGCCGTAATAGTCGTTGATGTATTTGAAGTTGTCGAGATCGAGGAAGGCGAGCGCAAAGCGTCCCTCGACGCGGCCGCGCCGGACCAGATGGTCGGCGCGATGCTCGACGACGCGGCGCATCGGCAGGCCGGTCAGCTCGTCATAATAGGCGGCGCGGAACAGCTGGTCCTCAAACTCCTTCTGCTCGCTGATGTCGGCCGAGCTCGAGATCAGCACGTGCTGGTCGCCGATGCGGACGGGCCGGTGCGCCGTCAGCAGGGTCTGCGCGCCGCGCTCGCCGGGGACCTTCTCCTCGGTGATCACGGTGCGCCCCCGGCCGAGGATCTCGCGGCAGGCGGACCGCCTGTTGTCGAGATGCGGTGCCGCCACGCCGTCGACGCTGTTGGCGGCGGCGCCGAGCTGAACGGCGGCGGTGTCGTTAACCAGAAGGAAGCGACCGTGCTGGTCCTGCACCGTGACGCCCGACGGCAGCTGGCTGAGAATGCTGCGCAGGAAGCGCAATTCGGCCTCGGTCGAAGCCGTCCCGTCCTTGGCGTCGGGCGAAAAGTTGAAACGGTCGCTGCTGTACATGCGCCGATTGTGCAAAGTTCCCGCTTCATTTTAGTTAAGCGCTACGTAGAAACACGGAATGCGCGCACCAACTGCCGGGAATTGCGCGACTTTGTGCCCCGTCGTCGTTAACGGATCCTCAACGCCGCTGCAGACGCGCGCGCGGCTATGCGGCGAAAGTCGGAGGCGAGGCCGGCTCCTGCTCAGCTCGCCGGCACGCGACACTGCATCGTGCAGTGAATGCCGGTCTTGAGAAACGTCGTCTCGGTCTTGCCGTCGAACGCCGACAATGCCGCCTTCAGCAGCTTGCTGCCGAATCCCGGCTTACCCACTTGATCGATCGGCGGGCCCTCGGCTTCGTCCCAGGTCAGCTTGAGGCGGTCGTCCTGCATCGTCCAGGCCACCTGCAGGAAGCCGCGCGGCGAAGCGAAGGCGCCGTACTTGCCGGCATTGGTCGCCAGCTCGTGAAAGATCAGCGCAAGGCTCACGGCGAGCTTGGCCGGCAGGAACAGCCGCTCGCCATTCAGCTCGAAGCGCACATGGCCATAGGGCCCGAGCTCCGACATCAGGAGATCCTTGAGGTCGCAGCCCTGGCCATCGGCGCGCGCGATCAGATCGTCGGCGGTGGCCAGCGCGCGGATGCGCTGGTCGATGCGCCCCCACACCTCCGGCTGATCGTGCAGCACCTGATGCAGCACGGCGTGAATGGTGGAGGTCTTGTTCTTGAGCCGGTGATGCAGCTCGTCGACCAGGAGCTTGCGATACTGCTCCTCCTCGGTGAGGCGCCGCGCGATCTCGCGCTGTTTGCCGGCGAGGTTGCGATAATGCGTGACGCCCCAGATCACCAGGCCCGAGACGGCGAGATACATCGCCATCAGCGCAAGCCGTGCCGCATCGACCGGGCCGCCGCCGAAATCGAGCCCAAGCCCGAGCGCCGCGCCGAGGATCGCTGTCGCTATACCGACACCCGAGCCGCCCATCGCGGTGGCGAAGAACACCGCAGGCGTATAGGGCGTGAAGTACACGTCGGGTCGCAGATGCGCCATGCCGTAGCGGAACGCGGTGGCGAGCACGAGGCACATCGCCGCAAACGCACAGCTCCAGGCGAGGGATGGCTGCAGCTCGCCGAGCCAGGTCCGCTTGATGTCGTCGATGAGTCGCGTCATGGACATCCATCAGCCTGATGCGCGCAACCAAATTAAGGCGAGCGTGGCGGTAATTTGTCCGGTTGAAGGAAGCCGCCCGTCTTGTGTTGCAATTGATCTCACCGGATGATGGTTCCGCGTGGGAACTTCGGCGCGTCAAGCGACGATCGACAACAAGCATTGCACAGGGAAGGATCGAGCGATGGGACGGTTGGACGGCAAGGTTGCGGTGATCACGGGCGCGACCAGCGGCATCGGCTTGCGGACCGCGGAAGTCTTCGTCGCCGAAGGCGCCAAGGTCGTCATCGCCGGACGGCGCAGTGCCGAAGGCGAGGCGCTGGCAAGCCGTCTCGGCGCGACTTGCGTGTTCCGGCAGACCGACGTCACGGTCGACGAGCAGATGCGCGCGCTGATCGATCTCGCCGTCGATCGCTTCGGCCGGCTCGACTGCCTGTTCAACAACGCCGGCGGTCCGGCGCAGACCGGCGGCATCGAAGGCCTCGATGCCGGCCGGTTCGACCAGGCGATGGCGGTGCTGGTGCGTAGCGTCATGCTGGGCATGAAATACGCCGCGCCTCACATGAAGCGGCAGGGTGCGGGCAGCATCATCAACAACGGCTCGATCGCGGGACGGCTCGCGGGCTATTCGACCTCGGTGGTGTACAGCACGGCGAAGGCCGCCGTGATTCATCTGACGAAATGCGTCGCGATGGAGCTCGGCGAATCCGGCGTGCGCGTCAACTCGATCTCGCCCGGCCTGATCGCGACCGGCATCTTCGGCAAGGCGCTCGGCCTGTCGACGGAGGCGGCCGAGAAGACGCCGGAGACGGTCCGCACCGCCTATGCCACCGCGCAGCCGATCCCGCGCGCTGGCGTGACCGACGACATCGCCCACGCGGCGGTGTTTCTCGCCAGCGACGAATCGAGCTTCATCAACGGCCATGATCTCGTCGTCGACGGCGGCATCACCGGCGGTCGCAACTGGAGCCAGCAGCAGCAGGGCTATGCGGCCATGCGCAAGCTGCTGGGGGATGCGGTGGAGTAGGACGCGGCCTCTTCGAGTGTCGTCCGCGTGTTGATTGCGACGTCGCTCTCTCGACGTCGTCATGGCCGGGCTTGTTCCGCCTGCGCGGCCGAAGCCGCTTCGGCGCGGCGAAGGCCCGGCCATCCATGTCGTTCAGCGTACTGGGAAAGACGTGGATGCCCGGGTCAAGCCCGGGCATGACGAGTAACTAATTGGCGGCGCTCCTCTTGGCCATGCGTTGAGCTTGTGCAGATTGGCCACGCTGGATCACGCCGCCGCCGACTCACACCGCCTTCAATTGCACCTTCAGCCCGTCGCGCGGCTTCGGGATCGGCCACACCTGCCAGTTGGGCCGGTAGCCCGGCGCGAACGACACTTCGACATTGGCCAGGAAGTGCCGCGCGAAGCACTTCACCTGCATGTAGGCGAAGTGCAGGCCGAGGCACATATGCGCGCCGCCGCCGAACGGCACCCAGGCAAAGCGGTGACGGCCGCGCTGCGCCTCGTCGGTGAAGTGCATCGGATCGAACCGCTCGGGATCGGGCCAGATCTCCGGCATGTGGTGGGTGTACATCGGATTGATGCCGACGCCGGTGCCGGCGGGAATCGCAAAGCCCTTGAAGGTGAAGTCCCTGACAGCACGGCGCGGCAGCGAGGGCACCGGCGGCATCAGCCGCAGCGTCTCCTGGAACGCCATCTCCGTCAGCTTCATCTTCTCCAGATGCTCTGAGCTCATCGGATCGCCCGCGGCGAGGCCGAGGCTTGCGACCTCGTCGCGCAGCCGCTGCTGCCATTCGGGGTGGGCGGCGAGCTGAGCGACGAAGGAGGTGATCGACGAGGTCAGCGTGTCGTGCGCGGCCATCATCAGGAAGCTCATGTGGTCAACGATGTCCTGCGTCGACAGCAGCGCGCCTTGATCGTCGGTCGCCCGGCAGAGATGCGAGAACAGATCGTCGCCGTCGCCCTTGGCCCGCCGCAGCGGAATCTGCTCGGAGAAATAGGCCACGATGCGCTGGCGGCCCTTGACCCCGCGCGCCATCTGCGTGCCCGGCAGCGGCTTGCGGATCGGCGCGACGGACGCCGCAACCATGTCGACGAAGGCGCGGTTGATCGCGTCGACCTCCGGCCCGATTCCGGTGCCGAGAAAGGATGTCGCGGCGAGATCCAGCGTGAGCTGCTTGATCGCCGGATAGAACAGCATCTCGCCCGGCGCCTGCTTCCACTGCGCGATGCGCGCGGCGATGCCGCGGTCGAGCCCGGCGAGGTAGGATTTCATCGGCCCGGCCTTGAAGGCAACCGACAGCGCCTTGCGGTGCATCCGGTGCTCCTCGAAATCGAGCAGCATCAGGCCGCGCGGGAACAGCAGATTGAGGATGCGGCCCCAGCCATGCGCCGAGGAGAACAGCTTGGTCTGGTCGAACAGCACGAGCTCGTTGGCCTCGGGGCCGAGCAGCACGACATTGACGTCGCCGAACATGTTGCTGCGATAGACCGGACCGAATTTCCGCGCGTTGCGCTCGACATGCCCCTTGGGATCGGCGAGCACCTCGAAGGTCTTGCCGATGATCGGCCAGCCCTCGTCGCCGGGAATATGGGTCAGCGTGTTGCGCCGGGGCGCGTTCAGCATGAAGGCGTCAGAGGCCACGTTCTGCATCGACATCGCGGAGCTCCATTTCGTGAAAGAGGCGGACGCGCGCATTGGACACCCGGTTGGCCTGTGGCGCGCCTGCGTCGTTGCCGGCATTGAAAGGTGGTTGCTGTCCTGATGCAAGACGCTGCGATCACACATCGCCCATCACTTGTGCTGCATCGCAAACGATCGCGATCTCGCGGCGCGTTGATACGCCCGAGGGATGGAATATGCCGCCCATCTTCAAAGAGAGGGCGCGGGGAATGCCGGGCGCTGGCCGCACCCATGTCTTTTGGCAAATTGGCCCGCCTGCAACAAAAAGAAGCAGGCGGCAGTCACGACAGGTTCAGCCGAGATCACCCGGCATTCCCCGCGCGATGGTTTTCACGCTTATGTCGCGATCTCCCCGGTGTCCGGCTTGTTAGCCACCGTCGCCCTCCGGATCATCATCACCAGAGAGCTTGGCGCCGGCATCGGGGCGCCAGGACCACGCGTCTTCACGTCCGCAAGCCTGCCGTTCGTCGGCGAGCACAAGGCCCGCTGCGGCAAGCTCGCAGCCACCGCATCCCACCCCGCGTGTCGTGACGATCGCGATGCGCCCCTCTCATCGGGACGGGATGGCGTGACGATAGGCATTATTCTGAAAAACGGAAGACGAATTTTTTTGCGCGGAGGACTGGACAGGGGTGATGCGATTGAGCGGGCTGACGAAATGAGATTTTCGGCGCACGCGTCGAACGGCGTTCACAGGTGCGTCGACAGGCGAGCGGGATGCCGTGTCGCGCTTCCGAAGGCGCTTCGCTGGTCCTGATTCGCCCGTCGGGCGTAGCGGTCGCCGGCAGCCTTACACGGGCGAACGACCCGAGGCATCGGTGATCATCAGCGACGCGATGCCGTCTCGCTGTTTGAAGATGCCGTCTCGCTTTTTGAATACGCCGCCCGCTCCGACGCAAATGCAATCATCCGGCCGACTTGTTGATCTTCTTCACCTTGGCGTCGGTTGCCTCGATCGAGGCCGCCAGCTCCAGGATCGCCTTGGCCAAGAGGTCGGCGGCCTCCTTGGGATCCTGCGATCGTTCGGCGCGCAGAGCATAATTCTTGGCTGAGGAGAGTGACATTGGCGACCTTTCCCACGACAAAGCCCGCCGGGCCGAGACGGCGGGCTGCCTGACGCATCCGATGCGCGAGCGGTCCATGGCAGATCGTGCGCGATCGGCCGCGAGCATGGCAGGACAGGGTTAAGAAAATCCTGGTGACACCGATCGCCGATGTCTGCCACGCGGCTGCCGGCGCTTCCAGATTCAGACGTCAGACTGCGACCAAGTGTTGGCAAGTCGTAGGTTGATTTCGCCGCGCGTAGGGTCGGCAAAGGCGAGCCGCTGATCTCTCCACGGACTCGCCTACGGTGGCGCCGTGCCCGCCATCTTGCTGATGAGTTCGCCGATCTATGGTGCGCACGCGGCCGCCTGCGGCGGCTGCTTTGCTTAGCCCTAAATTCGACGTCAGAACTTGTAGGCGAGGCCGACCGTCGCCGTATGGGTTCGCGTCGTCACATGCGCGGTGAAGCGGTCGTCGAAGCCGACACCGACGCCGCCGGCGACGAAGACGGGCTGGGTCCAGGTGCCAAAGTCGGCGTAGCGATAGTCGGCACGCACGACCCAGTGGCCGCCGATCATGTGCTCGACGCCACCGCCCACGGTCCAGCCGACCCGGGTCGAGGCGAAGGTGTCGTTGTGTGGAATGCCGAGGCAGAACGCGTTGCCGGGAACGACGGTGCAACTGGCGCTCAGCTCAACGCGCTGCCACGCCACGCCGCCGCTGCCGTAGATCAGCGTATCAGGCGCGACCAGATAGCCGAGCCGGGCGCGCAAACTGCCGTCCCAGGTGTCCTTCACGGAGCCTGCCGGCAGCCCGACCAGCGGCGCGCCGAAGAACAGCCCGGCGGTTCCTGGCAGGGCATTTGCCGTCTTGTTGTTGTCGGCCCAGCCGAAGTCGCCCTCAACGCCGGCGACCCATGACGGCGCGAACTGCCAATTGACGCCGAGATAGCCGCCGAACCGGGCCGCGACGCTGTCCATCGCGCCGCTGGTGCCGGCCGTCGGCACGAATACGCCGGCAAAGTTCGGGGCGATGTCGCTGGTGCGCCAGTCATTGTCCGCCCAGCGGGCGCCAACCGACACGCCGGCGTAGACGCCGGTCCATGACGGCGCGGCCACGACTGGCGGCGCCTTGACCGGCAGGTCGGCCGCCAGCGCAGATCCTGCGAGCGCGGTCGCCGCCAGCGCAGCCGCAATGCCCGCCACTACAGATTTCGCCATCACTTCCCCCGGTATCCGACGTCGATTTGACACCTGTGGCACACCATCGGCAGTTGCAGCCGGCGCCGCAATCGCAGCGCGCGCGGCCCAGCGAAAAAGTTCGCGGTGTTGCGAGCCCGACACGCCGCCGGGGGCTTGCCCGGGACGACATCCGATGTGAGGAGACGGCGTTGAACGTCACTGGCTGACGGAGGATTTCAAGATGTTGGCCTCGATGCGACGGCTGTGGGGAGCGTTGAAGCGGCAACACGCGGTCGAGGCCGATGTCGGAGCGAACCGCCCTGGCCGACGGTGGCGCGTTCGTGCGGTTCGTGACGACGGCCGAAGCGTCGAGCTTCAAAACCAGGGAATCTTCGATGAACTCGTCGTCGACGATTGGCTCCACCTCGAGCAGATGGACGACCATGCCTGGTGGCTTCAGGTCGGCGATGTCGGGATATGGGTGAGCGTCAAGGCGGGGGAGCCTCCGGTGGTCGACGTCGAGCGCGGGGCATACGGCGACATTCGCGGCGAGACGCGGACCTGGAACGCGCAGGCGTTCAAGGACGGGCTTCGCTGAGGGAATCGTTTTCCCGTCGAAACAGTGTTAACTCCACGGACGGTGTATCAAGTCGGCGCGACGGCGGGCGTTGTTCGTCCGTGGCCTCTACGCCAATTCATCCATGCCGATCATCCGAGATCGGCCCATGATCAGCGCCGAGGCTGCTGCCGATCGCGTGAAGCAGATCATCTCCAAGGCCGCGATCGACTTGGCCTCGGCGCCGATTGTCGGGGTCCGTAGATCTACGGAGACCAATCTTTACCTCGCGGCCACCGCTGTTCTCTAGAGACGGCCAGACCGGGACGTCTGGCCAACAGCGAGGGCAGGACCATGAGCAATCAGTTGCTGGTGATCGAGGATGCCGAGGTGCATCTCTCGATCTTGCGCAAGATCGCCGCGCAATGCGGCTATGAAGCGACCTGCGTGACCTCGGTCGAGGCCGCCGCCGCCGAGCTGCGTGAGAAGACATTCGACTGCATCACGCTGGACCTGTCGTTGGGCGACCGCTGCGGCGCCGACATCCTGCTGCTGCTCAATGAACTGAAGATCCGGACCCCCGTGATCTTCATCAGCGGCGCCGAGGACGGCACCCGCGAGGAACACGTCCGGCTCGCCACCGTGCTCGGCCTGGTCGTCTATCCGCAATTCCAGAAGCCGGTCGACCTGCCGGCGCTGCGCGAGACCTTGAAGCAGATCGCGACGCTCGCCGAGTGCGAGCGGCTGGTCGCCGCGGTGAGGTAGTCACGCCGCTCTACGCAACCGCGCTGCTTGCCCACCCCGACCACCGTCATTCCGGGGCAAGGCCGCAGGCCTTGAACCCGGAATCTCGATGTTGGCTTGCGAGTGTTTCGACCATCTCGAGATTCCGGGTTCAAGCGCCAACGCGCTTCCGCGCATTGACGATTGCCCCGGAATGACGGGGATGATGCGAGCGCAGACGCGGCTTGCTGCTACCCTCGTCGCTTCGCCGCTTCCTGCAGGTCCGGCGCATTCACTGCGGGAATCGCGACGCGGCCCGGCCCCGTCTGCGACAGCGCCGCGGCGGCCTTGTCGTTGTCCATGATCTTGGCCATGACGGCCTGGCCGGCGCGTTCGAAGATCGCGCGGTTCTCGATGACGAATTTTTGCGAGCGGCGCAGGCCGTCGATGTAGCCGTTGATCTCCGGCACGACGTAGCGCGCGACCATGTCCCAGCTCCGCCGCGTGTTCTCCGGATTGGCCCAGTCGTGCACGAAGCCGATGATGGTGCCGACGCCGCCCGACACCTGCATCAGGTTCTTGATCGTCTTGACGAGATCGTCGGGCGTGCCGATCGTCGAGGCCGCGCCCTCGACGAAGGCGGTCTTGTCGACGGCTTCATCGGGCGAGGAGAAGGCCTTCAGGCCCGGCCGCATCAATGTGCCGACATTATACTCGTTGTGCCAGCGCATCAGCCCGGCGCCGGCTTCGCGGCGTGCCTGCTCGCGGGTCTCGGCGATGTGCCAGGACAACAGCACGCGCCAATTGGCGCGGCTCACCGTGGTGCCGTGCTTCTTCGCCGCGTCCTCGGCGAACTCCCATTGCTGCGGCAGCGCCATCAGGCCCTGCGTCGACATCGAGCCGAGCGAGATGATGCCGATGCCGTATTTGCCGGCGAGCGTCATGCCCGACGGCGAGATCTGCGAGGCCACGACGAACGGCATCTCCTCCTGCAAGGGCAGGATCTGCAACGCCGCGTCGTTCATCGTGAACCAGTCGCTCTTGGCGGTGACGCGCTCGCCATTGAACAGGCGTCGGATGACCGCGATCGCCTCGTCCTGGCGGTCGCGTTGCGTCATCGGATCGATGCCCAGGGTATGCGCATCGGAGGCGAGCGCACCGGGACCGGAGCCGAAGATGGCGCGGCCGCCGGTCATGTGGTCGAGCTGCACCATGCGCTGCGCGACGTTGAACGGATGATGATAGGGCAACGAGATGACACCGGTGCCGAGCCTGATGCGCTTGGTGCGCTCGCCGGCCGCGGCGAGGAACATCTCGGGCGAGGCAATCATCTCCCAGCCGCTCGAATGATGCTCGCCGCACCAGAACTCGTCATAGCCGAGCTCGTCGAGCTGCGACACAAGGTCGAGGTCGCGGCGGAATTGCAGCATCGGATGCTCGCCGATCGGATGATGCGGAGCGAGGAATGCACCGAATTTGAGCCGCGCCATTTTGTTTTCTCCCGAATGGAATGTCGTTGTTGCTTGACCGTCAGGCTAATTGGCGCGCCGTGCGCAGGCAATCACGTTGCTGCTCAATCGGCGGCGGTGCATGCCTGCCATTTGATGTTTACTCATCGGCCATCCGCACGCAGACTTCGGATCGAGATTGCGATTCGCGAAAGGGGCTTTCCGCACAGTCAGCGGCTCGAAGCAGTTGCGCGAGCGTCACCGCTCATCCTCATGGCGATTCCGAGCATGTCTGGTTCGCATTTTGGTGAGCCTTGCGTGAAGCGCCGCGTCGGCGTGGCATTTTGATCGCAGCAACACCGAAATTCGCAATCAAATTACCGGCGTCCGCGTTTGCGCGGGCTTTTTCTTTTGCACTGCAGCAACCATCTGGGTGATGGTGGAGTTTGATCTGCTGAACTGAAGACGTGACTGCCCCAAGATCTGACTGCCAAGATCTGACTGCCAAGATCTGACTGCCAAGATTTGACTGCCAAGACCTGACTGCCAAGGAGCTGCCGTTGTCCCTCGCTGAAAATGTTGAGTATTTGCGACGGCTGCGCGAGCTGAAGGGCATCACGGGGTTCGGTGATCTCCAGCGTCCGGCTCGGCCGACGCCGGAATGTCCGCTGGTCGAGGTCGAGAGCTTCGGCAGCAATCCGGGCCGGCTGAAGATGTTCGCCTATGTGCCGGCGCAGCGCCAGCCGCTGCTGCCGCTCGTGGTCGTGCTGCATGGCTGCGGACAGGGCGCGGCCGACTATGATCTCGGCGCCGGCTGGTCGACGCTGGCGAAGCATTTCGGCTTCGCGCTCTTGATGCCCGAGCAGCAGCGCGTCAACAATCCGCAGCGCTGCTTCAACTGGTTTCAGTCCGAGGATATCGCGCGCGGCCAGGGCGAGGTGGCGTCGATCCGCGAGATGATCGCGCGGATGGTGGCCGATTGCGCCATCGACGAGCGGCGGATCTTCGTCACCGGACTTTCGGCTGGCGGTGCGATGACGATGGCGATGCTGTCGGCGCATCCGGAACTGTTCGCGGCCGGCGCCGTCATCGCGGGCCTGCCGTTCGGCACCGCGCGCAACATGCGCGACGCCATCCTGCAGATGCGGATGCCGCCGGCGCGGCCCGCAGGCGAACTCGGCGACCTCGTGCGCCGCGCCTCGAACCATCATGGCAAATGGCCAAAACTCTCGGTGTGGCACGGCACCGCCGACTACACCGTGCATCCGGGCAATGCGGGCGAGATCGTCAAGCAATGGCTCGATCTGCATCATCTGCCGCTGGCGCCGATGGCGGCCAACGATGTCAATGGCTATCCGCATGAGCAGTGGTGGAATGCCGACGGCGAGACGATGGTCGAATCCTACACCATCACCAACATGGCACACGGCACGCCGATCGGAATCGCCGCCAACGACAAGCGCTACGGCAAGGCCGGGCCGTTCCTGCTCGAGGCCGGCATCTCGTCGTCCTATCTGATCGCGAAGTTCTTCGGCGTGACCGACTGGATCCGGCAGCCGAAGCCGGCGGTGACCTCGCCGAGCACCAAGCTCATTCCCGAGGTGTCGCCGATCGCAGCATTGCCGGTGCTGACCAAGATGCTGCGCCGTCCGGAAGATGCTCAGGCAGCCGAGCCGGCGGAATCCAAGGCAGCGCCCGAGGCCGTCAAGCCAGCCAAGCCCGCGCGCGCCAAGTCGAACCGCGTGGCGAGGCCGCCGAAGCGCAAGGTGGAGCCTTCCACCGGAGCGCCAGGCGAGATCAAGCCGCTCAGCGCAACGCCGGCCGACGCCCCAGCCGACGTGAAGCCGCTCGTTGCCAAGCCAACGGTGGCCAAGGCCGTCGACATGACGCCGGCCGATCCGCCGGTCATCGCGGTGAAGGCACCGCCGATTCCCACGGCGCCATCCCCGCAGGCGAAGCCCCGTCGCGTCATCGACGTTGCCGCCGTGATCGACCGCGCGCTGAAGGCCGCGGGGTTGAAATAAGCGGTTGTTGCGAGCGCCTTCGCCCCTCGCAGAAGGAGGCCGGTGTACGCAAACATCTCGAAGCGGCAGCCGTTCACTTCAAGGCACGGACGGTGTGCTCCCTCTCCCCGTCCTTCACGGGGCCGCGACGAGCTTTGCTCGCGCTGAGAGGGTTGGGGTGAGGGGCAGCCACACCCACCGACCCCGCGGAGAGTCCCCCTCACCCGGATTGCATCTTTCGATGCAATCCGACCTCTCCCCGCCCTAGCGAAGCTTCGCTTCGCCCTGGCGGGGCGAGGTAACGTCCGTCGCAGCGGATGAGTGCTTACGCTAGCCCGTTCGGGAGAGGTGAAGCGCCAACGATTGGCGGAATGAACTCGCTCGAGTTTACGCCATCCCGGTGAGGAACGGGTTGGTCATCCGCTCCTGGCCGAAGCTCGAGCCGGCGCCGTGGCCGCAGATGAAGCCGACGTCGTCGCCGAGCGGCAGCAGCTTGTCCTTGATCGAGCTGATCAGCGTCTCATGGCTGCCGCCGGGCAGGTCGGTGCGGCCGACCGAGCCGTTGAACAACACGTCGCCGACATGGGCGAAACGCATCTGCTTGTTGAAGAACACGACGCTGCCGGGCGAATGGCCGGGGCAATGCAGGATGTCGAAGACGAGCTCGCCGATCTCGACGGTGTCGCCTTCCGCGAGCCAGCGGTCCGGCGTCACGTCGCGCACGCCCGTGATGCCGAAACGCTTGCCGCTCTCGACGACGTTGTCGAGCAGGAACTTGTCGGCGATATGAGGGCCCTCGATCGGCACCTTCAGCTGTTCGCGCAGATCGGCGGCGCCGCCGACGTGATCGATGTGGCCATGGGTCAGCCAGATCTTCTCGACGGTGACCTTGGCCTGCGCGATCGCCGCCTGGATGTTCGGCACGTCGCCGCCGGGATCGATCACGATCGCCTTCTTCGTGGCCTCGCACCACAGGATGGTGCAGTTCTGCTCGAATGGCGTGACGGGCACGATCATCGCGCCGGCCTTCGCCTTGGTCTGGTTCTGTTCGCTCATGCCGCCAGCATGCCGATTTTTCGCAATGCGCCAAGCGAAAAAGTCTCGCGGCGGACGGCGCGGGACCGCCTTGTGAACCCGCCGCCTGTTCCTGCGTTGGGCCGCACGGTTGCAAGCAGAAAGCGGTTCGAGATGGCGGAGCAGGGCATCTGGTGGCGCGAGGGGATTTTCTACCAGATCTATCCGCGCTCGTTCCAGGACAGCGACGGCGACGGGGTCGGCGACCTCACCGGCATCATCCACCGCCTGCCCTATCTGATGACGCTCGGCGTCGATGCGATCTGGCTGTCGCCGATCTTCACCTCGCCGATGGCCGATTTCGGCTACGACATCGCCGACTACACCGGCATCGATCCGCTGTTCGGCACGATGGAGGATTTCGAAGCGCTGGTGAAGGCCGCGCATGAGGGCGGGCTGAAACTGATCCTCGACCTCGTGCCGAACCACACCTCCGATCAGCACCCGTGGTTTCTGCAGGCCCGGCAGTCGCGCGACGATCCGCATCGCGACTGGTACATCTGGCGCGATCCGGCTGCGGATGGCGGCCCGCCGAACAACTGGCTGTCGGAATTCGGCGGCAGCGCCTGGCAGTTCGATTCCAAGACGGGGCAGTACTACTATCACGCCTTCCTGGCGCAGCAGCCGGACCTGAACTGGCGCAATCCGGCGGTGCGTGCGGCGATCTACAATGTGATGCGGTTCTGGCTGCGCAAGGGCGTCGACGGCTTTCGCGTCGATGTGATCTGGCACCTGATCAAGGACGCCGCGTTTCGCGACAACCCCGCCAATCCCGACTATCACGGCGGCCGGCCGCCGCATGAGCAGATCATCTCGCGCTACTCCGCCGATCAGCCGGAGGTGCACGAGGTCGTGGCCGAGATGCGCGCCGTCATCGACGAATTCGAGGACCGCGTGCTGATCGGCGAGATCTACCTGCCGCTCGAACGGCTGATGACCTATTACGGTAAGGATCTCGGCGGCGCGCATTTGCCGTTCAATTTCGCGCTGCTGTCGGCGCCATGGCACGCGCGCGAGATCGAAGCCATCATCGCCGGCTACGAGGCGGCATTGCCGGCTGGCGCCTGGCCCAACTGGGTCCTTGGCAATCACGACCGGCCACGGGTGGCGAGCCGGGTCGGGCCTGAGCAGGCGCGGGTCGCGGCGATGCTGCTGTTGACCCTGCGCGGCACGCCGACGCTTTATTACGGCGACGAGATCGGCATGCATCAGGTGCCGATCGCGCCTGAGCAGGTGCGCGACCCCTTCGAGAGGAACGTCCCCGGCATCGGCGTCGGCCGCGACGGCTGCCGCACCCCGATGCAGTGGAGCGCGTTGCCGGGGGCAGGCTTCACGAATGCGTCACCGTGGTTGCCGGTGGCGGATGACTTTACGCACGAGAACGTCGTCAATCTCACTGCTGATCGGCGCTCGATCCTCAATCTCTACCGTGCGCTCATTCGCTTGCGGAAAACGCACCGCGTGCTCGTCACCGGCAGCTACCGGCCCATCGCGGCGCAGGGCGACCTGCTGCTGTATCGCCGCGAGGGCGACGGCGAGGTTCTCACCATCGCGCTCAATCTCGGCGATGAGCCGGTCTCGATCGCCACTGAAGGCAACGGCCTCGCCGGCGCGATCCTGCTCTCGACCTGGCTCGACCGCGACGGCGAGCGCATCGACGGCACGCTGGATCTGCGGGGGAACGAGGGCGTGGTGATCGGGCGGGCGATGTAGCTCGCTTGTTGTGGCTGCGGGGCCGATCGTCGCTGTTAGACATTGTTGTGCGACGGCGGCTCCTTGCACTGGCTGTCGTCCCGGGCTTGACCCGGGACCCATAACCACAGGCAGCCGCTTGAGGCAGGATGGCAACTCCGAGCCGTCGCCACACGACCGCCTGTGGCTATCGGTCCGGGGTCAAGCCCGGGACGACACTGAGTTTGACGAGGCCATGTGGTCAATTCAGCGGCGGCGTGGCCGTGCTTGCCGTGCCTTGCCGACCTTCCGCACCCGCTTCGCCGGGCTCGCCGTCTCGATATCGCTCCGCCGCAGCAGATAGTCCAGGCCGCCGACGCGGTACCAGCGGTAGCCGTAGGGCTCCAGCACCAGGGTGTGGCGGCCGCGCTCGTCGGCGTGGCTGTGATCCTCGGACAGGAGATTGATCAGCAGCTTGCCGGTGTTGTCGGGCAGGCCGACGTCGAAGCTGATCTCGCGCGGCTTCTCATCGAGATTGTGCACGAACAGCACTGAATTGTTGCGCCAGTCGTAGCGCATGATCAGCACGGCCGGATCCTTGGTCGCGATCACGGCAAAATCGCCCCAGCCAATTTCCGGCACCTCCTTGCGCATCCGGATGATGCGCTCGGTCCAGTTCAGCATCGCGCCGGGATCGCGGCGCTGCCTGGCGGCATTGACGTGCTCGTAGCCATAGGGGCCGTGATCGATCACCGGCGAGGCCGAGGTCTCGCTCTTGGTGAAGCCGCCATGCGGCTCGGTCGACCATTGCATCGGCGTACGTGCGCAGTTGCGCTCGGGCAGGCTGAGGTCGTCGCCCATCGCGAGCTCATCGCCGTAGCGGATGACCGGCGTGCCGGGCAAGGTGAACATCAGGCTGTAGGCGAGCTCGATGCGGCGGCGGTCGCCGCCGAGCATCGGCGCCAGTCGCCGGCGGATGCCGCGGTCATAGAGCTGCATGCTCTTGTCCGGCCCGAACGCTGCGAACACCGCGTCGCGCTGCTGTTTTGTCAGGCGTCCGAGATCGAGCTCGTCGTGATTGCGCAGGAACAGGCCCCATTGCGCCGAGGCCGGCCGCGGCTTGGTCGCCTGCAGCGCTTTCGCCAGCGGCCGCGTGTCAGACGCCGCGAGCGCATAGAACAGATGCTGGTTGACGTGGAAATTGAACATCATGTGCATGCGGTCGCCGTCGTCGCCGAAATACTCCATGTCTGTCTCGGGCAGCACGTTGGCCTCGGCCAGGATGATCGCCTCGCCCTGGCGCCATTGCAGGAATTCCCTGAAGGTCCGCAGCATGTCGTATTGCTCCGCCGGCTTCTTCACGTCGGCGCCCTTGGTCGTGATCACGAACGGCACCGCGTCCATGCGGAAGCCGGAGACGCCGAGCTGGATCCAGAAGCCCATGATCTTCAGGATCTCCGCCTGCACCTCCGGGTTCGAGGTGTTGAGGTCGGGCTGGAAATCGTAGAAGCGATGGAAGTAGTACGCGCCCGACTGCTTGTCGCGTGTCCAGGTCGTCTTCTGCACGCCGGGAAACACCATGCCCTTGTCGGCATTGGCGGGCTTCTTGTCCGACCACACGTACCAGTCGCGATAGCGCGAATCCTTGGCGCTGCGGGCGTCGATGAACCACGGATGCTGGTCGGAGGTGTGGTTGACGACGAGATCTATGATCACGCGGATGCCGCGCTGCTTGCAGCCATGGGTGAACTGCACGAAATCGCCGAGCGTGCCGTAGCGCGGATCGACGCCGTAATAGTCGGCGACATCATAGCCGTCGTCGCGCTGCGGCGAGGGCTGGAACGGCATCAGCCAGATCGCGGTGATGCCGAGCCCATGCAGATAGTCCAGCCGCCGTGTCAGCCCCTTGAAGTCGCCGATGCCGTCGCCGTCGGCGTCCATATAGGTGCCGACCGACAGGCAGTAGAAGACGGCGTTCTTGTACCAGAGGTCATCGATCATGGACGGCGCTCTCCTTGCGCCGCCCAGCCGGCGGCGTTTGTTTAAGCGGAAGGCCGCCGCCGGGTTCCCGTTCCGCATGCGAGCGGTGCTGTCGGACGGCAGAATCGGCTATGCTCCGTCCATGGACTCGTCAGCCGCCCGGATCAGCCTCGTTCCCATCGACCGCCGCCAGTCGGAGACGGCGCTGGCGATCGCGCGCGGCACGTCGCGGCTGCTGCGCTCGCTCGGCTTCGCCGCGGTCAGCGAACTGCCGTTGCCGTCCGGACGGCGCGCCGATCTGGTGGCGCTGAACGAACGCGGCGAGATCTGGATCGTCGAGATCAAATCGTCGCTGGAGGATCTGCGCGCCGATCATAAATGGGAGGAGTACCGCGCCCATTGCGACCGGCTGTTCTTCGCCTTCACGCAGGACCTGCCGTGCGAAATCTTTCCGCCGGACACCGGGCTGATCGTGGCGGATGCCTATGGCGCCCATCTGCATTGCGAGGCGCCCGAGCACAAATTGCCGGCCCCCACGCGCAAGCAGATGACGGTGCGTTTCGCGCTGGTTGCTGCCCAGCGGATGAACCGCTTGATCGATCCGCAGGGGCACGCCGGCGACTGAGTTCCGGGTGGGCGCCCGGGCGTCTTCGGGCCGAGTTCGAGATCCGGTGCCGCGCGAGCCCCCCGGCTGACCAGCCGCAGCGGAGCGATGTCCCTTCCGATCCAGGTCGAATTCCCGACTTTGCCCGAGAATTGCCCCGCATGGGGCGCAACATCTCGCAATAATTTTAACACGCGAGCGGTATCCAGCCCAGGGGTGGAGAGATGGACGACAGATGCGACGGGTGGTCTTGGCGTTGACACTGCTCTTCGTGACGGGAGCGCGCGCGGAGGAGGTGGCGTTCTACGTCCTCGGCGTGGGCGCCGATTCCTGCGAGCGCTTCATCCTTGCCGCCGAGGAGCAGCCGCCCGGCACCTACAAGGCGATCGGCAACGCCGACGGTCCCTACGTCAATGCGATCTCGAAATATCAGCAATGGATGATGGGCTACGTGTCAGCCGTGAACGTCGGTCGCGGCGACGAAGGCCGGCAGATCAAGCTCGACCTCACCGAGATGGACAGCTGGATGCGCAACTGGTGCAGCCGCAACCCGCGGCGCACGGTGTTCCATGCGCTGCAGGCGTTCGTGAAGACGCACTGAGCAGGATCCGGAAACCTACGGTTTTCCGAAGAGACCATGCCCCAAGTGGGTGGCGCCGCTACTTCGGCGCGCGCTTCGCCAGGATGCGCTGCAGGGTGCGGCGGTGCATGTTGAGCCGGCGCGCGGTCTCCGAGACGTTGCGGTTGCACATCTCGTAGATGCGCTGGATGTGCTCCCAGCGGACGCGGTCAGCGGACATCGGGTTCGACGGCAGTTCTGACTTCTCGCCGGTGGTTGCGAGCAGCGCGGCGACGACATCGTCGGCATCCGCGGGCTTCGCGAGATAGTCGACTGCGCCCATCTTCACCGCGGTCACCGCGGTGGCGATGTTGCCGTAGCCGGTCAGCACGATGGCGCGGGCTTCGGGCCGCTTGCGCTTCAGCGCCGACACCACGTCCAGGCCGTTGCCGTCGCCCAGCCGGAGGTCGACCACTGCAAACGCGGGCGCCGACTTGCCGATCTGTGAGATGCCTTCCGCGACGCTCTCGCAGGAGGTGACGGTAAATCCGCGAGTCTCCATGGCGCGCGATAGCCGCTCCAGGAACGGCTTGTCGTCCTCGACGATCAGGAGAGAGCGGTCCGGGTGGTTCGTCAGTTCGGCGATGGCGCCCACGGTCATATCCTTGAGAAGAAGGCTCGATGTTGCGAGACGATCTGTCATAGGTGACATATGGGCCCTGCATGGCTCGCTGCCAAGATCGCGGGATGCCGCAGTCTGCGGCGTGACGCCGCGCGTTCCGGCGGATCTCCCGGTGTTCCGTATGCCAGCCGCCAGCCCCGAGGGTCCAGCTACTCCGGCTCGGCCTCGTCGCCATCCTCGCTGGCCTCGAACCGCCGTCGCGGCCAGACGATCTGGACCACGGCGCCATGATCCGGGAAGGTGCGGTTGGTAAACGAGACCTTGGCGCCGGTCCGCTCCAGCAAGGTGCGGGCGATGAACACGCCGAGTCCGAGGCCGCCGCCCTGATTGCCGCTCTGGCCGTCCTCGCCGCTGCGCCGGCGCGACAGATACGGCTCGCCGATGCGCTTGAGGATGTCGGGGGCGAAGCCCGGGCCGTCGTCGGAGATCACGATCTCGACAGTCTCGTTGTTCCACCAGGCGTTCACCTCGACGGCATTGCGGGCGAAGTCGACCGCATTCTCCAGGATGTTGCCGACGCCATAGAGGATAGCCGGATTGCGCGAGCCGACCGGCTCCTTGGACGCCGCGACGGCCACCCGCACCTTGATGTCGACGCCGAAGTCGCGATGCGGAGCGACGGTCTCCTCGATCAGCGTCGACAGCTTCATGCGGTCATACATCGAGCCGATCGACGACAGCTGGGTGATCTTGCCGAGAATGTCGCGGCAGCGCTGGGCCTGCTCGCGCAGGGTCCTGATGTCGCCCGTCACCTGGCTGTTGTCCTGCAGCGCCCGCTCCAGCTCGCGCGAGATCAGCACGATGGTCGCGAGCGGCGTGCCGAGCTCATGCGCCGCGGCGGCCGCGAGTCCGTCGAGCTGGGTGAGATGCTGCTCGCGCGCCAGCACCAGCTCGGTGGCGGCCAGCGCGTCCGACAGCTTGCGCGCCTCTTCGGTGACCTGGAAGGCGTAGAGGCTGGTCACGCCGATCGCCAGCGCGATCGAGAGCCAGACGCCGAACAGGTAGATCGGCGGGAAGATCAGCGGCTCCTCGCCCTCCCAGGGCAGCGGCAGATGCATGAAGAACAGCGCGGTGGCGCAGGCGACCGCGAGCAGTCCGAGCATGATCGTCAGCCGCACGGGCAGGGCGGTGGCGGCGATCAGCACCGGCGCCAGGAACATGTAGGAGAACGGGTTCTCCAGCCCGCCGGTGAGATAGAGCAGCACCGTCAGTTCGATGATGTTGAGCGCGAGCAGCCCGGCCGCATGCGGCGGCTCCAGCAGCTGCATCGGGTTGAAGGTGATCTGCAGGCCGAGATTGAGCAGCGCCGAGACGCTGATCACGGCGAGGCATGGCACCACCGGCAGGTCGAACTCCAGCCCCTGCACCACGATGAAGATCGCGCTCAGTTGACCGAGCGCGGCGAGCCAGCGCAGCCGCAGGATCGTGTCGAGCCGGACGCGCTGGCGCGGATGGCGGTAATCCGTGTCGGGCGTGTCGATGATCAGGGCATCGGTGATGGCGTCGGTCATGGTCGGGAACTTAAACCCGCGCAGGCGTGGCGACAAATCAGCCGGGCCGTTGGTGGCCTGTTGCGGTTTGCGGCACAATGCCTCAATGAACTCTCGACATGATGCAAGATGACGCAGCGCCGACGCCTTCGTCGGCTTCGGGTTCAGGTTCGCCGGCCATCGCGGTGTCGAGCCTGACCAAGATCTACAAGACGGCGACCGCCGTCGACGGCATCTCCTTTGCGATCCCCCGCGGCAGCATCACCGGGCTGCTCGGCGGCAACGGCGCCGGCAAGACCACGACGATCGCGATGATCATGGGCCTGGTGCAGCCGACCTCCGGCACCGTCGAGGTGCTCGGCCACACCATGCCGGGCGAGGCTGCGTCCGTGCTCGGGCGGATGAATTTCGAGAGCCCCTATGTCGACATGCCGATGCGGCTCACGGTGCGGCAGAACCTCACCATCTTCGGCCGGCTTTACGCGGTCGATCACCTCAAGGAGCGGATCGCCGAGCTCGCCGCGCAGCTCGACCTGACCGACTTCATCGACCGCGCCAATGGCAAGCTCTCCGCCGGGCAGAAGACGCGGGTGGCGCTCGCCAAGGCGCTGATCAACGATCCGGAGCTGCTGCTGCTCGACGAGCCGACCGCCTCGCTCGATCCCGACACCGCCGACTGGGTGCGCGGCCACCTCGAACGCTATCGCACGCGCCGCGGGGCCACGATCCTGCTCGCGTCGCACAACATGCTGGAAGTGGAGCGCCTGTGCGACCGCGTCATCATCATGAAGCGCGGGCGGATCGAGGACGACGACAGCCCGGCCCAGATCATGGCGCGCTACAACCGCACCTCGCTCGAGGACGTCTTTCTCGACGTGGCCCGCGGCCGCGACCGGGAGGCGGCACAATGAACGATCTGTCCTTAGCGATTGCGCCGCATCGCATCGGCGCGATGGTCCTGCGCTACTGGTATCTCCTGCTGTCGTCGTGGCCGCGGCTGTTGGAGCTGATGTACTGGCCGACCCTGCAGATCATCACCTGGGGCTTCCTGCAGACCTACATCGCCAGCAATGCCGGGTTCTTCGCCCGTGCCGGCGGCACGCTGATCGGCGCCGTCATCCTGTGGGACATCCTGTTCCGCGGGCAGCTCGGCTTCTCGATCTCGTTCCTGGAGGAGATGTGGGCGCGCAACATCGGCAATCTGATGATGAGCCCGCTCACGCCGATCGAGTTCCTGCTGTCGCTGATGGCGATGAGCCTGGTCCGGCTCGCCATCGGCATCATCCCGATGACCCTGATCGCGGTGTGGTTCTTCGACTTCAACTTCTACAGCCTCGGCCTGCCGCTGATCGCCTTCTTCTGCAACCTGATCTTCACCTCCTGGGCGGTCGGCATCTTCGTGTCCGGCCTGGTGCTGCGCAACGGGCTCGGCGCCGAGAGCATCGTCTGGACGTTGATGTTCGCGCTGATGCCGCTGGCCTGTGTCTATTATCCGGTACAGGTGCTGCCGCACTGGCTGCAGCTCGTCGCGTGGTCCTTGCCGCCGACCTACGTGTTCGAGGGCATGCGCGCGCTGCTGACCGATCACGTCTTCCGGACCGACCTGATGCTGACCGCGCTCGGGCTCAATGCCGCCCTGCTGTTGGCGTCGTTTGCGGCATTCATTGCTCTGTTACGCAGCGCGCGCCGCGCCGGCTCGCTGCTGTCGTCAGGCGAATAATTGCGTTTTCCCGTGGATTTTCGGGCTCATTTCGCTGCTTTCAGGCACCAACTCGTAACACACCGCATTGACGCTTAATTGCGCATTCGGCAGTATGCTGCGTTGCAGAGAGGGTTGAACGAGAATGCCGATAGGTGAGTTTGGCGGTGCACCGCCCCTGGCGTCGGAAGGCAGTCCGGTCCTGACGACGCCGATGTACTGGATGTACGAAATGGCGCATGCCTCGCTCAATCCGGCGCGCGCTGTCACCGACGCCACCAAGATCCTGTTTCAGAACCCGCTCAATCCCTGGGCGCACACCGAGATGGGCAAGTCGATCGCGGCGGCCTGCGAACTGTTCGAGCGCACCACGCGCCGCTACGGCAAGCCCGAATGGGGCCTCGACGAGACCGAGGTCAACGGCGTCAGGACGCCGGTGGAGGTCCGCTCGATCTGGGAAAAGCCGTTCTGCCGCCTGCTGCATTTCGACCGCAAGCACATCCGCCCGCTGCGCGCGCCCCAGCCGCGGCTCCTGATCGTGGCGCCAATGTCCGGCCATTACGCGACGCTGCTTCGCGGCACGGTCGAGGCGTTCCTGCCGACCCATGAGGTCTACATCACCGATTGGGCCGATGCCCGGATGGTGCCGCTGGCCGAAGGCCGCTTCGATCTCGACGACTACATCGACTACGTCATCGAGATGCTGCGCTTCCTCGGCACCAACATGCATGTCATGGCGGTGTGCCAGCCCGCGGTGCCGGTGCTGGCGGCGGTGTCGGTGATGGAAGCCGAGCGCGACCCGTTCGCACCGATCTCGATGACCTTGATGGGCGGACCGATCGATACAAGGCGCAATCCGACGGCGGTCAACAATCTCGCCCAGGAGCGCGGCATCGATTGGTTCCGCAACCACGTCATCACCAAGGTGCCGTTCCCGCATCCCGGCGTGATGCGCGACGTCTACCCGGGCTTCCTGCAGCTGAACGGGTTCATCAGCATGAACCTCGATCGCCATGTCGACGCCCACAAGGCGCTGTTCGCCAACCTCGTGAAGGGCGATGGCGACCAGGTCGACAAGCATCGCGACTTCTACGACGAGTATCTCGCCGTCATGGACCTGGCTGCGGAATATTATTTGCAGACGGTGGAGACGGTGTTCATCCGCCACGCGCTGCCGAAGGGCGAGATGACTCACCGAGGCACGCTGGTCGATCCGTCGAAGGTCACGCGCGTCGCGCTGATGACGGTCGAAGGAGAGAAGGACGACATCTCCGGTCTTGGTCAGACCGAAGCGACGCATGCATTGTGCTCGTCGATCCCGGATCATCGCCGGGTTCACTACGTGCAACCGGGTGTCGGTCATTACGGCGTGTTCAACGGTTCGCGATTCAAGTCGGAGATCGTGCCGCGCATCAACGACTTCATGTTGTCGGCGGCCGATCCGAAGTCGCTGCTGACAATTGCCGCTGAATAGTGGGCGAGGGCGCGCGATGCGCAGTCGAATCCGGCTGCGCGTTAACTCTTTGAAGGGACTTCAAAAACCCGATTTCAGGAGTGACTCAAGCAGTGAATGTGGCGTCGCTGCTTGAGCGACGCTTCTGAATCTGAAATCAGCTCTTGAGGGCGTGCAGAGGCCCAAGCTCTGGGGTGCGGAACCTCCGGAGCCCCTGTATATTGGGCAAATGATTTGTTTTTGCGCCGAGCGCTTTCCCTGGCGGTGGATATGGCAAAATCCGGGCGAGTTCTTCCCTCCCGGACTGACAGAAATGGCCACTCGCGCGCTACTCTATCGGCGGCCCGCCGAACCCTCGCGTCTTCTCGTCAAGCACGGCTCGCAAATCTACTCGATTAGATTGCGGCGTCACCGTCGTGCGCGACGTTATACACTGAGAATCCATCCCTCGGATCGCGAAGCGATCCTGACGATGCCGCCGCGCGGCACCATCGTCGAAGCGAAAGACTTCGCGCAGCGTCACGGCGCGTGGATCGCGGCGCGTCTCGGCCGTCTGCCGAAGGCCGCGCCGTTCCTGCCGGGCACCTTGGTGCCGCTGCGCGGCGTGCCGCACAAGATCGTGCATCGCGCCGGCGAGCGCGGCACCGTGTGGACCGAGACGCGAGACAGTGGCGAGAAGATCCTGTGCGTGGCCGGCGGGATCGAGCACACCGAGCGTCGCGTGCTCGACTTCCTCAAGCGCGAGGCGCGTCGCGACCTGCAGAAGGCCTCGGACGCCTATGCCGAGCAGCTCGGCGTCAAGGTGAAGCGGCTGTCGATCCGCGATCAGTCCAGCCGCTGGGGCTCTTGCACCTCGGCCGGCTCGCTGTCGTTCTCCTGGCGCCTGATCCTCGCGCCGCCCTTCGTGCTCGACTATCTCGCCGCGCATGAGGTGGCCCATCTCATCGAGATGAACCACTCGCCGCGGTTCTGGAAGGTGTGCGGCAAGATCTGCGGCTCGGTCGAGCGCGCCAAGAAGTGGCTCGACACCTGCGGCAACGATCTGCACCGCTATGGCGTCGAGGATTGAGACGTCGCAGACCTGCGATCGAACAGCAAAATGGCCCGGCCCGTGGCGCGGGCCATTTTCTTTGCGCATGTTGCAAGCAGAACCGGCCAGGCAGCTATCGATTTCTTAAGCCTTCTGGCGCGCAACCTCAGGCGACGGCGGCATTCGACCGCGCCTTAACGTCGCTGTAACGCTGTGCTCGTCAGATTTACCTCGGATAACCAAGGTGACGTCCCTGCGAGCTGCCGGGTCGGTCGCTGCAACCCAAGTGCAGATCGTTCTCTCAGAACGTGCAGTGCCCCGTGAATCGAACGATGCTTGCAAGCGAGTTCCAACCGGCCGCGTCTATCGAACTGCTCTCGGCCGCGCTCGATCGCGCCTCCGAAGCGATCCTGTTTCTCGACCAACACCACCGTGTTCACTTCGCGAACCGGGCGGCTTCGGTGCTGCTCCGGCGGGAGACGGCCGCGCTGATCGGTGCCGACCTCGAGAGCCTGGGTCTGCCCGCCGACCTGGTCTCCGCGCCGACCGCTGCCGATGGCGATGGCCCGGATGCGGGCCAACAGCAGGACTCCGAGCCTTGCGAGCTGACCCTTCGGCATGCGGACGGCTCAAGGAACCGGTTGCGATGCTGCGCGCGCGCGCTTTCGCCGGATCAGGCGCCAGTGCAAGCGATCCTCTTCCTCCAGGACATCACCGCCGACGTGGTCCTGCGTGAGCAGAACGCGCTGCTGACCTCGGTGGCCGACCGCAGCAACCGTGCCGTCATCGTCACCGATCACGAGCTGAAGGTCCTCTATACCAACGCGGCCTTTGCCAGCATCTTCGGCTACAGCTCGGAGGAGGTGCTCGGCCAGGATGTCGAGAAGCTCCTCGTCGGGCCCTGCACCGACCCCAAGATGGTCGACCGGTTGAAGCAGTGCATCATCGACGCGCAAGGCGTCGAGGAGGACCTGCTGATCTATGACAAGGCGGGCTGCGAGATCTGGACCACGGCGCACGTCAAGGCGCACCGCAACGCGCGCGGCCAGGTCAAATATCTGGTCGGCCTGCTCAGCGACATCCGGGAGAACAAGCAGCTGCGCTCGCTGCAGCAGCTGATCATGGCGGCGCTGGCCTCCGACGTGTCGATCGCGGCGATCGCCGACCAGCTCTGCCGCCGGGTCGAGGAACTGGCCCCGGACGTGGTCTGCTCGCTTCTGCATGTCGACTCCGATGGCAAGATCCATCCGCTCGGCGGGCCGAGCCTGCCGACGGCCTATTCCGAAAGCCTCGATGGTGTAGCCATCGGACCGGATGTCGGCTCCTGCGGGACCGCCGCCTATCTCTGCGAGCCGGTGCTGGCGCGCGACATCGACAACGATCCGCGCTGGCAGCCCTACAAGGCCGGACCGCTGGAGGCGGGCCTGCGCGCCTGCTGGTCGACCCCGATCAAGGGCAAGGATGGCCGGGTCATCGGCACCTTCGCGTTCTACTTCCGGGAATGCCGCGGCCCCAGTCCCTGGCATGAGCAGATCGTCGCCGCCTGCGTCCAGCTCGGCGCACTGGCCATCGAGCGCCAGGAGGTCCGATCGACGATCTCGCAGGTCGCCTATCACGACATGCTGACCGGCCTGCCCAATCGCGCCCGCATCCCCTCGCTGATCGCCGAGGCGATCAAGGCCTGCCCGGAGGGCAGCCATCTCGCGGTGGCGTTCCTCGACGCCGACAATTTCAAGGACATCAACGATACGCTGGGTCATGCCGCGGGCGACGAGTTCCTGGTCGGCTTCGCCAACCGCCTGCGCGCGCAGATCCGTGCCGGCGACATTCTCGGCCGGCTCGGCGGCGACGAGTTCGTCATCGTGTTGCAGAATCGCGATGCCCTGGAGGCCTCGCTGACTGCGGCGCGGATCACGGCTGCGCTGGCGATGCCGCTGACCATCGGCAAGCGCCAGGTTCCGATGTCCGCGAGCATGGGGCTCAGCCTCTATCCTGACAATGCCAAGGACATCGACACGCTGATCAAGCAGGCCGATGCGGCGATGTACAAGGCCAAGCGGGCCGGGCGCGCCACCTACCGCTTCTTCAGCGCCGACATCGACAAGCTCGCCGAAGAGCGGCTGATGCATTCGAGCGCGCTGCGCGAGGCGATCGCGAGCGAGGCGCTGACCCTGCACTACCAGCCGCAGATCTGCACCAAGAGCGGCGCCATCCACGGCGTCGAGGCGCTGGCACGCTGGCACGATCCGGTGCTCGGCGAGGTCTCGCCGGCCAAGTTCATTCCGCTCGCCGAGGAATGCGGCCTGATCGAGCAGATCGGCGTGTGGTCGATCAAGACGGCGTGCCAGCAGATGGCGTCATGGCGCCGCGCCGGTCTCGACATCCCCTGCATCTCGGTCAACCTGTCGCCGATCAACTTCCAGAACGTCAATCTCGCGGCGCTGGTGGCGCAGATTCTCGCGGCCAACGACCTGCCGGCGAAGATGCTGATGCTGGAGATCACCGAGGGCGTGATCCTCAACGAGCGCGCCACCGTGATCGCGACCATGAGCGAGCTGCGCAACATGGGCGTCGGCCTGTCGCTGGACGATTTCGGCACCGGCTATTCCAGCCTGAGCCGGCTGGCGCAGCTGCCGATCCACGAGCTCAAGATCGACCGCAGCTTCATGCGCGATTTCGAGAACGAGCGCGGCACGCGGGCGATCGTGACCGCGGTGGTCAGGGTCGGCCAGAGCCTGGACGTCAAGGTGGTGGCCGAAGGTGTCGAGACCGAGCCGCAACGCAAGCTGCTCGCCGAACTCGGCTGTGACGCGATGCAGGGCTTCCTGTTCGCCCGCCCGATGGCCGCCGGCGACTTCAGCCGCTGGCTGCTGGACTACAGCGCCCATCGCGCCAGCCTGATGCTCCGCCAGATCGGACGCGCCCTGGCGCAGGCGGCGGGGCCCGCGAAGGATGGGTCGGTGCCGCGCCCGGCGACAGCTGCGGCGGGCTAGCCGTCCAAGCCTGATCATCGTCCAACGCTTGGGATCGTCATTCCGGGGCAGTCGTCAACGCGCGCTTGCGCGTGTTGGCGATTGAACCCGGAATCCCGATGTTTTTGGAAAGAACGCCGGACAATCTCGAGAGTCCGGGTTCAAGGCCTGCGGCCTTGCCCCGGAATGACGGTGGGTGTGGCGAGAACGAGTCTGGCTCAGCTCAGCGACCGCCGAACAGGCGGTCCACCAGCCAGCCGTCGAGGCCGGCAGCGGGCTCGGGCCGCACATTGCCGCGCGCAGGGCTCGGCGCCGTCGAGCGCGCCGAGTAGGCGGCATTCGGGGCAGGGGCCGATGGCGCCGTGATCTGCGAGGCGATCTGCGCGAGCGTCGGCAGTCCAGCGCCTTGCGCGTTCGGCAGCGCGGCGACCGGCACGCCCTGATGCGCCGCGCGCATGAAGCGGGTCCAGACCTCGACCGGCAGGCCGCCGCCGGTGGCTTTCTTGGTCGGCGAGTTGTCATCATTGCCGAGCCAGACGCCGGTGACGAGCCGCGCGGTGTAGCCGATGAACCAGGCGTCGCGGAAATCCTGGCTGGTGCCGGTCTTGCCGGCGGCGACCCAGCCGGGGATCTCCGCCTTCTTGGCGGTGCCCGAGATCAAGGTCTCCTGCATCATCTGGTTCATCATCGCGACGTTGCGCGGGTCGATCACCTGCGCCGCCTGCTCGTTCTGGCGCATGTAGAGCAGCTTGCCGTCGAGCGTCTTGATCCGCGTCACCACATGCGGCGACACGCTGAGGCCGCCATTGGAGAACGGCGCGTAAGCGCCGACCAGCTCGATCATCGACACCTCGGAGGTGCCGAGCGCGATCGACGGATTGGGGTCGAGCTTGGAGGCGATGCCGAGCCGATGCGCGGTGCGCACCACATTCTTCGGTCCGACCTCGAGGCCGACCCGCACGGCGACCGTGTTCAGCGACATCGCCAGCGCCTGTGTCAGCGTGACCGGACCGAAATATTCGCGCGTGTAGTTCTCCGGCCGCCAGCCCTTGAGGTCCAGCGGCGCGTCCTGCCGGACCGTATCCGGCGTCAGCCCCTGCTCGATCGCGGTGAGATAGACGAACGGCTTGAACGCCGAGCCGGGCTGCCGCTTGGCGGTGACCGCACGATTGAACTGGCTGTCGGAATAATTGCGGCCGCCGACCATGGCGCGCACCGCGCCGTCAGGCGTCATCGCCACCAGCGCGCCCTGGCTGACATTGAACTTCACGCTCTTGGCCGCGAGCTCGTCGATGATGGCGGCCTCCGCGACGCTCTGCAGCTTCGGATCGATCGTGGTCTCGACCACGATCGAGTCCTCGACCTGGCCGACGAGATCATCGAGCACCTCGCCGATCCAGTCGGCGACGTAGTTGACGGTGCCGGCGCCGGCCGGCTTCACCGCCACGGAAGGATGCGCGATCTGGGCCTGCGCCTGGGCGTCGGTGATGAACTTGGCGTCGGCCATCGCAGCCAGCACGGTCTGCGCGCGCTTGGCCGCGCCCTCAGGATTACGGTTTGGCGCCAGCCGCGACGGCGACTTGACCAGGCCGGCGAGCATCGCGGCCTCGGCCACCGTCACCTGCCGCGCCGACTTGCCGAAATAGCGCTGCGCGGCGGCCTCGACGCCATAGGCACCGGAGCCGAAATAGACGCGGTTGAGATAGAGCTCGAGGATCTCGCGCTTGGAATATTTGCGCTCCAGCCACAGCGCGAGCTCCGCCTCCTGCAGCTTGCGGGCGAGGGTGCGCTCCTGGGTCAGGAACAGGTTCTTGGCGAGCTGCTGCGTCAGGGTCGAGCCGCCCTGCGATACGCCGCGATGCAGGATGTTGGCGACCACGGCGCGCGCAATGCCGATCGGGTCGATGCCGAAATGCTGATAGAAGCGGCGGTCCTCGATGGCGATGAACGCCTTCGGCAGATAGGGCGGCAGATCCTTCAGCGCGACATTGGCGCCGGCCATCTCGCCGCGCTGCGCCAGCATGGTGCCGTCATAGCCGACGATCTCGATGGTCGGCGGCCGCTTCGGGATCTCCAAGGACTGGATCGGCGGCAGATGCGCGCCGGCCCAGATCACCACGCCGACCAGCGCGATCACGCCCCACAGGCCGCACACGACAGCCCAATAGGCCATGCGGCCGATCGATAGTCCCCAGCGTGATTTGCCGCGGGCAGGCTTCGATTTCGGTGGTGTGGGTTTCGGCTCGCGCGCCGGCACATCGTCCTCGTCGTCCGGCTGAACCGGTTTCTTCTTCGCCGATTTCTTCGGCGCGTCCTCGCCCGCCGGAATGCGGTCCTTGGGATCGAGGCGCAGGTCGGCCATCGCCGCCGCAAGGCCGAATCGCGGCTCCTTGCGTCCGCCGCCGCCCTGTTTCCGTCCCCGCGCCATACGCAACCCGAGCCCTGCCGTCCAACCACGGTAGTGGGTGGAGTTTAAGGGGCAGTTAGGAAGAGCTTAACGCGCAATTAGGAGTTCCGCGGTGCTAACGCCGCGTTATGGTTAAGCCGAGGTAAACAACGACAAGCGAGGAAGCTGATGGGCCATATCGATCCCACCAAGGAGGTGTTCGCGCAGTTTCGCGACAACGATCGGCCCGGGCCGATCCACATGCTGAACCTGGTTCGGCTGCGCGAGGAGGCGGCCTATCCCGACGGCCGCAAAGTCAGCGGCGCTGAAGCCTATGCGGCTTACGGTCGCGAGAGCGGCCCGGTGTTCGAACGTCTCGGCGGCCGCATCGTCTGGCAGGGCCGCTTCGAGCTGATGCTCATCGGTCCGCAAACGGAGCGCTGGGATCACTGCTTCATCGCGGAGTATCCGAGCGTGCAGGCCTTCGTCGAGATGATCCGCGACCCCGTCTATCGCGAGGCGGTGAAGCATCGCCAGGCGGCGGTGGAGGACTCGCGGCTGATCCGCCACGCGGTTCTGCCGGTGGGGAAGAATTTCGGCGAGGTGCCGGTGTAGTTTGTTGTCGTCGTGTGTGGACCCTTGCCTTCGCCACACAAACGGTACGTTCCCTCCCCCCTTGTGGGGGAGGGCTAGGGAGGGGGGTAGCCACGGAGACGGTCGCCCGGAGTACCCCCCTCCCCAACCCTCCCCCACAAGGGGGGAGGGAGCGCAGCGATGGCTGGGTAAGAGCGTGCCAACGGCGGCGCTTATCCGCGTCGCTGCCCGAACACATCTTCATTCAAAGGAAATCGGAGCCGCTTGCGCATTACATAAGTATATGCTTATGTCTCGTCATGATCGAGAGTGACATCTTCAAGGCCCTGGCTGATCCGACGCGCCATGCGATCTTCGAGAAGCTGGCGGCCGGCCCCATGAATGCGAGCGCGCTGCGCGAGGGCATGACGATCAGCCAGCCGGCGATGTCGCAGCACCTGGCTGTGCTGCGCAATGCCGGACTGGTGCGGGAAGAACGGCAGGGGCGATTTGTGAACTACGAGGTCGATCCCGATGGGCTGGCGCTGATCGCGCGCTGGCTGGCGAAGTACCGCGCCTATTGGCCGTCACGCGTCGATGCGTTGAAGACCTTGCTGAAGGACATGGACCAATGACCGATCTCGAGGCTCCCTCGCGCGACCAACAACTCGTTCTCGACTACGATCTCGACGCCCCGCCGGAGAAGGTCTGGCGCGCGCTCAGCATCCCCGCGCTGCGCGACAGCTGGCTGCCGAGTGGCGATCTGGTCCAGGACGCGCCGATCTCCGCGACGCCGGGCGAGGAGGTCCGTTACCGCATGCGCGACGATGAGCCGCCGTTTCTAGAGAGTATCGTCACCTTCCAGCTCACACCCAATGCGGTCGGCGGCACGCGGCTCCGCATCATTCACGGACTGGCGGCTGCACGCGCGATGGCGCCGATGCCGCGGGCGGCCAACAGCAACGCACGCAGCCTGATGCGCGCGGCCTGACGCTTCACTGTTCTCGACAAACCAACCAGCCTGGAGGTCGCCGATGCGCGAAACGATGCAGCTCGTCCCGATGGTCATCGAGCAATCCAGCCGGGGAGAACGGTCCTTCGACATCTATTCGCGGCTGCTGCGCGAACGGATCGTGTTCCTCAATGGCGAGGTCAACGACACCGTGTCCGCTCTGGTCTGCGCGCAATTGCTGTTTCTCGAAGCCGAGAACCCGAAGCGGCCGATCCACCTCTACATCAATTCGCCCGGCGGCGTGGTCACCAGCGGGCTCGCGATGTACGACACAATGCAATTCGTCAAGGCGCCGGTGCACACGCTGTGCATGGGCACGGCGCGGTCGATGGGATCGTTCCTGCTGATGGCGGGCGAACCCGGCGAGCGCACAGCCTTGCCCAATGCCAGCCTCCACGTCCATCAGCCGCTCGGCGGCTTTCAGGGCCAGGCGTCCGACATCATGATCCACGCCAGGGAGATGGAGCAGACCAAGCGCCGCATGATCCGGCTCTATGCCGAGCATTGCGGCCGCAGCTATGAGGACGTCGAGCGTACGCTCGATCGCGATCATTTCATGACGGCGGACGAGGCTCAGGACTGGGGATTGATCGACCGGGTGGTGAAGCAGCGCGACCTGGGGAGCGTCGGCGGCGATTGATACGCCCGTGCGAGGCGGTGGCGATTGCCAAGGCAACAAGTGTCGTCACCCGCAAGGCGGGTGTCCCAGCATTCCAGAGACGGTTGTGATCACCCGAGACGTCGCGGCGTACTGGATGCCTCGCCTGCGGGGGGCATGACGGCGGCGTCTTGGGCAACGGTGCGGCTATCCCGCCACGCTGCGTGGCTGTCGGCAGCGATTGGGCCACCGTGCTGACCACGGAAATAGTCCGTTCCCTCCCCCCTTGTGGGGGAGGGCTAGGGAGGGGGTAGCCACGGAGACGGTCGTCCGGAGTACCCCCCTCCCCAACCCTCCCCCACAAGGGGGGAGGGAGCGCAGTGGGGTGCTTGGCGCGATTCCCTGTCTCTCTCTCTAGCGCGCGCACGCGCGCTGAACGGCTAGACTTACGCTAGCGCGATCTACCCCGCCGCGCCCGTATCCTCGATGATCGGGCCGAACAGCTCCCAGCGCTCGCCGTTGAAGCGCATCATCTGCATCTGCTTGTTGATGCGGAAGTCGGTGGGCGAGGTGTTGATGGAGAGGCCGGGCAGCGCGAGGCTCGGGACGTAGCCCTTGATGTTGGCGGCCTGCCGCATCACGTTCTCGCGCGTCAGATCGTCGCCGCACTGGCGCAGGATCTGCACCAGCAGCTCCGCCGTCGAATAGCCGTAGGTGTTCACCGTGTTGAGCTTGTCGCCTTCCGGATAATACTTGTCCATGAACTCGAAATAGGCCTTCACGCCTGGATCGTCCTTCCATTGCGGATCGGCCGGGTCCTTGCCGTAGTTGGTGCTGATGATGTCCTTGGAGATGTCGAGGCCGGCCGGCTTGAGCGTGGCCGACACCGGGCTGGCGTTGATGTCGAGGATGTGCACCGGCTTCCAGGCGAGGTCGGCGAGTTTCTTGATCGCCTGCGCCGCGAATTTCGGCGTCGAAGCGTTGTAGAGCAGGTCGGCGCCGGACGCCTTCAGCTTGACGATCTGCGAGTCCACCGTCGGGTCGGACAGCTCATAGGACGCCTCCGACACGATCATCGTATCGGCCTTGGCGCCCAGGCCGCTGCGCAGGCCGGCGATGTAGTCGCGGCCGAGATCGTCGTTCTGGTAGAGGATTCCGATCTTGGCGTTGGGGTGATTGGCGAGAATGTATTTGGCGTAGATCCGCCCTTCCGACTGGTAGTTCGGATTGTAGGCGATGGTCCACGGAAAATTCTGCGGATCGGTGAAGCGCGACGCTCCGGTGGAGGCCAGGAGCTGCGGCACCTTCTTGGCGTTGAGATATTTCTGCACGGCCGCGTTCGACGGCGTGCCGATGATCTGGAAGGTGAACAGCACCTCGTCGCCTTCGACCAGCTTGCGCACCTGCTCCACCGCCTTGGGCGGCGAATAGGCGTCGTCATACTGGATGAGATTGAGCTTGCGGCCGTTGATGCCGCCCTTCTCGTTGATCATGCGCAAATAGGCGGCCTGGGTCTTGCCGATGCCGGCATAGGCGGACGCCGGGCCGGAGAACGGCACGGTCTGGCCGATCTTGATCTCGGTGTCGGTGGCGCCGGTGTCGTATTTCTTCTGGGCGTAGGCGGATGATGCAGGCAGCGCGACGGTCAGCGACGCAGCAAGCGCGATGGCCCACGCCTTGACGCCGACGAGACCGAACAGTGACGTTCTCATGCGAGTCCTCCCTCCGGTGATGTTTGTCGATGGTTCTTCTTGGTGTTATCTCGCCATCGCTGCACGCGAGTGTGGAGGAAGCAAGTCGACAAGGCAACGCTTGTTGGAGCGACCAACCGGCGCAATCGGTGCCGCAACGCAAAAGGGCCGCGCGATTGCGCAGCCCCTTACCAGTAAACAGCTTCCACTCCTCACCCTGAGGAGCCCGCTGGAGGCGGGCGTCTCGAAGGGCGAGGCCCCAGTTCGGGCCGGTTCTCAGGGCGATGCAAGTGCATCGCCCGAACGCGCCGCGAGCTTGTCGCTTTCGCAAGAGCGAGCTGATGGGCGCGGCGCTCCTCACCATGAGGTTCGAGAGTCGAGGGCAGACGCCGAGACCGTCAGCCGAACTAACCCGCCGCGCCCTTGTCCTCCAGGATCGGGCCGAACAGCTCCCAGCGCTCGCCGTTGAACTTCATCATCTGCAGCTGCTTGTTGACGCGGTAGTCGGTCGGCGAGGTGTTGATCTTCATGCCCGGCAGCGACAGGTCGCCGACCACGTCCTTCAGCGACGCTGCCTGCTTCATGACGTTCTCGCGGGTGAGATTGTCGCCGCACATCTTCAGGATCGTCACCAGAAGCTCGGCGTTGCCATAGCCGTAGGTGTTGAAGTTCGAGTTCTTGTCGCCGTCCGGATAGTACTTGGCCATGAACTCGAAATAGCGCTTCATGCCCGGATCGTCCTTCCACTGCGGGTCGAGCGGGTCCTTGCCGTAATTGACCGAGATCACGCCCTTCGACGCCTCCAGTCCCGCCGGCTGCAGCACGGCGCCCACCGACGTCGCATTGATGTCGACGATGTGCACGGGGTGCCAGTCGAGCTCGTGCAGCTTCTTGATCGCCTGCGCGGCCTGCTTCGGCGTCGCGGCCGAGAACAAGAGGTCGGCGCCGGCCGACTTGATCTTGAGCAGCTGGGAATCGATGGTCGGATCGGAGACCTCGTAAGACGCTTCGGCGACGATCATCGAGGCCTTGTCGCCGAGGCCGGCCTTGATGCCGTTGAGATAGTCCTTGCCGAGGTCATCGTTCTGATAGAGCACGCCGATCTTGGCGCTGGGATGCTCCTTCAGAATGTATTGGCCGTAGATGCGGCCCTCGGTGAAGTAGTTCGGATTGTATCCCATGGTCCAGGGGAAGTTCTTCGGATCGGTGAACTTGGTCGCGCCGGTGGCCGCGAACAGCTGCGGGACCTTCTTGGCGTTGAGATATTTCTGGACGGCGGCGTTGGACGGCGTGCCGATGATCTGGAAGGTCAGCAGCACCTCGTCGTCCTCGACCAGCTTGCGCACCTGCTCGACCGCCTTCGGCGGCGAATAGGCGTCGTCATACTGGATGAGCTTGATCTTGCGGCCGTTGATACCGCCCTGCTCGTTGATCATGTTGAAATAGGCGGCCTGGGTCTTGCCGATCGAGGCATAGGCCGAGGCGGGACCCGAGAACGGCACGGTCTGGCCAATCTTGATCTCGGTGTCGGACGCGCCGGGATCGTACTTCTTCTGGGCCTGGGCTGACGTGACGGAGAGGGTGACGGCCAACGCGGCCGCAGCGGCAAAGCGGAAAATTCCCTGTCGCATGGGGTCTATCGTTCCTCCTGATTTGTTGTGCGGCTGGTCTGCCCCGAGGGACGCCATCGCTGGGAGGGAGTGTGGAGGAACGGGGTGGCCGGCGCAAGGCGAGGGAATGGGCGGGTGCGGTTCCGGCGATGTCGCCATGACGTGCCCGGCTGGCAACAAGTTCGGTGTCATCCCGGCCAAGCCCTGGCGTCGCGTCGCGACGGCGGGGCGCCGAGCCGGGATCCATAGCCACCAATGGTCGTGTGGCGACGGCTCGGAGTGGCGTTCCCGCCTCAAACGTCGCCCGGGATTATGGGTCCCGGACAAGCCGCGACGCGCTGATGCGCGTCACGGCTTGTCCGGGACGACAGCGGTTTTGACGATGCGGCGTGCCTCAGCCCGCGAGCCAGACCAGCACCAGGCCGATCGCCGCCGGCACGCTCTGGATGAACAGGATCTTGCGGCTGGCAGTGGCAGCGCCGTAGAGCCCGGCGACCAGCACGCAGAGCAGGAAGAAGATCTTGATCTGGAACGCGAAAGCGGGCGCCGGATGCGCCAGGCCCCAGAACAGGCCGGCAGCGAGGAAGCCGTTGTAGAGGCCCTGGTTGGCGCCGAGCACCTTGGTCGCCTCGGCGCGCTGCGGCGTGTTGTTGAAGGCCCGCAAGCCGGCCGGCTTGGTCCAGAGAAACATCTCGAGCACGAGAATGTAGACGTGCAGCAGGCCGATCAGCCCGACGACGATGTTTGCAATCAATGCCATGGTTCGGCTCCCCCAAGCCATTCGAGACCGGCGGCGTTGCCGGCCCCCTCAATCATGCCCGCGCCGACGGCCGCAATGGCTGCGCCGACAGGTCCTCTCTCGTCACGCCGCCGGCTGAGCCGCTGCGTCGTCGCTGGCCAGCAGATGCAGCAGCGCACTTTTGATCGCGGCCTGCCGGGTCGGCGCGTTGATCTGGGCGCCGAGCAGGTCGGTCACGTAGAACACGTCGCGGGCGCGCTCGCCGAAGGTGGCGACATGGGCCGAGGCGATGTTCAGGTTCAGCTTCGAGATCGCGGTGGTCAGCTCGTACAGCAGGCCGGGACGGTCGAGGCCGGAGACCTCGATGACGGTGTAGAGCTCCGACCATTGATTGTTGATCGAGACTTCCGGCTCCACCGAGAACGCCTTGTGCTGCTTGCCGCGCGTCGTCCGCCGCGCCACCGCATCGGGCAGCCGCAGCTTGCCCTCCAGCACCTGCTCGATGGTCTCGCCGATCCGCGTCGCGCGCCGGCCCTCGTCCTCGTCGCGCTCATATTCCCTCGATATCGCGATGGTGTCGAGCGCGCGGCCGTCGGTGGTGGTGTAGATCTGGGCGTCGACGATGTTGGCGCCGGCCGACGCACAGGCGCCGGCGATGATCGACAGCAGCCAGGGATGGTCCATGGCGAAGATCGTCAGCTCGGTGACGCCGCGCGCAGGATCGAAGCCGACATTGATCGCGAGCTTGTGGCCGGCATCCTCGCTCGACCGCACGAAGCGGGCGTGGCGGATCTTGCGCGGCAGCTCGACCTTGAGCCAGTAGGCCGGATAGTGCCGGCCGATATAGGTGTTGAGCTCGTCCTCCGGCCAGTCGGTGAAGGCGTTGCGGAATTCGGCCTGCGCCGCGGTGATGCGCTTGGCGCGGTTGACCTCGGAGAAGCCGCCGGTCAGCACCGGCTCGGTCTCGTAGTACAGCGTGCGCAGGAGCTGCGCCTTCCAGCCGTTCCAGACGCCGGGGCCGACGCCGCGAATGTCGGCGGTGGTCAGGATCGTCAGCAGCTTCATCTGCTCGACCGATTGCACCACGGCGGCGAACTTCTCGATGGTCCGGCGGTCCGACAGGTCGCGCGACTGCGCCACCGTCGACATCGTCAGATGCTCCTCGATCAGCCAGGCGACCAGCTCCGTGTCGGCATTGTTGAAGCCGAGCCGCGGGCACAGCCGCCGGGCGATCTTGGCGCCGGCGACCGAATGATCCTCCGGCCGGCCCTTGGCGACGTCGTGCAGCAGCACGGTGATGTAGATGACGGCGCGGTGCTCCGGCCGGATCTTGCGCATCAAATCGGAGGCGAGCACGAACTCATCATGGCCGCCGCGCTCGATCTCCTGCAGGAAGCCGATGCAGCGGATCAAATGCTCGTCGACCGTGTAGTGATGATACATGTTGAACTGCATCATCGACACGATCCGCCCGAACGCGCTGATGAAATGTCCGAGCACGCCGGTCTCGTTCATCCGCCGCAGCACGGTCTCGGCGTCGTTGGAGGTCAGGATCTCCATGAACAGCCGGTTGGCCTCGGGATTTTCGCGCAGCTCGGTGTTGATCATGTTGAGCGAACGCGTCACCGCGCGCATCGCGTCGGGGTGGAAGGCGAGGTTGTTCTTCTGCGCGAGGCGGAAGATGCGGATCAAATTGACCGGATCGTGTTTGAAGACGTCGGGCGCGGCGAGGTTGATGCGGTTGTTGTCGACGATGAAGTCGTCGCTCTCCGGTACGCGCCGCCAGGTCGAGCCGGTGGTCAGGCGCGAGATCATCCGGCTCAGCACCGGCGCCGCCTTGGCCTGCTGGTCCTCCAGCTTGGCGCACAGGATGGCGGTGAGGTTGCCGACCTGCTTGGCGACCAGGAAGTAGTGCTTCATGAAGCGCTCGACATCCTGCATGCCCGGGTGGCTGGTGTAGCCCAGCCGGACCGCGATCTCGCGCTGCAGGTCGAACGACAGCCGCTCCTCGGGGCGTCCGCTGACGAAGTGCAGATTGCAGCGCACCGACCACAGGAAGTCCGAGCAGCGCCGGAAGGTGCGGTATTCATGCGCGTCGAACACGCCGCGCTCGACCAGCTCGGCGGTCTCGCGCACGCGGTAGACGTATTTGGCGATCCAGAACAGCGTGTGCAGGTCGCGCAGGCCGCCCTTGCCGTCCTTGACGTTGGGCTCGACCAGGTAGCGCGACTGGCCGCCGCGGCGATGCCGCTCCTCGCGCTCGGCGAGCTTGGCGGCGACGAACTCGGCGGCCGTGCCCTGCACGACCTCGCTGTCGAAGCGCTGGACCAGCTCGTCATACAGCGGCTTGTCGCCGGCGAGATAGCGCGTCTCCAGGATCGCGGTGCGGATCGTCATGTCGCCGCGGGCCTGGCGGATCGATTCATCCACCGAGCGGGTGGCGTGGCCGACCTTCAGCCCCATGTCCCACAGCGAATACAGGATCGCCTCGGCGACCTGCTCGCCCCAGGCGGTCTGCTTGTAGGGCAGGATGAACAGCAGATCGATGTCGGACTCCGGCGCCATCAGCCCGCGGCCATAGCCGCCGGTCGCGACCACGGCCATGCGCTCGGCGCCGCTCGGCACCTCCGAACGATACAGGTGCTGGGTGGCCGCGGCGTAGAGGATGCGGATGATCTCGTCCTGGACGAAGCAGAGCTGCTCGGCGCAGCGCCGTCCGTGCCGATCCTTCAACAGCTGGGCTTGCGCGGCGGCACGCGCCTTGACCAGCTCCGCTTTCAGGAATTGCACCACGGCGGCGCGGAACATGTCCTCCCGGCCGGAGTGCTGCTTGGCCAGCGTGTCGACGGCGGCCGCAATGCCGGCGCTGTCGAAATCGGAGAGGCCATCGGGATGGGATTGGGGGGCGACGCTGTCCATGGATGCAACCGGTATCGAACAAGGCCTGTGCTGTCACGAAACTTCCAATGCAGCAATCGATCCATGCTGTCACCGGCCCAAGGCGGATGATGATCGTGCTTCGATCCGCCCCGCAAAGGAAAAGCAATTCTCGTTGAGCCCTGGCATAACGCGTTGAAACAACAACGATGTTTTTACAGCAGGAGGGTTGACGATGGGTGGATTGTCGAGGCGCGCCTTGGCCGGGCTTGCGGCCGTGGTTCTACTGGGATGCGGCGTTGCAACAGCCGCGGAGCAGCCCAAGGAAATCCGGATCGATTGGGCGACCTATAATCCGGTGTCGCTGGTCCTGAAGCAGAAGGGGCTGCTCGAGAAGGAGTTCGCCAAGGACGGCATCACCGTCACCTGGGTGCAGTCGGCCGGCTCCAACAAGGCGCTCGAGTTCCTCAATGCCGGCTCGCTCGATTTCGGCTCGACCGCCGGCTCCGCCGCGCTGGTCGCCCGGATCAACGGCAACCCGATCAAGTCGATCTACGTCTATTCGCGGCCCGAATGGACCGCGCTGGTGACGGGTAAGGATTCCAAGATCGCCGCGGTTGCCGATCTCAAGGGCAAGCGCGTCGCGGTGACCCGCGGCACCGACCCGCACATCTTCCTCGTCCGCGCGCTGCTCGGCGCCGGCCTCACCGACAAGGACATCACGCCGGTGCTGCTCCAGCACGCCGACGGCAAGGCAGCGCTGATCCGCGGCGACGTCGACGCCTGGGCCGGGCTCGATCCGATGATGGCGCAGGCCGAGGTCGAGGAAGGCGCAAAACTGTTCTACCGCAAGGCTGACGCCAACACCTGGGGCATCCTCAATGTCCGCGAGCAGTTCCTGAAGGACAATCCCGAGATCGTCCGCCGCGTGCTGGCGACCTACGAGGTCGCGCGCAAGGATGCGCTGGCGAATTACGACGACCTGAAGAAGACGTTCATCGCGGTCACCAAGCTGCCGGAAACGGTCGTCGACAAGCAGCTCAAGGAGCGCACCGAGCTCACCCACAGCCGCATCGGCGCGCCGCAGCGCGACTCGATCCTGGCAGCGGGCTTGGCTCTGCAGCAGGCCGGCGTGGTCGACGCGAAGGTGGATGTGAAGGCGACGCTGGACGCGCTAATCGACGACCAGGTCCCGCTGCCGACGAACTAGGGCGGCCTACGCCTACGAAAGCGCTCACACTCGCGCGTGCCGCAACTCGCGCTACCAGCAAGGTGAGCGCGACAGAAAACGGTGGCGCGATAAAACACCGGTGTCGTCCCGGACAAGCCCGCCAACGCGACAGCGTTGTCGGGCGCCGATCCGGGACCCATACTCCGTGAAAGCTGTTGTGGGGCACCGCTGGAGCGGCATCTCGCCTCGCCACACCCGCCGCGGAGTATGGGTCCCGGCTCGGAGGCCGGGACGACACCGAGATTGAGGCGCCGTTGTCGGCTCAACCCTGACAGGCGCGCGCTGATATCCGTCGGCATACGCCCGTCACCCCGCCTTGCATTCCCACGCGAGACGCTGTTCTCACTATGGCCATGACCGTCGAACTCCAGGCCCCCGCCGCGGCGGCCACACCGCAAACCGCCAGCCGGCCCTGGGCCACCCGCCTGGCGCGGCCGCTGCTCGGGCTGCTGCTGCCGCTGTCCCTCGCGATCGCCTGGGAACTCGCTGTCCGGGCCGGCTGGTCGAACGGCCGCCTCGTGCCGCCGCCATCGAAGGTCTTCACCACCATCGCCGAACTCGCCCGCTCCGGCGAGCTGACCCGCCACATCACGATGACCTTGACCCGCGTCGGCATCGGTTTCGGCCTCGGCGTCGCCGCCGGCACGTTGCTCGGCGGCATCTGCGGCTATTGGAGCCTCGCTCGCCGGCTGGTCGATCCGACCATCCAGGCGCTGCGCGCGATTCCGTCGATCGCCTGGGTGCCGCTGTTCATCCTCTGGCTCGGGATCTTCGAGACCTCGAAGGTGGCGCTGATCGCGGTCGGCGTGTTCTTCCCGGTCTATCTCGGTCTGACCGGCGCGATCCTGTCCGTCGACCGCAAGATCGTCGAGGTCGGCCGCGTCTTCCGCCTGTCCGGCCCGGCGATGATCCGCCGCATCCTGCTGCCTGCCGTGCTGCCGGCCTATGTCGTGGCGCTGCGCGTCGGCCTGGGCCTCGGGTGGATGTTCGTCGTCGCCGCCGAGTTCATGGGCGCCTCCGAAGGCCTCGGCTACCTCTTGATCGACGGCCAGCAGCTCGGCAAGCCGGCGCAGATCGTCGCCGCCATCGTCATCTTCGCCATCATCGGCAAGGCCACCGACTGGCTGCTCGAGATCGCCACCGCGCCGCTGTTGCGCTGGCAGGACAATTTTGCGCGCCAGGGCGGAGCGGCCTGATGCTGCAGCTCGCCTCCGTCACCAAGGTCTATCCGAACGGCGTTCATGCGCTGGAGCGGTTCTCGTCGGAGATCCAGCTCGGCGAGATCGTCGCCATCATCGGCGGCTCCGGCTGCGGCAAGTCGACGCTTCTCCGCGCCATCGCGGGGCTCGACCGCGCCAGCGCCGGCAGCGTGACGCTCGACGGCGAGGCGATCCATGCGCCGCATGCCAAGGTCGGCATCATCTTCCAGGAGCCGCGACTGCTGCCCTGGCTCACTGTCGCCGACAATATCGGCTTCGGTCTCTCGGAGCTGCCCGCGGCCGAGCGCCGCGAGCGCGTCGCCCGCGCGCTCGACCGTGTCGGCCTCGCCGACAAGGCCAAGGTCTGGCCGCGCGAACTCTCCGGCGGCCAGGCGCAGCGCGTCGCGATCGCCCGCGCGCTGGTGGCACAGCCGGAGGTGCTGCTGCTCGACGAGCCGTTCTCCGCGCTGGACGCCTTCACGCGCAAGGATTTGCAGGACCACCTGCTCGACCTCTGGGCCGACACGCGTCCGACCCTGATCCTCGTCACTCACGATGTCGAGGAGGCGGTGGTGCTCGCCGACCGCGTGCTGGTGATGCGGCCGCATCCCGGCCGGCTGTTCGAGGAGATCACCATCAATCTGTCGCGGCCGCGCGACCGCAACGCGCCGCTGTTCGAGCAGTTCAAGCGCCACGTGCTGACGGCACTCGACAGGTCGCTCGATCGGACGGTGCCGGATACGCAGGGCAGGCGTGAGCCCGGCGGCGGGCTGTGGTGGTGACATCCGAGCGATCGCCCGGTACATCTCTCCTGAAATGACTCCGGGAGAGAACGACAATGGATGCTGCCGAGCTGCGCGCCATGCAGGCGCCGATCAAGGAACGCTACAAGGCTGACCCCTCCGCCGCGGTGATTACGCTGAAGGCCAAGGGCGAGGTCGGCGGCGACGGCCTGACCTGCAAGCTCGAGACCGGCCGCGCGCTGGCGGTCGCCGGCCTGCATCCCGCCACCGGCGGCTCCGGCCTCGAACTGTGCTCCGGCGACATGCTGCTGGAGGCACTGGTCGCCTGCGCCGGCGTCACGCTGAAGTCGGTCGCGACCGCCGTCGAGGTCCCGCTCAAGAGCGGCCTGGTGCTGGCCGAAGGCGATCTCGATTTCCGCGGCACGCTCGGCGTCGACAAGGAGGCGCCGGTCGGCTTCCAGGAAATCCGCCTGCGCTTCGAGGTCGACACCGACGCCCCGCAGGACAAGCTCGACCTGCTGCTCAAGCTCACCGAGCGCTATTGCGTGGTCTATCAGACCATCAAGAATGGCCCGAAGGTGTCGGTCAGTTTGAAGCGGGTGGCGGCGTAGCCCTCAGCAACGGTGTCGTCCCCGCGAACGCGGGGACCCATAACCACCGTCGGTCATGGCTGGCCCCGCTGGTCACTCCGATCTTCTCCTTCCCGTAACCGCCTGTGGTTATGGGTCCCGGGTCAGCGCTCCCCGCGGCGATGCTCGCGCATCGCCGCGGTCCGCTTGCCCGGGACGACGGCTGAACATGTCCCTCGATCCGTCCTTCCTGCTCGTCCTCGGCCTGCGCATGGCGATCGCGGCGTCGTTCGTCGTATCTGCCTCGATGATCGCCGAGCGCACCGGTCCGGTGATCGGCGCGCTGGTCGCGACCTTGCCGATCTCGGCCGGTCCGACCTACGTGTTCCTTGCGCTCGACCATGATGCCGCCTTCATCGCGCAGGGCGCCCTGACCAGCCTGCCGATCAACGCCGCGACCATCTTCCTCAGCCTCGCCTACGCCGTGCTGGCGCAACGCCACAGCGTGTGGGTGGCGAGCGCCACCGCCGTCGCGGTGTGGCTCGGTCTCGCGTCCCTGATCAAGAGCGTGCAGTGGACGCTCCTGATGGGCATCGTGGCCAACATCATCACCTTCGCGATCTGCCTGCCGCTGCTGCAGCGCTATCGCCACGCCAGGATGCCGCTGATCACAGGACGCTGGTACGACGTGCCGCTGCGTGCGTCCCTCGTCGCAACGCTCGTCGCCACCGTCACCTCGGTCTCCGGCTGGGCCGGTCCCAGCGTGTCCGGCATCCTCGCGCTGTTTCCGATCGTCTTCACCTCGATGATGCTGATCCTGCAGCCGCGCATCGGCGGACCGGCCACTGCTGCGGTGATGGCCAACGGCGCCTGGGGCCTGATCGGCTTCTCGCTCGCGGTGATCGTGCTGCATCTCGGCAGCCTCCACCTCGGTGCAGCGGTTGGCCTGAGCGGCGCGCTGGCCACCTGCGTCGGCTGGAATCTCGGCCTGTGGTGGCTGGGGAGAAGGAAGGCGGCCGTAGCCCGTTAGCTCTCTCCACGTCATTGCGAGCGCAGCGAAGCAATCCAGGGGCTCGGGTGGGACTCTGGATAGCTTCGGCGCAAGGGCGCCTCGCAATGACGGCAAGTGTGGGCCGAGCTGCCTCTCCATCCCCGCTGTCATTCCGGGGCGCGCGAAGCGCGAGCCCGGAATCCATTGGGCAGCATGTTCCGACGAGGGATGGATTCCGGGTTCGCGCTACGCGCGCCCCGGAATGACACAGGTTATTTGTTCGGCAGCTTCGACTTCAGCCGATACAGCGCATCCAGCGCCTCACGCGGGGTCATCTCGTCGGGATGCAGGTCCTTCACCGCGGCGATCAGCTCCTCCGTTTCCTTCGACATCGTGGGCTCCACCGCCGCGCGCGAGGGCACCGCGAACAGCGGGAGATCGTCGACCAGCGCCCGGGCGTTCTGGCCGCGGTCGGCGGCCTCCAGTTTCGCCAGCACCGACTTGGCGCGGCTGATCACCGCCGGCGGCAGGCCTGCGAGCTTCGCCACCTGGATGCCGTAGGAGCGGTCGGCGGAGCCCGGCAGCACCTCGTGCAGGAACACGACGTCGCCCTGCCATTCCTTGACGCGCACCGTGGCGTTGAACAGCCGCGGCAGCTTGGCGGCTAGCGCGGTGAGTTCGTGATAGTGCGTGGCGAACAGCGTGCGACAGCGGTTGCTTTCATGCAGATGTTCGATGGCGGCCCAGGCGATCGAGAGGCCGTCGAAGGTCGCGGTGCCGCGCCCGATCTCGTCCAGGATCACCAGCGCGCGCTCGCCGGCCTGGTTGAGGATCGCCGCGGTCTCGACCATCTCGACCATGAAGGTCGAGCGGCCGCGCGCGAGATCGTCGGCGGCGCCGACGCGCGAGAACAGCCGGTCGACGATGCCGATGCGGGCGCGGCTCGCCGGCACGAACGAGCCGATCTGCGCCAGCAGGGCGATCAGCGCGTTCTGGCGCAGGAAGGTCGATTTGCCGGCCATGTTCGGACCGGTGAGCAGCCAGAGCTGCCCGCTCTTGTGCCCCGGCGTGGGCGACAGGTCGCAGGAGTTCGCGATGAACGGCTGGCCCTCGCGCTTCAGCGCCTGCTCCACCACGGGATGCCGCCCGCCGTCGATGGCGAAGCCGAGCGAGCCGTCGACCTCCGGCCTGACATAGTTGTCGTCGACCGCGAGCTTGGCGAGCGCGGTCGCGACATCGAGCATCGCAAAGCCATGCGCGGCCGCGCGCAGATCGTCGCCGATCGCGAGCGCCTGTGCGCAGAGACGGTCGAAGATCTCGAGCTCGAGATTGAGCGCGCGCTCGCCGGCATTCGCAATCTTGGCCTCGATCTCGCCGAGCTCGGACGTGGTGAAGCGCACCTGTCCCGCCAGCGTCTGGCGATGGATGAAGGTCACGTTCAACGGCGCCGACATCAATTTGTCGCCGTGCTGCGCGGTCACCTCGACGAAATAGCCGAGCACATTGTTGTGCCGGATCTTGAGCGCTTTCACCCCGGTCTGGTCGGCGTAGCGCGCCTGCATCGAGGCGACAACGAGGCGCGAGGCGTCGCGCAGATTGCGCGTCTCGTCGAGCGTCGCATCATAGCCTGCACGCACGAAACCGCCGTCGCGCTTGATGAGCGGCAGCTGCTCGTCGAGCGCGCGGGCGAATTCATTGGCCAGCGCGCGCGCCGGCCGCGCCAGCGCCGCCTTGATGGACGCGATCTCCTGCGGCGGCTGGTCGAGCACGGCAAGCCGCGCCAACGCCTGGTCGGCGGCGAGGATGCCGTCGCGCAACGCGGCGAGATCGCGCGGCCCGCCCCGGCCGACCGACAGCCGCGCCATCGCGCGGGTCATGTCCGGCGCGCCGCGCAGGATGGAGCGGATGTCCTCGCGCGCGGCGCTGTCGGCGACGAACACGTTGACAGCATCGAGCCGCCGGCCGATCTGCGCAGGCTCCGTCAAGGGCGCTGCGAGTCGCTGTGCCAGCAGCCGCGAGCCGGCCGAGGTGACCGTGCAGTCGATCGCGTCGAGCAGCGAGCCGCGGCGCTCGCCGGCGAGCGTCCGCGTCAGTTCGAGATTGGCGCGCGTCGCCGGATCGATCGCCATGGTGCTGCCGGTCGCCTCGCGCGCCGGTGGCGCCAGCGGCGGGCGCTGGCCAACCTGGGTGCGCTCGACATAGGTGACGCAGGCGGCCGCCGCGGTGGCCTCCAGCCGCGACAGCACGGCGAGACCATCCATGGTCGCGACGGCGAAGTAGTCGCACAGCCGCCGCTCGGCGGTGGCGCCGTCGAACACGTCGCGGGTCAGCGGAGTGACCGCGGCGAGCTCGCGCAGCACCGGCTCGAACGCTTCGTCCGAATACAGCGAATCGGAGACGATGACTTCGTTCGGATTGATGCGCGCGAGCGTCGCGGTCAGCTCGGCAAGAGCGCATTCGGTGACGATGAAATCCGAGGTCGAGATGTCGATCCAGGCGAGCCCGAGCCGGTCGCCGCCGGACGAGCCGCGGCTGCGCGCGATCGACAGCAGGTAGTTGTTGGCGCGCGCGTCGAGCAGATTGTCTTCGGTCAGGGTGCCCGGCGTCACCACGCGCACCACGCCGCGCCTGACCACGCTCTTGTTGCCGCGCGCCCGCGCCGCCGCCGGATCCTCCATCTGCTCGCACACAGCGACGCGGATGCCCTGCGCGATCAGCCGGTGCAGATAATCCTCGGAGCGCTCCACCGGCACGCCGCACATCGGGATGTCCGCGCCCTGGTGCTTGCCGCGCTTGGTCAGCACGATGCCGAGCGCCTTTGATGCGACCTCGGCGTCCTCGAAGAACAGCTCGTAGAAATCGCCCATCCGGTAGAACAGCATCAGCCCGGGATGCGCGGCCTTGATATCGAGATACTGCTCCATCATCGGCGTGAGCTTGGCCGGCGCCTCGGCGGGCGTGGCCGAGGACACCGACTCTTGCGGAACCGGGGCGGAGATGGGCTGCTGGATCGTCATGGCGCGGAAACTAGCCAATTTGCCCGGACGGTCCTACCGCTTTGCAGGCGATGTCCCGGTTTTCCACGATGGCAATTTTGGCCCCGGCCGGTGCTGGAGAGGACCACCGGTGTCATCCCGGGGCGTGCGCAGCACGAACCCGGAATCCATCGTGCGTCAGGTGATGCCGCCCAATGGATTCCGGGCTCGCCGCGCTGCGCGCGCCGCCCCGGAATGACGGCGAGGGTGGAGCGGCGGTGTGCGCCAAACGTGCTTCGGGCAGTGGCCGCGATTGCACCTCCCCCGCTTGCGGGGGAGGTCGCTTCGCATCGAAGATGCGAAGCGGGTGGGGGCCTCTCTCCACACGACGCACCCCTCGATCACCACCCGAGCCGCGCCCCCACCCCAGCCCTCCCCCGCAAGCGGGAGAGGGGGCGCACCGATCGCGGCGCGATGGTCTCGCCTCCTCAATTCCCACGCATGCCACCCCGCGTTCCCGTCATTTGACCTGCCCCCATCGCACTCCTAAAACCGCCGTCAATTCTGACCAGAAACACCCCCGGGAGAGAGCGATGCGAGACGTGTTCATTTGTGATGCGGTGCGGACCCCGATCGGGCGCTTTGGCGGCGCGCTGGCGAAGGTGAGGACCGACGATCTCGCGGCGACGCCGCTGAAGGCGCTGAAGGCCAAGCATCCCAATCTCGACTGGGCCGCGGTCGACGAGGTGTTCTTCGGCTGCGCCAACCAGGCCGGCGAGGACAATCGCAACGTCGCGCGCATGGCACTGCTGCTCGCAGGGCTCCCCGACTCCATTCCCGGCCAGACGCTCAACCGCCTCTGCGCCTCCGGCCTCGACGCGGTCGGCGCCGCGGGCCGCGCGATCCGCGCGGGCGAGGTCGATCTCGCGATCGCGGGCGGCGTCGAATCGATGACGCGCGCGCCGTTCGTGCAGGGCAAGGCCACCGAGGCGTTCTCGCGCTCGGCTGAGATCTTCGACACCACGATCGGCTGGCGCTTCATCAATCCGCTGATGAAGCAGCAGTACGGGGTCGATTCGATGCCGGAGACCGGCGAGAACGTCGCCGAGGAATTCCAGGTGTCGCGCGCCGATCAGGACGCGTTCGCCATCCGCTCCCAGCAGCGCGCCGGCCAGGCGATCGCCTCGGGCTATTTCGCCGCGGAGATCACGCCGGTGTCGGTGCCCGGCGGCAAGGCCGGCCCGATCACCGTCGACAAGGACGAGCATCCGCGCCCAGAAACCACGCTCGAAGGCCTCGCCAAGCTGAAGCCGATCGTGCGCAATCCCGGCACGGTCACCGCCGGCAACGCCTCTGGTGTCAATGACGGCGCCGCAGCGATGATCCTCGCCTCGGAAGCCGCCGTGAAGAAGCATGGCCTGACGCCGCGCGCGCGCGTGCTCGGGCTCGCATCGGCCGGCGTCCCGCCGCGCATCATGGGCATCGGCCCGGTGCCGGCCGTGCGCAAGCTGCTGGAGCGGCTCGGCCTCAAGATCACGGATTTCGACCTGATCGAACTGAACGAAGCGTTCGCGTCGCAAGGCATCGCGTGTCTGCGCCAGCTCGGCGTCGCCGAGGATGCCGATTTCGTCAACCCGCACGGCGGCGCCATCGCGCTCGGTCATCCGCTCGGCATGAGCGGCGCGCGCATCGCGATGACCGCCGTGCACGGCCTCGAAGTCCGTGGCGGGAAGCGCGCGCTGGCCACGATGTGCGTCGGCGTCGGCCAGGGCGTCGCGCTGGCGGTCGAGACGATCAACTGACAAGCCGCCGTCATTGCGAGGAGCGAAGCGACGAAGCAATCCAGAGCCACGCGTGTAGCCCTGGATTGCTTCGCTTCGCTCGCAATGACGGAGAATGCAGAGGGACCGCGCCATGACCATCTCCCGCGAACAGGACGTTACCCCCGCTGTGCTGGCGGTAATGGAGCAGACCTCCAATCCGCGGCTGCGCGAGATCATGGTGTCGCTGGTCAAGCATCTGCACGGCTTTGTCCGCGACATCAGGCTCACCGAGGCCGAATTCCGCGAGGCCGCCGCCATCATCGCCGAGCTCGGCCAGCGCACCAATGACACGCACAATGAAGTCGTGCTGATGGCCGGCTCGCTCGGCGTCTCGCCGCTGGTCTGCCTGCTCAACAATGGCGATGGCGGCAACACCGAGACGGCACAGTCGCTGCTCGGCCCGTTCTGGCGGCTGAACTCCCCGCGCACCGAGAACGGCGGCTCGATCCTGCGCTCGCCGACGCCCGGGCCGGCGCTGTTCGTGCGGGGCCGCGTGGTCGATCCCAACGGTGCGCCGGTCGCCGGCGCCGAGGTCGACGTCTGGCACGCCTCGCCGGTGGGTTTCTACGAGAACCAGGATCCCGAGCAGGCCGACATGAACCTCCGCGGCAAGCTCACAACCGACGACGACGGCCGCTTCTGGTTTCGCTCGGTGATGATGGTCGGCTATCCCATCCCGACCGACGGCGTCGTCGGCCGTCTCCTGAAGGCGCAGGGCCGTCATCCCTATCGTCCGGCGCATCTGCACGCGCTGATCGTCAAGCAAGGCTTCAAGGTCCTGATCTCGCAGGTCTATGACCCCAACGACCCGCACATCCACAGCGACGTCCAGTTCGGCGTCACCAAGGCACTGCTCGGCAACTTCGTCCGCCACGACGAACCGCATCCGACCGAGCCCGACGTCACGGCGCCCTGGTACTCGCTCGACCATGTCTATCGCATGGAAGCCGGCGAGACCGTGCTGCCAAGGGCACCGATCAAGTAGGACTGTCTTGATTTTCTGTTAGGGTCGGTGACGCTGTAACCCTCGAAGGACAGCACCGATGACGTCTCCGGCCTTGCCGTTCGTTGCCGACCCCTCGCGTCTGACCGAGGCGCTTCGTGAATCCGGCGCGCTCGACGTGGGCGCCGTGTGTGAGGTCGCGGTGCTCAGCGCACGCGACATCATCGTCTCGCGGATCATCCGGCTCGGCCTGAGCTATGACGGCCCCGCGCCCGATGCGCCGCGGACGCTGATCCTGAAGGTTGCGCAGGAGAATTTTGCCAAGACCCTGTGGCGCGCCGGCCGCCAGGAGATTGCGTTCTACACCACGATCGCGCCGCATCTGCCGCACCAGCTGGTGCCCCGCTGTTTCGGTGCGCATTGGGATGGCGACGGCCAGGACTGGCATCTGCTGCTGGAGGATCTGACCGACAGCCATGAGATCGCGACGGAATGGCCGCTGCCGCCGGCATCGGCGCAGGCTGCTGACATCGTCGAAGCGCTGGCGCGCCTGCACGCGGCGTGGTGGGACCATCCCGATCTCGGCCGAACGATCGGCGAATTCATCGCGCCCGCTGCCATGGCTGAGGTCATGGCGCAACTCGCCGGCCATCTCGAACGTTTCACCGCGCTGCTCGGTGATCGCCTGAGCGCCGACCGACGCGATATCTACCGGCGCTTCATCGCGTCCACGCCAAGACTGCTGGCGCGCTATCATTCGCACCGCCACCTCACGATCGCGCATGGCGACGCACATAGCTGGAACTTCCTGCTCGCCAAGCCAGGCGTGGCGGACCGCGCGCGCGTGTTTGACTTCGACCAGTGGCGGATCAATGTCGGCGCCAACGATCTCGCCTATCTGATGGGCTTGCAGTGGTATCCCGAGCGCCGCCAGCAGGTGGAGCGTGATCTACTCGATGGCTATCACGAAGCCCTGCTCGGCCATGGCGTGACCGGCTACAGCCGCGCAGCGCTCGACGACGATTATCGCTATGGCGTGCTGTGGCAGATCACCAAGCCGGTGTGGCAGTGGACCGCGAACATTCCCCCGATCATCTGGTGGAACAATCTGGAGCGGATCTTCCTTGCCGTCGACGATCTCGGCTGCCGCGGTCTGCTGGATTGATCTGGCTGCCGGCTGCACCGTTGTGCAGGGCCGCTGATAGCTAATCGCGCCTGCAGCGTCGGGTTTGCCACGCGATGCTACAAATTCGATGTCGTCCCGGACAAGCCGTGACGCGCGTCAGCGCGTCGCGGCGCCGATCCGGGACCCATAATCCCGGGCAGTGTTCGAGGCACGATCGCCACTCCGAGCCGTCGCGACACGACGGCCTGTGGCTATGGATCCCGGCTCTGCGCCCTGCCGTCGCTGCGCGACGACAGGGCTTGGCCGGGACGACCCCGGACGTGGAGACGCAGCTTCGTGACAATCGAAGCGAACGGAGCGGTCATCAGATTGCTTTCGAGCATTTTGCCGCTCATCACGCCGCGCCCCTCTTAACGATCACCAGAGATTGTTTGGTCGCCCCTCAAACCAGCCCGGTAGGTCAGAGCGACATACCAACATGGGCATGGCGTTCGGTGTGGTCACGGAAAGGTGCGGCGTCCTCGGAGCCACAGACGGCTTGCCAAAGCACAATAACAGTGCTTTGATGTTCTCCATGGCCGGAAGCCCGTACGATCAGGCTGTTCGCTACCGTCTCGCGCTCACGCCTGAGGTCCGCGACGCCGTCGAGGCGACGTTCGCCGATTATGCCCGGATGATGGACATGCTCGACGAGATCGCGAGCGCGAAGGGCATCGGCGCCAATCTCGTCGCGTTGCATGGCCATGCCTATGACCCCATCCGCAAGGCCACCCGACTGCCGTCGCGGCTCGTCACGCTCGGCCTGCGCGACCGCGCGGCGTATCGGGCGGCATCGAACCCGCGGCTGCCGCTCGACGACCGATTGGTGAATGTCAGGGATGCCGGCACGCTGTCGCTCGGCACCGCGCTCGGCCGTGTCACGATTCCGTTCGAGGTGACCGGCTATGCCGTGGGCTGGCCGCACGCGACGCCGGCGCAGCTCGTTCGTACTGATAATGGTGACTTCGAGGTTCATTTCGGTGTCACCGCAGCGTCACGCCAACACGTCAGCCCACGAAAGGACCACGTCATGCTCGCCGAACACGCGCCGGCTCCCGACACGCTCCTGTCACGCGCCGGGCGCCTCATCGCCGGGATCGCCTATGGCGCGATCGAGAAGGCCGAGGACAACAACAGGGTCGCGCTGGTCAAGCAGGCGATTCGCGAGATCGAGCAGGCCGAGCGCGAGTCTCGCGAGAGCCTCGCCTCCGCGCGCGCCGAGGAGTACCGGCTCAATGCGCGCCGCGCAGAGATCGAGCGCGAAACAACACAGCTGGCCGACCAGATCCGTCTCGCGATCACCGAGAGCCGCGACGATCTCGCGCGCGCCGGGATCGCCCGGCAGATGGATCTCGAAGCGCAGTTCGAGGTGCTGTCGAAGGCGATCGACGAGAATGCCGAGCGCGTCGACGCGGTGTTGACGAGCCTGCGAGCTATTCTGTCGAGCCTGCAGGATGCGCAGGCGCGCCTCGCCGAACTCGAACGCAGCGAGGCGATGGCTCAGCAGCCGAAGTCCGCCGCGCGCAAGACCGAGGATGCCGGCCTTGCCAAGGCCGCGCGCGCGTCACGCGCGATCGCTCGCGCCACCGGCGTGCCGGAGGGCATTCCGCCGTCGCCCGATATCGACGAATTGTCGAAGCTGAAGCGCGACAAGGACATTGCCGAGCGGCTGGCGCGTCTGAAGTCGCAGAACTGAGCGGGCAGGGGCGCATCGTCCCATGACCATGTTAGACCATTTCATGCAGCCCGAGGTGCGGCCGTTTGCGGTCGCGGCCGTGATGATCGTGCTGGTCGGCGGCGTCGAGATCGGCTCGATGCTGCTCGGCCTGTCGATCAGCGAGCTGCTCGGCCAGACCATCGATCTCGGGCATGACGGCAACGGCACCGGGATCAGTCACGTGCTGTCCTGGATCAATGTCGGCGGCGTGCCGCTGATGATCTGCATTCTGCTCGGCCTCGGCATCTTCTCGATCACGGGCTTCCTCATCCAGGATGTCGCCCGGCTGCTCGCATTGCCGTTGCCAGCTTCGGCCGCAGGCGTGCTCGCCGCTGCTGCCACCGTGCCGATGCTGCGCAGCTCGACGCGTTATGCCTCCAGGCTGATCCCGCAGGATGAGAGCTACGCGGTCGGCCTGTCCGATCTCGTCGGCCGCACCGGCGAGGTCGCGGTCGGCCCGCTCGACGGCGGGCTGCCCGGGCGCGTCCGCGTCAAGGACGTCCACGGCAATTGGCACGCGGTGACGGCCTCCGCCGCGCCGGGCTCGCCGCCGCTGCCGGTGGGCGCATCGGTTCTTCTCGTCGACCGCAAGGACGGCCGCTTCATCGCGATCGCCGCAACCGCCGAACTCGTCCCGTCACAACCGGACTCAGCGTCCAGAAAGTGATCTCTGCCATGTTCGATCTCATTGTTCCCGCGTCGATCGGCGTCGCGCTGCTCGTCGTCCTCGGCACGGTGTTCGCCGTGCTCTATCACCGCTCCACCCGCGACGAGGCGTTCGTGCGCACCGGCCTCGGCGGCAAGAAAGTCGTGCTCGACGGCGGCGCCGTCGTGCTGCCGATCTTCCACTCGATCGCGCGCGTCAATCTGAAGACCCTGCGGCTGCGCGTGGAGCGCTCCAAGAAGGATTCGCTGATCACCAAGGACCGTATGCGCGTCGACATCGACGCCGAGTTCTATGTCCGGGTGAAGCCCGATGTGGATTCGATCGCGCTTGCCGCGCAGACGCTCGGCGCGGTCACCAACAATGCCGAATTGCTGCGCGACCAGGTCGAGGCCAAGTTCGTCGACGGCCTGCGCTCGGTCGCGGCGACGATGGAGCTGTTGGACCTGCAGGAGAAGCGCTCGGATTTCGTCAAGCACGTCCAGGCCGCGGTCGAGGCCGACGTGCAGTCGAACGGCCTGGAGCTGGAATCGGTGTCGCTGACCAAGCTCGACCAGACCGACATCTCCTTCTTCAATGCGGAGAATTTCTTCGACGCCGAGGGCCTGACCCGGCTCAAGACCGTCACCGAGACCCGGCGGCGGGACCGCAATGCCATCGTGCGCGACAACGAGGTGGCGATCGCCCAGAAGGACCTCGAGGCGCGCCAGCTCACGCTGACGATCGAGCGGACGAAGAAGGAAGCCGAACTCAGCCAGGAGCGCGACATCGCCAACAAGACCGCGAGCACCCGCGCCGAGGTGGCGAGCGCGACCCAGACGGCGTGGCAGACCGAGGAGAACGCCCGCATCGAGGCGCAGCAGAAGATCGCCCAGCGCGAAGCCGAGGCCCTGAAGGTGCGCGAGACCGCGACCATCGAATCCAACCTCGCGATCAACCGGCGCAAGACCGACGCCGACCGCGAGATCCAGATCGCCACCCAGGACAACGACATTCAGATCGCGACCAAGAGCAAGGAGACGTCTGAAGCCCGCGCCGTCGCCAAGGCGGCCGAAGCGCTGGCGGTATCGGCGGAGGAAAAGGTGACCACGGCGCGCGCGATCGAGATCGCCGACCGCGAACGCCAGACGGCGGTCATGGCGGCGCGGAAGGAGGCCGAGCAGCGCTCGACCGGCATCACGGTCGCGGCCGAGGCCGAGAAGCGCGCCGCGGTCGATCGCGGCGAGGCGGCCAAGACGCTCGCCGAAGCGGAAGCCGAGGCCAACAAGATCAAGGCCGCCGGCGTGCGCGAGATCGGCGAAGCCGAAGCCGCGGTGATCCTGTTGAAGAACGAGGCGCAGAACAAGCTCGGCAGCAACGTGATCGATTTCGAGCTCGCCAAGCAGCGCATCGCAACGATGCCGGCGGCGCTGGGCGAGATGGTCAAGCCGATCGCCAATCTGAAGGACGTCCGCATCCTGCACACCGGCGGCGCCTTCGGCGGCAACGGCAATGGCGCCGGCGGCGGCAATGTCGGCTTCGGCGAAGGCCTCGCCGGCGAGCTGCTCCGCGTGCATGCGCTGAAGCCGCTGATCGACGAGATCCTGGTGCAGTCCGGCTTCAAGCCGGGCGATGATCCGGTGCAGGCGCTGGCGGGCATCGTGATGCCGAAGGCGGAGGCGAAGACCGCGAATGGCGCCGGCACGATCGAGCCGCTGCCGGTGTCCGCGCCAGCACCGTAAGGAGAGAGCGCGAAGGCCGCATCAAACTCCGCTGTCGTCCCGGACAAGCCCGTCAACGCGACAGCGTTGGCGGGCGCAGATCCGGGACCCATACCGCGTGATCTCACTTGAGGCAGGCTGGATGTCGCCACGGTCGGGCGGCAAGCGCGGAACACGATGATGCGCACGAGCGTGTGCGACAAAGCGTGTGATGAATGGAGAGCCGTCCACCGCATTCGCGGGAAAAATTCCCCGGGGGCTGGGGGCGGCGCTGGAGGAGCCACCGCCCCCGCCCGGCACTTCACGAGTGGGGCGCTCATGAGGTGCAGTCCCTGCGCGCAACTCATACGCAGGGCCGAGTGGGGTATCGATAAGATAGCGAGAAACGCGCCGGATTGAAGTTACAAATCCATCACGTCGCGGTCACCTTTTTGCTACTCCCGCCACACTGCGTCCGAATAGCGCACGCTTTTTCCGTGCCGGGAACATCGGTTGGTTAACTACTCCATCACGGCATGATCGGCTGGCGCTGACTGCGCGCGTAATGCCGTGCGGGTCGAGCCGATCATCACCGCGAGCGGGATCGACACCAGGATGAACGTCATCACCAGCTGGTAGTCGTGCGAGAACGCCAGGATCTGCGCCTGCACCATCACCATCGCGTCGGCCATTGCACGACCGGCATCGGTGGAGAGGTTCAACAGACCAGCCACGTTCGGCATCTGCAGAGCGTGATTGAACGGGTTGATGTGCTCGACCAGGATCGCGTGGTTCCGCCGCGTGCCTTCCGTGAGCTGCGCGATCGCAATCGAAATGCCGATCGAGCTGGCGACATTGCGCACCAGGGTCAGCATCGAGGTTCCATCGGTGCGCAGCTCGCCCGGCAGCGTCAGGAACGCGACCGTCGACAGCGGCACGAAGACGAGGCCGAAGCCGAACCCCTGCATGATGCTGATGGTGATGATCTCGGGAACGCCGGTCTGGTCGGTCCAGGCCGTCATCTGGAACAATGACAGCGCCGTCAGCGACAGGCCGACGATGATCAGGGTGCGCGCCTCGATGTAGCGCAACAGACGCCCGACCAGCATCATCGCGGCGAACGTGCCGCAGCCGCGGGTCGCGAGCAGCACGCCCGCGGTGATGATCGGATAGCCGATGACGTTCTGTAAGTAAGGCGAGGACAGCGCCATGGTGGAGAACAGCACCAGGCCCATCACCGTCATGAACACGCAGCCGCCGACGAAATTACGGTCCTTGAACAGCGCGAACTGGATGAACGGCCGCCTGGTCGTCAGCGAATGCGCCAGGAAGTAGTAGAAGCCGACCGCGGCGACGATGAACTCGATGATGATCTCGTTGCTCTCGAGCCAGCCCTGGTCTTCGCCGCGGTCGAGCGCGATCTGCAGCGAGCCGATGCCGATGGCGAGCGCCATGAAGCCGAACCAGTCGAATGTCAGCTCGGCATTCGGCTTGGTTTCCTCCATGAACGCCATCAGCCCGAGCACGGTGACCGTGCCGAACGGCAGATTCACGAAGAACACCCAGTGCCAGGAATAGGTCTCGGTCAGCCACGCCCCGAGCGAAGGTCCCATGATCGGGCCGAGCATCACGCCCATGCCCCAGATCGCCATCGCCTTGGCGCGCTCATGCAGCGCGTAGGAGTCGAGCATCACGGCCTGCGACAGCGGCACCAGGGAGGCGCCGAACACGCCCTGCAGCAGGCGAAATAGCACCATCTGCGTGATGTCCTGGGCGAGACCGCACATCACGGAGGCGATGGTGAAGCCGGCCGAGCAGATGATGAAGGTGCGCTTGCGGCCGAAGCGGTTGGCGATCCACCCCACAGGCGCGGTCATGATTGCCGCCGCCACGATGTAGGACGTCAGCACCCAGTTGATCTGGTCGGTCGAGGCCGACAAGGTGCCCTGCATGTAGGGCAGCGCGACGTTGGCGATGGTGGTGTCGAGCGCCTGCATGATCGTCGCCGTCATGGCGCAGATCGTCACCATGTTCCGGCGGAAGCCGGGAACCGCCGATGAGGCTGCAGGCGCATTCATCACGCTACTCCTTCTCGGCGGCCTGCGCCGAGCCGAACAGCCCGGCCAGCGTGCGCTCATGGCCGGTGTCCACCGACACGTTGACGCTCATGCCCGCCTTCAGCTTGGCAACGAACTTGTCGTTCTTGTCGAAATAGATCCGGATCGGCACGCGCTGGACCACCTTGACGAAATTGCCGGTCGCATTCTGCGGCGGCAGGATCGCGAACTGCGCGCCGGTGCCCGGCGACAGCGAGCCGACCGTGCCCTTGAAGCGGTGGTTCGGGAACGCGTCGACGTCGAGCTCGACCGGCTGGCCGACCGCGACATAGGTGAAGTCGCTCTCCTTCGGGTTGGCGTCGACCCAGGGATTGCTGATGTCGATCACCGAGAACACCGGCGTGCCGGCGGCGACGAAGCGGCCGAGCTGGATCTGGTCGACCTGCGTGGCGATGCCCGGCATCGGCGCACGCAAGATCGTGTGGTCGAGATCACGCTGGGCATCCTCGAGCTTGGCCTTGGCCTGGATGTAGGGCGGGAATTCCTCCAGCGGCAGATCGGGATTGCCGAGCAGCTGGGTCTTGGCGTTGGAGAGCTGCTGCTTGATGAACTGCGCCTGTGCGCCCGCCGTCACCAGCGCGTTCGCGGCATTGTCGAGGTCGAGCTGCGAGCCGAAATTGTTCTTGGCCAGCGTCTGCTTGCGCTCGACGTCCTTCTGCTTGAGGTCGATGCCCTGGTTGGCCAGATCGAGCATCTGGCCGTAGATCTTGATGTTGGCGGTGAGGTTGTCATAGGCCGTGCGCGCCTGCGCCAGTGCCGCCTTGGCCTGATCGACCGCGAGGCGATAGGGAACGGCGTCGATCTCGAACAGCTCGTCGCCCTTCTGCACCTGCTGGCCCTCCTTGACGAGGACCTTGATGATCTTGCCCGAGATGTCCGGCGTGATCAGCACCTTCTGCGCGCCGACATAGGCGTCGTCGGTGGTCACGTAGCGGCCGCCATTGAGATACAGCACGAAGCCGCCGATCGCGGCCACGAGCGGCAGCACCACCAGCAGCAAGGTGCGGCGGTAGCGGCGCAGGACTCCGGGACGCGCCGGCTTCGCGGCGGCAGCCGCCGGCGCCGCATCGGGGCTGGCCTTCTGTTCGGTGGCGAGTTTCAGGGCTGGCTCAGCCATAGCGCTGCTCCTTTCGCTGCTCGTCGCAGAGCGACTGCAAGGCGTTTCTCACATTTTCTTTGATGGCTTCGAGATGGGTCATCAGCCGCTCGGCATCGCCTGAGCTGATCCCCTGAAGGGCGGTGTCGGTCAGCTCGGCCTTGAGCACGCCGAGCTTGGCGAGCAGCGGGCGCGCGGCCTTCTTCAGGTACAGCCGGTTGACGCGCCGGTCGGTGTCGTCGCCGCGGCGCTCGATCAGGCCGGCGTCCGCCAGCTTGTCGATCAGCCGCGTCAAGGTGATCGGCTGCATCTCCAGCTGCTCGGCGAGCTCGGACTGCTTCATCCCCTCGTTGCGCTCGACCTTGGCCAGCACGGCCCACTGTGCGCGGGTCATTCCGAAGCGCGCGGCTTCCTTGTCGGCATAGGCGCGCACCAGGCGCTGCAGCTCGCCGAGGGTAAACAGGAAGTTGGCGTCCGCGGAGGTGCGGCTCATGAGTGTCTCGTTTCGGGATCGGAGGGAACTAAGCTTTGGCTGTAATGAGCCTTGGATATGATAAGCAAGCTTATGAATATTTCATTCTGTTTCGCAGCGGCCCCGTCCCGCGATTGGCGCATGGCTCGGCCGCAGCCTTTGGCGGGATCGGTCCGAGATGCTAGATTGTGAGTGATGACCCTCGCCAAACCCATCTTCCCGGCACCCGACCACGATCATGGCCGCTGCGCGGCCGACGCCCTCGACCATGCCGAGCGCGTGTGCGCGCAGCGCGGCCAGAAGTTCACGCCGCAGCGCCGCCAGGTGCTGGAATCGCTGCTGTCGAGCCATCGGCCGCTCGGCGCCTACGAGATCATCGAGGAACTCGCCAAGTCCGGGACGCGGCCGGCCCCGATCACGGTGTATCGCGCGCTCGAGTTCCTGATGGCCAACGGCCTGGTGCACCGCATCGAAAGCCGCAACGCCTTTCTCGCCTGCGCGCATGATCACGAGCAGACCGCGCTGGTCGCGTTCCTGATCTGCGAAAGCTGCGGCGCGGTCGGCGAGGTTCCCGCAGCGCCGATCGCCGAAAGCCTCAAGAGCGCTGCGGCCGCATCGGGGTTCCTGCCGAAGATGTCGGTCGTCGAGATCACCGGCCTCTGTGCGCACTGCCAGAAGGCGGCGTGAGATCGTTGCCGCGCCGCAAGGTGTACACGTCCAACTAATCATCGTATTCGAGATTTTCGCCCCGGCGACGGTGCGCCCCCCTCTCCCCGTCCTTCACGGGGAGAGGGTTGGGGTGAGGGGCGGCCACGCGAGAAGTGCCTCAAGTGAGACCTGTACCCCCTCATCCGGATTGCATCTTGCGATGCAATCCGACCTCTCCCCGCAAGCGGGGCGAGGTGAGGACCACCGTTGCCGAACGACGTTTGCCTTGAACGAGACCAACGAACCAAGCTGACCGCACAACAAGCGGTCCAAAACAGAAACGCCTCAGGGAGCCCCAATCCTCGTGTCCGCAACGTCGCCCTCGTCCGCCGCCACCCGCCCGCTCGGTCCGGGCGCCATCGCCATCACGCTCGTGCTCTGCCTGTCCTGGGCGTTCAACCAGATCGCGATCAAGCTGGCACTGCCCGAAGTGCCGCCGATGCTGCAGGCGACGTTCCGCTCCGCCGGCGCGCTGCCGGTGCTGCTGATCTTCGCGCAGCTGCGCGGCGTGAAGATGTTCGAGCGCGACGGCACGCTGTGGCTCGGCCTGATCGCGGGCGCGCTGTTCGGCTTCGAGTTCGTGCTGATCTACCAGGGCCTGCTCTTGACCTCGGCGTCGCGCGCGGTGGTGTTCCTCTACACCGCGCCGTTCTTCGTCGCGCTCGGCTCGTTCCGCTTCCTCGGCGAGCGGCTCGGCCCGGCGCAATGGGGCGGACTTGCCATGAGCTTCACCGGCGTGGCGCTCGCGATCGGGATCCCCCAGGCCAATGTCGACAGCCGCGTCCTGCTCGGCGATCTCCTGGTGGTCGGCGGCGGCCTGCTCTGGGGCGTCACGACGGTGTTCATCAAGGGCACCAGGATGCGCCTGATCGCCCCGGAACGCGCACTCGGATACCAGGTCGCGGTGTCCGTCCCGATCATGGCCGCCGCCGCGCTGATCGCAGGCGAGCGGCTGGCCCATGTTCCCAGTCCGTTCGTCCTCGGCCTGCTCGCCTATCAGGCGATCTGGGTAGTCGGGACCACCTTCACGATATGGTTCGCGCTGATCAAGGCCTATTCGGCCAGCAAATTGTCGGCATTTACCTTCATCACCCCTTTATTCGGGGTCGTGGCGAGCTATTTCATCCTGCATGACGCCCTGACGCTGGCTTTTGGCCTGGCCGCCGTGCTTGTGATCATTGGGCTTTTTCTCGTAAACCGCCCGAACCGCGCGGTCGCCGCCGCGACTGATCCATTGCTGACCGTCACCAAAACCTGATATCCGAGCGCCCATGAACAAGCCCGAGACAGTGCCCCAGAACGACATCGCCGGACCCGCTCCCCGGCATCAGACCACCAAAGTCATGGTCGGCAACGTCGCCGTGGGCGGCGGGGCGCCGATCGTGGTCCAGTCCATGACCAACACCGACACCGCCGATGTCGAGAGCACGGTGGCCCAGGTCGCAGCGCTGGCGCGCGCCGGGTCGGAGATGGTCCGCATCACGGTGGATCGCGACGAGGCGGCCGCCGCCGTCCCGCACATCCGCGAGCAGCTCGACAAGCGCGGCATCACCACGCCCCTGATCGGCGACTTCCACTATATCGGCCACAAGCTGCTGACCGAGTACCCCGCCTGCGCCGAGGCGCTCGCCAAGTACCGCATCAATCCCGGCAATGTCGGCTTCAAGGACAAGCGCGACACCCAGTTCTCGACCATCATCGAGCTCGCCAACAAATACGGCAAGCCGGTGCGCATCGGCGCCAATTGGGGCTCGCTCGACCAGGAGCTGCTGTCCAAGCTGATGGACGAGAACGCTGAGTCCGCGAACCCGCGCGATGCCCGCGCGGTCATGCGCGAGGCCATGGTGCAGTCGGCGCTGCACTCGGCCGAACGCGCGCAAGAGCTCGGCATGCCCAAGGACCGCATCATCCTCTCGGCCAAGGTCTCGGCCGTTCAGGATCTCATCGCGGTGTATCAGGATCTCGCCGCGCGCTCCGACTACGCGATCCATCTCGGCCTCACCGAGGCCGGCATGGGTTCCAAGGGCATCGTGGCCTCCTCGGCCGCGCTCGGCATTCTCCTGCAGCAGGGCATCGGCGACACCATCCGCATCTCGCTGACCCCCGAGCCGGGCGGCGACCGCACCCTCGAAGTCCAGGTCGCGCAGGAGCTGCTGCAGACCATGGGCTTCCGCACCTTCGTGCCGCTGGTCGCGGCGTGCCCGGGCTGCGGCCGCACCACGTCGACCACGTTCCAGGAGCTGGCGCGCTCGATCCAGGATTTCATCCGCGACGAGATGCCGAGCTGGAAGACGAGATATCCCGGCGTCGAGGCGCTCAACGTTGCGGTCATGGGCTGCATCGTCAACGGCCCCGGTGAATCCAAGCACGCCAATATCGGCATCTCGCTGCCCGGCACCGGCGAAGCCCCGGCCGCCCCGGTGTTCGTCGACGGCAAGAAGTTCCGCACCCTGCGCGGTCCGACCATTGCCGCCGACTTCAAGGCCCTGGTCATCGACTACATCGACCAGCGCTACGGCAGCGGCGCGAAGGCGCCGGAGAGCGTAACCGCGGCGGAGTAGGGGCGGCCTGTCTCTGCGGCGTCTGCGCGCTTCGTAAAAGCCGCTTAGTTCGCACGCCATCCTTGGCGTGCCTTTGTGAGTTGAATCCCACCTGCCACCGCATCGACGGTGCGCTCCCTCTCCCCGTCCTTCACGGGGAGAGGGTTGGGGTGAGGGGCCGCCACACCCACCGACCGCACCGAGAGCCCCCCTCACCCGGATTGCATCTTGCGATGCAATCCGACCTCTCCCCGCAGGCGGGGAGAGGTAAGAGGGCTGCAGCACTTATCGTCGCAACTCGCGACGTTTGTCTGGCGAAGCAGTCCTGTCTCCACAACCCGCAGCCGCTTGCCCTCCGCGCACCATTCTGAAACCTTCCGCCACGCGCGCGAATGCGTTCCGACCCGCCGCCCCACTGCTGCCCGCATGATCAGCACCTTGAGGCCTGCTGAACAGGATGCCGCGATGAACCTCGATGTCAGGGAAATGGAACTCGCCGAGACCGCGCTGGTCATCGACTACTTCTATTCATCCAGCATCGAGCAGCTCGACCTGATGGGCATCGACCCGACGCGCATGCCGACCAAGCCGGTGTGGGCCGGCCTGTTCAAGACGCTCTACGAACTGCCGCTCACTGAGCGCGCCGCGCTGCTCGTGATCTGGCGCCTCGACGGCCGCCCGATCGGCTTCTCCAGCTGCGACCGCATCGTGTTCGGCAACCGCGCCCACATGCATCTGCACGTCACCGAGGCGGAGCTGCGCGGCCGCGGCTTGGGCACCGAATGCGTCCGACGAAGCATCGACCTGTATTTCGAGCGCCTCCAGCTCAAGCAGCTGTTCTGCGAACCGCACGCCTACAACACCGCGCCCAACCGCGCGCTGCAGAAGGCCGGCTTCCGCTATCTGAAGACCTACAAGACGGTGCCCGGCCCGATGAACTACCACCAGGCGGTGACGCGCTGGATGATCGAGCGGTGAAGCCGCGTCAGCCTGCTACCGCGTTTCCATTGCAGCAGCGCATCATCTCGCCAAGACGGCCCAGCTCTCTCGACGTCGTCATTCCGGGGCATTCGCGCGCAAAATGGCGCAGCCATTTTGAATCCGCGCGAATGAGCCCGGAGTCCATAACCACAGGCAGACATGGATCGAAGACGATCGCCACATCGATCCCGTCCCTCATCGGCAGTGGTGGCTATGGATTCCGGGCTCGCGCTTCGCGCGCCCCGGAATGACGCGGGGAGGGAGTGCCCAATACCGTCACTGAGTGTCGTCTTGGGCGGCATGTCGGACGTGCAAGATCACAACCTCGTTCGCTGCCATATCAATCGCGTAAAAGATCCGGAACGGATAACGCACCACGGACAGGACTCGAACCTCAGGATCGTCGGTAACATGGCCCGCAAGCGGGAAATCCGTGAGCATGGACGTCAGCCGTTCGATCCGCGCAACGACTGAAGAAGCCGCGGCCGCGTTGCGTTCATGAATGTAGGCGAAGATATCCTCGATCTCGGTCAGAGACGACTGAGACCAACGAACTCTCATGCGCGATAACGGTCGAACACGGCTGCGACCGCGGCGTCGTCGGCGAGCTTCCGCTCCCGCATCTCCCGCAATCCGCGCTGGACGGCCTTGCGCTCGTCGTCGCTGAGGCGATACGGCCCGATGTGCCGCGCCTCGATCTCTTCCAAGGATCGCACGAACTCGGCCTGGGCCTGATCAGGCCAAGCCGCAACACGCTCCAGGAGCATTTCGAGAGCTTCTCGGGTCATCGAACTCATCATAGCAGGATGCGACGGGCCTCGCACCAGGGACGTCGGCGATGATCAGAGATCGCGGGAACGCAAAATTCTGCCCGTCGCGTTACCATGTCGCACCTCCGCGCCTTGCGCCGTCGGGCAAATCAGATCGATCCTTCCGCCCGTCCCGCCTCACTGAAGAGGGGCGCTTCGCGGTCGTCACGAACGTGGAGGCGGGATGCGGTGGACGCGACGTGACGCAGCGGGCTCGGCTCGCGGACGAACGTCATGGCGCGGACGGTCAAGTCGCATGGTCCTGACATCCCGACGCTGATGCCAAGCTGGCCGATGATGGGCCGGTGACGGGGGCAAGAAAGCCCGGTCCCCGGGGAGAGTGCGAAGCAGCCGTTAAAACCATCGCGCAGGGAGGGCCGGGTCTTGTCCGGCTGAACCTGTGGTACCTGCCGCCTGCATTTTTTTCCGCAGGCGGGCCACGGGCCCCAGTCGGGGCCCGGCCTTCCCTGCGCCCTCTGATGGAAGAGGGCGAGAGATAAGATCAATGCTCGGACGCGAAACGCGGGCGCGAGGATGATGAACTGTATCTACAAACTCAGTCGACGTAAGTGTACCCAGCTCCATCCACGTCATTGCGAGCGCAGCGAAGCAATCCAGAGTCCCGCCCACCATCCTGGATTGCTTCGCTGCGCTCGCAATGACGGTGTGCGTGTCGAGCGACTGCGCCCGACAACTCGCCCACACATCGAGGCCTGCATCCCACGCCTACAACGGCGCCTGCCCATATTCCCGGTTGGCGAGGCTCGCCTCTTCCAGATCGAGATCGCGCTCGATGCGGCGGCGGGTTTCGTCGGTGATCTGGCCGTCGCGGAGCATGGCATGAATGGTCTTGCGCTCGACGCCGATCAGTTCGCGGGTCAGCTCGATGCCGCGCGCGGAGGCATCGTAGTCGTCCGGGTTGAGGTTCTCCGGCAGCTGGTTGACGCGGACCTCGTGCCGCGCGCGCAGGAGACGCACGACCTCCTCGGAGACGTCGCGGTCATTGGTCATCGTCTCCAGCGATTGCAATGCGCGATCGAGCACCTCCCGCCGCGCGGCGATCTCCTGCTCGTGCTCGCGGACATGCTCGGCGTGGCCGGTGCGGCCGACGCCGAGCCAGCGCACCACCAGCGGCAAGGTCAAACCGAGCCCGATCAAAGTGAAGAAGATCACGCCGAAGGCCACGAACAGAATCTGGTCGCGATAGGGAAAGCCGTCGCCCGTCGGCAGCGTCAAAGGCAGGGCCAGCGCGGTCGCCAGCGAGACGGTGCCGCGCACGCCGGTGAAGCCGATGATGAAGGTCTGCTGCCACGGCGGCAGCGGATCACGTGCGCGCAGCGAGCTGCTCAGGACGCGCGGCAGGATCGTCGCCGGAAAAGTCCAGGCAAACCGCGCGATGACCACGATGGCGACGACCAGCGCGGTGGCGATGATGATCTCGTCGAGCGGAAACACCTTCGACTTCTCGTAGATCAGCCGCATCTGGAAGCCGGTCAGCAGGAACAGCATGCCCTCGATCAGGTAGACCACGAGGTCCCAGAAGAACACGCCTTGCAGGCGGGTCGCGGAGGAGATCCACAACGGTCCGTTCCAGCTCATGTAGAGGCCGCAAGCCACCGTGGCGATCACGCCGGAGCCGCCGACATGCTCGGGAATCCAGTAGGCCAGATACGGCGTCAGCAGCGACAGCGTGATCTCGACGCGGGTGTCGTCGGAATAATGCCGCGCACGCAGCATCAGCCAGCCGACGCCGATGCCGAAGGCGATCTCGCCGACCACGATTCCTGCGAATTCGCCGGCGGCCACCGGAAGCGAGAAGGTGCCGGTGGTGATCGCCGCGACCGCGAAGCGGTACAGGATCAGCGCCGTCGCATCATTGGCAAGACCCTCGCCTTCGAGGATGACCATCACCCGGCGTGGCAGATGCAGCCGGCGGGCGATGGCGAGCGGGGCCACCACGTCGGGCGGCGCGACGATGGCGCCGAGCAGGAAGCCGATGCTCCAGGGCAGGCCGAGAACAAAATGGGTGGCCGCGGCCACGATGGCTGCGGTGAACAGAACGCAGCCGACTGCCAGGAACACGATCGGCCGCAGGTTGCGCTTGAACTCGCGCCAGCTCATCGCGACGCTGGAGGAATAGATCAGCGGCGGCAGCACCACGAGCAGCACCAGCTCCGGCGGCAGCGCGAAGGCCGGCATGCCCGGCACGAAGGCGAGCCCGATACCGGCCAGCATCAGCAGGATCGCCGGCGCCAGATTGGCCCGGCGCGCAACGAGCGCGGTTCCCGCCAGCACGGCCAGCAGGATCAGGAAAATTTGAAAATGCTCTTCCATCGGGGACAGCCTGGCGTCGATGCGCCGGGCTCAGTCCCGGAGGTCGTAGCGATAGGACTTGGAGACGATCTGCCAGCCGTCGGCGAGCTTCATGGCGACGAGATAGTCGGTGAAATAGCGCGGCGGCAGCTGGCAGCGCACCTTGATGAACGCCGTCTTGTCGTCCGAACGATCGATGGTGACGATGAAGTCCTCGCGGGGCTTGCCCTCGGCCTTGGCGGAGGGCCGCTTGCGCACCCAGGCCAGCCAATCCGGCACGGTCAGGATCTTCAACTCGCCCTTCTCGACCCAGCGCAGGTCGGCGGTGGGATGGAACACCGCGCCGAGCTTGTCGGCGTCGCCCTCATAGAGCGCATCGAAATAGCCCTGGACGACGGATTCGACGGTGGAACGGTCGGCGCTCATGGGCTGCTCCCTGGAATCCAGACAAACAAGGATCGCATTTTCGATGCAAAACCAAGCTTGGCAAGCCATGAACTGCAACCGATGCTCGGTCGACTGAAATATACTGGCCGAAGCGGCATGTTCCGGAAATAAAGGCTGCGTGATGCTGGTCACAAGCCAAATGGGCTGCCTCTGGTAGGCAGAGCCAGCAGGTTTCCCAGGCTGGGAGTATGTTCAAGATGTCGTGGTCAATCCGATTGAGCGGTTTTCTCGTTGCGGCAGCGCTGCTGCTCGCAGGCCACCCCGCGCTCGCCGAGAAGCGGGTGGCCCTAGTCATCGGGAATTCGGCCTATCAGAACGTGCCGCAGCTCACCAATCCCGCCAATGACGGCGCGGTGATGACCCAGACCTTCAAGAACGCCGGCTTCGACGTCGTCGATTACCGTCGCGACCTCACCGCGCGCGAGACCCGGCGGGCGCTGCGCGATTTCGCCGATGCCGCGCGCGATGCCGACATCGCGGTGGTCTACTATGCCGGCCACGGCATGGAGGTCGAAGGCTCCAACTACCTGATCCCGATCGATGCCCGGCTGGAGCGCGACACCGACGTCTATGATGAGACCTTGTCGCTCGACCGCATCCTGGTCGCCGTCGAGCCGGCCAAGAAGCTGCGGCTCGTCATTCTCGATGCCTGCCGCGACAACCCCTTCACCCGCAACATGCAGCGGACGGTGGCGACGCGCAGCCTCGGCCGCGGCCTCGCCAAGGTCGAGCCGACCAGCCCTAACACCTTGATCGCCTATTCGGCGAAGGCGGGCTCGACCGCGCAGGATGGTGACGGCAGCAACTCGCCGTTCACGCTGGCGCTGTCGCGCCACATCGCGACCCCGGGGCTCGATGTCCGCAAGGCGTTCGGCTTCGTTCGCGACGAGGTGCTGAAGTCGACCAGCAACCGCCAGGAGCCGTTCGTGTATGGCTCGCTCGGCGGCGAGGACGTGCCGCTGGTGCCCGGCGTGCCGCGCGTCGTGACGCAGATGCCGGTGACGCCACCGGCGGCCAATCCGCAGGCGGACATGCGCCGCGACTACGAACTGGCGATGCAGGTCGGCAACAAGGGCGCGCTGAACGCGTTTCTCGCGCAATATCCGGATGGCTTCTATGCGAGCCTCGCCAAGCTGCAGATCGAAAAGCTGACGGCGGAAGAGAACCGCGCCGCCGCCGCCGAGAAGGCGCGCGTGACGGAAGCCGAGCGGGCACGGCTCGCGTCCGAGGGCGCGCGCAAGGATACGCTGGCCAAGGCGGAGGCCGAGGCCAAGGCAGCCGAGCAGGCGCGTGTCGCCGCCGAGAAGGCTAATCAACTCGCGCAGCAGCAGGCTGCCGAGGCCGAGCGGAAGCGTCAGGAGCAGCAGCTCGCGGCGGCGGATAATCCGCGCGCGGCGACCTCGCCGGCCGCAACCGCCCAGCAGGGGCCGCAGGTGGCCTCGCTCACCCCGGCGTCGCAGCCGGCTGATCTCACCAAGTCGGTGCAGCTCGAGCTGCGCCGCGTCGGCTGCCTGACCGAGGACGCCGACGGCGATTGGGGCTCCGCCTCGCGCCGCTCGCTGTCGCAGTTCAACCGCTACGCCGGCACCAAGCTCGACACCCAGGCGGCGTCGGCCGATGCGCTCCAGGCGATCAAGCTCAAGCAGGCGCGCGTCTGCCCGCTGGTCTGCCAGCACGGCTACAAGTCGGACGGCGACCGCTGCACCCGCATCGTCTGCGCCGAGGGCTCGTTCGTGAACGATGACAATGAGTGCGAGAAGCGGCGCGAGAAGAAGCCGGTCGCCAAGCGTGACACCAGTGACGACGAGGATATGCCGTCGCGCCGCCGTGCCCGCGTGACACCCGAGCCGAATGCGCCGATGCCGGCTCCAAACGTCGGCATTGGCGTCGGGATCGGAGTTGGCGGCGGCGGCGTTGGCATCGGCGTGGCGCCGAGCTTTGCTCCGCCCAAGCCGCAGGCCCAGGCGCGGCCCAAGCCGTCCTCCGGCCAGATCTATTGCGACGCCTATCTGTGCCGTCCGGTCCGGCAGGGCTGCCGGCTGGAATATCGCGGCGGCGGCGGCCCGGGCGTCAACGCGACCGCCGAGGTGTGCAACTGATCAGGACGAGATCACGCTGGCTGCGATGTTGACCATCAGCGCGACCAGCGCGGTGTTGTAGACGAACGAGATGATGCCGTGGACGGTCGCGGTGCGGCGGATCACCTTGTCGGTGATCCCGACATCGGAGACCTGGGCGGTCATGCCGATGATGAAGGAGAAGTAGACGAAGTCCCAATAGTCGGCGGGCTCGTCGCTGTCGCCGCTCGGAAACTGCAGCCCGCCCGGCTTGGCGCCGCGATAATAGTCGTGGGCGTAGTGCAGGGCGAAGGTCGTATGCACCGCCACCCAGGACAGCGAGACCGTGAGCAGCGCCAGCGTCAGCGCCGGGGCGTCGCGCTTGGAGGCGCCGAGCTCGAACACGATCGCGGCGATGCTGGCGAAGGCGCCGAGCGCGGTAACCAACAGGATCACGAAGCGGCCGTCGTCCTGCATCACTGCCTTTCGACGGATGTGCTGGTGCTCGCTCCTCAGCATCAGTACCGCGACCAGCACGAGGTAGATCGTGGTGAAGATGTCCCAGCTGATCAGGAGCCGCGTGATCAGCCGCAGCGCGCCTGGCAGGAGAAAGAATGCGAGCGCGGCGATGCCCAGCGAGATGAAGGTGCGGGGACGGGCGTAGATGATGCGCAATCCGCGCGGCAATCGCGCGAAGCGCGCCAGCACCGGATCGTCAGGATGAAGTCCCGTCAACCGCGCCGTCCCGCCTCAGCTCTTGCGTTCGGCGACGAAGTGGGCGGCGGCCCGCAGCACGTCGCCCTTGGCGCCGAAGATCGACAGCGCGGCGTCGCCGCGCGCGAGCAGGTCGCGGACGCGCTGCTTGGCGCCCTCGATGCCGAGCTGGGTGACGAAGGTGGTCTTGCCGAGCTCGGCGTCCGCGCCGGCCGGCTTGCCGAGCGTCGCGGCATCGCCCTCGACGTCGAGCAGGTCGTCGGCGATCTGGAAGGCCTCGCCGAGCGCGCGGCCGTAATCGTCGAGCGCCTGGTACTCGGCGGGCGAGGCCTGGCCGAGCAGGGCGCCGGCGATGCAGCCGAAGCGGAGCAGGGCGCCGGTCTTCATCTGCTGCACGCGGGCGACGTCGACGGGATCACGATCGCCGAACCGGCCTTCGCCGGCGAGGTCGAGGATCTGGCCGCCGGCCATGCCGCCGACACCGGCGCAGCGGGCCAGCGCCCGGGTCAGCGCCAGGCGAACGCCGGCATCGGGATGGATATCGTCGCGGGTGATGATGTCGAAGGCGATCGTCAGCAACGCGTCGCCGGCCAGGATCGCGGTGGCGTCGTCATAGGCCTTGTGCAAGGTCGGGCGGCCGCGGCGCAGGTCCGAATTGTCCATCGCCGGCAGGTCGTCGTGGATCAGCGAATAGCAATGGATGCATTCGAGCGCGGCGCCCGCCATCAGCGCGCCGCGGCGGGGCACGCCGAACACGGCGGCGCTCTCGACCACCAGGAACGGGCGCAGCCGCTTGCCGCCGCCGAGGCTGGAATAGCGCATCGACTCGATCAGCCGCTTGGGACGGGCGATCTCATCGGCCATCGGCGCGTCGGACAAGAGCTCGCCGAGCAGCGCCTCGGTCTCCTCCGCGGTCTTGTCCAGGCGTTGGGTGAAGTCGGTGGCCGTCGCGGTCATTTAAGAAGAGCTCCAAGGGCAAAATTCGCCGGACAATCGTTGATGGCGGCGACTTCGTCAATTGCGGGGACGGCGGCGGCTTTCGGCCGGTTAATGGCGTAAAAGATCGGGAAACCTCATGGAGATGTCGGATAATCCACCCCTCACCGCTCCCCCCGTGGCGGTCCAACCCGAGCGACGCCTGCCCTTGCGTACCGTCAGAGCCATCCTCCTGGTCGTCGTGCTGGTGCTGCTCGTACCTTACGCGCTGACGCCGTTCTATGCCGGAGGTCACCCGGTCTCGACCCTGATGCTGTGGCGGTCGGTGACGGGCCAGCCGATGGAGCGGCGCTGGGTCGATCTGTCGGCGATGTCGCCCTATCTGCCGCGCTCGGTGGTCGCGGCCGAGGACGCCAAATTCTGCAGCCATCACGGCATCGATTGGGGCGCGCTACGCGAGGTGATGGACGACGCCGAGGACGGCGAGGTCTCCCGTGGCGGCTCGACCATCACCCAGCAGGTCGCCAAGAACCTGTTCCTGTGGCAGGGCCGCAGCTATGTCCGAAAGGCCCTGGAGCTGCCGCTGGCGTTGTGGATCGACCTCGTGCTGAGCAAGCGGCGGATCCTGGAAATCTACCTCAACATCGCCGAGCTCGGCCCGTCCGGCCAGTTCGGGGTGGAGGCGGGCGCGAATTACGCCTTCAACCGCTCGGCCGCGGGTCTGGGCCCGCGGGAGGCAGCGCTGATGGCCTCGATCCTGCCGAATCCGGTCAAGCGCAGCGCGCGCACGCCCGGTCCCGGCGTGCGGCGGCTGTCCGCGACCTATATGGTCCGGGCGCAGGCGTCCGCGCTGCAGACCTGTTGGGGCGACCGGAGGTGAGGTCTGGAGGGAGCGAATTTTGGCCAAAAATGCCTCGGGGAGCCCTAGCCATGCCGCAACCCATCCTCTATAAGCGCGGCCTTGATCGGCATCCGGGCTCGCCAGCTTCATGGTTGCAGCCGTCCCTTCGCGGACGATGCCTTCCGAATACCCCTAGAGGATACCGATATGGCCGTCCCCAGAAGAAAAACCTCGCCGTCGCGCCGCGGCATGCGCCGCTCGGCCGACGCCATCAAGAAGCCGACCTATGTCGAGGACAAGGACTCCGGCGAGCTGCGTCGTCCGCACCACCTGGACCTCAAGACCGGCATGTACAAGGGCCGCCAGGTCCTGAAGAAGAAAGACGCCTGATTGCCCGTGCGGGCCGCTTTTCAAGCTGCCCGAATTCGGCCATCGATGGGGTTGAAAGCGGTCCCGCGCGACGTGATTCGCCGGGGCCGTTTGCGCTTGTGTGCCGCGTGATCCCGTCTCGCCGTCATAATCTTCCAATTGATTTCGTGGCGGGTCCGCCGCCCGCGCCATAAGGCTTCAACCGATGTCCATGGTCGGTTTCCCGCTGCTGCTGATCCCCCTGGCGATCTACAACATGATCGTCTTTTTGATGCCGGGGGTCGCGTTCAGCGAGACGCTGCTGCGCCTGCAGCTTCCCTCCGGCGAAGTCTGGACGGTGTCGCTCGGCGACATGCTGCTGGCGCTCGGCGTGCTGCTGTTGCTGCTCGAGGTCATCAAGGCGGCGAAGCCGAACGGCAAATATCTGACCGACCACCTGCTGTCGCTGCTGGTGTTCGGCGGCGCCGCGGCCGAATTCGCGATGTGGCCGAAGTTCGGGAACTCGACCTTCTTCCTGCTGGCCCTGCTGGCGATGGTCGATTTCTTCAGCGGCGTCTCGCTGCGCACCAAGCGCCGCGAGCGGGCCGTCGTCGTCGCGGCTCCCGATCCCATCCCGGCGCCGGTCAATCCAACCGTGCCTGAACCGGAGCCTGAGCCGATCGAAGAGCCGGCCAGGGAGACGGTCAAGGAGCCTGCGGCCGCAGAGGTTCAACAGGCCGGCGCCGCCGTGCCTGGCGTTGAAGAGCGAACCGATGCCGTGCCTGCGGCTGCGTCCGTCGCCGAGTCCGTGCTGCTCGATCGCTCGGTCCCGCGGCCGGCTCCGGTGCAGCCGACCGGCTGGGTCTCGGACGTGAAGGAGGCCGAGGCCGCCGCTCCGGGTGCTCCAGAGCCGCCCAAGCCAGACGCGCCCAAACCCGAGACCCCCAAATCCTAAAATCCCACGCCCTCGGGCGCGGAGAGGCACCGTTCAGATGATGTCCCGGGTTCGATCGCCCGCACGCGTGACCGACTGAAGCCGTGCGGAGTAGGCGCGGTGGACGTCCGCAGCCGCTGCCCGCCGGAGCGCGCGAGTCTGCGTCAACTGCTCGGCGGTCGCGATCAATTGCGTGACGAAGCCGGCATCCGGACGCGCTGCACTCGTCACCATCCCGCGGCGATCATCGCTCCCGGTGCCCGGCATCACCGCCAGGGACCTGGACGCCTGATCCATTCCGCCTGAGCCCTCGCCCTGATCGATCGTTAACATTGTCCCACCACAACCGGCGCGCTTGTCACGTTCCGGGACGCCGGAGCCTTTCGCCAGTCCACCTCGCAAAGCCAGTGCCGCCCAGGCCACGACGGGCGCCGCGCCGCCGAACATGGTTGATGCGTCTCGGACGTGTCCGTGTCGCATCGGCATGCTCTCCGTTAACCAGAGATGCGTAGTCTGATTCGCGAAGTCGGCCGCCGCCGCTCGCGCGGGGGGATGGTCGCTGTCCCCCGATATCGACGCCGGCTGTGCCGGCTTGTTCCGAAACGAGGCAATCTTGACGTCCGATTTGCCACAGACCGCGATGATCCTGGCGTCCCTCGGCCAAGCCGCCTTCGTGTGGGATCTGGCGAGTGACGTGATCGTCTGGAGCGATCATGTCGGCGCGGTGTTTCCCGACGTGCCGCTGCCGCAGCTCTGCAACGGGGCCGAATTCGCCAGGCTGATCGAGCCCGACCGGCGCATCCGCTCGGACGTCATGCGCCAGGCGGCGCCGCTCTACGGCGCCAGCGGCACGCCCTATCGCATCGAGTACGGCGTGCGCACGCATACCGGCGCGCCGCTGATCTGGGTCGAGGAGACCGGCTGCTGGTTCGCCGGCGCCGACGGGCGGCCGTCGCGCGCCCAGGGCATCATGCGGATCAACAACGAGCGGCATGCCCGCGACGAGCAGCTGCTGAAGCTGTCGCGCCATGACCCGCTGACCGGCGAGCTGAACCGCACGCATCTGCTGGCGACTCTGGCGGAGGTGATCGAGGAGTCGCAGCGCTTCCGCTTCTCCTGCGCCTTCATGCTGGTGGGCATCGATCACCTCGCGCGCATCAACGATGCCTTCGGCTTCGACGTCGCCGACGGCGTCGTGCTCGAAGTCGCGCAGCGCATCCGGGGGCGGCTGCGCGGCGGCGATACGCTGGGACGGTTCTCGGGCAACAAGTTCGGGCTGATCCTGAAGAACTGCACGATGGACGACATGACCATCGCCGCCGAACGCTTCCTCGCCACCGTTCGCGACGAGGTGGTGCCGACGAAGTCAGGACCGGTGGCGGTCACCGCCACGATCGGTGCCGTGAGCGTGCCCCGTCACGCGCGTTCGGTCGAGGAAGCGGTCAATCGCGCCCACGAGACGCTCGATGCCGCCAAGCGCCGCCGCATCGGATCGTTCTCGACATGGCGGCCGAACGTCGAGCGCGACGCCCAGCGCAAGGTCAACATCCGCGTCACTGACGAGATCGTTACGGCGCTCAACGAGCGGCGCATCGTGACCGCGTTCGAGCCGGTGGTGAACGCCACCACGCTCACGCCCGCCTTCTACGAATGCCTGGTGCGGATGCGGCAGGATGACGGCCGCGCTCTGCTGGCGCCCGATGTCGTGCCGGTCGCCGAGCGGCTCGGCCTGATCCGCCTGGTCGATCACCGCATCCTGGAGCTGGTCGTGGCCGAGCTCGCGAGCACACCGGACGTGACCCTGAGCCTCAACATCTCGCCGGAAACGACCATGGACCCGGACTGGTGGGCCTCGATCGAATCGATGATGCGCGCCCATCCCGGCGTGGCCGAACGGCTGATCGTCGAGATCACCGAGACGGTCGAGATCCAGGACGTCGACGATCTCCGTGGCTTCGTCACGCGCCTGAAGGATCTGGGCAGCCGGATCGCGATCGACGATTTCGGTGCGGGCCACACCTCGTTCCGCAATCTGCGCAAGCTCGGCGTCGACATCGTCAAGATCGACGGCGCGTTCGTGCAGAACCTCGCGCGCTCCGCCGACGATCGCGCCTTCGTGCAGACGCTGGTCGAACTGGCGCGACGGCTCGACATCAAGACGGTGGCGGAATGGGTGCAGGACGAGGCGTCGGTCGCGCTGCTGCGTGACTGGGGCTGCAACTACATCCAGGGCCGGGTGATCGGCCTCGCCTCAACCGACAGACCCTGGATCGGCCAGGGCAGGGTTGACTTGCCGGCGGCGAGCTGATCAGCCGCCGGCCTTATTGGCGCTACGCGCAGGGCCTCAGCCCTGCTGCTCGTCCTTCTTCGGCTCGGACATGCGGTCGAGCCGGTCCTGCATCTCTTTCATCTGGCGGCGCAGCTCGTCGATGTTGTCGTCGCTCGCTGCTGCGGGCTCCGCAGCCTTCTCCTCGGTGCGCGCCGCGGCAGGCGCGAACGGCTTGAACATCGAGAAGGTCTGCTGGAACAGCTCCATGTTGCGACGCACCTGCTCTTCGAGCGGCGCGAAGGGCGTGCCGCTGAAGGTGTCGGCGATCTGCTTGCGGAACTTCTCCTGCTCCTTGGTCAGCGTATCGATCGACTGTTCCAGGTATTTAGGAACCACCATCTGCATGCTGTCGCCGTAGAAGCGGATGAGCTGACGCAGGAAGGTGGTCGGCAGCAGGTTCTGGCCGGCCTTGTTCTCCTGCTCGAAGATGATCTGGGCGAGCACGGAGCGCGTGATGTCGTCACCGGTCTTGGCGTCGTAGACCAGGAAATCCTCACCGTTCTTAACCATCGAGGCGAGGTCTTCGAGCGTCACGTAGGTACTCGTCCCGGTATTGTAGAGCCGCCGGTTCGCGTATTTCTTGATTGTCGTGGGTTGGTCAGATTTCGCCATTGAGCTCACACATGCAAACCGAGAACAGGGAACCCAGCGGCGCTGCCGCGGGGGCGAAGAGCTACGCAATGCAATAAGGTAATCACTTTCGAGCGAGTTCGGCTACGGTTTTGTGCGGAACGGTTAATCCGACAGCAGAAATCTTGCCCATCAAACGGCCAAGCGCACCATTTTGAGTGCGCCGCAACAGGAATTGCAGGGACGGCCAATTGACATGTCGCAACGACGTTAACAGGATGATCGGCGAAGGTTGCGCCCGCCCAGCCGGGGCTTGCGGACGGCCGGCACGACCATGAACTGAGCTATTCGCTTTCGTTTCAAATCCGCTCTCGCTCTCAAGCCGCCTTCACACCCTAGATTTCGCACCCAAGATCAAAAACGTCAGGAGATGCCCATGTCAGACGATGTCGTCATCGTCAGCGCCGCCCGCACCGCGGTTGGAAGTTTCAACGGTGCGTTCGCCAGTGTTCCGGCCCACGATCTCGGTGCGGTTGCCATCAAGGCGGCGCTCGAGCGCGCCGGCGTCGAACCCGGACGCGTCTCCGAGGTCATCATGGGCCAGATCCTGACCGCGGCGCAGGGCCAGAACCCCGCCCGTCAGGCGTCGATCGCGGCCGGCATCCCCGTGGACAGCCCGGCCTGGGGCATCAACCAGCTGTGCGGTTCCGGTCTGCGCTCGGTGGCTCTCGGCTATCAGGCGCTCAAGAACGGCGATTCCGATATCGTGGTCGCCGGCGGCCAGGAGTCGATGAGCATGGCCGCGCACGCGCAATATCTGCGCGCCGGCGTGAAGATGGGCTCGCTGGAGCTGGTCGACACCATGATCAAGGACGGCCTGTGGGACGCCTTCAACGGCTATCATATGGGCAACACCGCCGAGAACGTGGCGAAACAGTATCAGATCACGCGCGCGCAGCAGGACGAGTTCGCGGTTGCATCCCAGAACAAGGCCGAGGCGGCGCAGAAGGCCGGCAAGTTCAAGGACGAGATCGCGCCGGTGACCATCAAGGGCCGCAAGGGCGACACCGTCGTCGACACCGACGAATATCCGCGCCACGGTGCGACGCTGGAGGCGATGGGCAAGCTTCGCGCAGCCTTCGAGAAGGACGGCACGGTCACGGCCGGCAATGCCTCGGGCATCAATGACGGCGCCGCGGCGGTGGTGCTGATGACCGCCAAGCAGGCCGCCAAGGAAGGCAAGACGCCGCTGGCGCGCATCGTCTCCTGGGGGCAGGCTGGCGTCGACCCGAAGATCATGGGCACCGGCCCGATCCCGGCGTCGCGAACGGCGTTGAAGAAGGCCGGCTGGAATATCGCCGACCTTGACCTGATCGAGGCCAACGAGGCCTTCGCCGCGCAGGCCTGCGCGGTTAACAAGGATCTCGGCTGGGATCCGGCCAAGGTCAACGTCAATGGCGGCGCGATCGCGATCGGCCACCCGATCGGCGCGTCCGGCGCGCGCGTGCTCGTCACCTTGCTGCATGAAATGCAGAAGCGTGACGCCAAGAAGGGTCTCGCCACGCTGTGCATCGGCGGCGGCATGGGCATCGCCCTGTGCGTTGCACGCGACTAAAAACGCGGCAGTGACTGCGAACCCTTCGGTCTTCGCAATCGCGTCCAGCTCAACTAAAGATCAACGCCCGGCGACCTCGCCGGGCGTTTTGTTCTTGATGTCCGTCAAACACGTCGCATAATCGAAGACATAAAAATGAGAGTTGAGCGAGCATGTATGTCGCGGCGGCGAGGTGATTGTCGCCACGACGTGCATGGTCCAATAACAACGGAATTCACGTCGGCATCCTCTGGTTGTTGCCGTGTGATCAGTCATCGAGGGAAGGATTCGACATGGCACGTGTGGCGTTGGTGACGGGGGGAACGCGCGGTATCGGTGCGGCCATCAGCAAGGCGCTGAAGGCGGCGGGATACAAGGTAGCAGCGAATTACGGCGGCAACGATGCCGCTGCGGAGAAGTTCAAGAGCGAGACCGAGATCCCGGTCTACAAATGGGACGTCAGCTCGTTCGATGCCTGCGCCGAGGGGATCAAGAAGGTCGAGGCCGAGCTCGGCCCGGTCGATATCCTCGTCAACAATGCCGGCATCACCCGCGACACTGCGTTCCACAAGATGACGCTCGAGCAGTGGAGCGCCGTCATCAACACCAATCTCGGCTCGCTGTTCAACATGACCCGCCCGGTCATTGAAGGCATGCGCGCGCGCAAGTTCGGCCGCATCATCAACATCTCCTCGATCAACGGCCAGAAGGGCCAGTTCGGCCAGGTGAACTACTCCGCGGCGAAGGCGGGTGACATCGGCTTCACCAAGGCCCTGGCGCTGGAGACCGCGAAGGCCGGCATCACCGTCAACGCGATCTGCCCGGGCTACATCAACACCGAGATGGTGCAGGCCGTGCCGAAGGACGTGCTGGAAAAAGCCATCCTGCCGCTGATCCCGGTCGGCCGCCTCGGCGAACCCGAGGAGATCGCGCGCGCGGTCGTGTTCCTCGCCGCCGACGAAGCCGGTGCTCTCACCGGCTCGACGCTGTCGATCAACGGCGGCCAGTACATGGCGTAATCCCGGCGTGATCCCGCCGGCAGGCGTTGCCTGCCGACATGATCTGCGGTTAAGGAAACGCAATGCCCGCGCTCGCCGCGGGCATTCACGTCTTTAAGGGCGCCCACGACGGGCACAGGCGTGACGGAGCCCCCGCCTGATGTCCCAGCGCACTGCGACCCTGATTGGCCTCACCGCGATCCTGATGTGGTCGCTGCTCGCCTTGCTGACGGTGGCCACGGGAACGATCCCGGCGTTTCAGCTCGCGGCGATGACCTTTGCCGTCGGCGGCGTCGTCGGCATGCTCGCTGTGTTGCGCCGGCCCGATGGGCTTCGGGTGCTGCGGCAGCCGGTGACGGCATGGGCGGTGGGCGTCGGGGGCCTGTTCGGCTATCACGCGCTGTACTTCCTGGCGCTCCGCTTCGCGCCGCCGGCCGAGGCCGGGCTTTTGAATTATCTCTGGCCGCTGCTGATCGTGCTGTTCTCGGCGTTTCTTCCCGGCGAACGGCTGGCGGTGCATCACGTGATCGGCGCCGCGCTCGGGCTGGTCGGCACGGCGCTGCTGCTCGTCGGCAATGGCGCGAGCTTCGCGACCGGCCAGCTTCCGGGGCTCGCAGCGGCCTTCATCGCCGCCTTCGTGTGGGCGATCTATTCGGTGCTGTCGCGCCGCCTCAAGGCGGTGCCGACCGACGCCGTCGCCGGGTTCTGCCTCGCCACAGCCGCTCTCGCCGCCCTGGTCCATCTCGCGGTCGAGCGCACGGTCTGGCCCGACACCATGACGCAATGGCTGGCGGTGGCCGGCCTCGGCATCGGTCCGGTCGGCGCAGCGTTCTACGCCTGGGACATCGGCATGAAGCGCGGCGACATTCGCATACTCGGTGCGGCGTCTTATGCGACACCCTTGTTGTCGACAGCGTTCCTGATCGTCGCCGGCTATGCCCGGCCCACCGCCAGCATCGCGCTTGCCGCGCTCCTGATCGCCGGCGGCGGCCTCGTCGCCGCCAAGGACATGTTCCGGCTGCGCAGGCGCTGACCCCTCTGCTTCGCTCGCGATCTCCTGGAAGCCGCGCCGCCATCGCGGCCGAGCACATCTGCCGATTATCGTTGATCCTCGCTTAACCCGCAGCGACTTGCGACTGGCTGGCGGTAGCGTGCAACCGCCGCTGGCAATCACGCGTCATCTGCACCTAACCCAGCCTTTACTCGCGCTGCGCAACACTTGGTCCCGCAATGGTGCTGAAACGGGGCGGCGGATGCCGAACGTGAGACGTTACATGGCCCGCCTGGGGGAGCTGTTTCGCGTTCCTGCCGACAATCCCGAGCTGACGCGCGCGCAGTTCCAGGCGTTCTCCAAGCAGGTGCCGCTGCTCTATTTCATCCTGATCACCAACAGCCTCGCGCTTGCCTATACGTTTCTGCCGCTGGCACCCGCGTGGCTGAGCGTCTCGGTGCCGGCACTGCTGTCGACGATCACCGGCCTTCGCATGCTGTGGTGGCTGCGACAGCGCGAGGTCCCCAGCAGCGACGCCGAGGTGCTGCAGAATCTGCGTGTCACCAATCGCATCGCCGGACCGATCGGCGTGCTGTTCGTCATCTGGTCTTTCGCGCTGTTTCCCTATGGCGATCCGTTCGCCAAGGGACAGGTCGCATTCTACATGGCGGTCACCGTCATCGGCATCATCTTCTGCCTGATGCACCTGCGCTCGGCGGCGCTGATCGTGACGCTCGTGGTGATCGTTCCCTATGTCATCTTCTTCCTGGCGACGGGCGTGCCCGCGCTCCGGGCCATCGCGGTTAACCAGCTGCTCGTGTCCGGCGCGATGGTGACGGTGCTGTTCATCTACTACCGCGATTTCGCTGCCCTTGTCGCCAGCCGCAAATCGCTGCTGGCTGAACAGGCCGCGACGCAGGCCCTGTCGGATGAGAACTTCCGCCTCGCCAATCTCGACGCGCTGACCGAGCTGCCCAACCGCCGCCGCTTCTTCTCCGAGCTCAAGCAGGCCTTCACCGAGGCCGAGCGCGATGGCACGCGGCTCGCCGTCGGCATCATCGATCTTGACGGTTTCAAGCCGATCAACGACACGTACGGACACACCGTCGGCGATCGCGTGCTGATCGAGGCCGCCCGCCGTATCGGCGACGTCTGCGCCAGCTATGGCACACGGGTGCATCTTGCGCGGCTCGGCGGTGATGAATTCGGCCTGGTCGTCACCGGCAATCCCGCGGATGAGGATCTCATCAAGCTCGGACGTGACATCACCGAGCTGATCAAGCTGCCCTATCAGTTCGACACGACGCATACCGGCCTGTCCTGCTCGACCGGCTTTGCGCTCTATCCGCGCTCGGCGATGGCGGCGGATGCGCTGTACGAATGCGCCGACTACGCGCTGTATCACGCCAAGCGTCGCGCCCGCGGCCAGGCGATCATCTTCTCGGCGGAGCTCGAGGCGGAGATCCGCAGCCGCGGCGTGATCGAGCATCTGTTGCGGATCGCTGATTTCGAGACCGACATGCACCTGGTGTTCCAGCCGATCGTGGATGCCCTGAACGCACGCACCACCGGTTTCGAGGTGCTGGCGCGCTGGCACAGCGCCAAGCTGGGTATCGTCTCGCCGTCGAGCTTCATTCCCGCCGCGGAGCGTATCGGCGTGATCCGCAGCCTGACCCGCGTGCTGCTGGTGAAGGCGCTCGCCGCAGCGCGCACCTGGCCCGACGACATCCGCATGTCGTTCAATCTGTCGGCGCACGACATCTGCTCGCCCGAGGGCATTCTGCCGCTGATCGCGGTGATCCAGGCCAGCGGCGTGCCGCCGCGCCGGATCGAGTTCGAGATCACCGAGACCGCCGTCGCCTTCGACTTCGTGCGGGCCGAGCAGTCGATCGCGGCGCTGAAGGCGATCGGCTGCAGCATTTCGCTGGACGATTTCGGCACTGGCTATTCGTCGCTGAGCCACGTGCATCGGTTGCCGCTCGACAAGCTCAAGGTCGACCGCAGCTTCGTGCATGACGTCAACGCCAATCCGGTCAGCCACAAGATCATCAAGTCCCTGACCGGACTGTGCGCCGACATGGAGATTTCCTGCGTCGTCGAGGGCGTCGAGACCAAGGAGCAGTTCGACAGCCTGCGGCGTCTCGGGGCCGACTTCATCCAGGGCTATTACTTCGCCGAGCCGATGCCGGCCGACGCGATCTCCGGCTTCCTCGCCAGAGAGCGTCAGCGCTTGGCCGAGCCCGCCGCCGCAAAGGTCGCCGGCGCAAGCGCCTGAGCTACGCCGCTGGCTCCCAGCCCGGCGGCGCGAGCTCGAACTTCTCGAACATGAATCCAGGCGCCACGGTGCAGCCCACCAGCGTCCAATCGCCGGTGCTTTCGGCGGCCTGCCAGGCATGGGCAGGCACCACCGCCTGCGGCTGCTGGCCGGCCGCGAGATCGATGCCGAGCAGCGTCGTCTGCGACGCCTTCCCTTGATTGGCGATGCGCAGGATCAGCGGCGCGCCGGCGTAGAAGTGCCAGGTCTCGACGGCGTCGACCTTGTGCCAGTGCGAGCGCTCGCCGCGGGCAAGCAGGAAGTAGATCAAGGTGGAGTGCGCGCGGCCATCGGCATCGGTCGCGGGATCGCGATAGGTCTCGCGAAAATGCCCGCCCTCGGGATGCGGCTGCAGGCCGAGGCGCGCGATGATGTCGGCGGCTGTGAGCGCGGTCATCGGCCGCGGCCCTAGGACTTGTTCTTGCGCTCGCGCAATTCGCCGAACACCTCTTCGGCGCCGGCACCCTTCATCCGCAGCCGGATCGCAATCGCGGGATCGTCGGCGCGCAGGAACACGTTGGCGAGTTTCTCCTCGCCGAGCAGCGTCGGGATGGTCGCCTGGTTGGCGGCGCGCAGCCGCGTCACCTCGGCCGCGCGCGCCTTCAGCGCCTCATTGTCGGGGTCGACGGTGAGCGCGAACTTGACGTTGGAGGCGGTGTATTCGTGGCCGCAATACAGCCTGAAATCGTCCGGCAGCGCGCGCAGCTTCAGCAGCGAATCCCACATCATTGGATAGGTGCCCTCGAACACGCGGCCGCAGCCGATCGAGAATAGCGTGTCGGCGGCGAACACCGCCTTGTCGGCGTCGAACACATAGGACACGTGGTCGAGCGTGTGGCCGGGTGTCTCCAGCACGCGGGCCAGGAGATCGCCGACCTTGACCACGTCGCCATGGGCGACGCGCTGGTCGACATGCGCGATCGCCGTGGCCTTGTCGTGCGGCGCCACGACGCGGCAGCCGTATTTCTGCTTCAGCTCGGCGACGCCGCCGACATGGTCGTGGTGGTGGTGCGTGATCAGGATGTCGGTGAGCCGCCAGCCCGAGGTCTCCAACTGCCGGATGATCGGTCCGGCCTCGGGCGCATCGATCGAGGCCGTCGCGCCGGTCGCGGGGTCATGGATCAGATAGCCGAAATTGTCGGACAGGCAGGTGAAGACGCGGATGTCGGCGGCCATGATGTCTCCGTCGGCGGTACAGGCGCGGGGCGCGATCGTGGCGCTCGCGAGATCGGAAAGTCGTGAGTGGGAGCCGGGCGCGGCGATGCGGGCAGCCTCCCTGTGCCGGGCAGAGATATGGCGTTAACGCTGGGGGCGCAACGCAATATTCGGCGCGCGGCCTCCGGCGGCGGCGTGATACATTGCCGTCATGGACGTGATCGATCTGCGAAATTTCTACTCGGGTCGCCTGGGGATCGTCGCGCGGCTGCTGATTAACCGCGGCATTCGGGAGCGGTGGCCGAGCGCGGCGGGTCAGCGCGTGCTCGGGATCGGCTATCCCACGCCCTATCTCGGTCTGTTCCGCGAGGATTCGGAGCGCTGCATCGCCTTCATGCCGGCGGCCCAGGGCGTGCTGAAATGGCCGACCGCGCGACCGACGCTGGCCTCGCTGGTCGATGAATTCTCGCTGCCGCTGCCGGATGCGGCGGTCGACCGCATCCTGATCGTGCACGCGCTGGAGATGTCCGACGATCCGGCGGGGCTGCTGCGCGAGACGTGGCGGGTGCTGTCGCCGGCCGGGCGCATGATCATCGTGATCCCGAACCGGCGCGGCGTCTGGACCCGCACGGACAACACGCCGTTCGGCCATGGCCGTCCCTATTCGCGCTCGCAGATCACGCAGCTGCTGCGGCAGACCTGGTTCACGCCGACCGCGTGGGGCGAGGCGCTGTTCATGCCGCCGGTCGGCGGCTGGTTCCTGAAATCGGCGATGGCCTGGGAGCGCGTCGGCGCGGCGCTGTCGCTGCCCTTCGCCGGCGTCCACATCGTCGAGGCGACCAAGCAGGTCTATCGCGTGATCCCGGCGCGCCGCGAGCGCATCAGGCTGATCCCGCGGCTCGAGCCGGTGCTTGCGCCGTCGCCCTCGACCCAAGGTTCGAACCGGCGTGGATCGGACAAGGGAGCCTGCCCTCCGTCGTGACAGGCCTGCCCCTCCGGCGCTCCGCGGCCGTTGCGCGACGTTGCCAGCCGGCAAAAAGAAAGCGGGCGGGCCATGGGGCCCACCCGCTTCCATCGCATCAGGTGATGACGATCACTCGCCGGGATTGAGATCCTCGCTCGGCGCCGGCGCGGCCGCCGCGGCCTCGGCGCGGGGCCCGTGCGGACGGCGGCGGCGGCGCGGATAGCGCTCGGCGCCACCTTCGAACGCGGCCGGCGGATTGGCGATCTGCGGCTGCGGGCCGGTGATGAAGGACGGCAGGCGGTCGACGCCGCTGTCGGCGATCACGGGCTGGGGCTGCGGCTGATAGGCCGCGGGCTGCGGGCGTTCGCGGTGCTCACGCGGCTCGCGATTTTCGCGCGGTTCACGATGCTCACGGGGTTCGCGATGCTCGCGCGGCTCACGATGCTCGCGTGGTTCGCGGTGCTCACGCGCCTCACGATGCTCGCGCGGCTGCTGCTCGCGCTGATAGGGCTGGTTGTCGCCACGCTCGCGCTGGCCGCCGTCACGGTCGCGCATGAAAGGTTGGGGCTGGGGCTGCGGGTGGGCCGGAACAAAGCCGGGCTCCTGGCCGAAATTCGAGAAGCTCTCGCCGTCATCGTCGAGGTCGTCGACGGTGAGGTCGTCGGTGGCGCGCGGCTGCTGCGGCTGGTTCTGGCGGAACTGCTCCTGGGCGGCGGCAATCAGGCGGAAATAATGCTCGGCGTGCTGGTAGTAGTTCTCGGCGGCGACGGGATCGCCAGAGGAGCGGGCGTCGCGGGCGAGCTGGACATATTTCTCGGCCACGTGAGAGGCGGTCCCGCGGATCTTGATGTCCGGCCCGTTGGACTCGAACACGCGGGTCAGCGGATTTTGGCCGCGCCGGTTATTATTATTGTTACCGTTGTTCCGGTTGCGCATCCGCTTGTTGTTTTGACCGTTTCTCATGTCCTGCCTTTATTCCAACCCTGCGTTAGGAGCACTGATTGTCAGAGCACTGATTGCCAGAGCACAGATTGTCATCGGAATACCGATACCGTATTGAAATACCGCTTGAAGCCAGGGGCGCGTCATGCGCGGTCCAATCCGACCCACGCGGGCCTGATTCATGCCGATGTGATCGACAGCCGATTCGCTCGACAAAAGCGCGTTCAAAACGCGTTCCCCACCCACCAGCCCTTCCGGCCGGCGAACCACGTCATTCAGCCCGCCACGGCGATGTGCGCCACGACCGACCCAGTTTGCTTAGCGTAAGACCTCAAGTGCAAAGTCAGGCTTTCGTTCGCTTTGCAGTCGTAGGCTGCGCAGCCATCCGGCTCTCGCGCTCAACAGATCTGCGTTCTGGAACCAATCGCCCGGCGCGGCTCTCTGGCATCTGTCCGTGGCGGTGTTCCGTGAATACCGCTCGACGGGGCCTGCGCCGATGCTATGAACGGAACGTAGTCGCTCCCGGGGGATATTCCAAGAGCTTTTTCAGGCCAGGGCGGCCTTTACCGGTCCTTTTTTAGGCCCATGACGGCCCTTGGAATACCGCCTAAATCCCGCCTGATTGCCTCCGAATCGGTCGCCAGCCCGGCGTCGACCATCAGCCTCGCGGCATCCTCGCTCTGCCCCACGCCAACCTCGACGATGACCGCGCCGCCGGGTCGAAGCAGCGACGCCGCCTGAGGGATCAGCGCGCGATACGCATCCAATCCGTCGGAGCCGCCGTCCAGCGCGCGAGCGGGATCATGGATGCGGACCTCGACGGCGAGCTCGTCGATGTCGCGCGAGGGGATGTAGGGCGGGTTCGAGACGATCAGGTCGAACGGCGGCGCCAGCGCGCTCGCGTAGGAGCAGGCCGCGAAGCCGGCGCGGCCGCCGAGCCCGAGGACATGGGCGTTGTCTCGCGCGGTGCGCAGTGCGGCGAGGCTGACGTCGGTGCCGATCCCGAAGGCGTCCGGCAACTCGGACAGCAGCGCCAGCAGGATCGCACCGGAGCCGGTGCCGAGATCGGCGATGCGCAAGCGGCGCTTCAGGTCGCCGCCGGTCGCGAGATGCGCGAGCGCGAGCTCGACGACGGTCTCGGTGTCCGGCCGCGGCACCAGCGTATCGGCGGATAGTTGCAGTTCGAGGCCCCAGAACTCCTTGGTGCCAATGATGCGCGCCACCGGTTCGCCGGCAAGCCGACGCGCCGCCAGCGCTTCGAGACGCTGCGCGTCGTTCGCGGAGAGCTGTCGCTGGCCGTGAACCACGAGGCCGGTGAGGTCGAGCTGCAACGCATGCCCTATGAGCAGCCGCGCATCGAGCTCGGGCGAATCGAGACCTGCATCGGCAAAGCGTGCCGCCAGCACGCGTCGCGCCGTATCGATCGTTGCCCCGGCGACGATCTCCGTCATCGCACAGTCTCTCTCCACGAGTCATCCCCGCGAAAGCGGGGATCCATACGCCGCGCAGGCGCGGGACGGGCGGTCTGAGTTGCTGCCTGTGGCAACCACCGACATCGGCGGTTATGGGTCCCGGCGTTCGCCGGGACGACACCGTTTGTGACGAAGCAGGGTCGCATCGCCCGTCGCAATGCGCGGCCGCTCATCACGCCGCCGCGCCCTGCGCGGCAAGCTGCGCCGCCTGGTGCTCCGTGGTCAGCGCGTCTATCAGCTCGCCCAGCGCCTCGCCGGCGATCACCTGTGGCAGCTTGTAGAGCGTCAGGTTGATGCGGTGGTCGGTGACGCGTCCTTGCGGAAAATTGTAGGTGCGGATGCGTTCGGAGCGGTCGCCGGAGCCGACCTTCTCCTTGCGCTCGGCGGAGCGTGCGGCGTCGACCTTCTGCCGCTCGGCATCGTAGATGCGCGAGCGCAAAATGTTCATCGCCGACGCCCGGTTCTTATGCTGCGAGCGGCTGTCCTGCATCATCACCACGATGCCGGTCGGAATATGCGTGATGCGGATCGCCGATTCCGTCTTGTTGACGTGCTGGCCGCCGGCGCCTTGCGCGCGCATGGTCTCGATGCGCAGATCGTCCTGCTTGATGTCGACGTCGACATCCTCGACCTCCGGCAGCACGGCCACCGTGGCCGCCGAGGTGTGGATGCGCCCTTGCGTCTCGGTGTCGGGCACGCGCTGCACACGGTGCACGCCGGATTCGAATTTCAGCTTGGCGAAGGCGCCGCGGCCCTGCACCTCGGCGATGATCTCTTTGTAGCCGCCGACGGTGCCTTCGGAGGCCGAGATCACCTCGACCTTCCAGCCCTGCAGCGCCGCGAACCGCTCATACATCCGGAACAGGTCGCCGGCGAACAAAGAGGCCTCGTCGCCGCCGGTGCCGGCGCGGATTTCGAGCACGACGTTGCGGTCGTCCATCGCGTCCTTGGGCAGCAACGCGACGCGGATCTTCTGCTCCAGCTCGCCGCGGCGCGCGATCAGCTCGTCGCGCTCGGCCTCGGCCATCGCGCGCATCTCGGCGTCGGTCTCGGGATCGGCGAGCAGCGCCTCGGTGTCGGCGAGCTCCTTCACGCCGGCGCGATAGGCCTTGACGGCGTCGATCAGCGGATTGAGCTCGGCGAGCTCGCGGGTGATCTGCACGTAGCGGTCGGAATTGACCTGGCCCAGCAGCTCCGCCTCGAGCGAGGCGTGATGTGCGAGCAGGACGTCCAGTTTGGCTTCGGGAAGCGACGACATGATGCAATCTGATTGAGGAGCAAACGATAGGGGCGCAGGCGCGTAGGGAGATCAGCCCGCTACAATGCGAGGCCTTCGCTCTCGGCGAACTCGGTCAGCTTCTGCCGCATCGAGAAGCTGCCCGCCGGTGCCGCCAGCCACTCGGCCATCTTCGCCTCCGCCTTGGCGGCGTCGAGCTCGAGGATCATCGCCTTCACCGGGCCGTGCGCGGTCGCCGACAGCGACAGCGAGCGGTAGCCGAGCGCGATCAGCGCCAGCGCGCCGATCGGCTTCGAGGCCATCTCGCCGCACAGCGACACCGAGCGCTTGGCCGCGTTGGCCTTGCGCACGATCTCCTGCAGGGCCCGCAGGATCGGCGTCGACAGCGTGTCGAAGCGATCGGACACCTTGGCATTGCCGCGGTCGACCGCGAACAGGAACTGGAACAGGTCGTTGGAGCCGACCGAGATGAAGTCGACCTTCGCGAGCAGCTCGTCGAGCTGGTAGAGCAGCGCGGGGACTTCGAGCATGGTGCCGACGTCGACGCGCTCCGGCAGCGTATGACCGTGCTGGCGCAGATATGTCAGCTCGCGCTCGACGATCGCCTTCGCCGTGTCGAACTCGGCGACCTCCGAGATCATCGGGAACATGATGCGCAGCGAGCGGCCGCCGCCGGCGCGCAGCAGCGCCCGGATCTGGCCGCGCAGCAGGCCGGGACGGTCGAGCCCGAGGCGGATCGCGCGCCAGCCCAGCGCGGGATTTTCCTCGATGACGGTCTCCATGTAGGGCAGCGCCTTGTCGCCGCCGATGTCGAGCGTCCGGAACGTGACCGGCTTGTTGCCGGCGGCATCCAGCACCGAGCGGTACAGCGCGAGCTGATCGCTGGAGCGCGGCAGGCTGGCCGACACCATGAACTGCAATTCGGTGCGGAACAGGCCGATGCCGGCGCTGCCGGTGTCCTCGATATGCGGCAGGTCGATGACGAGGCCGGCATTGATCATCAGCTCGATCGGCTGGCCGTCCTTGGTCTTGCAGGGCTTGTTGCGCAGCTCGCTGTACTGCGCCTGGCGGCGGGCGCGGAAACGCACCCGCTCGGCATAGGCGGATTCGATCTCGGCGGACGGCCGCACATAGATCGAGCCGGAGGTGCCGTCGACGATGATGGCGTCGCCGGGATCGGCGATACCCGGCGCATTCGGCACCTCGCCGACCGCGGGAATGCCGAGCGCGCGCGCCACGATCGCGACATGCGAATTGGCGGTGCCTTCCTCCAGCACCAGGCCGCGCAGCCGCTTGCGGTCGTAGTCGAGCAGGGCGGCCGGGCCCATCGCGCGCGCGATCAGGATGGCATTGTCGGGCAGGTGGTCGCGGCTCGGCGCATGGTCCTGGCCGACCAATTGGCGCAGCAGGCGGTAGCCGAGATCCTCGAGATCGTGCAGCCGCTCGCGCAAGTAAGGATCGGTCGAGCGCAGCATGCGGGCGCGGGTGTCGGACTGCACGCGCTCGACGGCGGCTTCCGCTGTGAGGCCGGTCGCCACCGCTTCATGCAGCTTGTGCGACCAGCCCTGGTCGTTGGCGAACATGCGATAGGCTTCGAGCACCTCGCGATGTTCGCCGCCGTCGGCGACGTCGCCGCGCTCCAGCATGCGGTCGAGATCGGCGCGCAGCTTCACCAAAGCGGCATCCAGCCGCTTGATCTCCTTCGGCAGGTCTTCGGCGATGTAGTTGTTGACCACGACGCGCGGCTCGTGGAGCACGACATGCCCGAGCGCGATACCGTCCGACAGCACCGCGCCGGTCTTGTGGATCGAATGCCGGACGGCCGGCTCGGCGCCGGGCTGGGCGAGCGCTGCGAGCTCGCCGGAGGCGATCATCTCGGCGAGCACCATCGCGGTGGTCTGCAGCGCCTCGACCTCTTCCTCGACATAGGTGCGCTTGGCGCGGTTCTGCACCACCAGCACGCCGAGCGTATTGCCGGCGCGCAGGATCGGCACGCCGAGGAAGGAGTGGTAGATTTCTTCGCCGGTCTCCGGGCGGTAGGAGAAGGCCGGGTGGCTGTGCGCGTCGCTCAGATTGAGCGGGGTGGCCTCGCTGGCGACGAGGCCGACCAGGCCTTCATGCGCGCTCATCACCGTGATGTGCACGGCGTCGCGGTTCAAACCTTCGGTGGCGTAGAGTTCGAGCGTATTGTCGACGCGCAGCACATAGACCGAGCAGACCTCCGCGACCATGTTGGCCGCGATCAGCACCACGATCTTGTCGAGCCGCTCCTGTGCCGAGACCTGCTCCGCCATGGTCTCGCGAAGCCGTCTGAGCAGGACGCGGGGGCCTCCCGACGCGCTTCGCATGTGGCACAATCCCCCTTCCTGGGGCCAGCCCGGCGCGCGGCCGGATCTGGCGCTAAACTCGCGGCATCGAACAGCTTTCTCGATTCGGCACTATCGCACGCTCAAAGTGCCGGCCCGAATCAAAACAACCATCACTGGAGCACAGGTCGCGCCAGTCATCCTGCGAGGCGTATAGCGAATTAGGGCTTGTTTTGCCAAGCAAAACGCCTGCCAGCGCGGGCGGCGTCAACGGCTTTCGGCGATCGTCCGGCGCCTGTCCCATTGTCGCATAACGGGACAGGTGTGGTCGCGGAGCAGGATTTTCTAGGCCTGGTCCAGTCCGTAGAGCGTATGCAGCGTGCGGACGGCCAGCTCGGTATAGGCGGCGTCGATCAGCACCGAGAACTTGATCTCGGAGGTCGTGATCGCGCGGATGTTGATGTTGCGGGCGGCCAGCGCGGCAAAACCCTTCGCGGCGACGCCGGCATGGCTGCGCATGCCCGAGCCGATCACCGAGACCTTGGCGACATCGGTGGCGGCGTCCATGCGCTGGTAGCCGATCTTGTCCTTGGCCGCCGTGATCGTCTCGCGTGCGCGATTGTAGTCGGTCGCCGGGACCGTGAAGGTCAGGTCGGTGGTCTTGCCGTCCTCGGAGACGTTCTGGACGATCATGTCGACGTTGATGTTGGCGTCCGCCAGCGGCCCGAAGATCGAGGCCGCGATGCCCGGCTTGTCCTCGATCTGGCGCACCGAGATCTGGGCCTCGTCCTTGGAGAAGGCGATGCCGGTCACGACGTGATTTTCCATGATTTGTTCCTCGCTGCAGATCAGCGTCCCCGGCGGCTGGTTGGCGTGCGGGTCGATATCCTCGGGCTTGTCGAATGAGGAGCGGACGAAGATCGGCATGTTGTGCACCATGCCCAGTTCCACCGAGCGCACCTGCAGCACCTTGGCGCCCTGCGACGCCAGCTCCAGCATGTCCTCGAAGGCGATCTTGTCGAGCCGCTTGGCCTTCGGCACCACGCGGGGGTCGGTGGTGTAGACGCCGTCGACGTCGGTATAGATGTCGCAACGGTCGGCCTTGATGGCGGCGGCGATCGCCACCGCGGAGGTATCCGAGCCGCCGCGGCCGAGCGTGGTGATTCGCCCGGTCTCGGCATTGATGCCCTGGAAGCCGGCGATGACCGCGACCTCCTTGCGCTCCTGGAAGCGCTGGATCAGCTCGGTGCCGTCGATGTCAACGATGCGCGCCGAGGCGTGGGCGTCGCTGGTCTTGATCGGGATCTGCCAGCCCTGCCAGGAGCGGGCCTGGATGCCCATGCTCTGCAGCACGATCGCCAGCAGGCCCGACGTGACCTGCTCGCCCGAGGCCACGACGGCGTCGTATTCGCGCGCGTCGTGCATCGGCGAGGCCTCGGTGCACCAGGCCACCAGCTCGTTGGTCTTGCCGGACATCGCCGAGACAACCACAGCGACTTCATGACCGGCATCGACCTCGCGCTTGACGTGGCGCGCGACGTTGCGGATGCGGTCGATGTTGGCGACGGATGTGCCGCCGAATTTCAGCACGAGGCGACCCATGACGACGCGCTCATTCCCATCAGGAGGATAAGTTGACCGGCTCGCGCGGAAACCGGAGGCGCGCCAGCCGAAACGCGCGTATACATAGCGTCGCGGCCGGGGGCAAGACGGTTCCTTGTGGTGATGGGGTGAGGTAGAGGACTGGTATGGCGCGTTACATCGACGAAATCCTGCAACCCGGCGAGAAGGTGCTGTATTCGACCAATGCGCACTGGATGTTCTACCTGCCCGCCATCGGAGCCTGGATCGTCGTGTTCGGGCTGCTCGTCGCCTCGCGCATGACCCTGAACGACAATCTCGTGATGCTGTCGCTGGCGACGGCCGCTGTCATCGCGGTGGTGGCCCTGTACTGGACCGTGCGCGCCTGGTTCCACCGCCTGACCACCGAGACCGACGTCACCAACCGTCGCGTCGTCCACAAAACCGGCTTCATCCGCCGCCGTACCTTCGAGATGGCGCTCGACAAGGTCGAGAGCGTCGACGTCAACCAGACGATCATGGGACGGCTTCTCAATTACGGCGACGTCACCATCTTGGGCGTGGGCGAAGGCAAGGAGACCATTGCGACCATCGCGGAGCCGCTGGCGTTCCGCAACGCCATCACGGCGCGCTAGCCGCCGACGCCCCAGCTTCGATCATTTGAGTATGCAGCGATGACAATGCCTCAGGATTCCCGCAGCACCCCTGTTCCGCCCGGCTCGACGGTCGATCCGGCGGAGATCGCCAAGTTCTCGAAGCTGTCCGAGACCTGGTGGGATCCGAAGGGCAAGATGGCGCCGCTGCACAAGATCAATCCGCTTCGCCTGACCTACATCCGCGATGCCGCCTGCCGGAAATTCGAGCGCAACGCCAAGAGCCTCAACTGCCTCTCGGGCTTGCGCATGCTCGACATCGGCTGCGGCGCCGGGCTGCTGTGCGAACCGTTCACGCGGCTGGGCGCGCAGGTCGTCGGCGTCGATCCCTCGGCCAGCAACATCGCCGCCGCCAAGCTGCATGCCGAGAAGGGGCATCTGTCGATCGACTACCGCTGCACCACGATCGAGGAGATGGACCCGCGCGAGCGCTTCGACATCGTGCTGGCGATGGAAGTGGTCGAGCACGTCACCGACGTCAGCGCCTTCCTCGGCCGCTGCGCCGCCGTGCTCAAGCCCGGCGGCCTGATGGTGGTCTCGACCCTCAACCGCAATTGGAAGAGCTTTGCGCTCGCCATCGTCGGCGCCGAATATGTGCTGCGCTGGCTGCCGCGCGGCACCCATGAATGGAGCAAGTTCGTCACCCCGGACGAACTGACCAAATACCTGCTCGACAACCGCCTGGTCATCACCGAGCAGAGCGGCGTCGTCTACAGCCCGTTCGCCGATCGCTGGAGCCTGTCGAGCGACATGGACGTGAACTACATGGTGGTGGCCGAGCAGATGGTGTGAGGCTCGGCACCGGCCCGGTCGTCGCTCCGACGACGGCTCACGCCGTCTTGTCGGCCATCCCCACCGCCCATAGCGCGAACGCATAGACGATCGCGATCTCGTCGAGCCGGTTGAAGCGGCCGGAGGCGCCGCCGTGGCCGGCGCCCATGTTGGTGCGCAACACCACAGGACCGCCCGATGTCATCGTCGCGCGCAGCCGCGCGATCCATTTCGCCGGCTCCCAATAGGTCACGCGCGGGTCGGTCAGGCCGGCCATCGCCAGGATCGCCGGATAGTCCTTGGCCGCGACATTGTCGTAGGGCGAGTAGGACAGGATGGTGCGAAAGTCCTTTTCGCTCTCGATCGGGTTACCCCATTCGGGCCATTCGGGCGGCGTCAGCGGCAGGGTGTCGTCGAGCATGGTGTTGAGCACGTCGACGAACGGCACCTCGGCGACGATGCCGGCGAACAGCTCGCCCGAGCGGTTCGCGACGGCGCCCATCAGCATGCCGCCGGCGCTGCCGCCATGGCCGACGATCCGTTTCGGGCTGGTGTACTTCGCCGCGATCAGCGCGCGGGCGCTGGCCGCGAAATCGTCAAAACTGTTGGTCTTCTTCTCGCGCTTGCCATCGAGGTACCAGCCCCAGCCCTTGTCGGTGCCGCCGCGAATGTGGGCGATTGCATAGACGAAGCCGCGGTCGACCAGCGACAGCCGGTTGGCCGAGAACGAGGCCGGCATCGCATGGCCGTAGGAGCCGTAGCCATAGAGCAGCAGCGGCGCCGAGCCGTCCGCCTTGAAGTCGCGCCGGTGCAGCAGCGACACCGGCACCTCGGCGCCGTCAACTGCCTTGGCCATGATGCGCGTGGTGATGTAGTCGGCCGGATCGTGTCCGGACGGAATCTCCTGGCGCTTGCGCAGGGTCTTCGCGCGCGTCACCATGTCGTAGTCCCACACCTCCGACGGCGTCGTCATCGACGAATAGGCGAAGCGCAGGTTGGTGGTGTCGAACTCGTAGGAGCCCATCGCGTCCAGCGAATAGGCGCCCTCGTCGAAAGCGATCGCGTGCTCCTCACCGGATTTGAGATCGCGGATCACGATCGACGGCAGCGCGTTGGCGCGCTCCAGCCGCACCAGATGGCCCGAATAGAGATCGTGGTCGAGCACGTAGATGCCGGCGCGGTGCGGAATGAGGTCGCGCCAATTGGCGCGTTCCGGCGAGGCGAGCGGCGCCGTCACGATCTTGAAGTCGATCGCGCCGTCGGCATTGGTGAGAATGAACAGCTCGTTGCCGCGATCCGCGATCGAATATTGCACACCGGTCTCGCGCGCGGCGACGAGCCGCGGCGGTGCTTCGGGCGCATCGAGATCGATCAGCCTCTGTTCGGAGGTTTCGTGATCGCCGCCGGCGATGACGCAGAACCGGCCGGACGTCGACTCGTGCACATGCGTGAACCAGCCGGTGTCCTTCTCCTCATACACCAGCACGTCGTCGGCCTGTTTGGTGCCGAGCTTGTGCCGCCAGACCTGCATCGGGCGGTGATTGTCGTCGAGCTTGACGTAGAAGAAGCTCTTGCAGTCGCGCGACCACACCACGCCGCCGTCGGTCTCCTCGACGATGTCGGCGAGATCGTCGCCGCCATCCCAGTCGCGGACGCGGATCGTGAAATATTCCGAGCCCTTGGTGTCGGCGCTCCAGGCCACGAGCCTGTGGTCGTGCGAATGCCGGCTGCCGCCGAACTTGAAGTAGTCGTGGCCGCGCGCCAGCGCATCGCCGTCGAGCCCGATGGTCTCGGCGCCGCCATGGCGCGGCGTCCGGCAGAACAACTCGTGCTGGCCGCCTTCGCGGTACTTGCGGAAATACGCGTAGGGACCGTCCGGCGAGGGCACCGAGGAATCGTCCTCCTTGATACGGCCGCGCATCTCCGCGACGATCTTTTTCTGCAGCGGCGCGGTGTGGCCGAGCACGGACTCGGCATAGCCGTTCTCGGCTTCGAGATAGGCGCGGATATCCGCATCGAGCAGCGTGGGATCGTGCAGCACCTCCTGCCAGCGCGCATCCTTCAGCCAGGCATAGTCGTCCTGGACGGTGATGCCGTAACGGGTGAAGGAATGCGGCCGGCGCGGCGCCACCGGCGCCTTGGTGCTGTGATCGGTCATGTCGGTCCTTATGCGGTCACGCTCTCGCCGAGCCACTGGATCGCGGCATCCAGGCCGCCGCGGCCGTGCGGGATCTTCAACGCCACCAGCGCCATCTCGATCACGCCGAGCGTGCCCAGCACCATCGGCGCGTTGACATGGCCCATATGGGCGATGCGGAAGGCCTTGCCGCTGAGATCGCCGATGCCGGTGCCGAGCACGACACCGCACTGCTCCTTGCAATAGGTCTGCAGCACGGCCGGATCATAGCCCTCGCCGACCAGCACCGTCGTCACCGTATTGGAGCGCTCGGCGGCGTCCTCGATGTTGAAGCCGATCACTTGGCCCTCGCTCCACTTCGCCACCGCGCGGCGCACGGCCTCGGCGAGCAACTGGTGCCGGCGGAAGGCGTGCGGCAGCCCCTCCGCGAACAGCATGTCCATGGCCTGACGCAGCGCGAACAGCAGATGCACGGGAGCCGTGCCGCCATATTTGCGATAATGCTCGGCGCCCTCGCGCTCGCTCCAGTCCCAATACGGGGTGCGCAGGTTGGCGCGCTTGTGCGCCTCCAGCGCACGGTCGTTGGCGGCGACGAAGCCGAGGCCGGGCGGGGTCATCAGGCCCTTCTGCGAGCCGGACATCGCGACGTCGATGTGCCAGGCGTCCATCTCGAACGGCATGCAGCCGAGCGAGGCCACGGTGTCGACCATGTAGAGGGCAGGGTGGCCCGAGGCCTTGACCGCGCGGCCGATCGCCTCGACGTCGTTGACGACGCCCGAGGCCGTGTCGATCTGCGCCACGACGATGGCCTTGATGGTGTGCTCCTTGTCGGCGCGCAGCCGCGCCTCGACCTCGGCGGGACGCACCGCGCGGCGCCAGTCGCCGCGGAGCACCTCGACCTCGGCGCCCATCGCCTTCGCCGCGTTGCCCCAGCCGATCGCGAAGCGGCCGCTCTCCAGCACCAGCACCTTGTCGCCGCGCGACAGCACGTTGGAGAGCACGGCCTCCCAGGCGCCGTGGCCGTTGGCGATATAGATGTAGGTCTTGCCCTTGGTGGCGAAGAGGCGGCCGAGGTCGGACATGATGCCGTCGGTCAGCTCCACCATCTGCTTGGAGTAGATGTCGAGGGCCGGGCGGTGCATCGCCTGCAACACCTCGTCGGGCATCGTGGTGGGTCCCGGGATGGCCAGAAACTCCCGGCCCGCGCGAACGGTCATTGTCAGTGTCCTCAGGCGAAGTGGTTTGGGCGAAGTGATATGGACGATGTGATGTGGCGCGATGTGGTCTTGCGATTGGGGTGGCGAGCTCTCACACGCGGAGCCTGAGACCGTTTTACGTGGCGCGGCGGCATAAGAAAAGCCGGGGAAGCCGGGAGGCTGGCATGCCGCGGCCGTCCGGACTAGCGCCGGGTCTCGCGGCAGCCGGCGGCCTCGGCCTCCTCGACCGAGCAGAACCAGCGCGTGCCCTTGGCGACGCGCATCCTGATCTGGGCGTACCAGCGGCTCTTCGGCGTGTGATAGATGCACTCGCCGGCGCCGTTGACGTTGCCCTTGATGGTGCAGTCGGGCGACGGCGCCACGGGCCCGGAGGCCGACGCAAGCAGGATGGCCTTGGCGCCTTCCGGCGGCTTGGTCGCGCCGAGAACGGTGGTCTTCTTGTTGCGCACCCGCCAGTCCCACGGCGCGATGAACGCGCCCTGCCACATCCCGGCCTTGGCGGCGCGCGCCTCGGCCTCGTCAGGCTCGTAGTCGTGCGAGAGGGTGCGATAGGCCAGCGCCCAACCGTGCTGCACCAGCCATTTCTGGACGTCCTCGCCGTCGACATCGCAGCGCGCCACCTGGCGGCCGCGGCGGTCGATCGAGCGCGGGTGGCACACCCAGCTCTTGCCGTCGGCATGCTTGATGAGTTCGTCGCGCGCGGCCACGCCGCAGGTCCAGCGCTCGCCGTCCTTGTTCAGGCAGAGCTGATCGACCGAGGGCGCATCGATGCCGCCGAGCCGGATGCGGGTGGTGCCAATCATCACGCTGTCGGCCTCGCGGACCTTGGCCGTGCCGGTGATATCGGCGGCGGACGCGACGGCGGGAAGCAGCAGAAGCAGCGCGAGCAAAGCGGGTTTCATCGACATGAACGGGGGCGGGTCGTCCTTAGGATGGCGGGTGCCCGCGATTGTGCGGCGGATCAGGCGCATGTTCCAGCACGGTGATTGCCTGACTTGCTCAACTTCGCGCGATGCTGGGCTGTCAGGCATTGGGAATTCGGTAACCACCACGACGGCGCTGCACTCCCCTCCCCCTTGCGGGGAGGGGTCGGGGGTGGGGGTTTCCGGGCGCTGCATTCAGTGACTGCACGAGATCAAAGAGGCCTCAAGCTAGATCGCCCAGGATTTCTCGCCATCTCATTGATAGCTGGACTCGCGGACCCCCACCCCCGACCCCTCCCCGCAAGGGGGAGGGGAGCCGACCGCCGTTGCCGCTGATGGCTCGGCTCACCGAACGTTCACCCGCCGCGCCAGCGCCAGACCCATCAGCACAAAGGCCGAGGTCACCTCCGGCCCGCCGACCAGGATGCGCGTCGGGGTCTTCATCTTGTTCCATTCATAGGCGCGATACGGATGCCGCCGGCCGCCTTCGCCGAAGCTGGTGACGATGCAATGCACGGCGGGCGCGAAGCTCGCCGCGTTGCCGCCGAGATGGCCGAGCGCGATCAGCGCCAACGCCGCGTCGAACGGGTTCATCTCGCGCCCGACCAGCTCGTCCTCGACATAAGCGAGCACGCGCAGGCGGATCAGCTCGAAGGCGCCGCCGGGATCGATCGCCTGCCGCGCGGCCGGCGGCAGCGCCATGAAGGCGTGGTAGCAGCGGCCGAAATAGGCGCAGTACAGCTCCGGCAGATAATAGATGTGCGAGCGCGGATCGGCGAAGGCGCCGCTGGTGACCAGCCGCAGCTGGAAGCCGACGATGCGCCGGATGACATCCAGCCGGGCCTGCGTCTCCAGGATCTGCCAGCGCGCGAGGTTGCGGAACGACACTTCGAGCACGTCGAGGTTCAGCGTGGGGTCGAGATCGTTGCCGTAGGGCCGCTCGCCGGCCATGCTGTCGATCCAGGTGGCGACGCCGCCCTCATAGTCGATGTTGTCGTTGATCGGCACCGTCACGCGCGGCTCGTTGCCGCCGGCGCGGACCTGATAGCCGGCGTAGAAATCGACCAGCGGCTGGTTCAGGATCGGATCATCGGAGCCGGCCTGTGTCGCCGCCGAGAACGAGCACGCCGTGGTGTCGCAGTCCGGCACGTAGACGCCGAAGCCGAGGTCCTGCTTGATCTGGGTGAAGAAGCGCGAGAACCGCGGATGCGGGTGCGGCGCCAGCGCGGTGACGACGTCGTAGCTCTTGCCATCCGCGCCCCGCACCTCCTCGCGGCTGGTCTTGAGGCAGAATTCGACCATCGCCGCAATCGCGCCGCGCGCCGCGCTGCTTTGTTCGGACGAGGCGAGGTCGGTCTCGAGATAGCTCAGCAGCGCCTCGGTGAAGAACGCGTCGTAATAGGCCGAGCGGTGGCGGATCTGCACCGGCTCCCACATCGGCTCGGCGATGCCGCGCCAGGGCGGGTTGATCACCGCCGCCGCCGGCGAGCGGGCGATGAAGACGCGGGCAAGATTGAACAGCAACGTCGAGTTCTTGTAGCCGCGCGCGTCCAGCCCCTGCAGCGCCATCGTGACCTCGCGCCCCCCCATGTCGGGATCGCCGATCAGGTTGAAGGCGGCGTAGGTCGGGATGAAGCCGTTGCGGCCAAAGGAGCCGAGCAGGTCGGCGCCGCAGGCCCGGATCACGCGCTCGATCTCGGCCGCCGGCGGCATGACGACGGTGTCCGTCCGGCGCGGCGGGGCAGGGTGATGCAGCGCGATGCTGTCGACGAGCTCGGCGACCGGGCGGCCGACCTGCTGCCAATCGGGCGTCGGATTGTCGCGGGCCAGAACCAGCGCCTCGCGCAGCGCATTGAGGTGGGCGGGGTCGTTGAGTTCCGGCAGGCCGGCCCGGCGCAGCAGCGTGCGCAGCGCGGGGTTGCCGAGCGCGGTCCGATAGAAGGTCGACAGATGCGGGTCGCCACGGCCGGGCTGACGCAGGATCGGGTCGCACACCTCGTACAGCGAGGGCCCCTCTTTGCGCGCCGTCAGGGCGCGGCAGGCGGCGCCGGCAAAATATGGGAAACTCAAGGCGGGCACTCGTGGCTGGTCACGTGCGGACGGGGATGGGCGGGACGAACGGCCTGTGCTGCTCGAAACGCCCTGCAAACGGCCCGTCACGCGCATGCAGGACGCAAACTGGCATGGGGGGCGGCCAAAGACAACGTGACCGGGCTCACTGCGGAGGTAAGGGATCAGGCGGCATTGTGGCTGTCCGAAGGTCGGCCCCGGGCGCTGGAGAGGTCAGCGTCATGGTTAAATTCGCCTTAATTCCCAAGTGGTTGATAAGTCAATGGTGTTCCGATGTTGCCCTCGCTGCGGGATCAGGTTAAGCCTTTCTTCGTTGCGGCGCCGCAAATTGCGCGCAATTCGACGACACATCGTCTCGCAACCCCTCAAACCTCAGAGGCGTCCGCGCGACCAAAGGGTGCGTACCCCGCACGGGTGCTCACCCCTTGGCCACGATGGACAGGCTCGGACCAGGATTGACGTGATGACCGCAAGGCAGCCTTCTCTCTCCCGCCGAACGGCCGTGATCGCCGCCGCGCTGCTGTGCACGGTGTCGCTCGCGATCGGGGCGCATGCTGCCTTGAACAAGCGGTCGTTCGAGTCGCCGAAAGCGGCCGCCTCCGAGCGCGTGTCGAACGGCAACGCGGCGCGGCTCGCGCTCGTCATCGGCAACGGCCACTATCCCGACGCCAACGCCCCGCTCGCCCAGCCGATCAACGACGCGCGCGCGCTGACCGGCGCGCTGCACCGCGACGGCTTCGACGTCGACGTCGTCGAAGACGCAAGCAAGGACGACATGGCGCGCGCGATCGAGCGCCTCAAGGCCCGGATCAAGCCGGATTCGGTGGTGATGCTGTTCTTCGGCGGCTACGCCATCCAGGCCGGACGCGAGAGCTACATGATTCCGGTCGATGCCAAGATCTGGAAGGAAGCCGACGTCCGCCGCGAGGGCACCAGCATCGAGCAGCTGCTCGACGTGGTCCGCGAAAAGGGTGCGCGCGCCAAGCTGGTGGTGATCGACGCCGCCCGCCGCAATCCCTACGAGCGCCGCTTCCGCGCCTATTCGCACGGCCTCGCCCCGATCAATACGCCCGCCAATGCGCTGATCCTGTCGTCGGCGACGCCGGGCAAGGTGCTCGACGATTCCACCGGCCAGAACAGCGCGCTGGTCGGCGAGCTGCTCAACCAGCTCGGCAAGAGCCCGACCGCCGAGGCCGTCTTCACCAAGACTCGCAACGCCATCGTGCGCAATTCCGACGGCGAGCAGGTCCCCGCGGTGTCCTCATCCCTGGTCGAGGACATCCGCCTCGGCTCCGAGGTCGCGAACGCGGGCAGCTGAGGCTGCCTTGGCTGCTGACAGCGCCGCGTGAGCCGTATTTCCACGCTGACGGTGCGCTCCCCTCCCCCTTGCGGGGAGGGGTCGGGGGTGGGGGTCTCCGGGCGCTGCACTCAGTGAGTCCCTTAGGTCTTTGCGTGGGCGTCTGTGCTCATTGATGGCGCCCGGCACGACACGCGCCCATCATATCGAGCGGAATTCGTGGACCCCCACCCCCGACCCCTCCCCGCAGGGGGGAGCGGACCGCCGCTGCGGCAGCAGCGTGCCTCTGCCTCGCCGCTGATACGGGTCCGCCCTAATTGCTCGCCATCACCGGCCGCACCGGATCACCCTCGCGCAGCAGGGCGCCGGCGCGGGCGACGACGACGTCGCCTTCGGCGAGGCCGTCGCGGATCTCGACCTGGCCGCCGGCCGTCAGGCCGATCTCGACGCGCTTGGTCTCGATGCGCTGGGCGCGCACCACCTGCACCACGGTGCCGTCGGGATCGTACAGCACCGCCGTCAGCGGCACGGACACGCCGCAGCTCTGGCCGATCTTGATCGCGGCACGGCCGAACGCGTTGACCAGCAGCCTGGCATTGCCGGTGATGCCGATGAACGCCTGTCCGAGCTGGCTGTTCGGCTCGACGGTCGGCGCCACCCGGCGGATCTTGCCCTGGACCTCGCCGGCGCCGACGATGCGGATGCGCGCGGTCTGGTTGACCGCGAGCTTGGACAATTGGGCTGACGGCACCAGCCCGACCAAATCATATTCGTTGCGCGCGAGGATCGAGAACAGCGCCTCGCCGCGGCCCGAGGCGAACGCGCCGATGGTGGCGGTCGACGACAGCACGGTGCCGGCGACCGGCGCCTGGATCATGACGCTGCCGCCTTCGGGCGGCGTCAGCCGCGCCAGGTTCTGCCCGGCCGTGACGGTGTCGCCGGCGTCGACCAGCACCTCCGCCACCTTCAGCCCGGGCCGGTCGGGCCGCACCGCCGTCTCGTCGCGCGCCAGCACCATGCCGGACACCTCGACCGTGTTGTCGAAGCAGGCCTTGGTCGCCTTGAGCACGCTGACCGCGGCGCCGCGCGGCGCTGCGTCATCGGCCGCGGCCGCCTGGACCAGAACCAGCAGGCTGGCGGCGAGCATCGGCAGCCGGCGCATCGTGGCGGCAGTGACGGCATGTCCCATGCGAACGCGATCCCCAAAAACCAAGTCATCGAACGGCTCACGGCGGAAATAGCAGACGCGCAGCCGCCGGGCCAGCCGACCCGATTGCTCGGTAGTCGCGCCAGGGGCCCGCGACGTTCAGCGCGACAGAACTTAACCGCGCCGAACTTTGCGGTCATGGCCACGTTGTCGCTGCCGACGATCGGCCTGTCTTCACCTGGATATCACCCTCATGCTTCGGCTCTGGATACCGCTTCTGCTCTGCCTCGCTGTCATCACGCCCGCGGTCGCCGCCGACCTCACGGCCGACGCCGTCAACGGCGCCGAATTGCGCAAGCGGCAGCCCTCCGAGGAGAAGATGGACCCGGTGGCGATCCGCGCCCAGGTGCTGCTCGACCGCGCGCATGTGTCGCCCGGCGAGATCGACGGCCGCTTCGGCGACAATGCGCGCCAGGCGCTGGCGGCGTTCGCCCGCGCCAAGGGTCTGGCCGGCGACGCGAAGCTGACGCCGGAGGTCTGGGACGCGCTGGTGCGCGGCGACAACGCACCCGCGATCGTCAGCTACACGATCAGCCGCGACGATGTGAAAGGGCCGTTTCTGGAGAAGCTGCCGAAGCGCATGGAGGACATGAAGGACCTGCCGCGGGTGGGCTACACCTCGCCGGTCGAGGCGCTGGCCGAGAAATTCCACATGAGCGAGGCGCTGCTAAGAGCGCTCAATCCCAAGGCCGGCTTCGACAAGGCCGGCGAAACCATCACTGTCGCCAACGTGCTGAAGCCGGACGAGACCGTGCCGGAGATCACCCGGCTCGACATCGACAAGCAGTCCGAGACCGTGCAGGCCTTCGCCAAGGACGGCAAGCTGGTCGCGGTGTTCCCGGCGACCGTCGGCAGCGACGACAAGCCGACCCCGGTCGGCAGCTTCAAGGTGGACTCGATCGATGCCAATCCGAACTACCGCTACAATCCGGACTACAAGTTCAAGGGCGTGAAGGCGCGCAAAGCCTTCGACATCAAGCCCGGCCCGAACAATCCGGTGGGGTCATATTGGATCGGCCTGTCCATCGGCAACGGCTACGGCATCCACGGCACCGCCGAGCCCTCCAAGGTCGGCAAGTCCGAGTCTCACGGCTGCGTCCGCCTGACCAACTGGGACGTCGCCTTCCTCGGCCAGCATCTGTCGAAGAAGGCCGTGGTGGAGCTGCGGTGAGCGGGACTGCGATCCCGCTCGCTTGAATTTGCAGCACAGTGTAATCTGCCGAGCGGCCTCGGCAACCTCCGCTGTCGTCCCGGCGAACGCCGGGACCCATAACCACAGGGAGCAGTTCGGGGCAGGCGTGTAGTTCAAAGCGCGTGCTCACCAGGACCGCCACGGCGTATGGATCCCGGATCGGCGCCACGCCACGCTGGCGCGCGTCGCGGCTTGTCCGGGATGACGGTGGTGGGTGGCGATGATGGCGGAGCTCCTCGCGATCGCCTTCGATCAAGCAAAGCGCAGCCGCTGCTACGTCGCAAACGACCGCTTCGGCGCCACGTGCAGCGCATAGGCATCGGCCGCGTCGTTCACGCGCGGATAGAGCTCGGTCACCAGCGGATCGTGTCCCGGGATGAAGCGGTCGGGATGACCCGCGAGGCGCTCGATGATCTCCCAGCCGCGCGCCATGTCGCCGATGTCGAGCACGATCGGAAACGGGCTGCGGCGCTGCAGATTGGCGTAGTAATGCGCGGCGTCGGAGGCGAGCACGACGGGGCCGCGCGCGGTCTCGACCCGCACCACCTGCAGGCCGTCGGAATGACCGCCGACGCGGTGCACCGTGACGCCGGGCGCGATCTCGCCGTCGCCGCTATGGAAGGTGACGCGCTCGCCATAGACATGACGCACCATGGTGGTGACGTGCTCGACCGAGAACGGGTGGCGCAGCAGGCCGTTGCACATGCAGCGCCCCGTCGCATAGGCCATCTCGCGCTCCTGCAGATGGAAGCGCGCGTTGGGGAAGCGGTCGAGATTGCCGGCGTGATCGTAGTGCAGATGCGTGACGATGATGTCGCGGATCGCGCTCGCGTCGACACCGAACAGCGCCAGCGCATCGACCGGATTGCGCGTCAGTTTGCGGTGGCGCAGTTCGGCCTCGGCGGCGTTGAAGCCGGTGTCGACCAGGATGTCGCGGCCGCCGCTGCGAATCAGCCAGACGAAATAGTCGAGGTCCTGCGCGACGGTGTCGTGCGGATCGGGCTGCAGGAAATTCATCTGCAGCGTGCGCTGGGACATCGTCGCATAGCGCAAGGCATAGATCTCGGTGGCGTTCCCCATGACGGCCTTCTCATGATTGTTTCGGCATTGACGGCATCGAGCCACCGCCGCGCTGCGAGGTCAATCGCCGCCCGCGTCGAACCGGCGGATCGGCTGGCGCGACCCAGTGTGAGGCATCGCACATCATGCGAGACCTCGGCGGCGGCATGGTCTGACGGTGTCATGGCCCGCGGCTTTCGCAAGAGGTTCACGCGGGCGGTCGTCTCGCTCGACGATTCGTCAACCGCTCCAAGCAGTTGACGTGCCGTCACGGCGATTTGATAATGCCTGACGCGTGGGATATGGTCGCCCCGGCGCAAGCTGGACGGCGCCTGATTGCTGACCGCTGGACCGCCATCGTGATGATCTTCCGCCTGCTGTTGCTGCTCGGCCTGCTGTTCTCCGTCGCGTTCTCCGAGACCGCCATGGCGGCCGCCGAGCGCTTTGCGCTGGTGATCGGCAACGCGAAGTATCCCGATGCCGATGCGCCGCTCAAGGAACCGATCAACGACGCGCGCGATCTCACCGACGAGCTGAAGCGCGACGGCTTCAACGTCGAGACGCTCGAGAATGCGACCGGCGACGCGATGCGCCGCGGCTTCGAGCGGCTCTATGGCAAGCTCAAGCCCGGTTCGGTGGCGCTGCTGTTCTTCTCCGGCTACGGCATCCAGTCGAGCCGGCAGAGCTACATGATCCCGGTCGATGCGCAGATCTGGCAGGAAGCCGATGTGCGGCGCGACGGTTTCAGCCTCGAGCAGGTGCTGCAGGAGATCAACAGCCGCGGCGCCGGCGTGAAGATCGCGCTGCTCGATGCCTCCCGGCGCAATCCCTATGAGCGGCGCTTCCGCACCGCATCGGCCGGCCTCGCGCCGGTGATCGCGCCGAGCGGCACCCTGGTGATGTATTCGGCGGCGCTGTCGTCGGTGGTGTCGGATACGGGGCGCGATCGCAGCCTGTTCGTGCAGGAGCTGCTCAAGGAAATCCGTGTTCCCGATCTCACCGCCGAGGAGACGCTGAACCGGACCCGCGTCGGCGTCACCCGCGCCTCGCGCAGCGAGCAGGTGCCGTGGATCTCGTCGTCGCTGGCGGAAGACTTCTCCTTCGTGCCCGGCGCCGGCGGCGGACGTCCGCCGGCCGAGAGCAATGTGGTCGCGCCGCCGGTTCCAACGCCAACGCCCACGCCGACGCAGGTCGTGGTGGCGCCGCCGCTGCCCACGCCGCAGCCGCCGCTGCCCCCCGTGCCGTCGCCGCAGCCTACGGCCACTCCGGTCCAGAAGGTGGATACACCGCCGCCTCCGCCGGTGCCTCCCGTCACCCCGGTTCCGACGTCCTCGCCGGTCATCGCGAACACCGTCCCGACGGCGCCGGTCGTGCCGACCGCCCCGGTGACTCCGCCCGTTCCGCCGCCGGACCCGTTTGCCGAAGATCCGACGATCAAGAGCCTCACGGCCAAGATCGCCGCCAATCCCGAGGATGCCGGTGCGCTGTACCGGCGCGGCCAAGTCTATGCGAGCAAGGGCGCCTATCCGCAGGCGATCCGCGATTTCGACGAGACCATCCGGATCAATCCGAAGGACGTCGAAGCGCTGAACAACCGCTGCTGGGCGCGCACCGTCGTCGGCGAGCTGCAGTCGGCGCTGCGCGACTGCAACGAGGCGCTGCGGCTGCGGCCGAATTTCGTCGACGCGCTCGACAGCCGCGGCCTGGTGAACCTGAAGAGCGGCGCGGCCAAGAACGCGATCGCCGATTTCGACGCGGCGCTGAAGATCAATCCGCGGCTGACCTCGTCGCTGTACGGCCGCGGCCTCGCCAAGCAGCGCAACGGCGCCGCGCAGGAAGGCGCGCTCGACATCGCCAACGCCAAGGCGATGGATCCGAACATCGACCGCGAGTTCGAAAGCTACGGCGTCCGCTGATTTCTTGCGCGCGCCGGCCTGCCGGCTCGAACCATGCGGCACGCCGGATCGACATATCGAGCGAACAGCCGGGGTCGCGAGCGGGGGCTACGCGACGCGGCCGGCAGGATCAGTTCGCGTGAACAGGGGATGGCCATGACCGCACCGAAGACGATTTCGACCCATACCGCCGGCCTGACGGGTCTCGTGGTGGCTGCAGCCTTGAGCGCCGTGGTGTCGTTCGGCCTGACGCCGGCCTCCGCCGCCGAGGATGTGACGGAGGATCAGATCGTTCGCGCCCTCGCCGGGCCGAAGAAGCCGCTGACCCGCGGGCTGTCGATGGCGCCGCCGGCCGAGGCGGCAGCCGCGCCCGCCGTGGCGCCGGAGCAGGACAAGTTCCTGCAGAGCATCCGCGGCCGCTCGACCCGCTCGCTTTCGGTCGCCGAGCGCGAGGAGATCGCGGCGGTCGCCAAGACCAAGCCGAACATCGATCTCGAGATCACCTTCGACTACAACTCCGCCAATATCAGCCAGAAGTCGCTGCCCTCGGTGCAGGCGCTCGGCCGCGCGCTGACCAGCGCCGAGTTGAAGGGCTCGACCTTCGTGCTCGCCGGCCATACCGACGCCGCCGGCGCCGATGCCTATAATCAGGACCTGTCGGAGCGCCGCGCCGACTCGATCAAGCGCTATCTGGTCGAGAAGTTCGGCATCGCCGGCACCGATCTGGTCACGGTCGGCTACGGCAAGAGCAAGCTGAAAAATCCGGCCCAGCCGCTCGCCGAGGTCAACCGTCGCGTCCAGGTCGTCAACATGCAGAGCAAGACGGCGTCCGCCAAGTAGTCGGCGTCTGCAAAGCGCCATTGGGGGTCGCGTGGCCTTGTACCGAGCAGCCGAGATGCGTCCCGCAACCTTGCGGGGCGCATCGTCTCGTCGGATGCTCGTCACTGCCTTCGTGGCCGCATACGCTGTCGCTAGTCCGCACCTCGAGCCGACCGGATCGATTTTCCGATGAAGCTGCCCAAACTCGTCAAGCAAGCCGTGACCGGCGTGGTCTTCCTCGGCCTGTTCGCCGGCTATTATCTGTACGAGCATCGCGGACATCAGACCGCTGAAGAGCCGCGCATGCAGGCGCAGGTGCTGGTCACCAAGGCTGGCAAGGCCTGCTTCTCCGATCTCGTGCGCGTCACCGGCTTCGTCGTGCCCCGCCGCGAGGCCGTGGTCGGCGCCGATCAGGAAGGCTCGCGCGTCACCGACGTGCTGGTGAAGGAAGGCGACACCGTCACCGAGAACCAGGAGCTTGCGCGGCTGACACCGCCGCCGCCCCAGCCGGGGGCGCCGGCCGCGGCGGCAGGCCGGCCGGTGTCGCTGCGCGCGCCGGCCGCGGGCCTCGTCACCGAGGTGCGCACCATCGCCGGCGTCCCGGCCTCGCCGCAGGCTGGACCGATGTTCCGTATCGCCGTCAACAATGAGCTGGAACTCGACGCCGAAGTCCCCAGCATTCATCTGTTGAAGCTCAGCGCCGGCGCGCCGGTGCGCATCAGCCGCGACAATCTCCCCGACATCGTCGGGAAGCTGCGCGTCGTCGGCCCGCAGGTCGACCGCACCACGCAGCTGGGCCATGTCCGGATCGCGCTCACCAGCAATCCCTCGCTGAAGCCCGGCATGTTCGCGCGCGCCAACATCGATGCGCGGCGCAGCTGCGGCGTTGCCGTTCCCAACACGGCGATCGATCACCTCACCATTCAGGTCGTGAAGGGCGACGTCGTCGAGACGCGCAAGGTTCGGGTCGGGCTGGTGTCCGATACCTCGACCGAAATTCTCGAAGGCCTGGCCGAGGGCGAGGTCGTCGTGGCCGACGCCGGCAGCTCGCTGCATGACGGCGACCAGATCAAGACCATGTTCGCCGAAGACATCGATCGCACGCGGGTACGCTGATGGCACTGAATATCTCGGCATGGTCGATCCGGAACCCGCTGCCGTCGATTCTCTTTTCGATCATCCTGCTCGTGCTGGGCTGGATGAGCTTCACCAAGCTCGCGGTGACGCGGCTGCCGAACGCCGACATTCCGGTGATCTCGGTAGCGGTGGCGCAGTTCGGCGCGGCGCCGTCGGAGCTTGAATCCCAGGTCACCAAGATCATCGAGGACGGCGTCTCCGGCGTCGAAGGCGCCCGCCACATCCAGTCGCTGATCACCGATGGTCTCTCCGTCACGACCATCACCTTCGCGCTGGAGACCAATACCGACCGCGCCATCAACGACGTCAAGGACGCCGTGACGCGGGTGCGCTCGGACCTGCCGCAGAACGTCACCGAGCCCCTGATCTCGCGCGTCGACAAGATCGGCCTGCCGATCGTCACCTATGCCGCGATCTCGCCCGGCAAGACGCCCGAGCAGCTGTCGTTCTTCGTCGACGACGTGGTCAAGCGCGAGCTGCAGGGCGTGCGCGGCGTCAGCCAGGTCGAGCGCATTGGCGGTGTCGAGCGCGAGATCCTGGTCTCGCTCGATCCCGACCGGCTGCAGGCGATGGGCCTCACCGCCGTCAATGTCAGCCAGAGCCTGCGCGGCACCAATGTCGACGTCGCCGGCGGCCGCGCCGAGATCGGCAAGAACGACCAGGCGATCCGCACGCTCGCCGGTGCCAAGACGCTCAACGAGCTCTCGAACACGATGATCCCGCTGTTCGGCGGCGGCGAGGTCCGGCTCGCCGATCTCGGCACCGTCACCGACACCATCGCCGACCGCCGAACCTTCGCGCGCTTCAACGGCGAGCCGGTGGTGGCGCTCGGCATCAAGCGTGCCAAGGGCGCCAGCGACGTGGTCGTCGCAGCCGCCGTGCAGAAGCGCATCGACCAGGTGAAGGCCGCGCATCCCGATGTCGAGCTGAAGCTGATCGATACGTCGGTCGAGTTCACCAAGGGCAATTACGACGCGGCGATCTCGACCCTGTTCGAGGGCGCGATCCTCGCCGTCATCATCGTGCTCTTGTTCCTGCGCGATCTCCGGGCGACGATCATCGCGGCGATCTCGCTGCCGCTGTCGATCTTCCCGGCGTTCTGGGCGATGGACATCCTCGGCTTCTCGCTGAACATGGTCTCGTTCCTCGCCATCACGCTGTCGACCGGCATTCTCGTCGACGACGCGATCGTCGAGATCGAGAACATCGTCCGTCACATGCGCATGGGCAAGTCGCCCTATCGCGCCGCGCTCGACGCCGCCGACGAGATCGGCCTCGCGGTCATCGCCATCAGCCTCACCATCATCGCGATCTTCGCGCCGGCGAGCTTCATGTCCGGCATCGCCGGGCAATTCTTCAAGCAGTTCGGCATCACCGTCTCGGTACAGGTGTTCTTCTCGCTTTTGGCCGCGCGCTTCGTGACGCCGATGCTGGCGGCCTATTTCATGAAGCATCACGACCACGAGGATCCGCCGCCGGGCTTCATCCTGCGCGCCTATCATCGCATCGTGACGTGGTCGGTGAAGCACTATTACATCACGATCCTGCTCGGCGTCGGCATCTTCGCAGCCTCGATCTGGAGCACGACCCTGCTGTCGAAAGGCTTCCTGCCGGCCCAGGACGCCGCGCGATCGCTGCTCGCGATCGAGCTGCCGCCAGGCGCGCAGCTCGCCTATACCGAGAAGGTCACCGAGGAGATCGTGGCGCGGCTGCGCAAGCGGCCGGAGGTGCGCAGCGTGTTCGTCGACGGCGGCCGGCTGCAGGGCGCGATGGAGGTCCGCCGCGCCGGCATGATCGTCAACTACACGCCCAAGACCGAGCGCAAGATCACGCAGAAGGAACTCGAGCTCGCGATCTCCAAGGAGCTCGAGACCATTCCCGACATCCGGTTCTGGTTCACGGATGAGAACGGCCTGCGCCCGATCAAGCTGGTCTTGACCGGCACCGATCCCAAGCTGGTCGACAATGTCGCGAGCGAGCTGGCCTCCCAGATGCGGCGGATTCCGATCATCTCCAACGTCGTCTCCGACACCTCGCTCGACCGGCCGGAGCTGCGGGTGCAGCCGCGCGCCGATCTCGCCGCGCGTCTCGGTGTGTCCACCGAGAGCCTGTCGCAAACCATCCGCGTCGCCACCATCGGCGACGTCGGGCCGGCGCTGGCGAAATACGACGTCGGCGGCCGCCTGGTGCCGATCCGGGTGCAGTTGGAGGACGCCGCGCGCAGCGACGTGAAGATCCTCGAACAATTGCGCGTGCCGCTCGGCCAGTTCGGCGAAAAGGGTGGCGTGCCGCTGGCGGTGGTCGCCGACATCAAGCTCGATCAGGGGCCGACCAGCATCAGCCGTTACGATCGCGGCCGCCAGGCGACGGTCTCCGCCGATCTCGTCGGTCTGGCCGCGCTCGGCGATGCCACCAAGCTGATCGACGAGCTGCCGGTGCGAAAGACCATGCCGGCGAGCGTCAAGCTGATCCCATCCGACGACGCCGAGAGCCTGAACGAGCTGGCCTCCGGCTTCATCACGGCGATCACGGCCGGCCTGATGATCGTCTATGCGGTGCTGGTGCTGCTGTTCGGCACCTTCCTGCAGCCGATCACGATCCTGTTCTCGCTGCCGCTTTCGATCGGTGGTGCCATCGCCGCGCTGATGCTGACCGGCAAGCAGCTCACGATCCCCGTCTATATCGGCATGATGATGCTGATGGGCATCGTCACCAAGAACGCGATCATGCTGGTCGAGTTCGCGATCGAGGCGATCCATGCGGGTGTCAGGCGCGACGAGGCGATCATCGACGCCGGCATGAAGCGCGCGCGGCCGATTGTGATGACCACGATCGCGATGGTCGCCGGCATGATGCCGAGCGCGCTCGCGGTCGGCGCCGGCGGCGAATTCCGCTCGCCGATGGCGCTCGCGGTGATCGGTGGCCTTGTGTTCTCGACCGTGCTGTCGCTGCTGTTCGTGCCGGCGATGTTCCTGGTGATGGACGACGTCGGATCCGTGTTCGCGCGGCTCGGCCGCAAGCTGGTCGTCTCCTCCGGCGACGCCACCGACGAGGCGGACCACGCGGCAGCGGGTCATGACCACAAGCCGCCGCCGCCCGCGGCGATCTCGCCGGCGGCGGAATGACACGCGAGGTCAGTCGGCGGCCGGAATCATCCGCCTGGCGGCACTGACATCCTGCGGCGCGTCGGGAGCGTTCTCGGTCGGCGCCTCCGTCGCAGGCGGCACGATCAGTGCGACGAAGCCCTGGCTCGCGCCCGGCCAGCCGAACAGCTTGGTGCGGAGCGTGAAGTCGACACGGACCGATCGCTTTGCCAGCGCCGCCGCCTGCTGCATGCCGCCGACGCAGGACAGGTCGGCGTCGTAGCACAGCGCGGCCCAGCCCTGCGCGGTCAGCGTCGTGCTCGGCGTCTGCAGCTCGTGCGGGTGCACCAGCGCGGCTTCATAGCGCGGATGGTCGGCGCCGTAGAACGCCGCCGCAAAGGCCAGCCCGTCGTCGCCGCCGACATGGGCGAGGGGGCGGTCCGAGGTGGTCCGCCACAGCCGGTCGAGTTCGGCCGCCGCCGGCTGATAGAAATTGCGGCCCTCGTTCAAGGGCACGTAGTTGCGATACAGCGCATGCAGCGGCGCAACCACGATGGCCGCGAGCACGGCCATCCAGATCGTCGTCGCCGCGAGTCTGACGGTCATCTCGCGCGGGGCCTGGTAGCTGGCGCCGCACACGATCACGATGACGAACAGGAACACACCCTGCAGGCCCCAGAGCGGCGGCATGTCGGTGCCGAACATCGCCGACACCATCGCCGGGAGCGTCACGGTGCCGATGCCAATCATCGCCAGCAGCCGCAGCCCGGAGCCCAGGCTGAGCGCATCGTTGAGCACCTGGCTCGGACGCGGCCGCGTCATCGCCAGCCAGATCAGGCCGGGAATGCCGACGATGCCGGCCATCGCGACCACGAATCCCCCGGCCTCGACCAGGGCCGCCGCGGCCGACTTGCCGACATGGTGCTCGACCGCATGCGAGAAGGGCTGCGCGCCGGTCGTGGCGAGCCACAGGATATGAGGAGCCAGCGCAGCCAGCCCGGACAGCGCCGCGATCCAGGGCGCGGACGAGGTGAAATAGGCGCGCCGCTCGCTGTGGCACAGCGCCGCGATGGCGAAGCTCACGATCAGGAAGATCGAGTAGTACTTGCCGAGCATGGCAAGCGCGGCAGTGAGGCCAGCGGCGACCGCCCAGCCGGCGTGGCGGGTCTCGAACGAGCGCAGGAAGCACCAGGTCGCGAGCGGCCAGCTCGACAGCAGCACCGCATTGGCGTTGAAGCGCTGCGCGTGCAGCTGATAGACCGGCAGCAGCATCAGCAGCAGCAGCACGGTCAGGCGCTTGTCGCCGCGCGCGAAGCGCCGGCTGATGCGGTCGACGGCCCAGAGTCCGGCCGCGCCATTGGTCAGCGCCAGCAGGTTGAACGACCAGTTTGTGAGCGGAAACACCGTGGTCCAGGCCCACGCGGCCCATCCCATCAGCGGCGGATGCTTGGTCGAGCCCCACTCGAAGCTGCGCCCGAGCGACCAGGTCTCGATCACGTCCTGGTGGAGATCGCCGCCGAGATAGGCCAGCGAAAAATACGCCATCCAGACCGCGACGAAGCCCGCGATCAGCACCGGCACCGCCCAGCCGTCCTCGACGGCATCGATCCAGACCGTGAGAGCCTTGCGCCAGCGTACACCCGAACCATTGGTCGCGATCGCGATCGCCGGCAGCGCAAGACTCATGATTTCCCTTCCAACGATGGTGTTCGAGCCTGGCGCACGCTCCATCGCCCGCGCATGATGTGCGCGGACGATGGGGACAGCACCGGTGCCGGATTGACCCTGTTGGAATCGTTAAAAACGGTTCATGTCGCAAATTGTGAGGCGCGGTGGCCCAAATGCGATCATGTTTGGCCGAGCTGGATACGCGCCGATGCACAATGGCCGGTTCCGGCCATCAGGCCGGCCCGCAAACGACATATTCGCTTATTTGCCATCGTGCTGTGCCGAGGTCAGCTAATCGTTGCGCGCGATCGTGCCGAGCTTGGTGAGGTCGTGCAGCAGGATGCGGCCGCGCTGCAGGTCGAGGATCTTGTCCTTGCGCCAGGCCTGCAGCTGCCGGTTCACGCTCTCCCGCGCCGCGCCGACGAACACGCCGAGCTGCTCCTGGGAGATGTGAACCTCGGAGCCGAAATCATCCGCCAGCGCGCACAGCCGGCGCGCCAGCCGCACCGGCAGCGGCTGCAGCACCGATTCCTCCATCCGCTCGCTCTGCCAGCGGATGCGCTGGCACAACAGCTGGATGATCCGGATCGCGACCTTGGGCTCGCGCTCCAGGAAGCCGAGGAAGTCCTCGCGGCGCAGCACGAACAGCTCGGTCTGCTCGCCCGCAGTGGCGTCGGCGGTACGCTCCTGGCCGTCGAGCACCGCGACCTCGCCGAACAGGTCACCGGGACCCATGAAGTTGAGCGTCAGGCGGCTGCCGTCGGTCGCGCCGGTTTCGATGCGGATCTGGCCGCGCCGCACCCCGAACAGCGCGTTGCCGGGATCGCCCTTCTGGAACAGCAGCTCGCCCGCCGAGAGATGCTGGGTGTGGCAGAGGTTCGCTAGCCGCTGCAGCTCATCGGCCCCGAGGTCCGCGAACATCGGGTTCATCTTCAGAATGACCGCAAATTCGGCCTGCTTGCTCATCACTATACCTTCGGCATTGGTTTAAGGCCTCACTTACCGAAACCCCATCGGCAGAAGTGTGTCGTAAGTCACATAACGCGCATGGGCTCACGCCTATCTTGGTCGCTCCCGGGGCGGTCTACGTTCTGGGAAAAATTCAGATTGAACCGGGTCGGTGTTGCCGCATGCTAACCCCAGGCGGCCGCTCGCGCGTCGCGCTTGGGACATCGAGATGAAAGCATTGAAGATCGCAGCCGGCTTGCTGGGCGCCGTCATCGTGGTGCTCGCACTGGCGCTTGCCTTCGGACTTCCGGCAGGTTTCCTGACGGTCGCCATCCAGGATCGCGTCGAGCGCGACACCGGCTACCGTCTGAGCATCGCGGGCTCGGCGAGCGTCAGCCTGTGGCCGTCGCTGCATGCCACGCTGACCGACATCACCCTGCAGGATCCGAAGGAGCGCGACGGCAGCGCGCGGCTGACGGTCGGCCGGGTGCAGGCCGACATGGCACTGTCGAGCCTGTGGTCCGGCCGGCCGGTGATCACGGAGATCGTCGTCGAGAAGCCCACGCTGCAACTGCCGCTGCTGCGCGAGCGCCTGCGTGACAACAGCCCGCGCAGCCGCCCCGCGGCCAAGGCGGAGGGCGCACTGCCCGTCCAGATCCAGCGCTTCACCGTCAAGGACGGCGCCGTCATCCTCGCCAATGTGCGCGACCGGGTCGAGAACCGCCTCGAAACCATCGCCGCGACCGCTGTGCTCGGCGATGACGATAAGATCAAGATCACGGGCTCCGCCCGCGCCGGCGACGGTCCGGTGACCTTCGACATCACCGCCGCGGCGCCCGCGATGTCGGTCGAGCGGCAGACCGTCCCGGTCGATTTCAAGCTCACGATGGCGAGCGCCTTTCGCGGTGCTGTGACCGGCCGGGCCGATGTCCGGCTGAACGGGCCGCTGGTGATGATCAACGGCCTCAGCGGCACGCTCGGTGAGGGCGATTTCAACGGCTGGGCCTCGATCGATCTCGCCAGCAAGCCGATGCTGAAGCTCGATCTCGACGTGCGCCGTCTCGATTTCGACGGCCCGGCGCCGCGCGGTTCGGCAGCGGCCGGATGGAGCACGGCGGCGATCGACCTGCGCGGCCTCAACTACATCGATGCGCGGGTCAAGCTGTCGGCCACCGATGTCGGCCTCTCCGGGGCGCGTGTCGGCCCGCTCGATCTCGAGGCGTCGCTGGCCGGCGGGCTGATGAAGGCGACCGTGACCAATCTCGGCGCCTATGGCGGCCAGGCCAGCGGCGAGGTCGTCATCGACGCCTCCAGCGGCAATCCGGCCTATGCGATGCATTGCGATCTCACCGGCCTCCGCGCCCTGCCGCTGCTGCAGAACCTCGCCGATTTCGACCGCATCGACGCCCAGCTGCAGGGCAAGCTGGCGCTGCGCTCGACCGGCGCCAGCCAGCAGGCGATCATGAGCAATCTCAGCGGCTCGGCGTTCCTGCTGTTCCAGAACGGCGCGATCCGCGGCATCAATGTCGCGCAGATGATCCGCTCGCTGACCACCAACCCGCTCTCGGGCTGGCAGGACTCGAAGGAGCTGACCACCGATCTGTCCCAGCTCTCCGCCTCGTTCCAGGTCGAGCGCGGCCAGGCGGCGACCAGTGATCTCACTCTGATCGGCCCGCTGGTGAAGGTCACCGGCGCCGGCACGATCGATCTCGGCAACCGCGCGCTGGCGTTGCGGGTCGAACCGAAGCTCGTGCTGACGACGGAAGGGCAGGGCCGCACCTCGGACCCGGTCGGCCTCGGCATTCCCGTCGTGATCGACGGCCCCTGGAGCCAGCCGCGCTTCTATCCCGACATGGCCGGCATCCTCGACAATCCCGACGCCGCCTATGCCAAGCTCAAGCAGATGGGGCAGGGCCTCTTCGGCAAGGACGGCGCCGGCCTCAACAATCTCATCAACGGCATCGGTGGCCTGATCGGCAATGCCGCGCCGGGCGCGGCCCCGAACGGCGCGCCGTCGCCGGCCACGCCGAATGCGCAGGCGCCCGCCGCGGGCCAGTCCGATCTGCTCGGCGGCCAGCTCGGGGCCACCATCGGCAATCTGATCCAGCAGGGGCTGCAGCAGGCCACGCCGCCGCAACAACCCCGCAGTCGCGGCCGGACCGTGGTTCCGCCCGGCGGCGCCACGCCGCTGCTGCAGGCGCCGCAGGCCGATCCGGCACAGCCTCCGGCGGAGACGGGCCAGGCGCCGACCGCCGCGACGCCCGTCGAGCCGCGCGATGACAGCGTCCAGGACAGCCAGCCGATGAACGATGTGCTGAAGCGCATCTTCAATCGGTAGGATGTCACCGGAAATGAGCGGCGTCCTCCGTCAAATGACGGAGGACGCAGCGGAGCATTGACGCGAAGATCGGCGGGATGGGGGCTGGGCCTGCGCATGCAGCCGGTCTGCCCGCTGCATTCTGTGCTAAACGGAGGGTCGGCGGGCGCTCGACAGTCGAGCGGCTCCGTCGCTGACGATGTCGCTGTCCTGGTTGGGGCAGCGGACGCGCCCGTTCGGGGTTCGACCTCGGTGATGACGCGCGTGAGGGGTCCGAATGAGCGAGGTCAAGAACAGAGGCTGGTCACTGCGGCAGGGCCTGTTCGCCAAGTATGTGGTGTCGCTGGTCGGGCTCGTCGTGTTCGTCCTGGCCGTCAACGGCGCGACCGAGACCTGGATCAGCTATCAGTCCACCAGGGCGAGCCTGACCGCCGCGATGGCCGAAAAGGCCGACGCCAGCGCCCGGCGGATCGACCAGGCGGTCTCCGACCTGCAGCGCCAGATCAGCTGGGTGACGCGCGCGAGCGCCAACACGCTGGAGCTGCGGCGCGCCGACTATGTCCAGCTGCTGAGCCAGGCTCCGGCCGTGCGGCAGCTGTATCAGCTCGACGGCCAGGGCCGCGAGCAGCTCCGGGTGTCGCGCACCGCGATCGCGTTCTCTTCCAACAACGACCTGTCGCGCGACCTGCGCTTCACCGACACGGTGACGCATGGCAGCAACTTTTCCGGCGTGACCTTCAAGGGCACCCAGCCGATGATGTCGATCTCGGTCGCGCATTCCGGCTTCAATGCCGGCGTCACCGTCGCCGACATCGACCTCGACTTCCTCGAAGACTTCATGTCCGAGGCCCAGGTCGGCAAGGTCGGCTTCGCCTACGTCGTCGATCCCCGCGGCCAGGTGCTGGCGAGTTCGGCCAAGGGACCGGCAGTCGGCCAGGACGTCTCCAAGCTGGAGCAGGTGGCCGCGATGCTGACGCCGGACGGCCAGCCGCTCGCCTCCGGCACCGACAGCAACGGGCATTCCGTGCTGTCTGCGGTTGCGACCCTGCCCAAGCTAGGCTGGGCGGTGTTCTTCGAGCAGTCGACCGCGCATGCGCTGGCGCCGATCCGCGACCAATTGCTGCGTGGCGCGCTCCTGATCGCGCTCGGCCTCGCGGTGGCGACTCTGGCCGGATCGCTGCTGGCGCGCCGCATGCTCGTGCCGATCACCGCCTTGCGCACCGGCGCCCGCAAGCTCGGCGCCGGCGATTTCGGCCAGCGCATCGAGGTCCACACCCATGACGAGCTGGAGGAGCTCGCCGATCAATTCAACAGCATGGCCGGCCAGCTCGCGCAGTCCTATGCCGTGCTGGAGGCGAAGGTCGAGGAGCGCACGCGCGATCTCGCGCAGTCGATCAACGAGTTGAAGGTGCTGGAGGAGGTCGGCCGCGCGGTGTCGTCGTCGCTCGATCTCAACGCGGTGCTGCCGACGGTGTCGGCGCGGGCGCTCGAGATCACCCATGCCGATGCGGTCCTGATCTATTCCTACGAGGCCGCGACGCGCCGCTTCAGGCTGGTCGAGGCTAAGGGGCTGGAGCGCACGCAGGACGCGCCCTACAGCATGCTCGACGAGGAGACCACGCTGCTCGCCGAGTCCGTGCGCAGCGGCGAGCCGATCGCGATCGCCGAGCTGGAGAGCGCGCCCGCTCATCCGCTGCGCGATGTTGCTGTCGCAGGGGGCTTCCATGCCGTGCTGTTCACGCCGCTGGTCGATCAGCAGGGCGTGCTCGGCGCACTCGTGGTGCTCAGGCGCTCGGCCGGCGCCTTCCCGCCGAATCTCATCGGGGTGATGCGCACCTTCGCGCACCAGGCGGTGCTGGCGATGCGCAATGCGCGGCTGTTCACCGAGGTCGACCAGAAGGGCCGCGAGCTGGCGCTCACCCACGCCACCGTGCAGCAGCAGGCGGAGAAGCTCACCGAGCAGACCGAGCAATTGCGCGAATGGAACAAGTCGCTGGAAGAGCGCGTCGAGAAGCAGCTCGCCGAGATCGAGCGCATCCGCCGCCTGGAGCGCTTCCTGGCGCCGCAGGTGGCGCAGATCATCGCGTCGTCCGATGGCCATGACGCGCTGCTGCAGAGCCATCGCCGCGAAGTGACGGTGGTGTTCTGCGACCTCCGCGGCTTCACCGCGTTCACCGAGACCACCGAGCCCGAAGAGGCGATGAACGTGCTGCGCGAATATCACGCCGCGCTTGGCAAGCTGATCTTCAAATATGAGGGCACGCTCGACCGCTACGCCGGCGATGGCGTCATGATCCTGTTCAACGCGCCGATCCCGTTCGAGGACCACACCACGCGCGCGGTGAAGATGGCGCTGGAGATGCGCGCGGAGATCGGCGGGCTCACCGAGCGCTGGAAGAACCGGGGCCACAGCTTGGGCTTCGGCGTCGGCATCGCCGTGGGCTATGCCACGCTCGGCCAGGTCGGCTTCGAGAACCGCCTCGAATACGCCGCCATCGGCAGCGTCACCAATCTCGCCTCGCGGCTCTGCGACGCCGCCAAGGCCGGCCAGGTGATCGCGTCGCGGCGTGTCTACGGCATGGTCGAAGGCTCGGTCGACGCGCGGCCGATCGACGACCTGCACCTCAAGGGTTTCAACCATCCGGTGCTGGCGATGGAGATCCTGCAGTGGCGCGGCGAGGGCGTCGAGGCCGCCGTCATCGAGGAGCCCCGCCGGTCGGCGGCGACGTGAGCTGACCCGCGTCGCTCGCCTCTCTCCATGAGCACGCTGCTCGTGCGCGATTTTGCTGCACAGATTTCAGCTTTCGACCCTCTCCATGAACCCGTCGCTTGGCGTGTTTATGGTTTGGTGTGCAGGGCCGCCCGGCTGTTGACCCTCATGGTGAGGAGCGCCGCGCCAATCAGTCTATGCTAAGCTGAGATGTTCGCCCGCGGCGCGTCTCGAACCATGAGGCCCCTCGGTGGCCTCGCCCTTCGAGACGCCCGCCTCCGGCGGGCTCCTCAGGGTGAGGAAAAACAGAACGCGAGATCCGGCATGACCGAAGGTGCCTTTCTCTACATCTTGCTCTGCGCCGATGGTCGACTTTACGTCGGGACCACAAGGTCATCGCTGGAGCTGAGGCTCGCGCAGCACAATGATGGGACGTTCGGCGGTTATACGTTGACTCGGCGTCCCGTCGAACTGGTCTACTCCCAATGGTTCGAGCGGATCACGGACGCGATTGAAAATGAGCGTCGGTTGAAAAAATGGAGCCGAGCCAAGAAAGACGCCTTGATCCGCGGCGACCTGGAAGCGTTGCGTTCTCTGTCTGCGCGTAGAACGACCTTTGCCGGGACGACATTGAACAAGTCGGAAGGGTCCTGAAGCGAAACGCGCAAACGCTCCCACATCTTGGGTATTGATTGCCCAGTGGGCAGCGCCGTCCTCACCTTCAGACCCTCTCCATGAACACGCCCTTCGGCGTGCTTATGGTCGATATGCAGGACCGTCTTCGGTGTCAGACCCTCATGGTGAGGAGCGCCGCGCCGATCGGGCTTTGTCGGGTAAGATCCTCGCTCGCGGCGCGTCTCGAACCATGAGGCCGCGCTGGTGGCCTCGCCCTTCGAGACGCACGCCTGCGGCGAGCTCCTCAGGGTGAGGGGAAACAGCGGGTCGGTTAATTCCGCAGATAAGAGTTTTCTTGCTATTTTTCGGAAATCATGATTATCTCCGCGCATCCCGCCTCACCGCAGAGGGGCGTTGCGCGCGATCGTCACGACACGCGAGGCGGGGATGCGATGGCCGCGAGAGATCGCAGCATGTCCTTGTGGCGTGCCGACGAACGATCACTTGCGGACGGTCAAGTCGCGTGGTCCTGGCCTCCCGAAGCTGAGGTCAAGTTGACGCTCGTGCTGATGCACGGCGCTGATGACGGTGGCCAACAAGCCGGTGCACCGGGGAGATCGCGAAGCAGCCGGAAGCCCATCGCGCAGGGAATGCCGGAATGTCGGCTGAACCTGTGGTACCTGCCGCCTGCATTTTCTTTCGCAGGCGGGCCATGGGTGAGGCCTTCACCCGGCATTCCCTGCGCCCTCTGCATGATTGCGAGGGGCGAGTTGATCGCATGACTCGGGCCGTATTGGCCGCGAGACTACGTGCGTATGCCTCCTCTCTACGACCGATCCGTTCGCTCACCGATTCTCGTTGTTTGAACCGTGAATCCGCCTCTCCCTCCCCCTTCGTCCCGGACAAGCCGCGACGCGCGCAGCGCATCGCGGCGCCGATCCGGGACCCATACGCCGCAGCAGGTATGAGATGCGTGATGCCAACCACCCGCCTGCCTCAAACTCCTCCCTGTGGCTATGGATCCCGGCGTTCGCCGGGATGACGACGAGTTTGACAGCACCGTCTCTCAACAGCCGTCATTGCGAGCGCAGCGAAGCAATCCAGGCGCTGAGCATGCGGCTCTGGATTGCTTCGTCGCTTCGCTCCTCGCAATGACAGTGGCGAGATTTGTCGGCGCATTCATCCGCCGTAGAGTGGGCAAAGGCGCCTGGGAGGTGCCCTTTGTGAGCCGTACCGTTGCGCGCCGTGCCCACCACGGTCTTGCGGCAAAGAACGGTGGGCACGCGTCGCCTCCGGCGCCGCTTTGCCCACCCTACGAATTGCCAACTAATAAGCCTGCTTCGCGTCGGCCTCTTCGCTCGTCTGGATCAGATCCAGGCTCGCCTCGATCTTGCCGATCAGCCGGTCGAACAGCTTGCGCTCCTCCGCCGACAGGCACGCCATGATCTCGCGCTCACGCTGCTGCAGCCGTGGGATCAGCTCCTCGTACAGCGTCTTGCCCTTGCGCGTCAGCCGCAGCCGGAATTCGCGGCGGTCGTCGGCGTTCTCGACGCGTTCGATCAGCCGCCGCTCCAGCAGCGACGTCACCGCGCGGCTGATGGTCGATTTGTGCGTCCGGGTGCAGGCCGCGACATATTGCGCGCTGCAGGCGTCGCGGCGGAAGCCGAGCGTCGCCAGCACGCGCCATTCGGGAATGTCGAGCCCATGGCGCTCGCGATACTCGCTGGCGAGCGCCGCGCTCACCTCCGCCGCCAGACGGTTCAGCCGGAACGGCGCGAATTTGAACAGGTCGAGCCGCTCCGCCTCCTGCGGCGCTGCGGCATTCTGACCGCCATCGGCCCCCTTTGCCGGACGCCGGGTCTCCGCAGGTGATGGGTTCGCCACGCTCGCACTCCGATTTTTGAGTTGACGCCGCCGAGGCCGTCCGGTGTAGAATAGTTGCAGGTGAGACTATCTGGCAAGATGGCTGGTCAGCCTCACCCGAGGAAATGTCAAAAGATCGAACGATCAACCCAAGCGACGCAACGAGCAGGGCAGAGACGCGCCATGGTGCAAGCCAATCCGGGGCAGGGCACGAAAGAGGCAAAAGTTCAGTTCGGCTATCAGCGCCACCGCGACCAGGATCAGGCCGCGCCGGCCGAGCATCCGGTCGTCGTGGTCGGCGCCGGTCCCGTAGGCCTGTCATTCGCGATCGATCTGGCGCAGCGCGGCCATGCCGTCGTGGTGCTCGACGACGCCGACCGCATCGGCGAGGGCTCGCGCGCGATCTGCTTCTCCAAGCGCTCGCTGGATTATTGGGACCGGCTGGGGGTCGGCGACCGCATGGTCGACAAGGGCGTGGTGTGGAACGTCGGACGCATCTTCCACGGTCCGTCCGAGCTCTATCAGTTCAACCTGCTGCCCGAGCCCGGCCACAAGCGACCCGCCTTCATCAACCTGCAGCAGTTCTACGCCGAGGCCTATCTGGTCGACCGCGTCACCGAGCTGCCGTCGATCTCGCTGCGCTGGCGCAACAAGGTGACGGCACTGGAACAGCGCAATGATCGCGCCGTGCTGACGATCGAGACGCCGGACGGACCCTATCGGCTCTCGGCGCAATACGTCGTCGCTTGTGACGGCGCGCGGTCGTCGCTGCGCCAGATGGTCGGCGCCGGCTTCTCGGGCAAGGTGTTCGAGGACCAGTTCCTGATCGCCGACGTGAAGATGACCGCGGCGTTTCCGACCGAGCGCTGGTTCTGGTTCGATCCGCCGTTCCACGCCGGACGCTCGGCACTGCTGCATCGCCAGCCCGACGACGTCTGGCGCATCGATCTGCAGCTCACGCCGGACTGCGAGCCCCAGGTCGAGAAGAAGCCGGAGAACGTGCGGCCACGCATCGCGCGCATGCTCGGCCACGACGACTTCGAGTTCGAGTGGATCTCGCTGTACAAGTTCCAGTGCCGGCGCATGGAGCGCTTCATCCACGGCCGCGTGATCTTCGCCGGCGATTCCGCGCATCAGGTGTCGCCGTTCGGCGCGCGCGGCGCCAACTCCGGATTGGAGGACGCTGAGAACCTGTCGTGGAAGCTCGACCGCGTTCTGCGCGGAACGTCGCCGTCGGCTCTGCTCGAGACCTATCATAGCGAGCGCAGCGCCGCGGCCGACGAGAACATCCGCGAATCGACCCGCGCCACGGATTTCATGGCGCCGGTCAGCGCGCAGGAGGCGCGGCTGCGCAAGGCCGTGCTGTCGCTCGCCAAGGAGACCGAGTTCGGCAAGCGCATGGTCAATGGCGGCCGGCTGTCGGTGCCCTCGGTCTACGAGACGCCGCTGTCGACCGCCGATGCCGAGGCCTGGCCGAGTGGTCCTTGTCCGGGCACCTCGATGCTGGATGCACCCTTGAAGGCCGCCGACGGACGGCAGCTCCATCTCACCGATGCGTTCAATGCGCAGGGCCGGCGCTTCACGCTGCTGTCGTTCGCCAATGGCGATGCGATCGATGCGTCCGAGGATGTCGGCGTCATCAGGATCGGCGGCGACGGCCTTGCAGACGCCGAGGGCTTCGCCGGCAAGCGCTACGGCGCCGAGCCGGGCACATCCTATCTGCTGCGCCCCGACGGCTATGTCGCGGCGCGCTTCCGCCATCCGACGCCGGATATGATCGTCGCGGCGGTGGCCCGCGCATCCGGCCTGAACTGAGGACGCTGAGATGGCCCTCTCCACCGCCTCGAACTTCGCCAAGCCCGATGACGCCTTCCGCGCCATCGTCGAGGCGCATCGCGGCCTCTCGGAAAAGGACAGCGCCGATCTCGATGCGGCGCTGGTCCTGATCCTCGCCAATCACATCGGCGACATCACCGTGTTGCGCGAGGCGATCACGCTCGCAAAACGGCGCATGATCGACACGAGCCAGCAACAGCAACAACAGCAGCAATAGCTGCCGACAACAGGGAATGAATTGATGGCGAAGGGTTTCGCATCCACCACCGATCTAGCCGAGAAGAAGGTCACCTTCTCCGAGATCGGCCCGGATCTCTATGCGTTCACCGCGGAGGGCGATCCGAACTCGGCCGTGATCGTCGGCGATGACGGCTGCATCGTGTTCGACGCGCAGGCGACACCGGCCATGGCCAACAAGGTGATCGAGCGCGTCAAGGCCGTCACCGACAAGCCGATCAAATATGTCGTGCTGTCGCACTACCACGCGGTGCGCGTGCTCGGCGCCTCGGCCTATCACGCGCAAGGAATCGTCGCTTCGCAGGAGACGCACCGGCTGATCGTCGAGCGCGGCCAGCAGGACTGGGACTCGGAGTACGGCCGTTTCCCCCGGCTGTTCCAGGACGCGCAGAGCATTCCCGGCCTGACCTGGCCGACGTTGACCTTCGAAGGCGAGATGACGATCCATCTCGGCAAGCGCGAGGTGCAACTGATCCAGCTCGGCGCCGGCCACACCTCCGGTGACATCGTCGCCTGGGTGCCGGATGCCGAGGTGATGTTCTCCGGCGATCTCATCGAATACCACTCGGCCTGCTATTGCGGCGACGCCTATTTGCGCGAATGGCCGTCGACCTTGAACGAGATCCGCGACTTCAATCCGAAGGCGATCGCGCCGGGCCGCGGCGACGCGCTGAAGGGCGAGGCCACCGTGCGCGAGGCAATCGCGATGACGCGGGACTTCGTCACCTCACTCTACGGCGCGGCGGAGGTCTCGGTCGCGAAGGGGCGCAGCCTGAAGGAATCGATGGCGGCCACCCGCGAGGTCATGGATCCGAAATTCTCGAGCTTCGCCATCTATGAGCACTGCCTGCCGTTCAACGTGTCGCGCGCCTATGACGAAGCCAGCGGCATCGACGATCCCGTGATCTGGACCGCCGAGCGCGATCGCGAGATGTGGGCCCGCCTGCAAGGAGAAGGATGATGAACATCAATACATCGCCTGACCGGCTCAGCCGTGCGACCGGGCAGGTCACGCCGGGCTACATGTCCGGCTTCGGCAACTCGTTCGAGACCGAGGCGCTGCCCGGCGCGCTACCGATCGGCCGTAACTCGCCGCAGCGCTGCGCCTACGGGCTCTATGCCGAGCAGCTCTCCGGCTCGCCGTTCACCGCGCCGCGCGGCTCCAACGAGCGCTCCTGGCTGTACCGCATCCGCCCGTCCGTGAAGCACTCCGGTCGCTTCACGAAGGTCGACGCCGGGCTGTGGCGCACCGCGCCCTGCCATGAGCAGGAGATCACGGTGCAGCAGCTGCGCTGGGATCCGACGCCACTGCCGTCGGGCGAGGTGACGTTCCTGCAGGGCGTGCAGACCATGACGACGGCGGGCGACGCCGCGACCCAGGCGGGCATGGCGACGCATGTCTATCTGATCACCAAGTCGATGGTCGACCAGCACTTCTACAATGCCGACGGCGAGCTGATGTTCGTGCTGCAGCAGGGGCGCCTGCTGTTCGTCACCGAGTTCGGCCGCATCGACGCCGAGCCGGGCGAGATCGTCGTGATCCCGCGCGGCGTCAAGTTCCGCGTCGAGATCCCCGCCGGACCGGCGCGCGGCTATCTCTGCGAAAACTATGGCGGCGCCTTCACCTTGCCGGAGCGCGGCCCGATCGGCGCCAATTGCCTCGCCAACGCCCGCGACTTCCTGACGCCGGTCGCTTCCTACGAGGACAAGGACACGCCGACCGAGCTCTACGTGAAGTGGGGCGGCGCGCTGTTCAAGACCGAGCTCGGGCATTCGCCGATCGACGTCGTCGCCTGGCACGGCAACTTCGCGCCGTACAAATACGATCTGCGCACCTTCTCCCCGGTCGGCGCCATCGGCTTCGATCATCCCGATCCCTCGATCTTCACCGTGCTGACCTCGCCGTCGGAGACCGCCGGCACCGCCAATATCGACTTCGTGATCTTCCCCGAGCGCTGGATGGTGGCCGACAACACCTTCCGCCCGCCGTGGTATCACATGAACATCATGTCGGAGTTCATGGGCCTGATCTACGGCGTCTACGACGCCAAGCCGCAGGGCTTCGTCCCCGGCGGCATGAGCCTGCACAATTGCATGCTGCCGCACGGTCCGGATCGCGAGGCGTTCGACCACGCCAGCAACGGCGAATTGAAGCCGGTGAAACTCACCGGCACCATGGCCTTCATGTTCGAGACGCGCTTCCCGCAGCGGATCACCAAGCACGCCGCCGAGTCCGGCACGTTGCAGCCGAACTACGCGGATTGTTGGAATGGTTTGGAGAAACGCTTCGATCCTAACCGGCCTTAGCCCAGACCTCCGCCGTCATTCCGGGGCGCCGCGAAAGCGGCGAGCCCGGAATCCATAACCACGACCGCTTGTGGGGTGGAAAGCTGAGCCACAACCACCTCGCCTCATACATCGTCCTGTGGCTATGGATTCCGGGCTCGGCCCTGCGGGCCGCCCCGGAATGACAGCGGGAGACGTGGCGCGAATTCAGGAATACAACGTGAAGCACCCCAACGACCCCTCGCTCCGCTCCTTCATCCCGGTCGATCCGTCGTCCGACTTCTCGATCCAGAACCTTCCCTACGGCGTCTTCTCCGCCGCGGACTCCCCGAAGCCGCGCGTCGGCGTCGCGATCGGCGACTTCGTGCTCGATCTCGCCGTGCTCGAGGCCGAAGGCCTGCTCGATCTCGCACCGGCCTATGAGGTGTTCGCGCAACCCTCGCTCAACGCCTTCATGGCGCTCGGCCCCGCCGTGTGGTCGAAGACCCGCGCCGCGATCAGCGCGCTGCTCCGCGATGACAATCCGCGGCTGCGCGACGACAAGCCGCTGCGCAGCCGGGCGCTGGTGCCGCGCCAGGACGGCATGCTGCATTTGCCGTTCCAGGTCGCCGGCTACACCGACTTCTACTCGTCGAAGGAGCACGCCACCAATGTCGGCGTCATGTTCCGCGGCAAGGATAACGCGCTGCAGCCGAACTGGCTGCACATGCCGATCGGCTACAACGGCCGCGCCTCGACCGTCGTCGTCTCCGGCACAAAAGTGCGCCGGCCGCGCGGACAGCTCAAGCCTCCGAGCGCCGACGTGCCGAGCTTCGGCCCCTGTAAGCGGCTCGATTTCGAGCTGGAGATGGGCGTCGTCATCGGCCAGTCTTCGCCGCTCGGCGAGATGCTGAGCGAGGCGCAGGCGGAGGCGATGATCTTCGGTTTCGTGCTGCTCAACGACTGGAGCGCGCGCGACATCCAGCAATGGGAGTACGTCCCGCTCGGCCCGTTCCAGGCCAAGGCGTTCGCGACATCGATCAGCCCTTGGGTCGTCACGCGCGAGGCGCTGGAGCCGTTCCGTGTCGCCGGGCCGGTCCAGGATCCGACACCATTGCCCTATCTGCAGCAGAAGGAAGCGCAGAACTACGATCTTGCGCTCGATGTCGCCTTGCGTGCGTCAGGCGGCAATGCTGCGCAGACCATCTCACAGACCAACTTCAAATACATGTACTGGTCGAGCGTGCAGCAGCTGATGCACCACGCCTCGTCGGGCTGCGCCATGAGCGTCGGCGACCTCCTCGGCAGCGGCACCATCTCCGGCCTCGACAAGCACCAGCGCGGCAGCCTCTTGGAAATCAGCTGGAACGGCACCGAGCCGGTCGAGCTGGCAGGCGGCGTGAAGCGCACGTTCCTAGAGGACGGTGATTCGCTCGTCATGCGCGGCTGGTGCCAGGGCAACGGCTATCGCGTCGGTTTCGGCGAAGTGGAAGGCACCATCATTGCGGCCGAGTAGCCGTCCTACCCACCGCCGTCATTCCGGGGCGCGCGCAGCGCGAGCCCGGAATCCATAGCCACGATCGGGAGTGTGGATGAAAGACCTCGCCACGAGGAGCTCGCGCTACACGTCGGCCTGTGGTTATGGATTCCGGGCTCGGCCCTGCGGGCCGCCCCGGAATGACGAGGAGCGAGGTCAGCGCTTCTCCGGTGCGACGTCCTTCACGCCAGCCACAAACGCCGCGACGTCTTCGGCCGCGTACTTCAGATGCACGCGCTTGTCCGACGGCACCTGCTTCGCCGTGCAGACACCAGCACGCCACTCCCGCGACGGCCGGATCGGTCTGGCTGCGAAGCCGCCGCCGCAGTTGGGGCAGACGTTGAACAGCTTCGTCTCCACGCAATCGCCGCAGAAGGTGCATTCATACGAGCAGATCCGCGCGTCGACCGCGGACGGAGGCAGGTCCTTGTCGCAGGACTCGCAATTGGGCCGCAGCTGCAACGCCATGGTCGCCTCGCAAACCTTGAGTGAGACGAGTGTCGCAAAAGTAGCGGCAGCGGTGAATGCCGAAGTTCCCTCGATTTGCGCCAAGCGATCAGCCGGAGGGAAGGGACGCCAGCGGCAGCTTGGCGCTCTCCTTCAGCCGGTCGAGCACGATCGAGGAGCGCACATGCGCGACGCTCTGATGCGGCATCAGCACGTTGTTGACGATGTCCGACAGGCTCTTGAGGTCGCGCAGCACGACCTTGAGCAGATAGTCGGAATCGCCGGTGAGCGCGTAGGCCTCCTGGATGTCGTCGACGCGGTTGACCAGCGCGCGAAACCTCTCGGCGTTGTCCGGCGAGTGCGTGGCCAGCGTGATCTGGATGAAGGCGATCAGCTCGAAGCCCAGCGCCTGGCTCGCGAGCTGGGCGCGGTAGCCGGCGATGACGCCAACCTCCTCCAGCCGCATCCGCCGCCGCGAGCATTGCGAGGCGGAGAGCCCGGCGAGGTCGGCCAGCTCCTGGTTGGTCAGCCGCCCATCGTCCTGGAGAGCGGAGAGGATCTTGAGATCGAAGCTGTCGACCGAAATCATGCGCCATTTCCACGATTGATGCACGGATCGTGCATATCTGGACGAAAATGACAATGGTTTGCATGCTCCATGCGCCGAATCCGGAGGATGATCCGAGGATCAAGTTGAAGGAGCTGCCGCCCATGGGTCCGTTTCCGCACGATGCGCCGCCTGCCACCATCTCCGCCGACAACCCGATGGGCACCGACGGCTTCGAGTTCGTCGAATATGCCCATCCTAACGCCGCCGAGTTGCACGCGCTGTTCAAGCTGATGGGGTTTGCCGCGGTCGCCCGCCACAAGACCAAGGCCATCACGTTGTATCGTCAGGGCGACATCAACTACCTCGTCAACGAGGAGCCCGGCAGCCACGGCCACGACTTCGTCGCCGCGCACGGCCCGTGCGCACCGTCGATGGCATTCCGCGTCGTTGATGCCAAGAAGGCCTATGCCCGTGCGATCGCGCTCGGCGCGGAGCCAGCTGATCTGCCGGCGGCCCAGAAAACCCTCGACGTGCCCGCGCTTAAGGGCATCGGCGGCAGCCTGCTATATCTGGTCGATCGCTACGGCGCGAAGGGCTCGGCCTATGATCTCGAATTCGAGTGGACCGGCGCGCGCGATCCGCGCCCCGCGGGCTCGGGCCTCTATTACATCGACCACCTGACCCACAACGTGCATCGCGGCCGCATGAACGTGTGGGCTGGCTTCTACGAAAAACTGTTCAACTTCCGCCAGATCCGCTTCTTCGACATCGAGGGCCGCGCCTCCGGCCTGTTCTCGCGCGCGCTGACCAGCCCCGACGGCAAGATCCGGATCCCGATCAACGAGGACGCCGGCGATGCCGGGCAGATCGAGGAATATCTGAAGACGTATCGCGGCGAGGGCATCCAGCACATCGCCTGCGGCGCGCGCGACATCTACGCGACCGTCGAGGGCCTGCGGGCGTCGGGCCTGCCGTTCATGCCGTCGCCGCCCGAGACTTATTTCGAGCGCATCGATTCCAGGCTGCCGAAGCACGGCGAGGACGTCACGCGCCTCAAGCGCAACGGCATCCTGATCGACGGCGAGGGCGTCGTCGATGGCGGCCAGACCAAGGTGCTGCTGCAGATCTTCTCCGCCAACGCGATCGGCCCGATCTTCTTCGAGTTCATCCAGCGCAAGGGTGACGACGGCTTCGGCGAAGGCAACTTCAAGGCGCTGTTCGAGTCGATCGAGGAGGACCAGATCCGCCGCGGCGTCCTGAAGGTCGAGGCGGCGGAGTAGGGCGAGGGGGCGGTCTGATCGAGAACCTATCGCCCCGCCTTCCACGCGCTCACGAGCGCGCCGATCTCGGCGGCCTCCGGCTCGCGAATGGTCGACGGCGTTCGCGAGAAGCGTGGCGCTGGCGCCGGCTGGGTCACGCCGTGGCGCTCGACGAACACGCCGCGCGCGGCCATGTGGGCGTGCTTCGGGGCTTCCGACATCGTCAGCACCGGCGCGAAGCAGATGTCGGTGCCCTCCATGATCGCGCACCACTCCTCGCGCGTCTTGCTCTTGAACACGCCGACCAGCTTCTCCTTCAGCGCCGGCCAGGCGCGCGGGTCCATCTGGGCCTCGAAGGCGGGATCGGAGAGGTCGGCGTGTTTCCGCAGCAGCGCGTAGAACTGCGGCTCGATCGAGCCGATCGAGATGAAGTTGCCGCAGGCGCATTCGTAGACGCCGTAGAAATGCGCGCCGCCGTCCAAGAAGTTGCGCTCGCGCCCCTCGGTCCAGCGGCCCATCGCGGTGAGGTCGAAGAACATCGCGAGCAGCGAGGCCGCGCCGTCGCACATCGCGGTGTCCACCACCTGGCCCTTGCCGGACTTCGACGCTTCCAGCAGCGCGGCGAGCACGCCGACGACGAGATACAGCGCGCCGCCGCCGAAATCGCCGACGAGATTGAGCGGCGGCACCGGCCGCTCCTTCGGCCCAATCGCGGCGAGCGCCCCGGTGATCGAGATGTAGTTGATGTCGTGACCGGCGGCCTGCGCCAGCGGGCCTTCCTGACCCCAGCCGGTCATGCGGCCATAGACCAGCTTTGGATTGCGCGTGAGCACGACATCGGGGCCGAGGCCGAGCCGCTCCATCACGCCGGGCCGGAAACCTTCGATCAGCGCGTCCGCACCAGCGAGCAGCTCGAGCACCTCGGCGATGACGGCCTTATCCTTGAGGTCGAGCTCGATGACCTTGCGGCCGCGGCCCGCGACCGACTTCATATTCTTCCGCGCGCCGACGCGATCGAGCGTCACCACCTCAGCACCCATGTCGGCCAGCAGCATGCAGGCAAACGGTCCAGGTCCAATGCCGGCGAATTCGACGATGCGGAAGCCTGCGAGCGGGCCGGTGGCGCGGGTCTGGTTGTGGGGAGCGGTCTTGTCGAGCACGTCGTTGTGTCCTTGGGCGTTGCGCGTCTTGTCGCTTGCGTTTCCTGATCCGCAATTGTCCCGCGTGCCTCTCACCGATGCAAGCGCGCTGTATGCCGCAAAGCAAACGGCGCGCATCACTGCGCGCCGCGTGGAATTTGTCGTGCCGCGATGCGGAATGATCCGCGCCGTGACGTCAGCCCGCGGCTTGCACCGCGCGCTGCGCCATCACCTTCACGAGATTGGCGCGGTATTCGGCCGAGCCGTGGATGTCGCTGAGCAACCCGCTCGACGACACCGTCACGCCGTCGATCGCCGAGGCCGACCAGTTCGACTTCAGCGCCGCCTCGATCGCCGACACGCGCATCACGCCGCTCTGCGAGGCGCCGGTGGCCGCGACGCGGATATCGCCGCCCTTCGTCTTGGTGACGAACACGCCGGTCAGCGCGAAGCGCGACGCGGGATGACGCATCTTGGCGTAGCCGGCCTTCTCAGGCACCGGGAACGACACTTCGGTGATGATCTCGCCGTCTTCGAGCGCCGTCGTGAACAGACCCTTGAAGAAATCATCCGCCGAGATCGACCGCTTGTTGGTCTTCACGGTCGCGCCGAGCGACACCAGCGCCGCCGGGAAGTCGGCCGCCGGATCATTGTTGGCGATCGAGCCGCCGATCGTGCCGCGGGCGCGCACGGCGGGATCGCCGAGCACCGAGGTGAGATGGGCGATTGCGGGGATCGCCTTCTTCACATCGGCATTGGTCATGATGTCGTAGTAGGTCGTCGCCGCCTTGATTGTGAGCGTGTCGCCCGAGAGCTGCACGCCGATCAGGTCCTTGATCTTGCCGATGTCGATGACATCGGACGGCGAGGCGAGGCGCTGCTTCATGACCGGGATCAGGGTGTGACCACCGGCAAGGAACTTGGCCTCGCTGCCCTTGGAGAACAAAGCTGCGGCCTCGTCGACCGAGGAGGCGCGATGATAGGTCGTCTCGTACATGGTTGCTCCTCCCGTTCGATCAGGCGTTGCCGTGGATCGCGTGCCAGACGCGGTCCGGGGTCGCCGGCATTTCCAGCTTGTTGTTGCCGATCGCATCCGTGATCGCGTTGATCACGGCCGCCGAGGCGCCGATCGCGCCGGCCTCGCCGCAGCCCTTCACGCCGAGCGGATTGCCCGGGCAGAGGGTCGTGGTGTGGCTGAGCTTGAACGACGGCACGTCGTCGGCGCGCGGCATCGCGTAGTCCATGAAGGACGCCGTGACCGGCTGGCCGTTGCCGTCATAGACGGCATGCTCCAGCAGCGCCTGGCCGATGCCCTGGACGAGGCCGCCATGGACCTGGCCCTCGACGATCATCGGGTTGATCAGCCGGCCGAAATCATCGGCCGCGACGAAGTTGACGAACGACGTCTTGCCGGTGGCCTGGTCGACCTCGAGCTCGCAGATATAGGTGCCGGCCGGGAAGGTGAAGTTGGTCGGATCGTAGAAGGCGCTCTCCTTCAATCCGGGCTCCATCCCGTCGGGCAGATTGTGCGCGGTGTAGGCGGCGAGCGCGACCATCGGCAGCGCAATCGACTTGTCGGTGCCGGTCACCTTGAACTCGCCGTTCTCGATGACGATGTCGCCCTCGGAGGCCTCAAGCGCATGCGCGGCGATCTTCTTGGCCTTGGCCTCGACCTTCTCCATCGCCTTCAGGATCGCGGTGAGGCCCACGGCTGCCGAGCGCGAGCCGTAGGTGCCCATGCCGAACTGCACCTTGTCGGTGTCGCCATGGACGATCGAGACCTGGCTGATCGGCACGCCCAGGCGGTCGGCGATCAGCTGGCAGAAGGTGGTCTCGTGGCCCTGGCCGTGGCTGTGCGATCCCGTGAGCACCTCGATGGTGCCGACCGGATTGACGCGGATCTCGGCCGATTCCCACAGGCCGACGCCGGCGCCCAGGCTGCCGACCGCCTTCGACGGCGCGATGCCGCAGGCCTCGATGTAGCAGGACAGGCCGATGCCACGCAGCTTGCCCTGCGCCTTGGCTGCCTCCTTGCGAGCGGGGAAGCCGGCATAGTCGATCGCCTTCATCGCCGCGTCGAGCGAGGCGTTGAAGTCGCCGGTGTCGTAGGCCATGATCACCGGCGTCTGGTGCGGGAACTGGGTGATGAAGTTCTTCCGCCGCAGCTCCGCCGGGTCCATCTTGAACTGCCGCGCCGCGGTCTCGACCAGCCGCTCGAGCAGATAGCTCGCCTCAGGGCGGCCCGCGCCGCGATAGGCATCGACCGGGGTCGTGTTGGTGTAGACGCCCATCACCTCGGCATAGATCGCCGGGATGTTGTACTGGCCCGACAGCAGCGTCGCGTACAGATAGGTCGGCACCGACGACGAGAACAGCGACATGTAGGCGCCGAAATTGGCGTGGGTCTTGACCCGCAGCCCAAGCATCTTGTGGTTGGCGTCGAACGCCATCTCGGCCTTGGAGATGTGGTCGCGGCCGTGCGCGTCGGTGAGGAACGCCTCGGTGCGGTCGCCGGTCCACTTCACCGGGCGGCCGACCTTCTTGGAGGCCCACAGCGCCACCATCTCTTCGGGATAGATGAAGATCTTGGAGCCGAAGCCGCCGCCGACGTCGGGCGCGATCACGCGCAGCTTGTGCTCGGGCGCGATGTTGTAGAACGCCGACAGCACGAGGCGGGCGACGTGCGGGTTCTGCGACGTCGTGTAGAGCGTGAAGTGCTCCTCGGCGGCGTCATAGTCGGCGAGGGCCGCGCGCGGCTCCATCGCGTTGGGCGCCAGTCGGTTGTTGGTCAGCTCCAGGCTCACGACGTGAGCGGCCTTGGAGAAGGCAGCGCCCACCGCAGCCTCGTCGCCGATATGCCAGTCATAGACGACGTTGCCGGGGGCTTCCGGGTGAAGCTGCGGCGCGCCGGGCTTCAGCGCCGAGGGCATGTCGGCGACCGCCGGCAGCTCCTCATACTCGACGACCACGGCTTCGGCCGCGTCACGCGCGAGGTTCTTGCTGTCGGCGATCACGACGGCGACGGCCTGGCCGACGAAGCGCACGGTCTCCGGCGCCATCGCGGGCCACGCGCCCATCTTCATCGGCGAGCCGTCCTTGGAGGTGATGGCCCAGCCGCAGATCAAATTGCCGACCTTGTCGTCGACGATCTGCTTGCCGGTCAGCACCGCGACCACGCCCGGCATCGCTTCGGCGGCCGAGGCGTCGATGCTCTTGACCTTGGCGTGGGCGTGCGGGCTGCGGATGAAATGGGCATAGGTCATGCCCACCAGCTTGATGTCGTCGACATACCGGCCCTTGCCGGTGATGAAACGCTTGTCCTCCTTGCGGACGACGCTTGCGCCAATGCCTTCCATACCCATGCGAATCTCTCCCCTACCGGAGTTTGTTGTCCCGCCGCGGCCAGCGCGCGCAGCGGTCGTGGTCTCGGTATTGTTTGAAAGACGTCGAAGCCGACGGCAGCCTCTATTATTCGGCGGCCTGGGCGACCTTCATGCGGCCCGCGGCGTCGAGCACGGCCTTGACGATGTTGTGATAGCCGGTGCAGCGGCAGATGTTGCCTTCCAGCTCCTCGCGCACCGTGGCCTCGTCGAGATGGCCTCCGTGGCGGTGCACAATATCGATCGCGGACATGATCATGCCCGGCGTGCAATAGCCGCATTGCAGGCCATGATTGTCGCGGAAGGCGGCCTGCATCGGGTGCAGTTCGTCGCCCTTGGCGATGCCTTCGATGGTGGTGACGTTGGCGCCGGCGGCCTGGCCGGCCAGCACGGTGCAGGACTTCACGGCCCGGCCGTCGATATGGACGACGCAGGCGCCGCACTGGCTGGTGTCGCAGCCGACATGGGTGCCGGTGAGATTCAGATGATCCCGCAACAGATGCACGAGCAGCGTGCGATCCTCGACCTCAGCCGAGACCGCCTTGCCGTTCACCGTCAATTTGACTGTCGACACGAGTAACCTCCCGATGAATTATTCTTATTCTGATTAGAAACAGCGCCCTCAGAACTTTGCAACTCGAATTTTCGTCTGAGATGTCATTGCGACGTCGTGCGCGTGACAACGGCGATTCGGTCGCATCTGTCCTGCCAGGGAAGGCGGCGACGGTCGGCCGGCAGCCACGGGCCGCGTTCGCTGGCCCAGCCGGCGCCCGACTGCAGGCTGTATGCCAATGCCGATCATTTACCGTGCCTTAGCCATTGTGACGTAGTTTTGATCACGCTTCGGTGCGTGCCGCCGGGCGGGCTGTTCTGGGCCAAGATAAAGAATGAGCTGTCGGGGGTGGGAATGTCTGCGCAATTTGCGCCGCAGTCGCGGCGTGCCAATTTTCTGACCCTTCGCTTTCGTGGCAAGATCGTGCTCGGCTTCGCCGTGGTGCTGGCGATCTCCGCCGTCAGCATCGGCTTCTCCTATCTCGGTTTCGAGCAGGTCGCCGGCGCGGTCGCGACGTATCGCGGCAGCGTTGCCGAAGCCGATGCCGCCCGCAATATCGACCGCGAGCTGGTGTCCTATCAGGCGCTTGCCCGCCATTTCGCCTTGACCGGAAAGGCTGAGGACGAGGCCGCCGCCGCTGCCGCCCAACAGGCGCTCCAAGCCGCCATCGAGAAGTCGATGGCGGCCACCGGGCCGGCGCGGCGGACGCAGGTCAGCAAGCTCCAGGCGCAGTTCCAGGCCTTTGCCAAGATCTTCTCCGACATTGTCGCCCTGACCCGGGAGAACGCGAAGCTCGCGACCGACCAGATCGGGATCATCGGCAACAAGATCCGCTTCAAGTTCGACGACCTCGCCGACACCGCCGCGCTCGCCGGCCTGCCCACCGTACAGACCACGGCCAAGGACCTGACGGGCCAATATCTGACGGCGTCCGCACTGGTCGGCACCTTCATCGCAAAGCCGGACCCCAAGACGGCGGATGGCGCCATTGCGCGAACGCGCTTCCTGGAGACGTCGCTGGTCACGATCTATGCCAATGACGAGAAGATCACCCAGCGGGTCACCGAGCTCGGCGACCTGATCAAGCAATACCGCGCCGCCTTCATCAAGCTGTCGGAGAACACCAAGCAACTGGCCAAGCTCGAGCAGGAGATGGCGGCCAACGGCACCGAGATCCTGTCGCTATCGAACGGCCTCAAGTCCGATGTCGCCGCCGACCAGCAGCGCATCGAGGCCGCCGCCAATGCCACGATCAGCGACATCGAGCGGCTGATTGCGATGCTCGCGATCGGCGGCCTCACGCTCGGCGCCGCGCTGGCGCTGATGCTCGGCAACGGCATTTCCAAACCGATGATCTCGATGTGCAAGGCGATGCGCGAGCTCGCCTCGGGCAATTTCGACGTCAAGCTGCCCGGCCTCGGCCGCGCCGACGAGATCGGCGAGATGGCGGCCGCGGTGGAGGAGTTCAAGGTCCAGGCCGTCGCCAAGGCCGAACGCGATGCGGCGACGCAGGACGCCCAGAACAAGGCCGCCGGCGCCGCGCGCCGCGCCGAGCTGATTCGCTTCGCCGACGAATTCGAGGCCGCCGTGGGCTCGATCGTGTCCAACGTCTCGACCTCGGCGCAGCAGCTCGAGCACGCTGCCTCGACCCTGACACGGACGGCCGAGACCACCCAGACGCTGGCCAGCCGGGTCAGCGGCACCTCCGATCAGGCCTCCGGGCGGATCCAATCGGTGGCAAGCGCCACCGACGAGCTGTCGGCGTCGGTCAACGAGATCGGCCGCCAGGTTCGCGAGTCCAACCGTATCGCGGAATCCGCGGTAGCGCAGGCCGAGGAGACCGACGGCCGCATCGGCAAGCTGTCGCGCGCCGCCCAGGAGATTGGTGACGTCGTCAAGCTGATTACCGCGATCGCCGAGCAGACCAACCTCTTGGCCCTCAACGCCACCATCGAGGCCGCCCGCGCCGGCGATGCTGGCCGCGGCTTCGCGGTGGTTGCCTCCGAGGTCAAGTCGCTGGCCGAGCAGACCGCCAAGGCGACCGACGACATCTCCAACCACATCTCCGGCATGCAGGCGGCGACCCAGGAGTCGGTTGCGGCGATCAAGCAGATCGGCGGCACCATCCGGCAGATATCGACCATCGCCTCGTCGATCGCCACCGCCGTCGAGCAGCAGGACGGGGCGACGCAGGAGATCGCGAAGAACGTGCAGGGCGTCGCCGCCGGCACGCAGGCTGCGGCGACCGATATTACCCAGGTCAATCGCGGCGCCACCCAGACCGGCGAGGCCTCGGAGGAAGTGCTGCGCTCCGCCCAGTCGCTGTCGTCGGAGAGCGCAAGGCTGCGCGAAGAGCTCAACCGCTTCATGGCGAACATCCGCGCCGCGTGAGGCGCGCTGCGCTCGGGTGTCTTCCCGGAGCTCGTGGCTGCAGAACGCGCCGCCAAATCCCCCGCTGTCATCCCGGCGAACGCCGGATCCATACGCCGTGTCAGACTTGGGGCGGGTGGTATCAATCGCGTGCCTATTCGAGCATCACGCGGTATGGGTCCCGGGTCGGCGCCCGCTGACGCTTTGCGTCATCGGGCTTGCCCGGGACGACAGCGGTGGGTGGAGCGGTACCGGGCTGAACCGCATGCGCGAGGCCGTCTCGTCCCGCAGCCAGCAGTTCGCAGCCGAGTTCCTTTCCCCGCCGTCGGAACCCCCAGCTCACCGAGACGTTGGGTCGCAGCGGCAGGACATCGCTGCCGCATTTGCTCCACCCTCTCCGGTCTAGCATGCGGTGCGACCCGCGCCGTCGCAGTGGGATTCCATGGCACCCCGGCAGGCATCGTTTCCGCATCTCCGTGTGATCACGTCAGAGCCGTCAAGCGAGGCGGCGCGGCTGCCGCCGGCGGACGATCGCGTCATCGAGACCAACATCCCAGCCCGCCTCGATGACCTCCGTTGGAGTCCATTCCACACCCGCGTCGTGCTCGCGCTCGGAATCACGTGGGTGCTCGACGGTCTCGAAGTCACGCTCGCCGGTGCGCTCTCCGGCGCGCTCAAGCAGAGCCCGAGCCTCCACTTCTCCAATCTCGACATCGGTCTCGCCAACAGCGCCTATCTCGCCGGCGCCGTGCTCGGCGCGCTCGGCTTCGGCTGGCTCACCGATCGCATCGGCCGCAGAAAACTGTTCTTCATCACGCTGGCGCTCTATCTCTCCGCCACCGCCGCGACGGCGCTGTCCTGGAATGTCGCGACCTACGCGCTGTTTCGTTTTCTCACCGGCGCCGGCATCGGCGGCGAATATACGGCGATCAATTCGACGATCCAGGAGCTGGTGCCGGCCCGCTATCGCGGCTGGACCGATCTGATGATCAATGGCAGCTTCTGGCTCGGCGCGGCCCTTGGCGCGGTCGGCGCCATCGTGCTGCTCGATCCCGCCTTTGCCGGGCCGGACGTCGGCTGGCGCCTCGCCTACGGCATCGGTGCCTGCCTCGGTCTGATCGTGCTGGTGATGCGGATGTGGATTCCGGAAAGCCCGCGCTGGCTGATGATTCACGGCCATCCCGAGGAGGCGCATGACATCGTCGCCTCGATCGAACGCGAGGTCACCGGCCATGACCGCGAGGAGCGCGCGAAAACGCTAACAAAAATCCGCCTGCGCATGCGTGACCACACGCCGCTTGGCGAAGTCGCGCGCACGCTGTTCTCGGTCTACCGCCAGCGCTCGCTGGTCGGTCTCACGCTGATGATCGCGCAGGCGTTCTTCTACAATGCGATCTTCTTCACCTTCGCACTGGTGCTGACCGATTTCTACGGTATCAAGTCCGATCATGTCGGATGGTACATCCTGCCGTTCGCGGCCGGCAACGTGCTCGGCCCGCTGCTGCTCGGCCGTCTGTTCGATACGCTCGGCCGCCGCGCGATGATCACCTTCACCTACGGCGTCTCGGGCGCGCTGCTCGCGCTCACCGGCTATCTGTTCTCGATCGGCGTCCTGAGCGCGCAGACGCAGACAGCGGCCTGGATGGTGATCTTCTTCTTCGCGTCGCCAGCCGCGAGCGCCGCCTATCTGACGGTGTCGGAGAATTTTCCGCTCGAGGTTCGCGCGCTCGCGATCGCGCTGTTCTATGCGATCGGGACCGGTATCGGCGGCGTCGCCGGACCTGCGTTGTTCGGCGCGCTGCTCGACTCCGGCGCGCGCGGCGCGGTGTTCGGCGGCTATTTGTTTGGCGCGGCGCTGATGGGGGTGGCCGCGCTGGTCGCCTGGCGCTATGCGATTGCAGCCGAGCGGAAGCCGCTCGAGGAGGTCGCGCGTCCGCTGGCCGTGATGGAGTAGGTGATGATGGCGGATAATTCCGATCTGATCGTATCCGGAGTCTCCGAGCCGGCTGAGGTCGTGCCGACGCCCCTGAGCCTCGTGCCGCATCTGGGAGACGTCGCGATCCTGCTCGACATCGACGGCACCTTGCTCGATCTCGCGCCCACGCCGCGCGAGGTCTGGGTGCCGCCGGGGCTGATGGAGACGCTGAACACTCTGCTGCAGCGAACCTCCGGCGCGCTGGCGCTGGTGTCGGGCCGGTCGCTCAACGATATCGATCTCATCTTCGCGCCGGAGGTCTATCCCGCGGTCGGCGGGCATGGCGCCGAGATGCGGGTGGCTGGTGGCAACGAAGCGGATTCCATCAAGGCGCCGCCGCTCGACAAGGAGCTCAAGCGCCGGCTCGCGGCGATCGCCAAGCTCAGTCCCGGCATTCTGCTCGAAGACAAAGGCTATTCGCTGGCGCTGCATTATCGCCTGGCGCCGCAGGCCGAGCAGGCAATCTATGAGGAGGTGTCGCGCATCCGCGCCGAGCTGCCGGGGGCGCCGATCGAGGTGCTGCCCGGCAAGAGTGTCTGCGAGATCAAGCATGCCGGATTCACCAAGGCGAGCGGCGTGCGCGAACTGATGCGGCGAGCGCCGTTCGAAGGACGCAAGCCGTTCTTCATCGGCGACGACGTCACCGACGAGACGGTGTTCGCGATCATGCCCGATTTTGCCGGCCTGTCGTTCTCGGTCGGCCGTCGCGCGCTCGGCGTCGATGGACATTTCGACGCTCCGGATGACGTGCGCACGTTCCTGACCTGCCTTGCCGAAAGTGGAACTAATAAGATGTCGCGCTGAGCGCGGCGATCCCTCGAAGTTCCACTCGTTAGTTCCCCGTGCATGGCGTTTGCGACCGCCATGCATTGTCTTTGATTAGAAATGCTCTGACTTGATCCGCGCTTTGATTAGACCGCGCGGTCGCCTGAATTTGGTTTCAATTGGTTGAAAGGGTGGCCCGGAACCATATTGATGAACGGTTGTTAACCGACATGACCAACAGGAGGGGAGCTGTGAACCTCGTCGTGGTTTCGAATCGGGTGGCCCGTGGCAAAGCCAATGAGCCAATGACCGGCGGACTTGCGGCAGCTCTGCTGCCCGTTGTGGAGAATTCCGGGGCAGTTTGGGTGGGTTCCTCTGGCCGTGTGCGCGACGGCGCGCAGATGGAACCGATTGCGCAGATCGAACAGCTGGGCAGCGGCGCACTGGCGCTGTTGGACCTGCCGGCCGCGCATTATGCGGGCTATTATGAAGGGTTCGCCAATTCGGCGCTGTGGCCCGCGCTGCATTCGCGCAGCGATCTGATCCGCGTCTCGCATGACGACTATCGCTCCTATCGCGAGGTCAACGCCTTCGTGGCGCGCGCGCTGCTGCGGTTCCAGAAGCCGGATACGCTGTTCTGGATTCAGGACTATCACTTCCTGTCGCTCGGCGCCGAACTGCGTACGCTCGGTGTCAAGAGCCCGATCGGCTTCTTCCTGCACACGCCGTGGCCCGCGCGCAGCGTCATCGACAGCGTGCCGAATCACCGCGATCTCGTCACCGCAATGCTCGCCTACGATCTCATCGGTTTCCAGACCGAGGACGATCGTGACAATTTCATCGCGTGCCTGCGCGCCGATCTCGGCCTGCAGGTGCGCGATGGCATCGTCAGGTCACTGCATGGCCGCACGCGGCTCGCGGTGTTTCCGATCGGCATCGATGCCGACAAGTTCGCGCAGCAGGCGGCCAAGGCCGCGTCGCATCCGGACGTGTCGCGGCTGCGCCGCAGCCTGCATGGCGAGAAGCTCGCGATCGGCGTCGACCGGCTGGACTACTCCAAGGGCCTCGTCAACCGCATCAACGCCTTCGACCGGATGTGGACGATGCATCCGACGCTCCTGCGCGCCGCGTCGTTGCTGCAGATCGCAACGCCGTCACGCGAATCGATCGAAGCCTATGGCAATCTGCAGAGCGAGGTCGCGCGCCTCGTCAGCGACGTCAACGGCCGCCATGGCGAGGTCGACTGGACGCCGATCCGCTATCTCAACAAGGGCTATGGCCAGGGCGTGCTGGCCGGACTCTATCGCAGCGCCCAGGTCGGCGTCGTGACACCGCTGCACGACGGCATGAACCTCGTGGCCAAGGAGTATGTGGCGGCGCAGAGTCCGGCCGATCCCGGCGTGCTGGTGCTGTCGAAATTCGCCGGCGCGGCCAACGAACTCGACGCCGCGCTGCTGGTCAATCCGCACGACATCGACGGCATGGCGCGCACGATCGCGATGGCGCTGTCGATGCCGCTCAACGAGCGGCGCATGCGCTACGAGATCCTGATGACGAAGCTGCGCCGGCATTCGATTCAGCAATGGTTTGCGGATTTCCTCGAGGCGCTGCAGGACGGCGCCGCGCAGGACGCCGCCGAGATCGAACCTCTGCCTGCCGCGCCGGCGGGCTTCCTCGGCAGCCGCTCGATATCGTCGACCGCCCGCTATCACTGAGGCGATACGGATCGCGGCGCGGCCAGCCGGAAGCGGTCGGCTCAATGGCAGTAGGCGACGCCGTCGAGCACGGCGCAACGCAGCTTGTTCGGCGAACTCGGATTGTCCATCGGCACCATGCCGTTGCCCTGGCCGACGAACACGCCGGGGCCAACGACCACCGACGCCTTGTTGCCGACGATGACGGACGGATGCGGCTTCAGGCTCGATTTGGTCCCGTCCGGCCACAGGATGGCGTCGCCCTGCCAGATCCCCTTGCGGCCGTCGTCGCAGGTCACGTCGACGCCCTGCCGGGTGCATTGATCCGCCCGGGCCGCGCCGATCGCCGCGAGGCTCAGCACGGCGGTCAGCAGGAGGCGGGCGAGGGCAGGGTGCGTCATGGCAGCGGTCCATCTTGGGGCGCGGCCGGAGCCGGCCGCAAATCAGTGGTCGTGGCATGGCGAGCGCCGGTTCATCCGCCACCCGGGGGCCGAGAGCGGCCTCCGAACGGGCTTCCAGCGCCGCCCAATTGGCGTTTTTTATCAGCGATTTGGGGGAAATTTAGCCCGAGAGCCTCCGCCCGGCTTGCAAAACGCCGCCGACCCCGCCAAGAGAGGGCCGCCGGAGAGATGGCCGAGTGGCTTAAGGCGCACGCTTGGAAAGCGTGTGTGCGGGAAACCGTACCGTGGGTTCGAATCCCACTCTCTCCGCCAGTCCCCCATCCCAGCCATTCCCCAGCCTGCCAAAATGCCTGCTTAACAATGCATTAACAGGGTGGGAATCATTGCCGGCCCTTCACAGGATGAACCACCCCAACCCGGTCTGGACCGGGTCTTAGGCCGAACTCACCGGGGATCGCAGGTGGCTCATGCTGACTGACGTCCAGATCCGGAAAACCTAGGCGGCTGTCGGGCCTAGAGGCCCACCGACGGCTGCAGCGTCCCCGTCTACGCCTTTCCTGCCGACGGCAAGTGGTGGTGCCAATTGTGGCGCAGACCGTGTCGACGGCTCGCGCCGATGCCTTGCATAGAGGCTGCTTGAGCAGCGTGCGACGACATCGCTGTCCGATCGTCATCTATCAACTCTGTGCGGACCTCATGCGCGGCAAAAAACGCGGTCGCACGAACCGGCTCAGCCAGCCGGGGTCGAATCAATTGATGCTGTTGGCGAGGGCTTGGCTTGTCCCTGGTTGCTCGGGCGATGCGGGCGTGCGCGCTCCCGGATCCTCCGCAGCACTCCTTCGGGTCCGGACGTGGGTCTCCTCTTCCAGCAATGCGAGAGTGCGTCCCTGCTGCGCCGGGCAATGTGACGAGGTGCTCGCCGATCTCGCTGGCGAGGGCTTCGGTGGGCTCGACCTATTGCAGGCTCATGTAGAGTGCGTAGATGGGCAGGCCCGGCCAGGACGATGGGCGCGGCGATGGCGAGCACGCCTGGCTGCCAGGAGACCGCGCGGTGGAGGCGGGAGCGATCGCGCGCGCGATCGGCGGAAGAGTGGTCCTGAAGATCCTGTCCTGCCAGATCACGCACAAGGGCGACGTCGGTCGTGTCGCCGTCAATCTGCAGCAGCCGGTAACGCCAGCACATCAGTCGACATCAGCGCGGACCGCCACGGCATGCAGACGTACAAGGGCGGGAACAAACGTGGTCGACAGCCTCATTCGATGTGCTAGCTTGCCGAGTTCCTATGGCCATCACCCTCGCTGAGACTTGAATGCCCGGATTGCAGCAATGAAGCTCGACCGCATCGATATCAAGATCCTGCATGAACTGCAGAAGAACGGTCGGGTTACCAATGTCGAGCTCGCGAAGCTGGTCAATCTGTCGGCGAGCCCCTGCCTGATGCGCGTCAAGAAACTGGAATCCGAAGGCTATATTTCCGGGTATTCGGCGCAGATCAACGTGGCCAAGCTCGGCTCGACGCTTACCGTCTTCACCGAGGTCACGCTGAAGAACCACCAGCAGGTCGACTTCGCCCGCTTCCTGGCTGCGGTCGAGAAGGTGGAGGAAGTGGTCGAGTGCCATCTCGTGTCTGGCGGATATGACTATCTCTTGAAGGTGGTGACCGCCGGAATCAGCGAGTATCAGGAGCTCATGGAGCGACTGAGCAACATGAATGTCGGCATCGACAAGTACTTCAGCTTCGTCGTCCTGAAGTCCCCCTTGGTGCGGGCTCACCTTCCGCTGAAGACCCTCTTTCCGCTTTGATCGACGTTGGGCCGCCGGCTTTCGGCTGCCGATGCGGAGCAAGAACAGCCGGCGGAGTGCCGCGGCCACCCATGACTTTATGCCGAAACCAACGGGAGAAACGAAATATCCTGCTTAATGCCGGTGGAAAATGGTGATCCGCCCGAACCGTTCCGACCTACCTTGATGGCACCATTCCAGGCTCGCTTCGCCGACGACGAGGATAGTGCTTATGACCCGCTTCCGCCCCAAATACATCACCTTCGACTGCCACGGCACGCTGATCCACTTCCAGATGGCGGAGGCGGCTCGCGACCTCTACGGCGCGCAGCTGAGCGAGCCGCAGATGCTCAAATTCATTGCGAACTTCTCAGCCTATCGGCTGGATGAGGTGATGAAGCATTGGCAGCCTTACGCGACCGTCGTCCACAATGCTCTCGAGCGGACGTGCAAGCGCAACGGCGTCACGTTCCGCCCCGAGGATGCCCGCAACATCTATGACCGGGTTCCGAGCTGGGGGCCTCATCCCGACGTGCCGGAGGGGCTGGCGAAGGTTGCCAAGGAGATCCCCCTGGTCACGCTGACGAACTCGATGGACGCCCAGATCGGCTCCAATGTCGCCAAGCTCGGCGCCCCCTTTCATGCGGTGTACACGGCTGAGCAGGCCGGCGCCTACAAGCCTCACTTCCGCGCCTTCGAGTACATGTTCGACATGCTGAATTGCGGTCCGGAGGACATCCTGCACTGCTCCTCTTCCTTCCGCTACGACCTGATGTCCGCGCATGATCTGGGCATCAAGAACAAGGTCTGGGTCAATCGCGGCCATGAGCCGGCCAACCCTTACTATGGATATGTCGAGATTCCCGACATCGCTCATCTGCCGGGCGTGGTCGGTCTCTAGATGAGATCCTGATCGTCTCCGGCGCTCGCCCGGTCATGCCGAGCGCCGGAGTGATAAGTCCGTCAGGACAGTCACAAAAGGCAGTCCATTCACTGAGACGTATTTCCACGCTGCCCTCGGCCGTGAGGGCGATGCCGCCAGGTGTCGTCGACGTCGATCGCCTCCGGCGGCTGCTGCCGCGCCACTATGCCCTGGAGGGACGGATCGAGATGCCGTCGCTACAACTGGCGCATACCGCCGAGGTCGTCCTGCCGGACGGCGAGCGTCTGTCCATGAAGGACTCCAGTCGTCACGAGGCGGCGTCGAGCGCTTGACGTCCGGCCTGGACGCGCTGAGCCCGCGCTCCCGGGAGCCCGTGGGGCATGCCACGCCGGTCCGTTCTTCGGGATCGACATGGTGTTCGAAGGAATGTCGCCGATCGCCCGCCGCGCAACAACGCTCGATGTCGTCATCGTGCTGCGCGATGATGGAGTGCTCATCAGCACGGCCGGAGCAAACGAGGATGCGCTGAAGGTGCGCCCGCCGCTGACCTGCGAAGCTCAGCACGTCGACCGGTTTCTGGCGGCGCTGGAAAGCGCTCTCGAAGGTTCGTGCGCTGGCTGATGTCTCGTCGGCCGAGAGCGTGATCAACGGTACGGATCCGAAGCGAAGCCGTGCAATTTCGATCGGCCGCGACGCTAAAAACGCGATGAACCGCTTCGCACCGCAACCGAGACCTTGCGGTCGCGTGTGCCGTCGCGCTCTTGCTCATCAAATACGCCGCCGCTGCCGGTTTGCTGGGCAACGCAGTTGCGAAGGCGGCGACCGGGCCGGAGTAGCCCACTACTACATCCACCGACGACTCGAGTGGCGGTGCCGCCGAAGTCGGGAAAATCCAGCGATCGAAGGATAAAATACCGAAACGCGCCCGGCCCGCAGACGAGTATGCTGCGCCCCTCGCGCCATTCAGCGTTTCTTGTGGTGATGGACGCGCAACACTTGACGGAACGGGCCACGAAATCCTGGTTGGACGTCGTGACCGGCGACCACTTCACGCGACGCTCTCAAGTTAGGCAGTCCGTCCTGGCTTGGGTCTCCTACCCCATCATTGTGACGATCTATTAGCTCGAGCTGAGAGAAATCGATGATGCCTCAATCGCACACCGTTGGGACCGTGGCGCCGGCCCTTTCGGTTCGTGGGCTGACAGTCGATCTGCCGCGGGGCATGGAGCGGCGCCACGCGGTCGAGAACATCACGTTCGATCTTCTCGACGGCCAGATCCTTTGCATCGTCGGTGAATCCGGCTCAGGCAAGTCGGTCACGGCCAACACCATCATGGGCCTCCTGCCGCGCAAGATCGCGGTATCGGCCGGCGCCATTCAGCTCGGTGGATCAGAGGGGACGGCGATCATCGGCGCCGCACCTGCAGCGCTGCGCTCGGTGCGGGGCCGCGTCGTCTCGATGATCTTCCAGGACCCGCTGTCGGCCCTCAACCCGCTGATGACGGTCGGCGAGCAGATTGTGGAGGTGCTGACCGCGCATGACGTGGGGACGAAGGACTGGCAGCGCAAGCGCGTCGTCGAGCTGCTGACGGAGGTCAATCTTCCCAACCCGCAGCTGATGTACGATCAGTATCCGTTCCGGCTGTCGGGCGGACAGCGTCAGCGCGTCATGATCGCGATGGCGCTCGCGCTCGAACCGAAGGTGCTGATCGCCGACGAGCCGACCACCGCGCTCGATGTGACCACCCAGGCGCAGATCCTGCACCTCATCCGCGACATTCAGCGGCGGAAGGGGATGAGCGTCATGTTCATCACCCATGACTTCGGAGTCGTCGCCGAGATCGCCGACAGCGTCGTCGTCATGGAGAAGGGCCGCATCGTCGAGCAGGGCAGTGCCAATGAAGTGCTGAAGTCGCCGTCTCACCCCTACACCCAGCGCCTCATCGCGGCTGTGCCCAATCTCACCGGCCAGGACCGTGCATCGGTGGCAGGCGGATCGCAGGACGTGATCCTCAAAGTCGAGGGGCTGTCAAAGACCTATCGGAGCGGCAGTGCCCTGTTGGGCAGCCAGCGCGTGGTCCCCGCCGTGCAGGACGTCTCGTTCGACATCGGTCCCGGCCGCACGCTCGGGATCGTCGGCGAAAGCGGCTCGGGCAAGTCCTCGCTCGGCCGTCTGCTGGTCAAGCTGCAGGATTGCGACGGCGGCAGGATCCTGTTCGAGGGCCGTGACATCGCTGCGCTCTCGGAGGCGGAGTTTCGTCCGCTGCGGCCGAAGATCCAGATGATCTTCCAGGACCCCTTCGCATCGCTCAACCCGCGCGCCACGATCGGCCACATCCTGACCGTGGGGCCGGTCGCGCACGGGATGCCCCGGGCTCAGGCTCAAGCCGAGGCCAAGGAGCTTCTGTCACATGTGGGTCTCGATGCAGGTGCCTTCGACCGTTATCCGCACGAGTTTTCCGGAGGCCAGCGCCAGCGCATCGGCATCGCGCGGGCCCTGATGTTCAAGCCCAAGCTGCTCGTCGCCGACGAAGCGGTGTCCGCTCTCGACGTGTCCATCCAGGCGCAGATCCTCAAGCTCCTCGACCAGATCCAGCGTGAGACGGGCGTGTCGATGATCTTCATCACGCACGATCTGCGCGTCGCCAGCCAGATCTGCGATCAGATCGCGGTGATGCAGAAGGGGCGGATCGTGGAGCAGGGGCCGCCGTCCCAGATCTTCCTCAATCCGCAATCGTCCTACACGCGCGAACTCGTGGCGGCCATTCCGGGTGAGAAGCCGACCTGACCCGGTCGCTCGCCTGCCCCTGATCCGAGCACTTCAACCGACAAACGTAACGCAATCTGGAACGGAGAGACGACGTCATGACGGATACGACCAGCGCCCGGCCTCGCTACTCACGCCGTGATGCCCTGCGCCTGACGGCGGCAGGGGGACTTGCGACCTTCGTCGCTCCGCAGTTTCGGGGCGGCGAAGCCTTCGCGCAGGGGAAGGCGCCCAAGGGCCGCGTGGTGGTCGGCGTCTCGCAGGAGCCCACCACCTTCAATCCGCTGATGGTCCATGTCGAGGTCGACGACGCGGTGATCTTCTCGATGTTCGACGCCTTGATCCGCGTCGACCCCAATGGCGTGATGCAGCCCAATCTCGCGGTCGAGGTGCCGAGCCAGGCGAACGGCGGCATCTCGAAGGATGGTCTGCTCTGGCGCATCCGCCTGCGCGACGACGTGAAGTGGCACGACGGCACGCCGTTCACGGCCGAGGACGTGAAGTTCACGCTGGAGCTCATCGTCAATCCGAAGTTCCGAGCCTGGCGCACCGGCGGTCACTCGCTGATCCGCGACCTGAAAGTGGTCTCCCCGACCGAAATCACCTGGCGGATGGAAAGCGCCTTCGCTCCCTATCTCGCCTTCCTTGCCGAAACCTTCATCGTGCCCAAGCATCTCCTGGAGAAGGAGGCCGATCCGAACATCACGGCCTTCGGTCAGGCGCCGGTCGGCACCGGCGCCTTCAAATGGGGGCAGCGCGTTCCCGGCGATCGAGTCGAGCTCGTGGCCAATCCGAGCTACTTCGGACAGGGGCCGTTCATCAATCAGCTCGTCTTCAAGTACATCCCGGATCTGACGGTTCTCTACACCCAGTTCCAGAGCGGCGACGTGGATCTGGTGGATCAAGCCTACATCACCGCCGACCACTACGAAGAAGCCAAGAAGCTGCCCGGCCGCACGGTCGATCTCGAGGCCGGATCGGCCGTCGAGGGGATCTTCTTCAATCTCGAGCGGCCGCAGTTCAAGGATCCGGCGGTGCGCAAGGCGCTCTACGCGGCCCTCGACCGCAAATCGATCATCGATACCATCTATTACGGCGTCGGCACCGTGACCGAATCGTTCATGCCGCCGCAATCCTATTACTATGACCGGACCTTGCCGGTTCAGGACTTCAACCTGAATGCCGCGCGCAAGATCCTCGATGACGCCGGCTGGGTGCCCGGTGCAGACGGCATTCGCGCCAAGGGCGGCGTGCGCCTGTCCTTTGCCAATTCGACGACGGCGGGCAATCATCTGCGCGAGCAGATGCAGCAGTTCATGCAGCAGATCTTCCGCGAGATCGGCGTCGAGATGACCATCTCGAACCTGCCGCCTGCCGTCATGTGGGGCGACTTCTGGACGAAGTCCCAGTTCGACACGGGCCTTTCCGGCGTCACCTTCCTGATTGCGTCCGATCCCGATGTCACCAACCGCTTCGCCTCCACCTCCAGCGTGGCCCGCGGCGGCCAGGGGTCGAACGTCATGCAGTATTCCAATCCGAAGGTGGACGAGCTCCTGAAGCAGGGACGCAGCACCTTCGATCAGGAGGAGCGTCGCAAGATCTACAGCCAGGTGCAGCGGATCATCCGGGAGGAGCTGCCGTTCCTGCCGGTGTTCTCCTATACCAACATCCTCGGGCGCAAATCGAAGCTGGAAGGCTTCAAGTTCAATCCCAACACGCGCACCGCCTCCTGGAACGTCGCCTCCTGGTCCTGGAAATCCTGAAGACCTTCACAGTCCTTTCCATCCGCCGCTTGACGGCGGATGGACCCTGTTTCTGATGCCGTCATCATGGGCGATAACGAAAAATGCGCGGCTTTCTACTCAAGCGGCTTCTGCAGAGCCTCGTCCTGCTGCTGATCGTGTCCGTGATCGGCTTCGCGGTGCTGAATCTCTTTCCCGGCGGTCCGCTGGCGCAGTATTCGCTCGACTCGAGCATGACCCAGGAAGACCTCGCCCGCCTGAAGGAGCAGCTCGGTCTCAACCGTCCTCTCTACGTCCAGTACCTCGACTGGGCCTTCCGGCTGGTCCATGGCGACTGGGGCCATTCCTTTCGCGACCGGACTCCGGTTCTTCAGGTCATTGGCCGCCATCTCTGGGCGACCTTCCTGCTGATGGGCTCGTCCACCGTCCTGGCCGTGGCCATCGGTGGCTGGATCGGCATTCGCAGCGCGACGCATCGCGGCTCGCTGTTCGACCACGCAGCGACCGTGGCCGCCATGGTGGCACTGTCGATCCCGACGTTCTGGTTCGGGCTGATCGGCATCTACGTGTTTTCGCTTCGGCTGGGATGGCTGCCCGCGGGCAACATGTACACGGTCGGCGACGAGTCGATCCTCGACTACCTTCACCACCTCATCATGCCGAGCGCCGTGCTCGCGCTGGTGCACGTCGCCATCTGGAGCCGCTACATGCGCTCGGCGACGCTCGACGTCATCCACCAGGATTTCGTCAATACAGCCCGCGCCAAAGGCCTGAGCGAGCGGCGCATCCTGATGAAGCACGTCGTGGGTAACGCGCTGCTGCCGATGATCACGCTGGCGGGTATCCAGCTGCCCAGCGTGCTGACCGGAGCGCTCGTGACCGAGACGGTCTTCACCTGGCCCGGCATGGGCCGGCTGTTCCTCGATAGTCTCGGCTACAGCGACTATCCGGTCGTGATGGGGCTGCTGATGTTCTCGGCGATTCTCGTGATCGTGAGCAATCTTCTCGCCGATATCACCGTCGCCCTCGTCGATCCTCGCATCCGGCTGGCCTGACCATGTCGTCCACCGCCACAGAGATGGAACCAGCCGTCATGACGACCGCCACAGCCCCGCATCACGCCCGGCAGCCTTGGTGGCGCGGCCGAACGACACGCCGGTTCATGGCCAATCATCTTGCCCTGTTCGGCTTGGCGCTGATCGTGCTTCTCGTGCTGGCCTGCGTGATCGGGCCGAGCCTGCTGCCCTACACGTCGCTCAGCATCGATCTGCGTGCGCGCTTCGCGCCGCCAATGACCGGGTCTCACTATCTCGGCACCGATCCGCTCGGGCGCGATATGGCCGCGCGGCTGTTCATGGCCGGGCGCATCTCTCTGGCGGTGGGCTTCGCCGCCATGCTGCTGTCGACCATCATCGGCACCCTGGTCGGCGTGATCGCGGGCTATCGCGGCGGCTGGATCGGCGCGGTGCTGATGCGCACGGTTGACGGCTTCCTGTCATTTCCCTCGATCTTTCTGGTGCTGGCGCTCGCCGCCGCACTGAAGCCGAGCGCGATGATGATCACCGTCGTCATTGCCGCCACGAGCTGGATGGAGGTGGCGCGCATCGTCGAGACCGAGGTCCGCTCCTTGCGCGAACGCGAGTTCGTGCAGGCCGGGCGCATGCTCGGCCTCAGCGGGACGCACATCATGTTTCGCGAGATCCTGCCAAACGCGATCGGGCCGATCATCGTCGCCGCGACGCTGACTGTCGCGCGCGCCATCCTGATGGAGGCCTATATCAGCTTCCTCGGCTATGGGATCCAGCCGCCGCTGCCGAGCTGGGGAAACATGCTCGACGGCGCGCAGCGCTATCTGGGCAGCGCGCCGTGGCTCGCCATCATCCCTGGCGCGGCCATCACCATCGCCGTCGCGAGCTTCAACTTCATCGGCGACGGCTTGCGCGACGCCTTCGACGTCCGCGGCGACCACAAATAGAAACGCCGGACACGACGCCTGCCGGCGCCCCCGCAGCGCCGGCGGTCAGCTCATTACACCGCGCCGTCAGCGACGGCACTTTGATCGAAAGACACTCGCTATGCCCATCGTCGTTCAACCGGTGCACAACAGCGCCGACTTTCCCAAGCAGGTCGATGTGGTCGTGATCGGCGCGGGCATCGTCGGCACGTCGACGGCCTATGAACTGGCGCGCAAGAAGGTGTCCGTCGCGCTGATCGAGAAGGGCATCGTGGCGGGCGAGCAGTCGGGCCGCAACTGGGGCTGGGTGCGCCAGCAGAACCGTGACCTCCACGAGCTGCCGCTCGCGATGCACAGCTTGAAGCGCTGGGGCGAGCTGCACACCGAGCTCGGCGCCGACCTCGGCTTCCGCCGCGCCGGCATTCTCTACGCCACGCAGGATCCGAGCGAGCTGGCCCGCTGGGAGAAGTGGAGCCAGCAGGCCAGGCTCATGGGCTTCCATAACGAGAGCCTGACCGCAGCCCAGGCCCAGGAGCGGATGAAGGGCAGCACCAACAAATGGCTCGGTGGCATCTGGTCGCCGACCGATGGTTGCGCGGAGCCGGGCATGGCCGCGCCCGCGATCGCCGAGGGCGCCAAGGCACTTGGCGCCTTCGTGCACCAGAACTGCGCCGCGCGCGGTCTCGACATCGCCAACGGTCAGGTCAAGGGCGTGTGGACGGAGCGCGGGCTGATCCGCGCCGACGCCGTGGTGCTGGCGGGCGGCGCCTGGAGCTCGCGCTTTCTGCGCCGGCACGGGATCGATTTGCCCGTGGCCAATATCGACGGGACGGCGCTGCGGACGACGCCTGCTCCCGACATCGTCGATGCGGCGTGTGTCTACGGCGCGGGATATGCGCTGAGGCGGCGCATCGACGGCTCCTACACGATCGCCGTGCCGGGTCATGGCGTCATCAACCTCGCGCCGCAGGGCTTGCGCTACGCGACCAAGTTTCGCGAGATGATGCGCGCCAAGATCGGGAAGAAGATGACCTACCGGCTCAACAGCATGCTCTGGAACGGTCCGGACGCCTGGGGCAGCTGGGATTTCGACGAGACTTCGCCATTCGAGAAGATCCGCATCATGGATCCGGTCCCGCAGAAGGATCTGGTCGATCGGGCCATCCGCAATCTGGTGTCGGACTTCCCGGCGTTGAAAGGCATCGGGGTTGCCGCGTCCTGGGCCGGGCTGATCGACACCTCGCCGGACCTCGTGCCGGTCGTGGACACCATGGATGAGGTCCGCGGTCTGACCATCGCCACCGGCTTCAGCGGCCACGGCTTTGCGCTCGGACCGGGAGCGGGGCGGCTGGCGAGCGAGCTCGCGATGAACGAGACGCCGTTCATCGACATCAATGCCTATCGGCTCACCCGCTTTTCGGACGGATCGCGCATCAAGCGGCCGGAAATGATGTAAAGGAAGGCGAACTCTGACGCATCGGGGCCGGCTGCCCATGCCTGATTGTTTTTCGTGTGTTTCTTGGAGATGATCAGGTATGCCGACGTCTCTCCTGGCTTCATCCATCGACGGCGATAAGGCGATCTGACGATGCAAGACTCCGTCCGCCTCAAATCTTTCGAGTTGTTTCCGCAGGACATCGCCGACGTCGATGTCAACCTGCTCCACGCGCTCACCCTCAGCGTCGGCTGGCCGCATCGACCCAACGACATCGAGCTCATGCGCCGGGCCGGCAAAGGCATCGTGGCTGTCGACGGCATCGGGCGTGTCTTCGGAAGCGCGATGTGGTTTCCTCATGGAGCTGACTTCGCCACGATCGGCCTCGTGATCACGGTGCCGCGCACGCAGGCGCAGGGTGGCGGCCGCTGGCTGATGGACCACGTCTTCTCTCAATGCGGATCTCGCCGCCTCAGCCTCAACGCGACCAAGGCGGCCTATGGGCTCTACCATTCTCTGGGCTTCACGAAGGAAGGCGTCGTTCAGCTCTACGATGGTGAGGTTTCGTGGGACGGGCGCTCGCTGCCGCATCTGGACGGTCGGATCGAAGGACTGACCGCGGAGTCGATCCGCGAGATCATGCCTCTCGATCTGGCCGCCTTTGGTGTCGATCGGGAGCGTCTTCTCAGGCTTTTGGCCGAGGTGTCGACCTTGCGCGTGCTCCGGCGCCACGACCGGATCGTCGGCTACTCCATGTGCCGCGAGTTCGGTCGCGGGCACGTCATCGGTCCGATCGTCGCGTCCAATGACGCGGATGCCATCCACCTCGCGGCGGTCCATATGGAAGCGCTGCAAGGTCGATTCGCCCGCGTCGATACACGCTCGCAAGGCGCCTTTGCTGAATTTCTCACCCGCAGCGGGCTCGTCGCTGGCGAGGCCGTCACGTCCATGTGGAAGGGACGCCCGTTCCTGAACGAGGTCGCGGGCAACCCGATCGTCTATGGCTTGGCCAGCCACTCGTTCAACTGAGCTGCAGCGCCGAACGCGACGTTCGACAGTGCGCGGCGAGGCGTTGCGTTTCAGCTTTCGCCGTCGTCCCGGGGATCGTCTGGGACGACGGCGAATGATTCAGCCTTGCATGAGTTCAGCCTGTCATGGCCTCTCGCACATCAGCATCGGCGAGCGTCTCGTCCAATGTGCGGCGGGTGCGATCGATGATGCGGTCGATGTCGTCATCCGTACAACAGAGCGGCGGCGCATAGCCGAGGACGCCGTTTGGAAAGGCGCGCACGACGAGGCCGTTGTCCCAGGCGCGGTCGAAGATGCGCCGTCCTGGCTCGGCCGCCGCCGGAAGCGGCGTCTTCTTCTCCTTGTTCGTGACGAGCTCCACCGCCGCAAGCATGCCGCGCCCGCGCACCTCACCGACGAGAGGATGATCTGCAAGACCGCGCAGCCCCGCCATCAGCCGCTGTCCGACGCGGCGGCCATTCTCCAGGAGCCCGTTCTCATAAAGATCGAGGCAGGCGAGCCCGACGGCCGCGCTGACTGGGTGGGCGGAATAGGTATAGCCGTGTCCGACCGCAGATGCTCCGGCGCCATCGGCAATCGTTTCATAGACGCGGTCGGAGAGGAACACCGCGCCCATCGGGCAATAGCCCGAGGTCAGTCCCTTGGCGACCGTCATCAGATCGGGAACGATGCCGTCGTCCTCGCAGGCGAATAGCGGACCGGTGCGTCCGAAGCCGGTGATCACCTCGTCGGCCACGAACAGGATGTCCAGCTCTCGGCAGGTATCCCGCATGGCCTTGAGCCAGCCCGACGGCGGCACCAGCACGCCGCCCGATCCCTGGATCGGCTCGACATAGAAGGCGGCGACGCGCTCCGGCCCCAGCTCCTCCACCTTAGCACGCAGCGCCGCAACCGACGCCTTGATGATCTCCTGCGGATCGCTGCCGACCGGGTTGCGGTAGCTGTAATGAGAGGGGATCTTGTGCTGCCAGTCGAACGGCACGCCGAAGCCTGCATGGAAGGCCGGAAGCGCCGTCAGGCCCGCGCCCGTGGTCGACGATCCGTGATAGCCCTGCATCACCGAAATGAACTGATCCTTCTGGGGCTTGCCCAGGGCATGATAGTAGAAGCGGATGAAGCGCACGGTCGAATCCACCGCATCCGATCCGCCGAGCGTGAAGTAGATGTGGTTGAGATCGCCGGGCGCCCGTTCGGCCAGTGCCGCGGCGAGCCGGATCGCCGGCTCCGAGCCGAGCCCGAAATAGCCGGTCGCATAGGGCAGCTCGCGCAGCTGGCGCGTCGCCGCCTCGATGATCTTGTCCTGGCCGTAGCCGGCGTTGACACACCAGAGGCCGGCGAAGCCGTCGATCAGCTCGCGGCCGGCGGCGTCGGTGACGGTGGCGCCGCGGCCGGTCTTCAGCACGCGGACGCCGGCCTGCTCATGGCCGCGATAGGACGCCACGGGGTGGATGAGATGGGCGCGATCCAGTTCGACCAGCGAGTTCGGCAGCATGGGACTTCTCCTGTAATGGGCCGCATCCGTGCTCGTCGCGATGCGGCCGAGCTGGAGGGGGCGGGGCGCCCCCCAGGATGCGAGCGGGGCGTCAGGCGCTCGGCCTGAGGCCCGCGATGTGGAACGTCTTCACTTCGAGATATTCTTCGATGCCGAGCGAGGAGCCCTCGCGCCCGAGACCGGACTGCTTGACGCCGCCGAACGGCGCGACCTCGGTGGAGATGGCTCCGGTGTTGAGACCGACCATCCCGAATTCCAGCGCCTCGCCGACGCGCCAGGCGCGCGACAGCCCCTCGGTGTAGAAATAGGCGGCGAGACCGAAGGGCGTGCCATTGGCGATCGCGATGGCTTCCTCCTCGGTGCTGAAGCGGAACAGCGGTGCGACTGGGCCGAACGTTTCCTCGGACGCGAGCAGCATCTCCGTGGTCGCGTCGCCGATCACGACCGGACGGGCATATTGTGCGCCGGAGGGCATGTCGGCGCTTTCCGCGAGGATCCGGCCGCCCTTCGCCTTGGCATCGGCAACATGCCGCTCGATCTTGTCGATCGCCGCACGATTGATCATCGGACCGATGGCCACGCCTTCGGCGGTGCCCGGGCCGACCTTCATGGCCTTCACGCGGCTCGCGAGCCGTTCGGCGAAGGCGTCGTACACACCCGCCTGGACCAGGATGCGGTTGGCGCACACGCAGGTCTGGCCGCCGTTGCGGAATTTCGAGGCGACGACGCCCTCGATGGCGAGGTCGAGGTCCGCGTCGTCGAAAACGATGAAGGGCGCGTTGCCGCCGAGCTCGAGGCTCAACCGCTTGATGCTGTCGGCCGCGCCGCGCATCAGGAGCGCGCCGACCTTCGTCGATCCCGTGAAGGAGATCTTGCGCACGACCTCGCTCGCCAGCAGCGCCTTGCCGATTCCGGCCGGCATTCCCGTGACGATGTTGATGACGCCGGCCGGAATGCCGGCGCGCTCGGCGAGCACGCCCAGTGCCAGCGCCGAGTAGGGCGTGAACTCCGAGGGCTTGATCACCACCGTGCAGCCGGCCGCGAGCGCGGGCGCAATCTTGCGGGTGATCATCGCGTTCGGGAAATTCCACGGCGTGATGATGCCGCAGACGCCGACGGCTTCCTTCAAGACGATGATACGACGATCGGGCGTCGGCGAGGGGATGGTCGTGCCGCCGATCCGCCGTGCTTCTTCTGCAAACCATTTCACGAAGCCGGCGCCGTAGCGGATTTCCGCCCGCGCCTCCGGCAGCGGCTTGCCCTGCTCGGCGGTGAGGATGCGTGCCAGGTCCTCCTCGTGCTGCAGCATCAGCGCATGCCAGGCCTCGATCAGGGCGGCGCGCTCGGCATGCGTCTTTCGCTTCCAGGACGCGAAGGCGCGCCCCGCGGCCGCGATCGCGGCCTCCGTCTCGGCTTCGCCCATGTCTGGCACAGTGCCGATGATGGCCTGCGTGGCAGGGTCCAGCACGTCGATTGTCCCGCCCGACGCCGCGTCCTGCCAGCGGCCGCCGATCAGGCCCTGCGAGCGCAACAGGCCGTGGTCCTTCAACTCCATGATCTCATTGTCCTCGTTGTTGGAGCATGATCGTGTCGCGAAGCCGGTTTTCACGTTTCCCCTAGCCGAGCGCCGTGAGAACGGCGTTGGCGATGGCATCCGTCTTGTCCCGGCCAGGCTGTGCGCCGATGCCGCGGGCCGTGGTGGCCTCGATGGCCCGCATCACGTCGGCGGCGGCCTCGCGCTCGCCCAGGTGCTCGAGCATCATCGCCCCGGACCAGATGGTGGCGATCGGATTGGCAATGCCGAGCCGCGCGATGTCCGGCGCCGAACCGTGCACCGGCTCGAACATCGAAGGCGCGGTGCGCTCGGGATTGATGTTGGCCGACGCGGCGAAGCCGAGCCCGCCCTGGATGGCGGCGCCGAGATCGGTGAGAATGTCGCCGAACAGATTGGAGGCGACCACGACGTCGAGCGTTTCCGGCGCGCTGACCATGCGGGCCGCCATCGCATCGATGTGGTAGGAGGTGACCTCCACGTCCGGGTATTCTTTCGCCAGTGCGCGCGTCATCTCATCCCAGAACACCATCGAGTGCTTCTGGGCGTTGGACTTCGTGACCGAGGCGAGCCGTCCGCTTCGGGTCCTGGCCTGCTCGAAGCCAAATCGCAGGATGCGTTCGACGCCGTGCCGGGTGAAGATCGCGGTCTCCACCGCCACCTCGTCGGGCGTGCCGACATGCACCCGGCCGCCAGCGCCCGCATACTCGCCCTCGGTGTTCTCCCGGATGCACAGGATGTCGAAGCTCGTCTTGCGCAGCGGGCCATCGACTCCCGGCAGCAGGCGGTGCGGGCGGATGTTGGCATATTGGGTGAACGCCTTGCGGATCGGCAGCAGCAGCCCGTGCAGCGAGACCGCATCGGGCACCTCGGCCGGCCATCCCACCGCGCCGAGGAAGATGGCGTCGAAGCCGCGCAGCGTGTCGATGCCGTCCACCGGCATCATCTTGCCCGTCTCGCGATAGAACGCGCATGACCAGGGAAAGCGTGTGGCGGCCAGCGCGAAGCCGCGACGCGACGCCGCGCGCTCTAGCACGGGCCAGGCCGCGTCGACCACGGCCGGGCCGATGCCGTCGCCGGGGACGAGGGCGATGGTGTAGGACTTCATGGATTTCCTCAAAACTCAGGCACGCGCGCGGGCCGCGAGCGTCACTCGTAGACGCAGACGTAGATCTTGCGGACGGTCTCGATGGTGCGCCAGATGCCGACGAAGCCGGGCTTCATCGCAAAGCTGTCGCCGGCGCGGAACGTGAAGGTCTTGCCGCCTGTCTCTTCGATCTCGATCAGGCCCGACAGGATGTGGCAGAACTCGAAGGTCGTGCCCTTGATCGAGTGGGTCTCGCCGGGCGTCGCTTCCCAGACGCCCGTCTTGATCATCTCGCCGCGCGATTCATCCTGGCTCCAGGTCTTGAATTTCGGCGAACCGGAGATCAGCCGCTCGGGCAGGGGAAGCCCGTCCTTCGGCGTGAACTTCGGATCTGGGTCGATCGGGATGAGAAGCGACATGCGTGACTCCAGGCTGGGTTTGAGAGATCAGTATCCGCGCGCGCGATCGACCAGGCCGATCATCGGCTGGCCGTCGCGGTGGCGGCGGATGTTGTCGATCACGGCGTGCGCCGCCGTCTGAGGCTGCGTGACGCTCGCCACATGCGGGGTGATTACCACCTTGGGGTGGCGCCAGAGCGGATGATCGGCGGGCAGAGGTTCGGGATCGGTGACGTCGAGCACGGCTGCCGACAGCTGTCCTCGATCGAGCGCGGAGAGCAGCGCAGCCGTGTCGAGCTGCGGACCGCGACCGGCTTGCACCAGTGCGGCTCCCTGCGGCAGGCGGGCAAATAACTCGGCATTGAGCAGACCACGCGTCTCCGCCGTCAGCGGCAGCAGGCACACCAGGATGTCGGTTCGCGCCAGGAAGCCCGACAGCTGCGCAGCGCCGTGGAAGGTCTCGACGCCTGCGATGGTGCGCGGCGAACGGCTCCAGCCGGCCAATGCGAAGCCGAACGGCGCGAGCCGGTCCATCGCCGCCTGCGCCAACATGCCGAGACCCAGGAAGCCGATGCGCCGTGCGCTGGCCTGCACAGCAGGCAAAGGCCGCCAGACCGCTTCGCTCTGCTGCATGGCATAGGCGGGCCAGTCGCGATGCAGCGCCAGCACCGAGAGCGCGACATATTCCTGCATCATGCGCACGATGCCGTCTTCGACCATGCGCACCACCGCGATGCCGGCCGGAAGGCCCGCGCCGTCGAACTGATCCACGCCCGCGCCGATCGAGAAGATGACTTCCAATCGGCGGTAGCGATCGAGGTCGGCCGGGATCTTCCAGGTGATGAGGTAGCGCACGTCGTCCGGATCGACCGCCGCCGCATTGTCCGCGAAGATGACGTCCGGGAGGTCGCGCGCGAAGGCCTCGCGAAACACCGCCGCGCGTTCCGCGGTGGAGTTGAACAGGAAGACCGGCCGACCGTTCATGCGCAGAGCCTTTCAACGAGCGAAGAGATCATCGTGGGGCATTGGTGGAGTGCGCCTCGCGCGATGCAGTCGTCGGAGCGATGAGCGCGGACGACGTCGCCGGGCTCGCAGATGATCCATCCGTCTGGACTGCGCTCAACGTAGAGAAACGGCTTGGCCGTTCGCGCCGTAAACTGAGGAATTTCGGAAGATAATATCGAAAACGGACGGGTCTGCAGTCGAACCTTCTGCGCGTCTCGGATCACCTTGATCGCACCGACAATGCGGCGGAGCGGCTCGTTCAACTCCCCGGACGACCGGATCCGAACGCATTTCCTCTCACCGAAAGGCCGCGGGGAATGGGGGCTGCGATGCCCTCCAAATTCCCGTGGAAACCTCATTGAGATACCTGAGCGCAGCATGAAAACCGCAGACATCCGGGATCGTGTGACCGCGGCGGACGACGTCTCGCTGGTCCCGTTCTCGGCCCATCACCTTCCCGGCGCGCTCAAACTGTCCCAGGAGATGCGCTGGCCCTATCGGATCGAGGATTGGGCGTTCGCCCTGCAACTCGGCGAGGGGTTCGTTCTCGAGCGCGACGGCGAGGTCGTCGGCACGGCCGCGTGGTTTCCCTATGGCGAGGACTGCGCCACCATGGGGATGATCATCGTCTCGGGCGCGGCGCAGGGGCGCGGCTATGGCGCCAGGCTCATGGACAGGCTGCTGTCCGTGGCGGGCGCGCGAACGGTGCTCCTGAATTCGACCGAGGAGGGCCAGCTCCTTTATTCCCGACGGGGCTTCCGGCCAGCCGGCACGATCCATCAGCACCAGGGCCCTGCCGGGCAGTTCGAGGCTCCTCCGCTCGACGTCGTGCGCCCCATGGTGGCGTCCGACGTCGCGGCCGTCGCGCGCCTCGACCGCGAAGCCACCGGCTTCGAGCGGCGTCCCTTGCTGGAGCGTTTGCTGGAGGTCGGCGAGGCCGACGTGCTGCTGCAGACGGGCGAGGTCGCCGGCTACGCGATCGCGCGTCTGTTTGGCCGTGGCCACGTCATCGGCCCCGTCGTGGCGCCGACGGCCGATGCGGCGCGTCTCCTGATCCTGGCGGCTCTGTCACGCCTGCAAGGCTGTTTCGTGCGCATCGACACGGCGGCCGAGACCGGCCTGTCCGCATGGCTCGAGACGATCGGTCTCGCCCAGGTCAGCGATGCGCTCACCATGGTTCGTGGCACGATGCCGCCGAGCGGGCCGTCGCGGGTGTTCGCGCTCTCGAACCAATCGCTCAACTAGGGAGGCCGGGATGCCGCACGCCTCTGCCACGAGCCTCAAAGGCCTGCCCACTCCGGCCCTCATTCTCGATCGGACCCGGCTGGACCGCAACATCGCGCGTCTTGCCGGCCGCATGACGGCTCTCGGCGCGACCCTGCGGCCGCACATGAAGACCGCGAAGTCGATCGACGTCGCCCGGCATGTCTTCCCGCATGGGCCCGGTCCCGTGACCGTCTCCACCATGGCGGAGGCGGACTACTTCGCCGATCACGGCTGCCGCGACATGACCTATGCCGTCGGCATCGCGCCTCACACCGCCAGTCGCGCGATGACCCTTCGCAAGGCAGGCATCAACATCAAGGTGCTGCTCGACACCGTGGAGCAGGCTGCCTTTCTCGCCGAAGCAGGCCAGGCGGCGGGCGTGACGCCGGCTGCCTTCATCGAGATCGACTGTGACGGCCATCGCGGCGGGCTGCGGGTCGACGACGACAAGCTTCTCGAGGTCGCCGCGGCATTGAGGGACGGCGGTTCGGCGCTTGCGGGCGTGCTGACTCACGCGGGCGAATCCTACGCCCTTCATACGCCCGAGGCACTCGCGGCCGCGGCGGAGAACGAGCGCGCCGTCGCCGTGAAGGCCGCAGAGCGCCTGCGCGCCGCAGGGCATCCATGCCCCATCGTCAGCGTCGGCTCGACACCGACGGCGCATTTCGCTGCCGCGCTCGACGGCGTGACGGAAGTGCGGGCGGGCGTCTACATGTTCTTCGACCTGGTGATGCACGGCATCGGCGTCTGCGCGACCGACGACATCGCCCTCTCTGTTTTGTCGACCGTCATCGGCGCCAAGCCCGAGAGGGGCTGGATCATCGTCGACGCCGGCTGGATGGCTCTCTCGCGCGATCGCGGTACGGCGGGGCAGCGGGTGGACCAGGGCTATGGACTCGTGTGCGATCTCGCGGGACGGATCTATCCTGATCTGATCGTCGCCCATGCCAACCAGGAGCACGGAACGCTCGCGATCCGCTCCGGCTCGTCCCAGCCGTTGCCGGATCTTCCCGTCGGCACCAAGCTCCGCATCCTTCCCAACCACGCCTGCGCCACCGGCGCTCAGCATGATCGCTATCACGTGGTCGCCGGCGAGAGCGCCGCGATCGAGGCGCAGTGGCCGCGGATCCGCGGCTGGTAGCTGCCTGGGGACCACGCATGATCTTCCTTTCTCTTCGAGCCGGGTGATACATGAAGCTCACATCCTACTGGCTGGACACGTCCGGGCCGTTCTCAGGCGGCGCCAAAGGGCCGGTCGAAGGCACATATGACGTGGCGGTGGTCGGCGGCGGACTGACCGGTGCCTCGGCCGCGCTGGCGTTGGCCAAGAAGGGGGCGCGCGTCGTCTTGCTCGAGGCAGAGACGATCGGCCACGCCGCCTCGGGCCGCAACGGCGCGATGTGCAACAACGGCTTTGCTCAGGACTACGGGATGATGTCCGACAAGCTCGGGCGTGAGGCCGCCGATACGCTCTATCGCGCGTTCGACGCCGGCGTCGACATGGTCGAACGGCTCGTCGCGGAAGAGAAGATCGACTGCAACTTCGCCCGCGTCGGCAAGATCAAGCTGGCCGCCAAGCCCGAGCATTACGACAAGCTGGCGCGCGGTCAGGAACTGCTCGCCGCGCATGTCGATCCCGACACTCACATGGTCCGGCGCGAGGACCTTGCGTCCGAGATCGGGTCGGAGCGCTATTATGGCGGCCTCGTCTATCGCAAGAGTGCGGCCATGCATGTCGGTCGCTTCGTGCGAGGCCTTGCTGAAGCGGCCGCGCGTCGCGGCGTGGCCATCCATGAGCAGACGCCGATGACCGGCCTGACCGCCGCGCGCGGCGGCGGCCACCTCGTCGATACGCCGAAGGGCCGCGTCACGGCTCGGCAGGTTCTCCTCGCCAGCGGCATCTCGCAGGTTGGGCCGCTCGGCTGGGTCCGGCGCCGCATCGTGCCGGTCGGCGCCTTCCTGATCGTCACCGAGCCCTTGCCCGTCGACCTGCTCGACAGGCTGCTTCCCCGCAGGCGCAATGCGGTCGACACCAAGAACCTCGTCAACTACTTCCGCACCACGCCGGACAACCGGCTGCTGTTTGGCGGCCGCGCCCGGTTTGCCGTGTCGAACCCGGCCTCCGACGAGAAGAGCGGGGCGATCCTCCGCGCCGCGCTTCATGACGTGTATCCCGAACTGCGCGACGTGCGGATCGATTATTGCTGGGGCGGCATGGTGGACATGACGCGCGATCGCCTGCCGCGCGCGGGCGAACGCAATGGCATCTACTACTCCATGGGCTATAGCGGCCATGGCACGCAGATGGCCACGCTGATGGGAACGATCATGGCCGAGGTCATGGACGGACAGGCCGCGCTGAACCCCTGGAAAGACTTCGCCTGGCCCGCCATCCCCGGCCATTTCGGCAAGCCGTGGTTCCTGCCTCTGGTCGGTGCCTACTACCGCATCAAGGACCGCTTTCAATGATCGATCCGATCCGGCATCTGGACGAGGCGGGTCATCTCGACGCGTTCTTCATCGATGGCGGCTGGCGCAAGCCGGAGGGGACGGAGCGGGCTCCGGTCGTCAACCCCGCGACGGAAGACGTCGTGGCCGAGATCCCGCTCGGCCGTGCGGCGGATGTCGCGCATGCGGTCTCTGCCGCGCGTCGCGCTTTTCCGCTCTGGTCCCGCACGCGCGCCGAAGAGCGCGCTGCGCTGCTCTCGCGTGTCCATGCGCTGATCCTCGAACGGCAGGAACTGCTCGCGCAGGCGCTGACCTGCGAGATGGGCGCTGCGATCAGCTACGCGCGCCAGGCGCAGGTGCCGCTGGCGGCCGAGCACATCCGCGTCGCGCGCGACAATCTGGCCGGCTTTCCCTTCATCTCGCAGCGTGGTGCCACCGCGATCCTCAAGGAAGCGATCGGCGTCTGCGCGCTGATCACGCCGTGGAACTGGCCGCTCTACCAGATCACGGCCAAGGTCGGTCCGGCGCTGGCGGCCGGCTGCACGGTGGTGCTCAAGCCCAGCGAGCTCTCGCCGCTGAATGCGCTGCTGTTCGCCGAGATCATCGCTGAGGCGGGCTGTCCGCCCGGCGTCTTCAATCTCGTGCAGGGCAACGGGCCGGTGGTCGGCGAGGCAATGGCGTCGCATGTCGATGTCGACATGGTCTCGATCACGGGCTCGACGCGCGCCGGCGTGCTCGTGGCCCAGGCCGCCGCTCCCACGGTCAAGCGCGTCGCCCAGGAACTCGGCGGCAAGTCCCCCAATGTCGTGCTGCCGGACGCCGACCTCGCCCGCTGCATCCCGCTCGGTGTCGCCGCCGCGATGCGCAATCTCGGCCAGTCCTGCAGCGCCCCCACGCGCATGCTGGTGCCGCGCCGGCGCCTCGCCGAGGTCGAGGCGTTGGCCGGCCAGGCAGCGGCGTCATTCGTCGTCGGCGACCCGCTGGACGAGGCGACGACGCACGGGCCGATCGCCAACCGCGCGCAATACGCGCGCATCCAGTCCATGATCGAGGCAGGCCTGGCGGAAGGTGCGAAACTCGTCATCGGCGGACCCGGCTGTCCGGCGGGACTGAAGGCCGGTCTCTATGCGCGCCCGACCGTGTTCTCCGACGTCCGGCGCGACATGACCATCGCGCGCGAAGAGATCTTCGGCCCGGTGCTCGCGATCATGGCCTATGACACGGTGGACGAGGCGATCGAGATCGCCAACGACACGGTGTACGGACTGGGCGCTCACGTGCATGGCGCCGATATCGACGCGGCGCGCGCCGTCGCCGCCCAGCTCCGCGCGGGCCAGGTCCACATCAACGCACCCGCCTGGGACCCGCAGGCCCCGTTCGGCGGCTACAAGCGCTCCGGCAATGGGCGCGAGTACGGTCTAGAGGGCATGGAAGAGTATCTCGAGACCAAGTCGGTCCTCGGCTTCTATCCGTGAGCGCCCTGTTGCGGCAGGTGGTTTGAGCGGGACGCCGATGCCTGCAACCGCTCACGCAACACGACGGCTCGGCGTCGAACGGCAGGCCCTGTTCAGCGCCTGCATCAGGTGAGCCTGCATTGCAGTCGCCAGGCCGCGCTCACCCGCCATCCGACTCCGGCTGGTCGCTGTTGAAGGCGGGCGGCGGCGCGCCGTTCTTCTTTTCAGCCTCGCTTTGGCGGAAGAAGTAGTTGGGCAATCCCGTCGCCAGCATCGGCTGGGCCCAGACCAGGCCGGCCACCAGCAGCTGCATGATGACGAACGGCACCGCGCCGCGATAGATCATGCCTGTCGTGATGGAGGGCGGGGCCACGCCGCGCAGGTAGAACAAGGAGAAGCCGAACGGCGGCGTCAGGAAAGATGTCTGCAGCACGAGGCCGATCATCACGCCGAGCAGGATCGGGTCGACATCCATCATGATCAGGATCGGCGCCGTGATCGGCACGGTGATGAAGATGATCTCGAAGGTGTCGAGAAAGAAGCCGAGGATGAACATGATGGTCATGACCAGCATGACCGCCCCCAGCTGGCCGCCCGGCATGGTCTTCAGGAAGCCGCGCACCAGCTCATCGCCGCCCACCCGCGTGAACACCAGCGCGAAGGCCGTGGCGCCGAGCAGGATCACGAACACCATCGAGGTGATGGTCATCGTCCCTTTCGAGCTCTCGAACAGCGTCTCCAGGAAGCTGTCGCGCAGCGGCCTGGTGGTCAGCACCGGCACGAGAGCGAGGCCGATCACCACGAGCAGCATGGTCAGGAGGCCGAACGCGCCGGTGAGCCAGACCACCACGGCAATGGTGGCGATGAAGCCGAGCCAGAAGTTGAACAGCTTCTTTTCCAGCACCGCCGGTCCCTTGCCACCGAAATGATGGTCCGCCAGCAGCTTGATGATCGCCAGCAGCAGCGCCCCCATCGAGCCGACGGACGCGGATTCCGTCGGCGTCGCCACACCGGCGATGATCGAGCCGAGCACGGCGACGATCAGCGCCAGCGGCGGGATGAGCGCGACGACGACCCGGCGGCCGAGGCCGGCGCGGTCCGCCGCGGACATCACCAGCGCCGGCGCGCAGGTCGGATCGATCGTGGCGCGGAACGCGACCCATAGCCCGTAGATCACGGCCAGCCCGACTCCGGGGATGAAGGCGCCGGCAAAGAGATCGCCGACCGACACGGTATCCGGCGCGAAATTGCCCTTGGCGAGCTGCGCCGCCGAATTGGCGCCCTGCAGGATGTCGGCGGTGAAGATCAGCACCGTCGAGGGCGGGATGATCTGGCCGAGCGTGCCCGCCGCGCAGATCACGCCGGTGGCGAGCTTGGGATCATAGCCGGCCCGCATCATCGCCGGCAGTGCGAGCAGGCCCATCGCCACGACGGTGGCGCCGACCACGCCGGTCGAGGCCGCCAGCAGCGCGCCGACCACGACGACGGAGATGCCGAGCCCGCCGCGCATCGACCCGAACATCTGGCCCATGGTGGTGAGCAGGACCTCAGCGATCTTCGAGCGCTCCAGCACCACGCCCATGAAGACGAACAGCGGCACCGCGATGAGCACCGGATTGGTGATGACGCCGAAGAAGCGCGAGGCTAGCCCCTGGAACAACGCGAGGTCGAACACGCCGAGCCCCCAGCCGAGCAGGCCGAACGCAACGGCGATTCCGCCGAGCGTCCAGGCGACGATATAGCCGAACATCAGCACGACCAGGATGACGCCGAACAACAGCGCAGCCAGGACCTGGCCCGTCACCGCGGGATCCCACATGATTTCTATCCTTCGTATGCGTTCAGTGGGACGAGGTGCCGGCGAATTCCTCGCGGCCGCCGAAGACGAGCAGCGAGCGCCCGATCATCGCGAAGCCCTGCAGCACGGTGAGGGCGACGAAGATCACCAGCGTGCCCTTGAGCAGCCACCACGCCGGCAGCCCTCCCGGATTGGGCGAGCCTTCGCCCGCAACCGCGGCGCTCCAGAAATGGCGCCAGAACGCCCAGCCGACCACCGCCATGAAGGGGAACAGGAACAGCAGCGTGCCGAACAGGTCGACCCAGGCGCGGTTGCGCGGCGTCATCTTGCCGTAGAAGATGTCGACCCGCACGAAGCCGCCGGTCATCATGGTGTAGGCGCCGCCGAGCACGATCGCGGTGGCGTGCTGCCAGACATAGGCCTCCTGCAGCCAGGTGAAATTCGTGTTCAGCGCATAGCGCAGATAGACGGTGGCAAAGCAGACGAGGACGGTGCCCAGCGCGAGCCACGCGACGGCCTTGCCGACCCAGCCATTGAGCGTTTCAACGCCCTTCACGAACGACGCAATCGATGACATGTCTTCCCCAGGACATGGATGAACGCGGGCAGCCCGCGGGTGCTGGACCCGCGGCCTTCTTCGGTGGCGACCGCCCGGACCCTCGCGAGACGAGCGTCCGGGCGGTCACGCATCAGGCGGTCGGGTACTTGATGCCGAGCGTGCGGGCGTTGAGGAACGCCTGCTCGTTGAAGCGCAGGAAGCGCATCGTGTTGTCGCGCGCGGCGAGATAGCTCTTCAGCGTCCGCTTCATGTGGTCGTCGCCGGCGTCCATCATGTCCTGCAGCAGCTGGCCCGCGGCATTGCCGAGGCCGATCAGCACGTCGTTGTTGAGCCGCAGGAAGCGGACATTGTGCTGCGTCCGCAGCACCTCCATGGTGCGGCCTGAGCCGATGTCGTAGTCGACCTTCATGTCCTCGTGCATCCATTGCGCGGCGATTCGGATGATCGCCTGCAGGTCCTTCGGCAGCGCCTCGTATTTCTTGCGGTTGACCATCAGCTGCATCATGCCGCCGGGCTCCTGCACGCCAGGGCCATAGGAGATCTTGGCGACCTGGTGGAAGCCGAGCGCGAGATCGTTGAGCGGGCCGATGAACTCGGCCGCGTCGATGGCGCCGGATTGCAGCGCCGCGAAGATTTCGCCCGCGGGCAGCAGCACAGCGGAGCCGCCGACGCGCTTGAGCAGCTCGCCGCCGAGCCCGGGGATGCGCATCTTCAGCCCCTTGAAGTCGTCCATCGAATTGATCTCTTTCTTGAACCAGCCGAACGACTGCGTCGCGGTCTGGCCGGCGGGGAAAGAGATGATGCCGAACTTCTGATTGAGCTCGTCCCACAGCTGCCAGCCGCCGCCGTGATAGATCCACGCCGCCTGCTCCTGCGCGGTCATGCCGAACGGCACCGCGAAGAACACCGAGAAGGCCGGGTTCTTGCCGTGATGGTAGAACGAGGCGTCGTGGCCGAGATCGGCGGTGCCATCCATCACCGCGTCCATGCATTTCAGTGCGGGGACGAGCTCGCCGGCGGCGAAGAACTTGATCTTGAGCCGGTCGCCCGACATCTCCTCGATCGTGCGGGCGAGGCGCTCCGCGCCGGTGCCGGCGCCGGGCAGCCCCTTCGGCCAGGACGTCACCATGCGCAGCTCGATCGTGCCGCTGGCGATGGCCGGCGCCGGCAGCGCCGCGGCGGCCGCAGCGCCCAGCGCGGCGGACCCGGCGAGAAACGTGCGGCGGCCCAGTTTGGTGGTGTCGGTCGTAGCATTGCGAGACATGGATCCTCCCTAACCTTCTGAAATTTAAAGGGTTTACGAGCGGCGCATGGTTGAAGTCATGCGTTTATGCATATCTACATTGCACCTAATGATTGGCGGGGAACCGCGGCGCGTCAAGCGCGCGGCAGTGCGGCATTTCGTTTCGCGTGTTTTGGCGAATGAATCGTTTGATTAAGTAGAACGATGAAGCCCGGCTGGCGGGACGATGCGTGAGCCGCGGCAGGCGCTCAGTCCCTTCGGTATCACCGAATTCCGTGCCGCGTCGGATCGGTTTCGGCGGCCATTTACAAGCCGCGCGCCCGCATCCAGAAGTCGTCGACAGCGGCGAAGCGCGCTGATTTCCCGGCGCAGAAACTGATGTTCGAGTTCACCGAGAACGAGCGCATGGCGAGCCCCGACCATGTCGAGCGCATCGTCAAGAGCTACAAGGAGTTCGGCTTCTGGACCGGGCCCGACGATTTCGGCGCACTGCGCCCGTTGGTCGTCCGATCAATGACCGGCAACCCGGCTCCGGCCGCGGACGAAGGTCAGTTGCGCCGCCGGAGAGAGGGGCACTGTCATCGATCCAGCCAGTCGGCCTGTGGCCAGCTTTGCGTTCGTGCCGTCGAATGCCTTCGGTGCCGGACCGTGGGACGCCTGACGCTCCACCTGGAAACGGCAGGAAAGTCCGCGTCGTCCGTCAGCGTCTTCAAGGGGCGGGAGCCTCGACAACGAAGATCTTGAAGCCGGCATATTTGTCGCCGACTTTGCGCGCCTCGCGATAGGCCTCGGAGGCGAAGGTCGCCTTTGCCTTTTCAACGCTGTCGAACCGAATGATAGCCACGCGCTTGGGGGCAACATCGTCAATGGCGACAGGGGCCGCGGGCCGCACGATGAAAGAACCGCCCGCTTCGGCAAAGATCTTGGCGGCGAGCGGGAAAAATTCCTTGGCGAACTCTTCCGGCTGACGAACATCCAATTCCACGATGGCATAGGCGACCGTCGTCGCCTGCGCGGCCGCGGGGGCTGTAAGCAGATTTGCGCAGGTCAGAAGGACCCCGAGCGTGAACAAGGCGCGCGCAATGATTTTCATATCTTCTCCATGTCGTGCAAAGCGATTTGCAGCGGAACTGTCGAGGCCCGAAGCCTCGACGGTCAACGAAGAATTTTACGGATATCGGCGCGTCAATGGCGGCCTTGCAGAGCCTCGCCGCGGTCACGCTGCGCAGTCTCATAGGCAATCGCACTCACCACCATACCGTCAGCAACCAGCTGATCGAAGCTGCGCAAGAGCGATGGAGCGAGGGCGAAACCTCGCCGGCGCGCCACGATTGCCTCGCCATGGCCGGCCTCTCCTGCAAAAATGTCGCGCACATGCGTGCGCGACACGCCGAAGGCTGAACCGAGCGCGCTATACGACATCGCCGCACCATCGCGACGGGCGATTGCCTGCACGATCTTCATCAGTGCGAGCACGCCGAAAGCGCGGTTGAGAAACCGGGTCATGGCCGTGTTCTGGCTGAGAACATTGCGCGCGATGTGCGGGAAGAGCGGAATGCTCGCCGCCCGCAGATGCGGGTGAAAGCCGGGATCGCCGTTCAAGGCGAGCGCATAGGCGCTGTCGCCATGGAGGATGGCGAGCGGCACATAGTGGGCCCGCATCCATTCGAGGTCATGCTCGATCATGACGGACGTCGGGTGGATGACGCGCAGACGGCTATCCTGCGGCGGCTGATGCAGCGTGACGTATCCGGTGTCGACGAGCCGGGCGAGGATATGATCGAGCTGGCGGTCGCTGGCCACCTCGAACTGTGCCATGACCGTCTTGAGCCGCGAGATGGTCAGCCAGGTCGAGGACTCCTGGAGACGATAACCACCCCAATAGCTCATCACGATGCCATAGGTCATGATCCGGGCGGCGTCGCGCATCAGCTCGACGAGCCGAGGCCGTTCCGCATAGAGCTTCAGAACGGAATCCACGTAGCAAAGCCGGGCATAGGGAAAGAGCGGGTCTGCCAAGATCGCTTGCGCGGCAAGGGCTGACGTGTCTGCGGACCGCATACCTTCTTTCGCGGATTGGACCGGCGCGCTCGACCGGCGCTGCGACTTCGGAAACCCGACGGCGCGCTCGGCATGCCAGGGGACGTGGTGAAGACGCGGCGCAGTAGACCCCGGGCGACAGCCGCCGGTCAACGTCGGAAAGTGCGCAGCATTGCAGCTTGAAAGGCCGTAAGGGGCTCGATCGTGCATCTCCCGGTTGCCGGACGCGACCGCTTGTTCCTTCTCCGTTTGTTAACGCCATGTCCGTAGTTTGCCTGCTCAACCGGGGGACACGCCATGGCGGGCGCATGCGCAGGATGTGCTGACGGGATCGAGCTTCCGTTCGCGTTCAAGATGGCGTTTCAGCCGATCGTCGATGTGGCGGCCCAGAGGATCTGGGGCTACGAGGCGCTGGTGCGCGGGCCCAATGGCGAGGGCGCGCACAGCGTCCTGTCGCAGCTCACCGAGACGCAGCTGTACAAGTTCGACCAGTCGGCCCGCGTGCTGGCGATCGAGACGGCCGGCCGCCTGTTCACCGACCCCTGTGCGCGGCTGTCGATCAACTTCATGCCCAATGCGGTCTACGAGCCGCGCGCCTGCATCCAGAAATCGCTGGCGGCGGCCAAGCGCGCCGCTTTCCCGGCGCAGAACCTGATGTTCGAATTCACAGAGAACGAGCGCATGGCGAGCCCCGACCATGTCGAGCGCATCGTCAAGAGCTACAAGGAACTCGGCTTCTGGACCGCGCTCGACGATTTCGGTGCCGGCTATGCCGGGCTCAATCTGCTGGCGCGGCTGCAGCCGAACCTGATCAAGATCGACATGGAGCTGCTGCGCGGCATCGATCGGGATCGCGCCAAGCAGATCATCGTCGCCGGCGTCGCGGCCATGGCGCGCGAGCTGAACGTCGGCGTGCTGGCCGAGGGTGTCGAGACGGAAGCAGAGTTCACGGTGCTGCGCGCGGCCGGCATCCGGCTGTTCCAGGGCTATTACTTCGCCAAGCCCGCCCTGATGGCGCTGCCGGAGGTGAGCTGGCTGGCGGAGCCTGCGCGTGATCTGGCAGCCGGCTGACCGCCTCTGCCTCACACATCCCTGGCGCTGTCGCCGGCCTTCACCTCATATTCCGCGCCCGTGACCATTGCCGCCGCATCGGAGGCGAGGAACACCGCGGCCGGCGAGTTGTCGTCGGGCCGCAGCCAGCCGACCTTCGACGAGCGGATGCTCCGGTCCCCCATACGCGGCGACGAAAATCAGTGAATTGCGAGGCCTTCTAAACAGCGCAGGACGTGAGGCGCGTCGGACTGTCATGGCGGTTTCGTACGATGCGGCTCGCTGTCGATGGGGCGGGCAAGGTGATGTTGGAGAGGAGACTGCTGACCGCGCTCGGCGTGCTTGCCGTCACCCAGCTGATCGGCTGGGGTACGCTCAGCCTGCCCGCGGTGCTCAGTCGCGAGATGGCGGCGGATCTCGGCATGACATTGCCGGCGATCTTCGCCGGTCATTCGATCCTCTATCTCGCGATGGGGATTTGCTCCCCTTGGCTGGCACGGCCGTTCGTCGAGCATGGCGCCCGGAAGGTGATGATCGCCGGCACTCTGCTGGGGGCGCCGGGGTTCGCACTGTTGGCCGCGGCGCAAGGTCCCGTCGCCTACTACGCCGCCTGGCTGCTGCTCGGCATAGCCGGCAGCGCGGCGCTGTCGACAGCCGCCTACATCGTGTTGAACGAGGTCGCGGGCGCCAACGCGCGCAGCGCGATCGGCGCGTTGATGCTGGTCACTGGCCTGTCGAGCAGCATCTTCTGGCCGGCGGGGTCGGCGATTGCGGCGACGGTCGGATGGCGCGGCACCTGCCTGGTGTATGTCGGCCTGTTGCTGCTCGTCTCACTGCCGCTGCTCGTGATCGTGCTGCCGGGTCGCTCAGGGGATCACTCAGCGGTCGCGCCGGGAACAGAGGCGCGCGGCCGTGATGCGCCGCTGCGAAGCACGTTCCTTCTCCTGGTCGCCGCCATCGGCCTCAATGCCTTCGTCTCGATGGGCCTCAGCGCCGTCTTTATCGAGTTGCTGAAGGCGGAGGGACTGACGGCGGCGGAAGCGGTCGGGTTCGGGTCGATGCTGGGGGTGATTCAGATCGGCGCCCGCGCGCTCGACTTCCTTGGCGGCGGCCGATGGGATGGCATCACCACCGCGCTCACCGCCGGCTGCGCGCTCCCCGTGGCGATGCTGCTGCTGATACTGGGCGGCGGCTCGCATGCCACGGTGGCGATCTTCATCGCGATCTATGGCCTCGGCAGCGGCGCGCTCGCCGTGGCGCGGGCGACGATGCCGCTGGTGTTCTACGACAAGGCGGCCTTCGCCAAGGCGTCGGCTCAGATCGCGTTGCCGCTCAACCTGCTCTCCGCCGTCTCCGCGCCCATCCTGGCCGGGCTGCTCACGGCCTATGGCAGCAACGCGCTGCTCGGGCTGACACTGGCGTGCTCGTCAATGGCCCTGGTGATGCTGGTGCTGCTTCGCCGGCGCCGGCCGGCCCGCGCCGAGGCTGCGGCCTGACCGCCAGCCCCCCATCGGCGGCGGGCCGCAATTCCGAAACAGCGGGGCTGGCCCGGCCACAATGCTCTAAAACCCCGTTTGCGCCGCGTCGCAATCCGGCGGCTCATTCCCGGAAGTCTCCACGTCCCCATGCCCCCCGTCATCGCCGATCCCTCCATCCTGCGCGTCCTGATCGTGCTCGCCGTCACCCAGCTGATCGCCTGGGGCACGCTCAGCCTGCCGGCGGTGATCGGCCGGGCCATGGCGGCGGATCTGGAGATGGACCTGACCGCGATCTTCGCCAGCACCACGGTGCTGTACATGTCGATGGGGCTGTGCTCGCCGCTGCTGGCGCGGCCGTTCGTCAAGCAGGGCGGCCGCCGCGTGATGATCGCGGGCACGCTGCTGGCGGCGCCCGGCTATGCGCTGCTGTCGGTCGCGCAGGGACCGCTGACCTATTACGCGGCCTGGCTGCTGCTCGGCATCGCCGGCAGCGCGACGCTCTCGACCGCCTCCTATATCGTGCTCAACGAGGTCGCCGGCCTGCGTGCCCGCAGCGCCATCGGCGCGCTGATGCTGGTCACCGGACTGTCGAGCAGCATCTTCTGGCCCGTCACCTCGGCGCTGTCGGCGCATGTCGGCTGGCGCAGCACCTGCCTCGTTTACGCCGGCCTGCTGCTGCTGGTGTCGCTGCCGCTGTTCGTGTTCCTGCTGCCGCGCCGCGTTCACGATTCCCTGCCGGCCGGCTCGGACGCAGCGCAGTCGACGCCGGCGGCCACGCCGGCGCGCAGCACGTTCTATCTGCTGGTTGGCGCGTCCGGCCTCAACGCCTTCGTCGCCTTCGGCATGGGCGCTGTGCTGATCGAGCTCCTCAAGGCCGAGGGTCTTTCGCCCACGGAGGCCATCGGCTTCGGCTCGCTGCTCGGCGTGATCCAGATCAGCGCGCGTGTGATCGACTTCCTCGGCGGCGGCCGCTGGGACGGCATCACCACCGCGATCGTCGCAGGCCTCGCGCTGCCGGCCGCCATGCTGCTCCTGATGCTGAGCCACGGCTCGCATGTCGCCATCGCGACGTTCATGCTGATCTACGGCCTCGGCACCGGCGCGCTTGCGGTGGCGCGCGCGACCATGCCGCTGGTGTTCTATGACAAGGCGGCGTTCGCTAGGGCCTCGGCGCAGATCGGGCTGCCGATGAACGTCGCATCGGCGATCTCCGCGCCCATCCTGGTCGAGCTTCTGACCCGTTTCGGCAGCAATGCGCCGCTGGCGCTCAATTTCACCTGCTCCTGTGCCGCCGTCGTGATGCTGCTCGCGTTGCGGCATCGCCGGCCAGGGCGCGCGGCCGCATCCCGCGCCGGCTGAGTCGCCCGTCGGGCAGGGCTTGCGCAAGGCGGTCCGCGCTGCAGGGCTGCAAATTGCTCGGAACAGCCAGGCGCCGCACACGAAGTTTCTCCATCGGTTCAGGCACATCGCTGTGCTCGCACCGGTCTGCGCAGATTTTGGGCTTTCGCTTTATCGGAATTCGTGGTTCTCTGTCGTGGTCCTGCTCCATCGACGAGGGGCGCTGCGCATCGTCAGGAGCGTTGGGGCGGGATGTGATGGACATGCAGGTGCCAACTGACGAGTGGCATCGGCATGGACGGCGAAGTCGCGTGGTCCTGGCACCCCGATGCTGGTGTCCGGCGGGAGCGAGCCTCAGGCGAGCTGTCGCCCACGGTGGCCAACAAGCCCGGTGCACCGAGGAGATCGCGTATAAACCGTAAACTGTCGCGCAGGGAAGGCCGGGCAAGCCGGTTGAACCTGTGGTTCCTGCCCCGTGCATTGTTTTCCGCACGGGGGCCGCAGGAATCAGCCGATGTCTGGTCTTCCCTGCACCCTCGATCCGAGGGCCGCTGCACAAAGCTCGGGCGCTCCCTGCGTCGCGGCGCCGTCAACCCGTGGACCTCGTCAGGTGTCTGCCGGTCCTTCCCAAATCTATCGCATGTTAGTTTTAGTGAGCGGTGAGCGAAGTGTGTCGGTTGTGCTCGCGTGATATGTCGCGCATTGATATATTCATAGTTCGAAAGACTAATTAGTTCGTCGACGCATCCACGCACGGATAGCAAACCATTAATGTGCGCTTGGTATCGTGCATACAGTCCATGCAACGAGAACCAGAAAATGCGACACCTGACTGTCTATCAGCGTCTCGCGGCCATCATCGCCGTGATGTCGATCGCAATGTTCGCTGTCTCCGCGATGCAGATCCTGATGCTACGCAGCACCGTCATCGAGGAGCGGCAGGCCCTGGTCCGGAACCTGGTTGAATCGGCCATCAAGGTGCTCAGTCACTATGACGCCGCGGCGGCAGCCGGAAAGATCGCGCCGGAGCAGGCGCGGCAGCAGGCCTTCGCCGCGATCGGCGCGATGCGCTGGGGGCAGTATAACGACTATCTCGGCGTGTACGGTACCGGGCCGGCGGATGCGGGCGTCACCTATGTCCACGCCAACCCGAAATACATCAACGTCAACCGCTGGGACTACAAGGACTCCACTGGCAAGCTGCTGATTCAGGACATCGTCCGCGCCGCGCGGGCCGGCGGAGGCTTCGTCGAGTACAAGGTTCCACGCGCCGGCGGCAGCACTGAGCTGCCGAAGATGTCCTATGTCGGCGCCTATGGCAGCGGCGACAAGATGCTGGCGCTTCAGGCCGGCGTCTATGTCGACGACGTCGACGCGGCCGTCTATCAGCGCGCCTTGTGGGCCAGCGTGGGGGCCCTCGCCGGGCTGCTCATTGCCGCGATCGTCGCCTTCTGGCTCGGACGCAGCGTCGTTGTTCCGCTCGACCGCACCTGCGCCGTGATGGACGAGCTGACCAAGGGCCATCTCGACTTCGACGTGCCCTTCACCGATCGCCACAACGAGATCGGCCGCATGGCGCGCAGCCTGCAGATCCTCAAGGATCATCTCGCCGAGAGCGAGCGCATCAGGGCCGAGCAGGAGCAGGCCAAGCAGCAGGCCGCCGAGGAGCGGCGGGCGGTGCTGGCGCGCATCGCCGACGAGTTCGAGCGTTCGATCGGCGGGGTGATCCAGACCACGGCGGGTGCGGCGGGCGAGTTGCAGAGCTCGGCGCAATCGATGTCGACCATCGTCTCGGGCACCAGCGACCAGAGCGCCAAGGTCGCCGCCGCCGCCGAGCAGACCGCCAAGAACGTGCAGACCGTGTCGGCCTCGGCCGAGCAGCTGTCGTCGTCGATCCAGGAGATCGCCAAGCAGGTCACGCAGTCGTCGTCGATCGCGCAGAACGCGGTGGAGCAGGCGACCCGGACCGAATCCATGGTCACGCGACTGGTCCATGCCTCGCAGAAGATCGGCGAGGTGATGGCGCTGATCCAGACCATCGCCGGCCAGACCAACCTGCTGGCGCTCAACGCCACCATCGAGTCGGCGCGCGCGGGCGAGGCCGGCAAGGGCTTTGCGGTCGTCGCCAACGAGGTCAAGGCGCTGTCGGCGCAGACCGCCAAGGCGACCGAGGAGATCACCAGCCAGATCGAGGCGATCCGCGACGCGACCACCTCCACCGTCACCGCGATCCGCGAGATCGGCACCACGATCGGCCAGATGAACGAGATCACCGAGACCATCGCGGCCGCGGTCGAGGAGCAGGGCGTTGCCACCAAGGAGATCGCCCGCAGCGTCCAGCAGGCGGCGCAGGGCACCCAGGGTGTCATGCAGCACATCGTCGGCGTGCGCGAGGCGTCGGGGCAGGTCGGCGCGGCGGCGGCGCAGGTGCTGAGCGCGGCGGCCCAGCTCGGCAGCCAGTCGGATCAGTTGAAGCACCAGACCGGGCGCTTCCTCGGCAACGTCCGCGCGGCCTGACCCGAGGCAGCGGATGGTGACGATTCACCCTCCGCTGAGCTCCACGAGACGATCGATCAACGCCGCCTGCGCCGGATTGATGCGGGCCCTGGCCTCGGCGAGATCGAACCAGGCGGCGCGGTCGACCTCAGGAAAACGCTGCAGACGGCCGCTGCGCGGCGGCCATTCGAGTTCGAACTCATTGCTGACGATGGCGCCGGCATCGAGATCGGTCTCGGCGGCGAACGCCTCGACCACCTTGCCGCCGCGCTGCCTGATCTCGCCGAGCGGAACCAGCGGCGCGCTCAGCGCCGTGCCGAGCTCCTCGGCGAATTCGCGCCGCGCCACAGCCTCGGCGGTCTCACCGGTGCCGAACTCGCCCTTCGGGATCGACCACGCGCCGGCATCCTTGTTGCGCCAGAACGGCCCGCCCGGATGCACCAGCAGCACCTCGAGCGTGCCGCCGCGACGCCGGAAGGCGAGCACGCCCGCGCTGCGCGCCGGCATCTGCTCAGGCCTCGCCGGTGCGCTGGATCAGATCGCGCTCCCAGCCGAACACCGAGCGCCCGTCCAGCTCCGGCGATGCGGCGCGCTCAGTGGCGATGAAGGCATCGAGCGACGGGCCTGTCGCGGTCCGTTCCAGCTGCCGCGCCTGATCGTCGAGCCGCTTCAGCGCCGCCAGCGCTTCGTCACGGCCGAGCTTGGCTTGGCCGACCGCGGATTTGAGCACGCGAATGGTCTCGTCATAGACCTTGATGGGCACGGGATAGGGATGCCGATCCTTGCCGCCATGCGCCAGCGAGAACCGCGCCGGATCCGTGAACCGATAGGGCGCGCCATGCACGACCTCGGCGACCATCGCGAGCGACCGCACGGTGCGGGCGCCGACGCCGGGCGTGAGCAGCAATTCGGGGAAGTCGACGGGCCCGCGCTCGGCGGCGGCAGCGAGCGTGCCGTGCAGCCGGCGGGCGAAGACGTCCTTCGGCCTGACGTCGTGATGATCGGGCATGATCAGATGCGGCAGCATCGCTTGCGCCTGCACCGGCGTTGGCGTGCTCAGCCGCTCGAACTCGGTGACGACGCGATCTGGGCCGAGGTCGATCAGCAGCTCGAGCTGGGCGTTGCGCGACGGCGCGGCGCGCTTGTCGGTGAGGTTGACGATCTCGCCCTGCGCGGGTCCATCGATCGCGCTGTGCGGCGCGTCGACGAAGTCGGCGATGTCCGGAGAGTGCCAGTGGTAGCGCCGGGCCTGACGCGCCTCGCCATTCATGCCCTGCTGCACGACGGTCCATTTGCCGTCGGCTGTGACGAAGAAGCCGTGCAGATAGAGGTCGAAGCCGTCCTGCACGGCGGCGCTGTCGACCTTGGCGACGAGCTTGCTGGTGCGCACCAAGCCCTCGCCGTCGAGGCCGAGCCGGTCGCTGAGCAACCGCAGCTCGTCCGGCGTCTTGCGCGAATGTTCGCCGCGCCCGCCGCAGACATAGATGCCGAGCTCGCCGGACAGCGGCTTCAGCCCGCGCTTCAGTGCGCCGATCACGCTGGTGGTGATCCCCGACGAGTGCCAGTCCATGCCCATCACGGCGCCGAACGACTGGAACCAGAACGGATGCGACAGCCGCGCGAGGAATTCGTCGCGGCCGTAATGATGCACGATGGCCTGGGTGATGATGGCGCCGAGCGAGGCCATGCGCGTGCCGAGCCACGCCGGGACGCGCCCGGAATGGAGCGGAAGATCGGCGCTGCCGGTGCGACGGGCCATCGGAACCTTGCGAAGCAGGAATGCCGGGCCAATCTAACAGATCAGGATGCGCGATGCGATGCGTGTGGTTGTCCGCTATCCGCTTTGTCCGAGGTATGCGAGCCAGTTCCTGAACAGGATCAGCGCCGCGCTTCCCGAGGCGAGGTCGGGGCGCAGCGTCAGGCCGGGCAGATCAGCCGCCATGGTCGGATCTCGCCTTTGCTTGGCGCGCGCCTCGAACGCGGTGAGCACCGCCTCGGTCTCGGCGCTGAAATAGGATTTCGGCTGGCGCGGATAGTCGTCGCGCTGGCCGGCGAGATAGCGCGCGATGTCGCGCATGTATTCGCGCTGCAGCGAGAGCGCGTCATATTCGGGGTGGCCCTGGAAGAACACGAACCGGCTCGGCATGTCGCGCGCGAAGATGTCGACGCCGACGTCCTCGGACCGGGTCAGGATGTCGTAGCCGCGCGACGCCAGCAATGGCTCGTTGACGGCGTTGAGCCGGGAGTGCGGCACCTTGAGCGGGGAGTGAATGTCGCGCGTGAGCCAGTCGTCCTTGACCTTCACGCAGTCGAAGATGCCGGAGCATTTGAAGGCGAGCCGCTGCCGCTCGATGTCGTCGAGATGCAGCACCGCGGCGTGGGCCGCGAGGCAGGACCAGATCGTCGAGCGTGTGTTGGTCCTCGCCCAGTCGATCAGGGCGGTGAGATCAGGCCAATAGGGCTCGTCGCGCAGCTGCGCGGCGATGGGCTCCGCGCCGGTGACGATCAGCCCGTCGATCCCGAGCCGGTCGAGCCGCTCGATCTGCGTGTAGGCCTGGGCCAGATAGCTTTGAGCTGCCGGCGATCGCCCGATCGACGGCAAGGAGAAGCAATGCAGCCGGATGTGCACGTCGCGCGGCGCGGATTGCTGCAGCAACTTGGCGATCTGGACGTCGGTCGCCTTCAGTGCGCTGTCCGGCATGTTGTTGACGAGCCCGATGGTCAGCTCGCCCGCTCGCCGCGCGCGGCCGTCGAGGTCGACGGGCACGAGGGCAGGGCTCGTGATCCTGCGATGTCTGTCGAACAGCAGGGTCATCGGCTGTTGGCTCTACTCGGCTGCGTCCAACTGGCGGTGAGCGGGACAGGCCTGCGCGAGCGCCTGGTCGAGATCCTCGATGATGTCGCTGATGTGCTCGATGCCGATCGAGAGACGGATCGTCTCCGGCAGCACGCCGGCCCTGCGCTGATCGTCCGGAGGCATCTGCCGGTGCGTGGTCGACGCGGGATGGCACGCCAGCGATTTGGCGTCCCCGATGTTGACCAGACGCGTGATCAGCTTCAGCGCGTCGTAGAACGCCTTGCCGGCCTCCATGCCGCCCTTGATGCCGAAGGTGAACAGCGACGACGCGCGGCCGTCGAGATATTTCTGCACCAGCGGATAATAGGCGCTGTCGGGGAAGCCCGTGTAGTTGACCCAGGCGACGCGCGGATCGTTGCGCAGGAATTCGGCGACCTTGCGCGCGTTCTCGACGTGGCGCTCCATGCGCAGCGCCACGGTCTCAATGCCCTGCAGCAGCAGGAAGGCGTTGAAGGGCGACAGCACGGCGCCCATGGTGCGCTGATAGACGCTGCGGGCGCGCTGGATGTAGGCGCTGCGGCCGAAATGGTCGGCGTAGACCATGCCGTGATAGGAGGTGTCCGGCTGGGTGAAGGCCGGGAAGCGGTCGGCGTGCTGCTTCCAGGGGAAGTTGCCGCTGTCGACCAGCATGCCACCGAGCGTGGTGCCGTGGCCGCCGAGGAATTTAGTCAGCGAATGCACGGCGATGTCGGCGCCGTAGTCGAACGGCCGCAGCAGGATGGGCGTGGCGACCGTGTTGTCGACGATCAGCGGCACGCCGTTGCGATGCGCGACTTTGGCGAGCGCCTCGATGTCGCAAACGTTTCCGGCGGGATTGCCGATCGTCTCAGCGAACACCGCCTTGGTGTTCTCGTCGATCAGACGCTCGATGGCATCGGGCTGATCACTTTCCGCGAAGCGCCCGGTGATGCCCTGGCGCGGCAGGATGTGGCCGAGCAGCGTGTGCGTGGTGCCGTAGAGCTGCGGCACCGAGACGATGTTGCCGCCGCCATCGGCAATGTTGACGAAAGCGAAGTGCAGCGCCGCCTGGCCGGTACCGACCGCGAGCGCGCCGACGCCGCCTTCGAGCTCGGCGACGCGCTTCTCCAGCACGGCGGTGGTGGGATTGGAGATGCGGCTGTAGCGATAGCCCTCGACTTCGAGATTGAACAAGGCGGCACCGTGATCGGCGCTGTCGAACGCGTAGGCGGCGGTCTGATAGATCGGCACCGCAACCGCCTTGGTCGTGCCCTCGGGCTCATAGCCGGCGTGGATTGCAATCGTCTCGTTGCGCATCGGCGATCTCCGCTCCCGCATCGTTTCCTGATGCAGGTTGCTCGTATTCCGCGAGTGACCGATTTGTATGAGCGCAGCGGTAAAGCGGTCCATAATTCGCGACAACAACGACGAAATAACCCTAACGATGTCTCGCCGGGTTGTCTTGAATTAGCGCGAACCGGACTCCTGCAGCAGCGATCGAAGCTGGCGCCCGATCAGGTCCAGTGCTGGCTTGGCCTGCGGCAGGATCGCGCCGAGCGCGTGGAAATTATGAACCATGCCGTCGTGGCAGACGTGCGTGACGTCCAAACCAGCCGCCGCGAGCCTGTCGGCGTAAGCATTGCCCTCATCTCGCATCGGATCGAATTCCGCCGTGTGGATGATCGCGGGCGGCAATCCGGCCAAGTCAGACGCGCGCAGAGGAGAGATCCGCGGATCGTCCAGAGCGAGTCCCTCGGGAAGATAGTCGGCGAGGTCGGCCTGCCACGTCGCCGCGTCGATCAGATAGCCGCTCCCATACTCCTCGCGAGACGGCCAAGCTTGCGAAAAATCCAGAACGGGGCAGATGAGGCATTGCACCGCGATTGGCAGGCGGCCAGACACACGCTGACACACTGTCGTAGCGAGCGTCGCGCCGGCGGAATCGCCACCAACCACAAGCCTTTCCTTGTCGATCCCGAGCGTGCCGGCCTCATCAAAGGCGAATTCGACCGCGGCCAGCGCGTCATCCAGCGCGGCGGGAAACGTGTGCTCCGGCGCGAGGCGGTAGTCGATCGAGAGCAGCCGGCAGCCAGAAGCGACCGTGAGCGCCGCCGCGACCTTGTCGTGGGTTTCGATACTCCCCGCAACGAGCCCGCCGCCGTGAAAATAGATGAAGCCGGGGAGACGACCGCCGGTGACGCCCGCAGCAGGCGTATACAGGCGATATCGGAGCGGACCGGCGGGAGAGTGGAGATGCGCGTCCCGCGTGACGACCGCGCCGAGATCGTTGCGCGAGAACTGCATCAGCTTCGCCAGCGATTGCCGGCGCTGCTCCGGGCTCGGCCGCTCCCGAACGCCCGCTCCGGCAGCGGCGACCATTGTCAGCAGGCGCTGGGCGCGAGGGTCAAGTGGCATCAGTGTTCCGGGTTAACCAAGACGGCGGCCATTGTGGCAGCCAAGCGTGAATTGATGATGAGCGACTATGCGGCGAGGAGAATCCTTAAAATATCCACGTCAGAACGGCAGGAACGATTTGCATCGAACGGGAGCACCGCCATGACCCATGTCGTCAAGCCTGTCAGCTATTCGCAGACCTGGACGTTCTTCGACGGCGAATGGCGCGAGGGCAACGCGCCGATCATGGGCGTGAGAACGCACGCCACCTGGCTCGCTTCGACCGTGTTCGACGGCGCGCGTGCGTTCGAGGGCGTGACGCCGGATCTCGATCGTCACTGCGCGCGAGTGAACCAGTCGGCGGCCAATTTCCGGCTCAAGCCGGTGGTGGACGTCGCAACCTGGATGGGCCTGGCCCGCGAGGGGATCGCGCGCTTCGGCGCGAAGGCTGAGCTCTACATCCGTCCGATGTACTGGGCGCAGCATGGCGCCGGCGGCGGCGTGCTGTTCGATCCCGAGACGACCAATTGGTGCCTCTGCATCTACGAGGCGCCGATGCCGCAGCCGACCGGCAATGCGATTACCCTGTCGCCATTCCGGCGGCCCACGGCCGAATGCGCGCCGGTCGACGCCAAGGCCGCCTGCCTCTACCCGAACAATTCGCGGGCGCTGATTGAGGCGGCTTCGCGCGGCTTCAACAACTGCCTGATGCTGGACATGCTCGGCAATGTCGCCGAGTTCGGCAACGCCAACGTGTTCATGGTGAGGGACGGCGTCGTGTTCACGCCGGTGCCGAACGGCACCTTCCTCAACGGCATCACCCGCCAGCGCGTCATCGATCTCTTGCGCGGCGATGGCGTCAGCGTGGTCGAGACGACGTTGCGCTACGATGATTTCCTAAAGGCGGACGAGATCTTCTCCTCCGGCAATTTCGCCAAGGTGGCGCCGGTGATCCGCATCGATGATCGGACCTTGCCGATCGGCCCGGTGTTCAGCCGGGCGCGCCGGCTATATTGGGACTACGCGCATGCAGCCAGGGCTGCCGCCGCCTAGTTCAGCTCCCGTAGATCGGCAGCTCGGTGTCGCTGAGATCGCCGAGCCGAGGCGGCTGCGGCCCCTTGATGTATTTGCGACCGCGCCGCTCGGTGTAGATGCCGATGAGGCCGTCGATCGGTCCGTTGGCATCGACCATGACGGAAACGCAGCCGCGGTGCAGCAGCAGAAGCCGGCCGATGGCACCGGCGCAGCCGACGTAGTCGGAGATGTCGCGGCAGTAGATCAGCTGCATCGCCGGCAATGCGAAGCGTCCTTGCCGGATGCGGACCTTCTGCAGCACCAGCGTAGCAGGACCCGTCTTCGATCGCACCACAACGCTGAGGCAGCCATAGCGGGCGTGGCGGATGAGCAGGTCGGCTTCATCAGGTGGAATGCCGTCCACGGTCTTGGCGTCGGCCTGGATCTGCTCGACCGGCGAGCCGAGGCCGGCGGTCGAGAGCAGCGGCAGCGAGAAAAACAGGCCACGGCAATAGGCGCGGAAGCCCTGCGCCTCGACGATCGGCCAGGTCGGCCTCGCGGCGCTGATATTGACGTAGGTCACCTCTGGCCGCCGCTGCGCGATGCGCGTCAGCATTGTCGCGTAGTTGCGAAAGGCGGGCTCGACGTACCAGCTCGACAGATTGCACCAGACCTGCGGCTCTCCGGAGGTGCCGCGATCGCTGTAGATCAGGAGCAGAACGCCGACGGCGCTGCCGTTGTGGTCCAGCAGGTATCCGTAACGCGGATAGCCGTCAGGGACGGCGCGGCCCGCTTGCCGCCGCAACCCGCTCGACCAGTAGTCGCGCGAGCGTCGTGGGAAGCCGCGCGTCAAGAGATCGGCCACCGCATCGAGATCGGTCTCTCCGATCTCGCGGCACCGGATCACTGGCTTGAGCGCGGTCATGAACTGTCTTGCCGATCTCCGAAGACGAGCGCTGCACTAACCGACGGGATCGGCCTGCCGCTCCAGCCGCAGCATCTCGCGGACGCGCGCCGGCCAGCGCGCGAGATCGACGCCGTGGGTGTGGAACAGCGCGACCGCCAGCCGGTCCATGCCGAAGGCGACGCAGCCGGTGTGGGCCGGCTCGCCCTGCGCGTCGGCGATGCCCCAGGTCGTGCCGAAATGCTCGCGGTGATAGTTGAAGCTCATGCAGGCCGTCGGCTGCTCCTCCGAGCGCAGCGGCACCAGCAGCTCGAACTTCAGCGACTGCTGCTTCTGGCTGACGGCCTTCATCTGGCCGACGCGGCCGAAGAACGGATCGCTGGCGTGATCGACGCGGAACGTCAGGCCGAGATCCGTGGCGATCGCCTGCGCCTTCGCCATCCAACGGTCGCGGAAGGCGGAGACATCGTCGGGCGTGCCGATGCAGACATATTCCCGCATCCGGAACGACTGTAGTCGGTCGAGATGTCGCGACGGCTCGCGACGGAAGCAGTCGGCGGCGACGTCGAAGCGGAGGCCGCCGACCGGCAGCGCGCCGCGGCTGGCCGCGATCGGATAGACCGGATAGCAGGCCGCGGGCGACAGCACGAGGTCGGCGGGCGACAGCGACGTGGTCCAGTCGCCGCCACGGTCGAAACGGGCCACGGCCTCATGGATGTCGCGCTCGGTGCCATGCAGGCCGCAGACGCAGCCGAGCAGGTTGGGGAAGCTCTTGAGATAGCCGGACTTCTCGAGCTGCGCGCGGCTCATGACCGGCGGGAAGCGCATCACTTCGGTGCCGGGCTCGCGGTGTCGGGTGATCAGCGCGGCGAGTTGCTCAACAACGCCTTCATAGAGCGCCGTGCGCGCATAGACGCCATCTGCTCCCATGCGGTGGAACAGGGCATCTGTGAGATGGTCCAGGGCGTCGGCCGGCTGAGGGGCAATCTCGGGCGACTGCGGGAGAAAGGGAATGGTCATGTCTCAAATCCTGTCTGGAGGCAAAATCAAGAAACGGCGCGATCATCATTCGTAGAGCGAGACCGGCACCGCGCTCATCAGGTTCGCGGTGGCGATATTGGTAAGAATACGATCATTGTTGATCATGATCGGCGCCGACAGAACGTCGCGAAGATGACGGCCGATCGAGAAGTCGCCGTCATTGCGGTAGCCGGACAGGCCGCAGGCGCGCATCGCATGCATCACGGTCTCGACCGCGAGCTCGGAGGCCTGCACCTTCAGCAGCGTGATCGAGGACTGGAAGTCGAGCGAACTCAGCGCGCGCTCATCATATTCATGCGCGACGAACGCATCCATGTTGGTGACGATCATCGCGCGCAAGCGGGCCAGCGCCATCTTCGCGGCGGTGTAGTGCGCGGCGGCTGGCGGCATCTGTCCGTTCGCGCCGCGCGCAGCCTTGCGCAGGAAGCGCTGTGCGCGCAGCACGGCGGCGGCGGCGATGCCGGCCCAGGCAGACGACCAGCACAGATGCGCGAACGGGGTCATCGTCTGGCCGTGGATGCGATCATAGGCTTCGGGGAAGACGCGGTCGGCCGGGCAGTTCACCTCGAGCGCAAAGCCGGTCGAGCAGGTGCCGCGCATGCCCAGCGTCTCCCAGCCCTGGGTGCGCGTGATGGTGTAGTCGTCCTTGGTCAGCGCCAGCAGTACCTGATCGGAGGCTGCTGCGCCGTCGGCGCGCCGCGCGATCGTCACGAGACCATCCGCCTCGGCGCCATAGGAGATCACGGTGGCATCGCGCGACAGCGTGATGCGCTCGCCATCATGGCCGACGGCAGCCGCGCTGGCGCGGATGTTGCCGCCGTTCTGGCCCTCGGTGGTGGAGGAGGCCATCAGCAGCTGCTCGGATGCGATCCGCCGCATCAGGGATTCCATGTAGGGATTGCCACGACCATGCCGGACGATGCAGGCGACCTTGGTCTGGTGCATGGCGAAGATCATGGCGCTGGAGGCGCAGGCGCGGCCGAGCGCGTAGCAGACGTCGGCGATGTCGTGGACCGAGGCGCCGAAGCCGCCGAACTCGACCGGGATCAGCATGCCCAGCAGCTTCTGCTCGCGTGCCGCATCGATCGCGGCCTTGGGGAAACGACCGTCGCGGTCGACGGCTTCTGCCTCGGCAGCCGCCTGCGCGGCCACGGCGCCGCTCCGCTGCAGAAACAGCGAGCTGCGATCGAGCAGGAGACGTTCGCCGTCATCGGCGATCGGCGTGCGAAGCGCGGTTCCCTGGACAGTCATGACCGATTTGAGCTCCGGATTTTGTCGTTGTTGAAAGACCGGCCTGCCGCGTCCCGTCACGCTGCGCCGATGCCTTGCGCCGTCTCTGGGCTACAACGCAGGGTATGGATTTGATTCAAATGCGTCGACGAAATTCGAGGTAAACGCCGTGGAATCACGGGGCCGGGGTTAATTGTCGGTTTCCGGCGCCGGTCAATTTGGAGCTAACGCGTTAGCGTTAAAACAATTCAGGGATGGAACACCGCGCTTGTGTAACGCTTTCGCTGCCATACCGCGTTATCTCTACGATCGAGGCAACCGCCAGGTGGATCACGCGTCTGCTGTCTTGCGAATGAGAAATCACATGCCGAATTTTAAAGCCGATATTTCAGACCGCATCGTCGCGCTGGTGCGGGACATCCTGGTTCAGAACGGGATCTCCGCCGATCTCGAAGCCGACACGAAGCTCGTGGATGCCGGCCTCACCTCGATGGACATGGTCAATCTGATGCTCTCTATCGAGGCGGAGTTCGATTTCACGATTCCGCAGGAGCTGATCACGCCGGACAATTTCCAGTCGATCGCCACGCTCGAGCGGCTGGTGGCCGGACAGCTCGCGGCGGACCAGGCGGCCTGACCATAGCTGTCTTCGGACAGCCGCGCCGCCGCTGTTTTCAATTTGCCTCAAAGCTGGCATTCTCATCTCCCTTGGAGATGGGGACGTCATGACGAAGGCTGTACTTGGCATTATCGGCGGCTCGGGCATCTATGACCTGCCGGGACTGGAAGATGCCCGCGAAGAGTTGATCGCGAGCCCGTGGGGCGAGCCGTCGGCGCCGTTGCGGCGCGGCACCATCGCCGGCCTGCCGATCGTGTTCCTGCCGCGTCACGACAAGGGACACCGGCTGTCACCGTCCGACATCAACTATCGCGCCAACATCGACGTGTTGAAGCGCGCTGGCGTCACCGACTTGGTGTCGCTGTCGGCCTGTGGCTCCTTCAAGGAAGAGCTGCCGCCGGGCACATTCGTGCTGGTCGATCAGTTCGTCGACCGCACCTACAAGCGTGAGAGCTCGTTCTTCGGCAAAGGCTGCGTCGCGCATGTGTCGATGGCGCATCCGGTGTCGCCGCGGCTGCGCATTCATCTCGCCGCGGCCGCGGAGGCTGAGGGCATCGCCGTTGTGCGCGGCGGGACCTATGTCTGCATGGAGGGGCCGCAGTTCTCGACCTATGCCGAGAGCATGACCTACAAATCGTCGGGCTATTCGGTGATCGGCATGACCAACATGCCCGAGGCCAAGCTCGCCCGCGAGGCCGAGATCTGCTACGCGACGGTGGCGATGGTGACGGATTTCGACTGCTGGCATCCGGACCACGACGCCGTCACGGTGCAGGACATCATCCGGGTGCTGACCACCAACGCCGACAAGGCCAGGGGGCTGGTGGCGCGGCTCGCCCGCGAGTTTCCGCATGAGCATGAGCCGTGCCCGATCGGCTCCGACCGCGCGCTCGACACTGCTTTGATCACGGCGCCAGATGCCCGCGATCCCGACCTCCTCAAGAAGCTCGATGCGGTCGCGGGCCGCATCCTGCGCGGCTGACAGGAGGCCGAACATGAAAGTGGACGGCAAGCATTTTCGCAGCATCTGGCTCGATGCCGACGGCTGGACGGTTTGTGCCATCGATCAGCGCCGGCTGCCGCACGAGTTTGTCGTGGCGAAGATCACCACCTGCGAGGAAGCAGCGGATGCGATCCGCCACATGCTGGTGCGCGGTGCGCCGCTGATCGGTGCGACTGCCGCCTTCGGCATGGCGTTGGCGATGCGCGACGACCGCTCGGACCCTGGCATCGACCGCGCCTACGAGATGCTGATCGCCACGCGGCCGACGGCGATCAACCTGAAATGGGCGCTCGACACCATGAGCACGATGCTCCGCAGGCTGGCGCCATCGGAGCGGCGGGACGCGGCCTATGCGCGTGCGGTCGACATCGCTGGCGAGGACGTCACCATCAATCAGGGCATCGCGGCGCATGGTCTCGCGCTGATCGAGGCCGCAGCCGCGCGCAAGAAGCCGGGTGAAGTCGTCAACGTGCTGACCCATTGCAACGCGGGTTGGCTGGCGACGGTCGATTGGGGCACGGCGACGGCGCCGATCTATCTGGCCCACGATCGCGGCATCCCGATCCATGTCTGGGTCGACGAGACGCGGCCCCGCAACCAGGGCGCCTCGCTCACCGCCTGGGAGCTTGGCCATCACGGCGTGTCGCACACCGTGATCCCGGACAACACCGGCGGCCATCTGATGCAGCATGGCATGGTGGATCTCGCGATCGTCGGCACCGACCGCGTCGCCGCCAATGGCGATGTCTGCAACAAGATCGGCACCTATCTGAAGGCGCTGGCGGCGCATGACAACGGCGTGCCGTTCTACGTTGCGCTGCCGTCGCCGACGATCGACTTTGCCGTCGCCGACGGACGGCAGATCCCGATCGAGCAGCGCAGCGCGCAGGAAGTGACGGAGATGACCGGCCGCACCGCCGACGGCCGCATCGAGACCGTGCGCATCGTGCCGCCGGGATCACCGGTCGCGAATTACGGATTTGACGTCACGCCGGCGCGGCTGGTGAGCGGACTGATCACCGAACGCGGCGTGCTGCAGGCCGATGGCGCGGCGTTGTCGGCCGCGTTTCCCGAGCGGGCAAAACAGACCAACTATTAGCCGCTGTCGCCAAGCCCGCGGCACGACAGTCATCGCAAGGAAAGCCCGGTCGCGGCTTCCAGCTCGGCAATCGCCTGCGACGCGCTGACGACCTTGATCGTCGTCATGCCCATCTCGCGCGCCGGCTTCAGGTTGACGCCGAGATCGTCGAGATAGACGCAGTCCGCCGGACTGACGCCGAGGGCTTCGGTCATCATCTGGTAGATGCGCGGATCGGGCTTGCGCAGGCCGATCTTGGCGGACTCGATGACATGATCGAACAGCGCCATCACCTCGGCGACGTAGAACGAGCGGCCGCCCTGGCTGCCGATCGCATTGGCCGGCAGGTTGTTGGTGATGCAGCCGGTCTTGCACTCCGTCTTGATCCGACGCAGCGCCTCGACCATGTCGGGGCGGAGATCGCCGGCCAGCAACGGCAGCACCTCGCGGCCGCGGACCTCGGCGCCGCCGAGCGCCAGCGATTCCTCGGCGAACAGCCGGTCGAACGTGTCCAGGTCGATCTCGGCGCGCTCGAACTTGGCCCAGGCGTTTTCAAGGTGGTTCGCGGCATTGGTGTTGCGAATGATATCGACGGGATAGCCGCGCTCCTTCTCGAACCGCGCGAACGCCTCGAACGGCGAGGTCGTCATCACGCCACCGAAATCAAAGATCACCGCCTCGACCATCTCTTGTCTTGTCCTTCGTTCGCTTCCCCAGATGGATCGCTAACACGGCACGCCGCATTTTGCGATTCGCTTGGCGACGGGGCTTGCAGCCGCTATTGCTGCAGCGATGAAGCTGCTCCTCACGATCTCCATCGCCGCATGGCTGGCCGCTTCGCCGGCGCTCGCGATCGTCGGCAATGCGCCCGCCTCGAACGACGGTATCGGGCGCTCCGTGGTCACGATCGTCGGCTCGCGTGGCAATTTCTGCAGCGGCGCGTTGATCGCCCCGAAGCTTGTCCTGACCGCCGGACATTGCGTGCAGCCGGGCGTCGATTACCGCATCGTGGAATACGATCGCGACCGCAAGCCGCTGCTCAAGACGGTGCGGCGCGTCGCCGTCCATCCGAGTTTCAGCATGCAATCGATCCTTGCTCATCGCGCCACAGCCGATGTCGCACTGCTGGAGTTGGAGGCGCCGGCGAGAGAGCGCGCACCAGCCACGCTGGGCGTGCCGCAGCCGCCGTTGGCGGCCGGCAATGCGTTCACTGTGGTGGGGATCGGCGTGGCCATTCCCGGCGACGGCAGGAGCGGCGGCGTCGTGCGCGCGGCTCCTCTGGTCGCGACCGGCAAGCCTGGCACATTGCAGATACGGCTCGTCGATCCGGCGACGCAAGGAGCCAAGCCCGGCCTCGGCGGCTGTACCGGCGATTCCGGCGGCCCTGCTTTCGAGACACAGGCGCAGGGCGAGTTGCTGATCGGTGTGATCTCGTGGTCGACCGGACCCAACCTGACGGATGGTTGCGGCGGCATGACGGGCGTTACGCCGCTCACGCTGTATCGCGACTGGATCGTGCAGACCGCGCGGCAATGGGGCATGCCGCTCGGCGGAAATTGACATCGTTCGAAGCTGGGTTGCGGCTCGCCGTCGCGGGTTGACCATCGTCGTGATCAGGTTCAGCCTGTCAGACGAGGAAACAACACCAAAAGCAAAAACCCAGGGATCCCCATGAACGTCATCGCGCCCATCCGGGAGGCTGCGTCCTCTCACGCGACCGAACATTTCGACGTACTGATCGTCGGCGCCGGCATCTCCGGCATCGGCAGCGCCTATCAGTTGACCAAGCAGATGCCGGACACGCGCTTCGTGATCCTGGAAAGCCAGGACAGTTTCGGCGGCACCTGGCGGACGCATCGCTATCCCGGTATCCGCTCCGACAGTGACCTGCATACGTTCGGCTACAGCTTCAAGCCGTGGGTCGGACCGCCGATCGCGACCGCGGAAGAAATTCTCAAATACATGGGCGATGTGATCGAGGAGAACGATCTCGGCCGCCACATCCGCTATGGCCATCGCATCGTTTCGGCAAGCTGGTCGAGCGCGACCAATCTCTGGACGGTTCACGCCGTGAAGGGCCGGGATCAAGAGCCCGTCACCATCACCGCAAACTTTCTCTGGATGTGCCAGGGCTACTATCGGCATTCCAAGGGCTATACGCCCGAGTGGCCGGACATGGCGACATTCAAGGGCCGTATCGTGCATCCGCAGGTGTGGCCGGAGGATCTCGACCTCACCGGCAAGCAGGTCGTCGTCATCGGTTCGGGCGCGACCGCGGCGACGATCCTGCCGTCGATTGCCGGAAAATGCGCGCATGTCACGATGCTGCAGCGTTCGCCGACCTATTTCCGCATTGGCCGTAACGCAATCGAGCTGGCCGAGGAGCTGCGCCGGCTGCAGGTGAAGGAAGAATGGATTCACGAGATCGTCAGGCGCAAGATCCTGTTCGAGCAGGACTGGTTCACAAAACGCTGCCTGAGCGAGCCCGAGCAGGTGAAGAAGGAGTTGATCGGCCAGATCAGCGCCATCATCGGACCGGACTACGCCGCCAAGCACTTCACGCCGAGCTATCGTCCGTGGCGTCAGCGCATCGCCTTCGTGCCGGATGCCGATCTGTTCGAGGGCATCAAGAGCGGCAAGGCGTCCGTCGTCACCGATGAGATCGAACGCTTCACGGAAGGCGGGATCAAGCTGAAGTCCGGCGATGAGCTCAAGGCCGGCATCATCATCACCGCGACAGGCTTCGATCTCTGCGTGCTCGGCGACATCGCGTTCACCGTCGACGGCAAGCCGCTGGATTTCGGCGATACCGTGACCTATCGCGGCATGATGTTCACGGGCGTGCCGAACCTCGCCTGGGTGTTCGGCTATTTCCGGGCCAGCTGGACGTTGCGGACGGATCTGGTCGCGGAGTTCGTCTGCCGCCTGCTCGCGCATATGAAGGCGAAGGGCGTGCAGAAGGTGACGCCGGCCTTGCGGCCCGAAGATCACAACATGCCGCTCTTGCCCTGGATCGACCCGGAGAACTTCAATCCGGGCTACATGATGCGCAACATGCATCTGCTGCCCAAGCGGGGCGATAAGCCGGAATGGCAGCACAGCCAGGACTACTGGAGCGAGAAGGACCAGATCCCGGCGATCGATCTGGATGATCCGGCGTTTATGTATGGGTAAGCGCTGACTGCTTGAGCCCGGGCTCCTCCTCCACTGACGGTGTCATCCCCGCGAAAGCGGGGATCCATAGCCATAGGCAGGTGTGTAGGGCGGAATGACAATTTCCGTCCTGCTCCCCCAAGACAGATCACGGAGGATGGGCGCCAACCCGGCACGACAGCGGAGGATCAACTCTCCCGCCGTGTCACGCCGGTAGCAATGGCAGCCGCTGCCGTGCGGTTCTCGACGCCGAGCTTGGCGTAGATCTGCTCCAGATGCTTGTCGACGGTCCGGGGGCTCAATCCGAGAATCTGCGCGATGTCGCGGTTGGTCTTGCCCTTCGACAGCCAGGACAGCACCTCGCCTTCGCGAGTGGTGAGGCCGAACTCGCTGGAAAACTGCTTGGGCAGTTCGCCTGTGGCCTCCTTTGCGAGCCGCAGCAGGAACTCGTTCGGGCCGGCGCCGCCCATGTAGTACAGGCGCAGCTCGGGATGATCGGGAATGGTGGCCGCAGCCTTGGTGCCGGCTTTGCCGTTCTGTGCCTGGTCCAGCCAGTGCCGCAGGGCGTCCGGCAGCACGAGTTCCTCGGTCGCCCCAAAACTGTCCGACAGCAGCTTCTGCGCTTGCGGGGTGGCCCACATCAGTCGGCCCTCGCGGTTGACCGCGAGCAGGAAGCGGCCGGAGACGTCCAGCGCGGCGCGCGCGCTTTGCGTCATCCGCGCGTTGGCGAGGTGCACGCGGATGCGCGCCAGCATCTCCGAGACCGCGATCGGCTTGGTGACGTAGTCGACGCCGCCAGCTTCCAGCCCCTGCACGATGTGCTCGGTGTCGGCGAGGCCGGTCATGAAGATCACGGGGACATTGGACAGTCCCGCCTCGCGCTTCAGCTTGCGGCAGGTCTCGAAACCGTCCATGCCGGGCATGACGGCGTCGAGCAGGATGATGTCAGGCGTGATCTGATCGACGATGCGCATCGCGGCCGCGCCGTCGAGCGCGACCATCACGGTCATGCCGGCGCCATCGAGTGCGTCGGTGAGCAGCCGGAGCGTCTCCGGCGAGTCGTCGACGACCAGCGCCACATCGCGCTTTTTGCTGTCAATGTTCATAGGCGTGCAAGGTCTTTAGAGTGGCCATGTACTGATCGAGGTCGAACCGGTCGATCAGCGTCCGCATCTGGGCGACGAATTCGGCATGCTCGGGATGGGCGCTGCCGATCTCGTCGAGCTTCAACTGGATGGCCCTGATGTAGCCGATCTGCCCGAGGCTCATCAGCTCCTCGACATATTTCAGCGGCGGGCGCGAGCCGCCTTCGGGGCGCCAGCGTGGTTGGACGACGGCATGCTCGCTCTGATAGCTCCATTCGACCTTGAGTAACTGGCGGATGGCCTCCAGCAGCCGGGGAATGTCGATCGGCTTCATCAGATAGCTGTCATGGAATGGCTGCGCCAATGGTCGGCCGTGCGCTTCGAGCGCGCTCGCTGACGTCATCAGGATGCGCGCCTGATGGTGGCCGCTGCTGCGCAGCGTCTCGGCGACGGTCCAGCCGTCCATGCCCGGCATCGAGATGTCCAGGATGAACAGATCCGGCTGGCAGTGCTGCGCCAGCGCCAGGCACGCCGGGCCGTCCGGTGCGCTCAAGAGGATAAAGCCCAGCGGCGTCAGCACCTCACGCAGAAGGTCGCGATGCACCGGATCATCGTCGGTGACGAGGATGGTCTTGCGCGGGCCGAGATAGCCGGCGACCGGCGCCTTGACCGGCGGGTGCCGCGTCGGGTTGGTCACCTCGGACAGCAGGATCTTGACCTTGAACGTGCTGCCGATTCCGACCTTGCTTTCGACCTTGATGTCGCCGCCCATCACGCCTGCCAGCAGCCGGCTGATCGTCAGGCCGAGGCCCGTGCCGGTCTGGGGCTGCGCTGCACCGAGCGCGCCACGCTCAAACGGCGCAAAGATTCGCTCGAGATCGTCGGGCTGGATGCCCGGGCCGGTATCGATCACCTCGAATTCGGCGACGGGGCTGCGATAGTGCACGACGAACTGGACGCTGCCTTTCTGGGTGAACTTGATCGCGTTGGACAACAGGTTGATCAGGATCTGGCGCAGCCGCTTCTCATCGGCATAGACGACGAGCGGCAACACGGCTGGGCGCTTGAACACGAAGTCGACGCCCTTTGCCGCCGCCTGCAGGCGGAACATGCCGACGAGCTGGTCGAGGAACTCGCTCAGGCGAACCTCGTCGCGTGACAGATACAGACGGCCGGCTTCGATCTTGGAGATATCGAGGATGCCGTCGATCAGCCCCGACAGGTGGTCGGCGCTACGGCGAACCACCCGTACTTGATCCTTCGGCTTCGGCGCCAGCGTCGTATCCTGCTCGAGCAGCTGCGCATAGCCGGAGATCGCGTTCAACGGCGAGCGCAGCTCGTGGCTCAGGCCGACGACGTAGCGGCTCTTGGCGAGGTTGGCGGACTCCGCGACCTCCTTGGCTCGCTGCAACTCGGCGTCGGTGCGCTTATGGGCCTCGATCTCCTGGATCAGGAGCTGCGTCTGCCGCCGCGTCTCGGCCTCGGCCGCGCGGCGACTCTGCTGCGCCAGCACGAACAGCCATGTCACCACGCCGATAATGATGGAGAGCGCGAAGAACACCTTCCACAGAACATCGGAAATGATGCCCCGATAGCCGGGCAACGCGGCGGAGGTCTCCAGATAGATCATGCCGAGCGTCAGTGCGACGAGCCCGGCCGAGGTCAGGAAGACGCCAACGTAATGTCCGAACTGAGAGTTGATCTTCGCCAGCACCGATTGCGGCAACATGCCGCTGAGCGCAGCCGACACTTGGGCCTGGGCCCGCGCATGCGGCTTGCAGAGATCGTGGCAGCGGGCGTCGAGCGAGCAGCACAGCGAGCAGATCGGTCCGGCATAGGCAGGGCAGGAGGCCGTATCCTCCGGCTCGAAATGATGCTCGCAGATGCAGCACTGGATCTGCTCGATGTTCTGCCAGCTGCGCTTCGGCTTGCGGGCGAGATAGTATTTGCCGTCGGTGAGATAGGCGATCGCCGGCGCCGTCACGAGCGCAACCCCGAGCGCGACGAAGGTCGACAGCGCCTTGCCGGTCGGTCCGAACAGCCCATAGAACGCGCTGATCGAGACGATGGTGGCGATGGTCATCGCGCCTACGCCCACCGGGTTGATGTCGTAGAGATGCGCGCGCTTGAACTCCATCTGCGGCGGACGCAGGCCCAGCGGCTTGTTGATCACGAGGTCGGCGACGAGCGCGCCGACCCAGGAGATTGCGATGTTGGAGTACAGCGCCAAGGTCTGCTCCAGCGCCTTGTAGACGCCGATCTCCATCAAGAGCAGCGCGACCACGACGTTGAACACCAGCCAGACCACCCGGCCAGGGTGGCTGTGCGTCAGTCGTGAGAAGAAGTTCGACCAGGCGATCGAGCCTGCATAGGCGTTGGTGACGTTGATCTTGATCTGCGACAGGATCACGAAGGTCCCGGTCAGAGCCAGCGCCAGATCCGGCCGCGCCAGCACATAGCGGAACGCCTCGAGATACATGTGCGCGGGCTCGGCCGCATGGTCGGCGGAGACTCCGTGGCTCAAGGCGAAGAAGGCGAGGAACGATCCGGCCATCAGCTTGAGCGCGCCGAGCACGATCCAGCCGGGACCCGCGGACAGCAGCGCAATCCACCAGGAGAGCTTCGATGTCCGGCGATCGCGCGGCAGGAAGCGCAGGAAGTCGACTTGTTCGCCGATCTGGGCGACCAGCGAGAACACCACGGCCGCCGCTGTCCCGAACAGGGCAAGGTCGAGATGCCCCATGGGATCGCCATGCTCGCCGGGAAACTGCTGCCAGTCGGCGAAGGAATGCGGGCTGGCATAGGCGATCGCGGCAAAGGGCAGGATGTGCAGCACCACCCAGAGCGGCTGCGTCCACAGTTGGAAGCGGCTGATCAGAGTGATGCCGTAGGTCACGAGCGGGATGATGACGACGGCGCTGATCAGATAGCCGATCGGGCGCGGGATGCCGAAACACATCTCCAGCGCGGAGGCGAGGATGACGGCCTCGATGGCGAAGAAGATGAAGGTGAAGGAGGCATAGATCAACGAGGTGATGGTCGAGCCGATATAGCCGAAGCCGGCGCCGCGGGTCAGCAGGTCGATGTCGATGCCGCATTTGGCCGCATAATAGGCGATCGGCAGGCCGCAGCAGAAGATGATGACGCTGGCAACCAGGATCGCGGCGGTGGCGTTGGTGACGCCATAGTTCAGCGTGATGGTGCCGCCGATCGCCTCCAGCGCCAGGAACGAGATCGCGCCGAGCGCGGTGTTGGCGACGCGGGCCGCGGACCAGCGCCGGGCGCTTTTGGCAGTGAAACGGAGTGCGTAGTCCTCCAACGTCTGGTTGGCGACCCACTGGTTGTATTGGCGCCTGACGCGGTCGATCCGCTGCCGCCCTGCCACTCTCAAAACTCCTCACGCGAAGCGCCTGCGCGCTTCGTCCTACCCCTCGCGAGATCTGCGGTGAGCCTACGTCGCGCTTTTGCGGTGCAGTATACGCAATCTTGCGTATCCGTGCAGTGCACGAAGCGCGCCATCCTTGGTCCGACCTAACGCGTGTCCTCGAACCAAGGAATGGGGTGCTCATGTCGGACGAAACGAAAAAAGGCCTGAAGTCGCCACTTCGGCGCCAATTGATGATGGGAATGGCCGCGATCCCGGCGCTCGCCATGCTGCCGCGCCCGTCGTTTGGTGCTGGTCCCGCAACCTCTGCTGTCAACACCACCGGCCTTGCAGTCACCGATAGCGAAGTGACCGTCGGCATTCTGCATTCGGTCACCGGCACCATGGCGATCTCGGAGACCGGCTCGGTGCAGGCCGAGAAGCTCGCGATCGAGCAGATCAACGCCTCGGGCGGCGTGCTCGGCCGCAAGATCAAGTTCATCCAGGAGGATGGCGCCTCGGACTGGCCGACCTTTGCGGAGAAGGCCAAGAAGCTGCTCGTCAACGACAAGTGCGCGGCCGTCATGGGCTGCTGGACGTCGGCCTCGCGCAAGGCGGTGCTGCCGGTGTTCGAGCAGTACAACGGCATGCTGTACTACCCGACCTTCTACGAAGGCTTGGAGCAGTCGAAAAACGTCATCTACACCGGCCAGGAAGCCACGCAGCAGATCATCGCCGGCCTCGACTGGGTCAACAAGACCAAGGGCGCGAAGACCTTCTATTTGCTCGGCTCGGACTACATCTGGCCGCGCACCTCGAACAAGATCGCCCGCAAGCACATCGAGGGCCATCTGCAGGGCGCCAAGGTCGTCGGCGAGGAGTACTTCCCGCTCGGCCACACCCAGTTCAACTCGGTCATCAACAAGATCAAGCTGACCAAGCCGGACGTGATCTACGCGATCATCGTCGGCGGCTCCAACGTCGCCTTCTACAAGCAGCTCAAGGCGGCCGGCATCGACATGTCGAAGCAGACGCTGCTGACCATCTCCGTGACCGAGGACGAGATCGACGGCATCGGTGGTGAGAACATCGCGGGCGCCTATGCCTGCATGAAGTACTTCCAGTCGCTCGACAACCCGAACAACAAGGCCTTCGTCTCCGCCTTCAAGAAGATGTGGGGCGAGAAGACCGTCATCGGCGACGTTACCCAGGCTGCGTATCTCGGCCCGTGGCTGTGGAAGTTGACCGTCGAGAAGGCCGGCAGCTTCGACATCGACAAGATCGCCGCCGCCTCGCCCGGCATCGAGTTCAAGGGCGCGCCGGAAGGCTACGTCCGGATCCACGAGAACCACCATCTCTGGTCCAAGACCCGCGTCGGCCGCGCCAAGGCGGACGGTCAGTACGAGCTGATCTACGAGACCGCCGATCTGGTCGAGCCCGATCCGTTCCCGAAGGGCTACCAGTAAGGGCGGGTCTGACGCCTCATCTTGATGGGCTGATGAGGCGATCGCGCCGCTGCACAGCAAGTGCGCTCCCTCCCCCCTTGTGGGGGAGGGTTGGGGAGGGGGGTACCCCACCCACAACTCGTCGTGTGGACCCCCCTCCCTAGCCCTCCCCCACAAGGGGGGAGGGAACGATCTCGCCCGGGGCAATGCCCCGGGCGCGAATGCGAATCGCAAGTCAGTGCGCACCGACACCACGCATCACAAGAGGACGGATCATGTTCGGCGACTATTCCATCGGCGACCTCGGGGCGATCTTCGCGATGCAGGGCTTCGCGGGCCTCATCCTGTTTTCGGTCTACGTGTTGATGGCGCTGGGGCTTGCCATCATCTTCGGCCAGATGGGCGTCATCAACATGGCCCATGGCGAGTTCATGATCCTCGGCGCCTACGTCACCTGGATGACGTCGAACGCCTTCCAGAGTTTCCTGCCGTCGCTGTTTCCAGGCTACTTCTTCGTCGCGATGGCACTGGCCTTCGTCGCCTCCGGATCGCTCGGCATGCTGGTCGAGTGGGCGATGATCAGTCGCCTCTACAAGCGTCCCCTCGACACGCTGCTCGCCACCTGGGGCCTCAGCCTGATCCTGCAGCAGGCCTATCGCTCGGTGTTCGGGGCCCGCGAGGTCGGTGTCGAATTGCCCGAATGGATGATGGGCTCCTGGCAGGCCACCGACGCGATCCAGATCCCGATCAACGGCATGTTCGTGATGTGCCTGACCATCCTGATCACCATCGTCGTCGCCTACGTTCTGTTCCTGTCGCGCTGGGGCAAGCAGGTCCGCGCGGTCGTGCAGAATCGCGTGATGGCCGGCGCCGTCGGCATCAACACCGAGAAGGTCGACCGCTACACCTTCGGTCTCGGCTGCGGCATCGCCGGCGTCGCCGGTTCGGCCTTCACCATGATCGGCTCGACCGGTCCGACCGCCGGCCAGCTCTACATCGTCGACACCTTCCTGGTCGTCGTGTTCGGCGGCGCCGCCAGCCTGATCGGCACCATCGCCTCGGCCTTCACCATCTCCCAGGCGCAGTCGACCATGGAGTTCTTCATGTCCGGCTCGATGGCCAAAGTCCTCACGCTGCTTGCGATCGTCGCCATCCTGATGCTGCGGCCGCAGGGCCTGTTCGCCCTCAAGGTCCGCAAATGAGCCAGCTTCGTCAGTCCAACAAGAAAGCACGGCCATGATCAACTCGCGCTTTTTCAACCGCTCGGAGCTCATCGGCTTCGTCTCCCTGCTGCTGCTGCTCGTCGTCATCCTGCCGCTGGCGCTCGACATCTTCCGCCTCAACCTCGTCGCGAAATACCTGACGTACTCCTTCGTCGCCATCGGCCTGGTGCTGTGCTGGGGCTATGGCGGCATTCTCAGCCTGGGGCAGGGCGTGTTCTTCGGCCTGGGCGGCTACTGCATGGCGATGTTCCTGAAGCTGGAGGCGTCCAGCGTCGAGAACACCAAGATCCAGTCGACGCCGGGAATTCCCGACTTCATGGACTGGAATCAGCTGACCGCGCTGCCGTTCTTCTGGAAGCCGTTCCAGAGTTTCCCGTTCGCACTGGCTGCGATCATCCTGGTGCCGGCGATCTTCGCCTTCATCATCGGCGCCGCGATGTTCAAGCGCCGTGTCGGCGGCGTCTACTTCGCGATCATCACCCAGGCGATCGCGGCGATCATGACCATCCTGATCGTCGGCCAGCAGGGCTACACCGGCGGCATCAACGGCATCACTGACCTGCGTACGCTGCACGGCTGGGACATCCGGACCGATCACGCCAAATACATCCTCTACTTCGTCGAGGTATTCTTTCTGTTCGCCGCCATCCTGGTCGCGCAGTTCATCCGCCTGACCAAGCTCGGCCGCATCCTGGTGGCGATGCGTGAACAGGAGGATCGCGTCCGCTTCTCCGGCTACAGCGTCGCCAACTTCAAGATCTTCGCCTTCTGCGCGGCCGCGGTGTTCGCCGCGGTCGGCGGCGCGCTGTTCACGCTCGAGGTCGGGTTCATGTCGCCGTCCTTCGTCGGCATCGTGCCGTCGATCGAGATGGTGATCTACACCGCCGTTGGCGGCCGGCTGTCGATCTTCGGGGCGGTCTATGGCTCGCTCCTCGTCAACTTCGCCAAGACCAGCCTGTCGGAGACCTTCCCGCAGCTCTGGCTGTTCGGCCTGGGTGCTCTCTTCATCGCCGTCGTGCTCGCCTTCCCGAACGGCCTCGCCGGCATCTGGGGCGACTACGTGCAGCCGCGCATCGACCGGCTGTTGGCATCGCGCAGCAAGAAAACCAATGGCGGCCTGGTCGCCGACGGCGCCCCCGCAGAGTGAGGACACAGCGATGCTCATCGGTCATCAGCCCAAGGAATTCCTGCTTGCGGTCGAAGCGCTGACGGTCTCGTTCGACGGCTTCAAGGCGGTCAACGATCTCTCCTTCTATGTCGAGGAGAACGAGATCCGCGTCATCATCGGCCCGAACGGCGCCGGCAAGACCACGGTGCTCGATCTGATCTGCGGCAAGACCAAAGCGACCTCCGGCTCGATCCAGTTCCGCGGCAAGGAGCTGACCAAGCTGCGCGAGAACGAGATCGTCAAGGCGGGCGTGGGACGCAAATTCCAGACGCCGTCGGTGTTCGAGGATCTCAGCGTGTTCGAGAATCTCGAGATCTCGTTCCCGCGCGGCCGCACCGTGTTCGGCTCGCTCGCCTTCAAGCGCGACGCCGCGGTCAAGGACCGCGTCGAGGAGGTCGCCGAGATGATCTTCCTGAAGGATCGTCTGAAGACCTCGGCGGCCGAGCTCAGCCACGGCCAGAAGCAGTGGCTCGAGATCGGCATGCTGCTGATCCAGAACCCGGACCTGCTGATGCTCGACGAGCCCGTCGCCGGCATGAGCGTCAGCGAGCGCGCCAAGACCGCCGAATTGCTCAACCGCATCATCAAGGACCGCTCGGTGCTGGTGATCGAGCACGACATGAAGTTCGTCGAGGACATCGCGCACAAGGTGACGGTGCTGCACCAGGGGCAAATCCTGTCGGAGGGCACGATGGAGCGGGTCAAGAACGATCCGAAGGTCGTCGAAGTCTATCTGGGGCATTGAGCGAATGTTCGGGACATCACTCCATCCACGCCCCCGCTGCGCCCCCCTCCCCCTTGCGGGGAGGGGTCGGGGGTGGGGGTCCACAACGGCGGTTTCGCTTCGGAGCACCCCCACCCCCTACCCCTCCCCGCAAGGGGGAGGGGAGCTGACTGCCGATGCCGCTCGATCGATCGTCTCACTCCATCTTGCATAGGAAGACATCCGATGCTCGCAATCTCCGATCTCCATGTCGCCTATGGCCAGAGCGAGGTGCTGCATGGCCTGAACGTCAAGGTCGCGCCCAACGAGATCGTCGCGATCATGGGTCGCAACGGCATGGGCAAGACCACCTTGATGAAGTCGCTGATGGGCATCCTGCCCGCCAAGAGCGGCTCGATCGCGATGGACGGCTCCGAGCTCTCCGGCATGAAGAGCTACGAGCGCGTCGCCAAGGGCCTCGCTTATGTGCCGCAGGGCCGCATGATCTTCTCGACCATGACGGTCAAGGAGAACATCGAGACCGGCCTCGTCGTGTCCGGCGAGTCCGAAGTGCCCGGCGACATCTATGAGCTGTTTCCGGTGCTGCTGGAGATGAAGGGCCGCCGCGGCGGCAATCTGTCCGGCGGCCAGCAGCAGCAGCTCGCGATCGCGCGCGCGCTCGCCACCAAGCCCAAGGTGCTGCTGCTCGATGAGCCGACCGAAGGCATTCAGCCGTCGATCATCAAGGAGATGGCGCGCACCCTGAAGCGCATCCGCGACGAGAAGGGGCTGTCGATCGTTGTCTCCGAGCAGGTGCTCAGCTTCGCTCTCGACATCGCCGACCGCGTGCTGGTGATCGAGAACGGCGAGATCGTCCGCGACGATCCGCGCGACTCCGTCGATGCCGCTCAGGTGTCCAAATATCTGTCCGTCTAACCACTCCGTCCAAGCAAAGGTAAAGGGGAGCTCTTGATGCCTGACACACTGATCAAGGTCGATCTGACCAAGTCGGCCTACGAGAACGACAAGGTGCACAATCGCTGGCACCCTGACATTCCGATGGTGGAGTGGGTCAATCCCGGCGATGACTTCATCATCGAGACCTATGACTGGACCGGCGGCTTCATCAAGAACAACGACTCGGCCGACGACGTGCGCGACATCGACCTGTCGATCGTGCACTTCCTCTCGGGCCCGATCGGCGTCAAGGGCGCCGAGCCCGGCGACCTGCTGGTGGTCGACCTGCTCGATGTCGGCCCACTCAAGGAGAGCCTGTGGGGCTTCAATGGCTTCTTCTCCAAGCAGAACGGCGGCGGCTTCCTGACCGACCATTTCCCGCTGGCGCAGAAGTCGATCTGGGACATCAAGGGCCTCTACACCTCGTCGCGCCACGTGCCGGGCGTGAACTTCGCCGGCCTGATCCATCCCGGCCTGATCGGCTGTCTGCCGGATCCGAAGCTGCTCGCGACCTGGAATGAGCGCGAGACCGCGCTGATCGCGACCAATCCGACCCGCGTGCCCGGCCTCGCAAACCCGCCGTTCGCGCCGACCGCCCATGCCGGCCAGGCCAAGGGCGACGTCAAGGCCAAGATCGGCGCCGAGGGCGCCCGCACCGTGCCGCCGCGCGAGCATGGCGGCAATTGCGACATCAAGGACCTGTCGCGCGGCTCGAAGATCTACTTCCCGGTCTACGTACCCGGCGGCGGTCTCTCGATGGGCGATCTGCACTTCAGCCAGGGCGACGGCGAGATCACCTTCTGCGGCGCCATCGAGATGGCGGGCTGGTTGCACATCAAGGTCGACGTCATCAAGGACGGCGTGGCCAAGTACGGCATCAAGAACCCGATCTTCAAGCCGTCGCCGATCACGCCGAACTATCGCGACTACCTGATCTTCGAGGGCATCTCGGTCGACGAGGCCGGCAAGCAGCACTATCTCGACGTTCACATCGCCTATCGGCAGGCCTGTCTCAACGCCATCGAGTATCTGAAGAAGTTCGGCTACTCCGGCGCCCAGGCCTATTCGATCCTCGGCACCGCGCCGGTGCAGGGCCACATCTCCGGCGTCGTCGACGTGCCCAATGCCTGCGCCACCCTGTGGCTGCCGACCGAGATCTTCGACTTCGATGTGATGCCGTCGGCGGCGGGGCCGATCAAGCACGTCAAGGGCGATATCCAGATGCCGATCTCGCCGGACAAGTAATTCTCCTCCCTGCGCGATGGGTGCGGGACGGCAGCGTTTTTCGCCGCCCCGCACCCGCCGCGCGGACCTTGGAGACGACGTTGCGCAGGAGACGAGACAATGCCGGTCTATGAATATCTCTGTGATGAGTGCGGGCCGTTCACGGACATGCGCCCGATGTCGGAATGTGATGATCCGCAGGCCTGCCCGCAATGCCGGGACATGGCGCCGCGCGTGATCCTCACCGCGCCCGCCTTTGCCTGCATGCCGGCGGAGCGGCGCACCGCGCATGCCACCAACGAGCGCAGCCGCCACGCGCCGCAGACGCTCGCGGAATACAAGGCGAAGCATGGGCCGGGCTGCGGCTGCTGCTCGCCGAAGAAGTCGCCGCGGCTGATGACCAAATCCAAAAGCGGCGCCAAGGGATTTCCGACGGCGCGGCCCTGGATGATCAGCCACTGAGCGCCAGGGGCGGCGCGAAGCGCCGTCCCCTAGCGGGACGCCGGGACCCGGCGTGGCCCTGGTGCGGGCGCCTGGCCGCCGAACTTGACGGTCATGGCGTTGGCACTGTCGCTGATATCGACCAGCGTCTTGCGGCTCTCGTCGATCACCTTGGCGGACTTGCGCTTGAAGCTGTCGACCAGCTCGCGCATCGATTTGATCTGATCGAACAACTGCCCCGGGTTGCCATCGGCGAAGCCGGGAATGGCGCCGTCGATCTTGGTCACCAGCGTATCGAAGCCCTTGAAGATGTCCTCGGCCTTGTCGATCGCGGAATCGAACGCCGCGGTCTTGGCCTGGAGCGAGGCGGTCTCCGTCTCGAAGGTCTGCAGCGCGTCCTTGATCGCCGGCGCATTGCTGACGACGTATTTGTCGATGTTGTGCACCGTCTCGACCATGGTCTCCTGGTCCTTGAGATCGGCCGTGAGCACCGGCATGCCGTCGCGGTCGAGCGGAACGGGAGGCGCGGTCGGCGCGCCGCCGACCAGGGAGATCGCGGCGATGCCGGTCAGTCCCTGGAACTCGATGCCGGCGGTGGTGTCCTTGCGGATCGGGGCGGACTTGTCGAGCGTGATCATGGCGACGATCTTGCGCGGGCTTTCGAGATTGATCGACAGGATCTGCCCGGCCTGCACGCCGTCGAAATTCACCGGGCCGCCCTTGCGCAGGCCCGCCGCCGAGCCGCCGTCGAACACGACGCGCATGGTGCTGCGCTGCTCGGCGATGCGGCGCTTCTGCTTGATCAGGACACCGCTGATCCCGGCCGCGACGATCGCGATCGTCAGGGTTCCGACAGTAAGATTGATCGCGCGCATTCCGGGTCCGTGGCTGCCTCTGCTCGATTTTAGCCGCTAATGCCGCTGGTTGAAAGCTCAGCGCGCCAGGCCCGGGCGGGAGGGGGCGGCAAGGCCGGCCAGCAGCACCGCGAGGATGCCGGTCAGAAACACGCCGTCGAAGGTCCCGGCGCCGCCGATCGAGGCCACGGGCGCCCCCAAGCTGCCGATCTTGTCGAGGTTCATCAGGTCGGCGCCGACCAGCGTGCCCATCGAGCCGCCGATATAGGCCAGCGGCGCGGCATATTCGCGCGACAGCAGGAAGGCGAGGATGGCAGTGACGACCACGGGCGCGAATACCGGAACGGCGATGCCGACACCCTGCACCGGCGTCGCCATCGCATGGATGATCACCGCGATCACCAGCACCGCGATGGTGGCGCGCAGCCAGAGCTGGTAGCGCAGCACGAGATAGGTCGACATGACAGTCGGGATCACGGCGCCGCCGACATTCACCGCCAGCAGGGTCCCCGGCCATTGATGCACCAGCGGCACGACATATTGTATGCCGAAGAAGTCGATGATCTCGCCGGAGCGTGCCACCTGTCCGGGCAGCATCGTGATGGGGATGTTGAAATAGCTGCCGACCAGCGATCCCAACAGCAGCAGCATCGCCGTGCCCGAGCTGACGCCGAGCTTCATGTAGGCGTAGCGCAGGACGCCGAGCTGGATCAGGATGAGCACGACGCCGAACGCCAGCACCAGGATGGCGAAGAAGGCTGGTGTGATCGGCAGGTAATGAAATTGGGAATGCATGTCGAAAGCGCTGCGCAGTTGAGCCGTGTCGTCCGGGCGGGATCATCCCATCAGGGCGGCACCGTGACAAATGGGCATTCGGCGCCTGGTTCCCAAGGTCGGCCACGCTTGCTCCACTCATCGATCGCCGATCAGCCTGGCGTGCAGCAGGTAGCGCTCGGGTCCCTGCGTGAGCGCGTCGAATGGCCAGCAGGTCGACAGTACCAGCTCGGCCTCGTCGGCCTGCGGATCGATGCCGAACTCGTCGAAGCGGACGACGCGGGCCGCATCGGCACGGTAGCGAAAGCTTCGTCCATCGCGCCTGACGATGTCGATCTCGTCGCCAACCTTGACGTCGCGCAGGAAGCGGAAATGCGTGTCGCGATGCGCGGAGTAGACGGCGATGCCGGTCTCGCCCGGCTCGGGTGTGCCCTCGACATGACCGGCGCCGAAGGCCAGCGCCTGGCCGCTGGAGCCGGCCAACGCGAGGGTGGAGACGCCCAGACGCTTCACCTCGATGCGCGCCACCGGGACGGTGTCGGCCCAGGACCACGGCTTGACCGGCTGGCCGGTCGCGATGGTCTGGCTGAAGGCGAGATCGAGCAGCACTTGGGCGACGATGGCCTTGGCATGGATGAATGCGCCGTGGCCGAACAGGGCAGCGCCGACAAGCGCGACCGCGATCGGGACGATGAAGCGAGCCATTCTCTCTCCTCTCGTCATTGCGAGGAGCGAAGCGACGAAGCAATCCAGAGTCGCGTCCTCGGCTCCTGGATTGCTTCGCTTCGCTCGCAATGACGATCCTCCTTAGTTGGCAGCCCGTCGCCGGATGGCGACGAGCCAGATCAGTTCGAGCATCAGCAGACCCAGGCCGAGCAGCATGCTGAGCTCGGCATCGGTCGCCGTCTTCGGCAGCGTGATCGTCCCGGGCCCGGCTGGCACCACGGGTCGCTTCAGTGCGGCGAGCTGCACGTTGCCATCTGCCTCGGCGCGGCGGTCCTTCTGCATTGCCGGCATCCGGCCGCGTTCGCCGAATACCTTCTCGAAGTCCCAGCCCGCCGGCAGGTTGATCGGCAGCTCGGCAAGTCGCAGCGGCTCGCCGTCAGGGCGGCGCGGGGTCTTGTCGACGGCGACCAGGCTGGTCAGGCGGGTCACCAGCTGATGCTCCATGGCCAGCTTGAGGATGGCGCCGTCGGCTTCCTCCGGCGTCATCTGCCGCATCGTCTTCGCCACCTCGGCGTCGCCGATCTTGCGCCGCGCCCACAGCTTGGACAGGCCCTTGCCTTCGGCGGCGCTGGACAGCGGCAGCGTGATCGTCCAGGGCTGGTCGCCGATGCGGCCCTTGAGCTGCAGCGAGCCGGCGAGGCGATCGATTTTGGCCGCGAGCACCAGCGGCTCGTTGCGATAGACGTCGGGCAGCACGGCGGGCGTCAGATCGGCCGAGGCTTCCGAGAACGTCGCGGTCAGCCCCGTCACGACCGGGTTCTCCAGCTTGGCGAACAGATCGCGCATGCGCTCCTCGACCTGCTCGACCGAGCCGATATGGGTGAAGGCGCCGCGGCCGAGCTCGGCGGCACGGCTCATCAGATAGGTGTTCGGCGCCGAGCCGATGCCGACCATGAAGATGCGCGAGCGGCCGCGCATCGCGGTGATGGTCTCGAACAGCTGCTGCTCGTTGCCGATGGCGCCGTCGGTCAGGAACACCACCTGGCGCACGCGATCACTGTCGCTGCCGTCGTCGGTGAGCGCCGCGCGCATCGCCGGCACCATCTCGGTGCCGCCGCGCGCCTCGAGCGCACCGACGAAGCTGGTGGCGCTGCCGACATGCTCGGCATCGGCCGGCACCGAGGACGGAAACAGCACCGTCATCGTGTCGTCGAAACGGATCACGTTGAAGCGGTCGCCCGGCTGCAGCCGTCCCAGCGCATAGAGCAGGCTGGCCTTGGCCTGGCGGATCGAGGTGCCGCCCATCGAGCCGGAATTGTCGATCACGAAGATGACGTCGCGCGGCTGCGGGCGCTGCGTGGTCGCGGCCACCGCGGGCGGCGTGACGAAGGCGAGCAGGTAGTCGGCATCGCCGACCTGCTCGTGAAACAGTCCGACCGACGGCATCGCGACGGACGCCGGCTTCCAGGTGAGCTCGAAATCGCGATCGGCCGGCACCACGCCTTCGGCCAATGTCACGACGCGCGTCTTCGCATCGGGGCTGTCGACCGTCACCTGATGATGGTGGCTCTTGACCTCGCCGAGCGCGAAGCCCGCCTGCAGCCGCACGGTGATGCGGGTCGGATTGACCGGAGCATCCTTGGCAGGATCGAGTACCTCCGGCGAGATGCGGTCGCGATCCGGCACCGGATCATTGCTCGCCGCGCCCCAGCCGTTGCTGTCCGGGCGGAGATCGACGCTCTGCACGATCGGCTTGGGATTGTAGCGCGGCGCGACCACCAGCGGCACCCGCAGCGCGAATTCGCCGGCGACCTGGGCCACGGGCTGCTGATATTCGATCTGCACCAGCACGGTCTCGCCGGGGCCGATATTGGCGACCGAGTTGGTGAAGATGTTCGGCCGCTCCTGCTCGGTCAGCGCCGCGGTCTTGCCGTCGCGCTTGGCCTGCTCATAGATCACCTTCGCCTGCTGGCGCGGCTTGATGTCGCCGACCACCACGCGGTCGCCGACGATCATCTTCAAACTGTCGACCGCGCTGTCCGGCGGCAGCGGATAGGCGTAGACGGCCTCCAGCCATTGCGAGCTGGTGTTGCGAAACAACTGCGTCACGCGCGCCCGCGCCGTCGGGCCCGACACCACGATGTCGACGTCGATGCCGAGCCTTGGCGCTTCCACGTAGCTGCCATCGCTTTTGAACAGCAGCGCGCCGGAGCGGGCGTCGCCCGGCCTGGTCAGCGGCGCCAGCGGGCCCTCGGCCGACCAGCCAGGGGTGATGCTGAGAAACAGCGCGGTGAAGCCGACCAGCGCCACGGCGGCGGCTTGCAGCAGCAGGAACAGCAGCATGGTCACGATCCAGGACCGGACCGGATGGCGGCTGCTGCGGATGTCATAGTCGATGGTGTCGCTCATGAGGGGCTCCGCAACGAACAGAATGGGGCAGGTTGAGAGTGAGCGGGCGCCGTGATCGCCGCGAGCGGAATGGTCGGTCTTGTTCGGCCGCCGCCCGCCCGGCTCGGTCCGGTGGTGCGCGAGAGGTCGGCTGATCTGTCCGGGTTTGTGCTGTTTTGTCCGTCTGCTAGAAGAGACCTGGGTCATGCGGCAGGGACCAGGATGTCGATATCGGACAACAGCGAGCTCACGGACGAGCAGAGCCGGCAGGTGGCGGAGACCATCCGCGAGGAGATCGCGCGTCGCCGGATGTCGCGGCAGGCGCTGGCGGAGCAGGCCAAGCTGAGCCTGTCGACCCTGGAGAAGGCGCTCGGCGGCCGCCGCCCGTTCACGCTCGCGACCATCGTCCGGCTCGAGCAGGCGCTCGGCATCTCCCTGCGCAAGGCGCCGAGCGCGCCGGTGGCGCCGCCGCCCCCGACCGGTGGCATCGCCCCGGACAGCCTCGGCTCCTATTCACGGCGCGCGGTGGAATGGATCGAGGGCACCTATGTGACCCTGCGGCCGTCGTTCGGCGACAAGGACGCGATCTACGCCTACCGCACCGACATCGTCTGGGACGATGCGGTTTCGTCGCTGGTGTTTCGCGAGGGCGCGCGGCTCGACGCGGCCTTTTCGCAGTTCGGCGAGGTCGCCGTGCCCAACCAGTCCGGCTTCGTCTACCTCGTCACCAACCGCCACGGCCAGCACCGCCTGATCACGGTATCGCGCCCGACCATTACCGGCGAGATGTACGGCATCATCACGACCCTGCTGGCGGGGCGCGGCTCGCTGCTGACGCCGATCGCGGCACCGATTGCGCTGCTGCCGCTGCGGAATGTCGTGGAGCCGAGTTTTGGGCGGCTCGGGGCGGATGATGCGAACTATGCGTTTTATCGCGAGCATCTGCGCAAGACGATCGAGGAGCCGTTCGCGCTGTTCGTGCAGGGCGTGCCGTAAGGTTTGTCTCGACCTGTAGGGTGGGCAAAGGCGCGCCTACACTGCTTGCGTCACAAGCTCCGCCGCATCGCGCGCCGTGCCCACCATTCGCTCCGAGCATGCCGAACGACGGTGGGCACGCAACCGCCTACGGGCGTCTGCTTTGCCCACCCTACGGCAGTTTGCATCGTTGCGCATACTATCAACCGACGTCATTGCGAGCGCAGCGAAGCAATCCAGAGTCCTCGCGCGGCCCTGGATTGCTTCGCTGCGCTCGCAATGACGTAGTTCGTGGGAACCATGGTGCATCTATAAACTCAGCGTCGTCCCGGCGAACGCCGGGCCCCATACCCCCAGGGAGCGGTTTGAGTCCGGCTGGTCATTGGCTTTTTGCCCAGCACGACCGGCGCGGAGTATGGGTCCCGGATCGGCGCCGTGCCGCGCGTTGCGCGTCGCGGCTTGTCCGGGACGACGGCAATGTGTGGGACGGATTCACGGGCTCAAACAGCGAAACGCTCAAGCAGCAGAGCGTCTGATCAGCAGAACGTCAATAAAGCAACCGAGCGAGTTGAACAGCAGACGGTGGACGACTGACACGTCGGCGCATTCCCGCGGCACATCATGCCCGAGGTCTGCAATTAGTCCGTCCCTCTTCAAGTGCAGAGGGCGCAGGGAATGCCGGGTGAAGGCCTCACCCATGGCCCGCCTGCGTAAAAAAATGCAGGCGGCAGGTACCACAGGTTCAGCCGACATTCCGGCATTCCCTGCGCGATGGGCTTACGGCTGCTTCGCGATCTCCCCGGTGCGCCGGCTTGTTGGCCACCGTCATCCACGCCGTGCATCTGCAGCGGTGCAGACTTGACCTCAGCTTCGGGAGGTCAGGACCACGCGACTTGACCGTCCGTGGGCTGCCGTTCGTCCGCGCATCCGAAGACACGCTGCGGCACCACCACGGCCATCGCCTCCCCACCTCGCGTGTCGTGACGATCGCGCGCAACGCCCCTCTGCGGTGAGGCGGGATGGGCGGGAGATCATCATGATTTCTGAAAAATGTCAATATGGTTTTTATAATCGGAAGCTACGCCAGGGCGGCGGTGAGCTCCCCTCCCCCTTGCGGGGAGGGGTCGGGGGTGGGGGTCCGCGCATTCCGCTCGAAATGATGAAAAAGAATAGCAGGAGCGCACCGGGAAGGCCGACATGGGGCGTGCCCTTCACTTCATTCGGAGTGCGGAGACCCCCACCCCCGGACCCCTCCCCGCAAGGGGGAGGGGAGCCGACCGCCACTGGGGGGAGAGCGGGGCTCAAGCGATGAGTGGCTGCCAAAGGCTTGTCATCGACGTGTCGGGCGTTGAGATGTGGTGCGCGAGGATTGCTGCGCTGCCTGGCGCGCCACGCCGCCGCTTCGCCTACCCCCCGACATCCGCACTGATGATATCCCCGAACAGGTCCCATTTGCCGCCCTTGAACTGCATCATCTTGAGCTGCTCGATCGGGGCGAAATCGTTCGGGCCGGTGTTGACCTTGATGCCGGGAATCAGCGTGTCCGGTGCAAAATCCTTCAGGCTGGCGGCCTGCTTCATGACGTTTTCGCGGGTGAGATTGTCGCCGCACTGCTTCAGGGTCTGCACTAGGGTCTGCGCCGCGGCGTAGCCATAGGCGAGGTTGGCGTCTGAGATGTTGGCGCCGGGCATGTACTTGTCGATGAAGGCCATGAACTTCTTCATGCCCTCGTCGTCCTTCCACTGCGGATCCGACGGGTCCTTGAGATAGCCGGCCGACAGCACGCCCTCGGAGGCTTCGAGGCCCGCCGGCTTCATCACGGCGCCGATCGAGATCGAGACGTCGGTCATGACATGCATCGGCTTCCATTCCAGCTCGGCGATCTTCTTGATCGCCTGCGCCGCAAATTTCGGCGTGGCGATGTTGACGAACACGTCGGCGCCGGTGCCCTTCAGCTTCACGATGTGGGCGTCGATCGACGGCTCGGAAGTCTCGTAGCTCTCCTCCGCGACGATCATCGTCTTCGCCTTGTCGCCCAGCACCTCCTTGATGCCGAGGACGTAGTCCTTGCCGAAATCGTCATTGGCGTAGAAGATCGCGATCTTCGCGTTCGGCTTCTCCTTGAGAATGTACTTCGCGAAGATCCGCGCCTCGACGCGGTAGCTGGGCTGGAAGCCCATCGTCCAAGGAAAGTCTTTCGGGTCGTTCCATTTGCTGGCGCCGGTGGCGAGGAACAGCTGCGGCACCTTCTTGGAATTGTGATATTTCTGAACGGCGGTCTGGGTCGGCGTGCCCAGCGCGTTGAAGACGAGGAACACCTCGTCGCTCTCGATCAGCTTGCGCACCTGCTCGACGGTCTTGGGCGGGCTGTAGGCGTCGTCATAGGAGATGAAGTTGATCTTGCGGCCGTTCACGCCGCCCTGATCATTGATCATCTTGAAATAGGCTTCCTCGGTCTTGCCGATGATGCCGTAGGCCGAGGCCGGGCCGCTATAGGCCTCGACATTGCCGATCTTGATCTCGGTGTCGGTAACGCCGGTGTCGTACTTCTTTTGCGCGAGCGCGCTGTGGCTCGCCACGATGGAGAACGCGGCGGCGGCCGCGAGAGACAGCAGAGTCCTGGTCGTCATCGGCAACATTCCCTGGGCTTCCTCTGGTTGGTCTTGTGGTTCTTCTTGGTCGGCAATGCGCGGCGTCGGCCGCGCATCGAGGATCACGACGCCTGCTGGACGAGATCGATCGCCGAAGCGGTCGCAAAGCTCTTGCGCAGGGTCGGCTTGTGGATCTTGCCGGTGGCGTTGCGCGGCAGCGCGTCGACGAAGCGGACGGTGCGCGGGCACTTGAAGCGGGCAAGGTTCGCTTGGCAGTGCGCGAAGATCTCGGCCTCGCTCAGGCTGTGGCCGGGCTTGATCGCGACGATGGCCATGCCGGTCTCGCCCCATTGCGGATCGGCGATGCCGATGACGGCGGCTTCGGCGACCGCGCTCAGCTGATGCAGCACGCTCTCGACCTCGGCCGGATAGACGTTCTCGCCGCCGGAGATGTACATGTCCTTCCAGCGGTCGACGATGTAGTAGAAGCCTTCGTCGTCGACGCGGGTGGCATCGCCGGTGTGCAGCCAGCCGTCGGTGAAGGAGGCGCGATTGGCGTCGGGCCTGTTCCAGTAGCCGGGCGTCACGTTGGGGCCGCGGACCCACAATTCGCCGAGCTCGCCGACGTCGGCATCGCTGCCGTCGGGGCGGACGATGCGCACCTCCGTATGCAGGACGGGCTTGCCGGCCGAGCCCGCCTTGCGCGCGGCATCTTCGCGGTCGAGCGCCAACACGGCCGGCGAGGTCTCGGTCATGCCGTAGCCCTGCTGCAGCGCGACGCCGCGCCTCTCCCAGGTCTCCAGCAGTGGCACCGGCATCGGCGCGCCGCCGACGCCGCCGATCACCAGCCGGCTGAAATCGGCGGTCGCGAACGCCGGATGCTGCGCCATGAACTGGTAGATCGCGGGCACGCCGAAGAACACGTTGATGCCCTGGGCCGGATCGCTGATGAGCTGCAGCGCCTGGCCGGGATCGAAGGCGCGCATGATCAGCACGGTGGCGCCGACATGCAGCACCGGGTTGGTGTAGCAGTTGAGTCCGCCGGTGTGGAACAGCGGCAGCACCGTCAGCAGCACCGAGGACGGCGTGATATAGGCGGGGCCGCCGAGATTGACGCAATTGTAGAACGTCATGCCGTGGGTGATCATCGCCCCCTTCGGCAGGCCGGTCGTGCCCGACGTGTACATGATGGTCGAGACGTCATCGAGCGTCACCGGCTCGCTCGCGGCGAGCGGCTTGGCCGACGCGATCGCCTGCTCGTAGCTGCCGCCGGGACCATAGCGCAGCGCCGTGGCGACGCCGCAGAGTCGCGCAACCGCGAGCGCGGTGTCGGCGAGGTCATCGTCGTGAATCATCACTTTCGGCGCGCAATCGCCGACGATGAACTGCAACTCGGGAACGGTCAGGCGGGTGTTAAGCGGCACGAAGATCGCGCCGACGCGGAAGCAGGCGAACTGCACTTCCAGCGTATCGGTGGCGTTCAGCGCCAGGACAGTGACGCGGTCGCCCTTGCTGACGCCGCACGCTTCGCGGAGATGGCCGGCGAGGCGGGCAACGCGGGCGTCGAACTCGGCATAGGTGAAACGCCGGTTGCTGCCGAGATCGACCATGGCGGTCTTGGCAGGGGTCCTCCGCGCATGATGCGCAATCCAGTCGTAATACCGTACTGGCACGCGTTCCCTCCTCGTGTCAGGCGGTCTGGTGCCGCCTTGATCGCGGTTGTGTCTGGCCTGCGCGTCCCGTCTCCCCGGAGGCCGGCGGGACGCGCGGCGTTTTTGACCGCGAGTGGGCCGGTGAGTGCAATGCACTGTCTTGCGTCAAGGCGCTGGTTGTCTGTCACGACTGCGCGGCGCGCTGCACGTGATGTCGGCCGTCAGCGCCTCGACGCAAGGCGATACCGCGGCTTCCGGTCATCCTGGCGACACAGCAACCAGAACCCGGCAGCGATGACGAAAAGCCCGTTCTACACCGCCGAGCACGAGGCCTTCCGCGACGTCGTCAGGCGGTTCGTCGACAAGGAGATCGCGCCGTTCGCGAACGCCTGGGACGAGGCGGGCGAATTCCCGCGCACGCTGTATGCGAAAGCGGCCGAGATCGGCCTGCTCGGCCTGGGCTTCCCGGAAGAGTTCGGTGGCGTGGCCGCGGACCAGTTCATGAAGATCGTGTCGTCGCAGGAGCTGGCGCGAGCGGGCATCGGCGGCGTCAGCGCCAGCCTGATGAGCCACTCGATCGGCGCGCCGCCGATCGCGCGCGCGTCAAGGCCGGAGGTCCGGGCGAAGGTGCTGCCGGAGATCCTTGGCGGGCGGAAGATCTCGGCGCTGGCGATCACCGAGCCGAGCGGCGGCTCGGATGTCGCCAATCTCCGCACCAAGGCGGTCCGCGACGGCGATCACTATGTGGTCAGCGGCGAGAAGACGTTCATCACCTCGGGGATGCGGGCCGACTACATCACCGTCGCGGTGCGAACCGGCGGGCCCGGACCGGTGGGTGTCAGCCTGCTGCTGATTCCCGGCGACACGCCGGGACTGACGCGGACCAGGCTGAACAAGATGGGCTGGTGGGCCTCGGATACGGCGACCCTGCACTTCGACAATTGCCGCGTGCCGGTCGAGAACCTGATCGGCGAGGAGGGGCAGGGCTTCAAGCTGATCATGCACAATTTCAACAGCGAGCGCATGGGCATGGCGGCGAGCTGCACCGCGTTCGCCCGCGTCTGCCTCGACGATGCGATCGCCTATGCCAGGGAGCGCCACACCTTCGGCAAGCCGCTGGCGCAGCACCAGGTGATCCGGCACAAGCTGGTCGACATGGCGCAGCGCGTCGCGGCCTCGCAGGCGATGCTGGAGATGCTGGCGTGGCGGCTCGAACAGGGCGATAATCCCGTGGCCGAGATCTGCATGATGAAGAACCAGGCGACGCAGACGATGGCGTACTGCGCCTCCGAAGCGGTGCAGATCTTCGGCGGCGCGGGGTTCATGCGCGGCGTGCGTGTGGAACGCATCTATCGCGAGGTCAAGGTCAACGCCATCGGCGGCGGCACCGAGGAGATCATGAAGGATCTGGCCAGCCGGCAGATGGGATTGTGAGCCACGCTTTTTCAGCTCGTCATGCCCGGGCTTGACCCGGGCATCCACGCTGGCACCACAACAGAACAACGACGTGGATGGCCGGGACAAGCCCGGCCATGACGTCAAAATAAACGCGACAGGAGCCCGAGGAAGAATGCTCTTCACCGCCGATCACGACGAACCGCGCCGCATCCTGCAGAAGTTCATCGCCGCCGAGATCAATCCCCATGTCGACGCATGGGAACAGGCCGGCATCTTTCCGGCGCATGAGCTGTTCAAGAAGCTCGGCGCCCTCGGCTATCTCGGCCTCAACAAGCCGGTCGAGTTCGGCGGCCAGGGGCTGGACTATTCCTACGCGCTGATGATGGCCGAGGAGCTCGGCGCCATCACCTGCGGTGGCGTGCCGATGGCGATCGGGGTGCAGACCGACATGGCGACGCCGGCGCTGGCCCGGTTCGGCTCCGATGAGCTGCGGCGCGAATTCCTGGCGCCCGCGATCTCCGGCGATGCGGTGGTCTGCCTCGGCGTGTCGGAAACCGGCGCGGGCTCGGACGTCGCCTCGATCAAGACCACGGCCCGCTCCGATGGCGACGACTACGTCATCAATGGCGGCAAGATGTGGACCACCAACGGCACGCAGGCGGACTGGATGTGCCTGCTCGCCAACACCAGCGACGGGCCGGTTCATCGCAACAAGTCGCTGATCATCGTGCCGATGAAGACCAAGGGCGTGCAGATCGCCCGCAAGCTCGACAAGCTCGGCATGCATTCGTCGGACACCGCGCAGATCTTCTTCGACAATGTCCGCGTGCCCAAGCGCAACCGCGTCGGCGAGGAGGGGCAGGGCTTCACCTACCAGATGCTGCAGTTCCAGGAGGAGCGGCTGTGGGGCGCGGCGGCCTGCCTGAAATCGCACGAATACATCATCGCCAAGACGATCGAGTACACGCGCGAGCGCAAGGTGTTCGGGCGCAGCGTGCTCGACAATCAGGTGGTGCATTTCAAGCTGGCGGAGATGCAGACCGAGGTCGAGCTGCTGCGTTCGCTGATCTACCGCGCGGCCGAGGCGCTGATCGCCGGCGAGGACGTCACCCGGCTCGCGACCATGGCCAAGCTCAAGGCCGGGCGGCTCGGCCGCGAACTGACCGATGCCTGCCTGCAATATTGGGGCGGCATGGGCTTCATGAACGAGACGCCGGTCAGCCGCGCCTATCGCGACGCCCGGCTGACCTCGATCGGCGGCGGCGCCGACGAGGTGATGCTGACGATCCTGTGCAAGATGATGGGGACATTGCCGGGGACCGGCAAAGCGGGGAATGCCTGATGATCACGCTGTATCATTGCGACGGCGCCCGCTCGTTCCGCCCGCTGTGGATGCTGGAGGAGCTCGGAGCTGACTACGAGTTGAAGATGTTGCCGTTCCCGCCGCGGGTGCTGGCGAAGGAATATCTCGCGATCAATCCGCTCGGGACCATTCCGTTCATGACCGATGGCGAGACGAAGATGACGGAGTCCTCGGGCATCTGTCACTATCTCGGCATCAAGCATGGCCCGACCCCGCTGATGGTCGGACCTGAGGAGAAGGATTACGGCGCGTTCCTGAACTGGATGTATTTCTCGGACGCGACGCTGACCTTCCCGCAGACGCTGGTATTGCGATACACGCAGCTGGAGCCTGAGGAGCGGCGCTCACCGCAGGTCGCGGCCGACTATGCCAAATGGTTTCTGGGCCGGCTGCGCGCGGTGGAGGCAGCCACTGGGAATGCTGAGTTTCTGTGCGGCCGCTTCACGGCGGCGGACATCGTCATCGGCTATGCGCTGCGACTGGCCGACACGCTGGGCCTCGCCAAGGATTTCGGGCCGAATGTGGCGGCTTATTGGGCGCGTCTGCAGCAGCGCGACGGCTACAAGCGGGCACGCGCGGCTGAGCAGCGTGCTGGTGAAGAGCAGGGCATCAAGCCGCGCGTCAGGCCGTGAGTTGCGCACGTCATTTTGAGGCTACGTCATTCCGGGGCGATGCGTCGCATCGAACCCGGAATCTCGAGATTCCCGGTTCGCGCTGACGCGCGCCGGGGAATGACGGACATCTCGAATCGGTGAGTTAACCGCGACAAAAATCGGCAGTCGTCGCCGATGACAGCGGCGCGAATTGCGCTATGGTTCTCCTCCAAAGAAGCGGCCGCAGAGTCGCGCCTCAGGAGGAAGACCATGGATGTTTCCCGCCGGGACTCCGGCCATCTCATGCTGATTACGCCCGAGCGCGTGTTCTACGCCGGGCTGCTCGGCCGACCGCGCCAGCGCTGCTCGGGCGCGCTGCACATTTACGTCGCGCTGACCGGCAGCCTGCGGCTGCTGCCCGAGGGCGGCGAGGCGCGGTGCGGCGAGCTGCTGGTGGTGCCGCCGAACAAGCAGCATACGATCGAGAGCGACTACCGCACCGTCATTGTCGTGACGATGGAGCCGGAGAGCGTGCCGATCGGCACGCTGGATCGCTTCGCGGCCAAGGTCACGCGCGAGGCCGAGGCCTTCGCCTGCCGCATCCGCGCCGCCTATGAGGAACTGGTGCAGCGGCCGCTGTCCGGCGACGTCACCAGCGCGGTGTTCGACCGTCTGTGCTTCGGCGAGGTGCTGCCGCAACGGACGCTCGATCCGCGCGTGGTCAAGGCGATCGGCCTGATCAGCCGCTTCTCGGGCGAGCCGGCCACCGCCGAGAGCTGCGCCGCCGCGGTGGGCCTGTCGACCTCGCGCTTCCTGCATCTGTTCAAGGAGGAGACCGACATCTCCTTCCGCTCGTTCCGTGCCTGGAAGCGCGCGCGGCATCTGCTCAACTACGCCAACCAGGATCTCAACCTGGCGCATCTCGCGCAGGACATCGGCTATCCCGACTCGACGCATTTCAGCCACTCGATCCGCCGCTTCTACGGCCTGAAGCCGCGCGCGATCTTCTCCGGCTCGCGCGATCTCGCGATCTATCGCAGCGGCGAGGCGGCGCTGACCTGATCGGCTTTCGCGCGCCGCGTCAGCGCGGCGCGCAGCGGGAATTTCGACAGCTCCAGCACGATCAGCGTGCTGATCGCGGCCGCCGCGGTCAGCGCGAGGTCGTCGGCGTGCAGCGGCCCGAACTTGAACAGCGCCGCGACCGGCGGCACCGTCAGGCTGGTCGCGAGCACGGCGATGACAACAGCGATCACCGACAGCAGCACGCGATTCGGCCGCAGCAGCGCCTCGCGCAGCGAGCTCGAGAACGAGCGGTTGACGAAGATCAGGCTGACGATCACCGACACCAGTGTGAAGAACACCAGCGCACGCAACTCGTCGTCGGGCATGCCGTTGCGGTGCGCCAGCAGCAGCACGCCGCCGGTGGTGATGACGGCGAGCAGGCCCTGCAGCGCGCCCCACAGCACCAGCGGGCGCGGCAGCAGCGGCTCCAAGGGATCGCGCGGCCGCCGCCGCATAACGTCCTCCTCCTCGGTCTCGGCCTCGAACACCAGCGAGCAGACGGGATCGATGATCATCTCCAGAAACGCGATGTGAATGGGCCCGAGCAGCAGCGGCAGGCCGGTGAGGAGCGGCAGCAGCGCGAGGCCTGCGATCGGAAAATGCACCGCGAGGATGAAGCTCATCGCCTTGCGCAGATTGTCGTAGATCCGCCGGCCCAGCCGGATCGCCTTGACGATCGAGCCGAAATCATCGTCGAGCAGCACGATCGCGGCCGCCTCGCGCGCGACGTCGGTGCCGCGGCCGCCCATCGCGATGCCGATATGCGCGGCCTTCAGTGATGGCGCGTCGTTGACGCCGTCGCCGGTCATGGCGACGATCTCGCCGTCGGCCTTGAGCGCGGAGACGATGCGCAGCTTCTGCTCAGGCATGATGCGCGCGAAGGCCGTCGGCGTGCGCGCGGCGCGCGCCAGCGCATCGTCGTCGAGATCGGCAAGCTCGGGGCCGGTGATGACGCGTTCGGGATCGAGCCCGGCCTGCCGCGCGATCGCCGCGGCCGTGGCCGGATAATCGCCGGTGATCATGAGCACACGGATGCCCGCGGAGCGGCATTCGGCGACGGCGTTGGGCACCTCGGCGCGCAGAGGATCGGCGAAGCCGACGAGGCCGCGGAAGCTGAAGGCGAAGCCCCGCTGGGTCTCCGGCAACGTATCGTCGCCCCAGCGCGCCTCGGCGACGCCGAGCACGCGCAAGCCGTCGACCGCGAGCGTCTCGACACGGGCCTGCAACCCCGCCAATTCGGTGTCGGTGAAGCCACACAGCCTGGCGATGGCTTCAGGCGCGCCCTTGGCCGCGACCATGCTGACGCCGTCACGCGACCAGACATTGGTCATCGCAAGCAGATCGGGACGCAGGCCATAGCGCCGCTGCAGGCTGGCGCCGGCGGTTGCGTCGGGGCCGAGGGCCTGCAGCGCCGTCTCCATCGGGTCGTGCGACTGCGGGTCGCAGGCCAGCACGGCGGTCGCGACGAGATCGCGGAAATCCGCGGTGACCGCATCGGGCGATGACGTCGTCGGTTGCAGCGTCACGCCGTCCGCCCGCACCAGCCGCGCCACCATCATCCGGTTCTGCGTCAGGGTGCCGGTCTTGTCGGTGCACAGCACAGTGGCGGCGCCGAGCGATTCGATCGCGGCGGCCCGCCGCGTCAGCACGCGCGCCTGCGAGATGCGCCAGGCGCCCATCGCCAGGAACACCGTCAGCACGACCGGGAATTCCTCGGGGAGCATCGACATGCCCAGCGCGATGCCGGCGAGCAATCCTTCGAGCCAGCCGCCGCGATACAGCGCGTAGAGCACGACGGTGATCGCCACCACCACGGCGCCGCCGATCGCGAACGCCATCACGAGACGCCGCGTCTGCTGGCGGAGGCGCGGCGTCTCGGTCTCCAGCGTGCTGACCGACTGCCCGATCCTGCCGATCGCCGTGCGCGGTCCGGTCGCCATCACCTCGGCAATGCCGCCGCCGCGCACGACGAGGCTGCCGGAGAACACGAAGGGCTGATCGTCGCCGCCGGCTGCGACAGGGGCGGCGCTGTCCGCATCACTTGCCGGCCGCTTGCGCACCGGCACGGATTCGCCCGAGAGCAGCGATTCATCCGTCAGCAGATCGTCGCATTGCCGCAGCACGGCGTCGGCCGCGACGCGATCTCCCTCCGCCAGCACGATCATATCGCCGCGCACCACGTCGCGGCCGGCGATGCGGCTGCGCTCGCCGTCGCGGATCACGAGCGCGCGCGGGCTGGAGAGATCGCGCAACGATTCCAGCACGCGCTCCGTGCGCGCCTCCTGCACGATGGTGATGAACACCGACGCCGAGGCGAACACGCCGAGCAGCATTGCTTCAGCCATATCGCCCAATGCGAGATAGATGCCGGCGCCCGCGAGCAGCAGGAGCAGCATCGGTTCCTTCAGCACGTCCGCGATCAGCCGGATGATCGAGCGCGCGCCCGCCTGCGGCAGCTCGTTGAAGCCCTCTGCCTGCAGCCGCCGCGCCGCCTCGGCGGCGCTCAGCCCGTTTGGAAACGTTGGCGCCGGTTGTGTGTCGGTGGGCATTGCACGCTCGATCTGGAGGGCAGACAGGAACCGCTTAGCGTCGATCACAGGCCGCAGGCTTGACGCAAAGCAATAACGGGAAAGCGCCGTTCCAACCAGCGAGTCAACGCAAGCAGATCGCGCCGCGACATCATCATATGGGCGCAGACCTGCACCGCGCTGCTTGCGTGAAAGCTTCTTCGAACGAGTGTCAGAACGACTGCCATGAGCGACAAAGCCGTCATCACCTGCGCGCTGAACGGCGTGCTCACCGATCCCAGGCAGCATCACGTGCCGGTCACGCCGGAGGAGATGGCGCGCGAGGCGCGCCGCGCCTATGACGCGGGTGCGGCGATCATGCACATCCATCTGCGTCAGCAGGCGCCGGGCAAGGGCCACCTGCCGTCCTGGGAGGTCAATGTCTCGCGCGAGATTCAGCAGGCGATCCGCGAAGCCTGTCCCGGCGTGATCATCAATCACACCTCGGGCGTCTCGGGCCCGAACTATCAGGGCGCGCTCGACTGCATCCGCGAGACCCGGCCGGAGATCGCCGCCTGCAACGCCGGCTCGCTGAACTATCTGAAGGTCAAGGCCGACAACAGCTGGGCCTGGCCGCCGATGATGTTCGACAACTCGGTCGAGAAGATCGGCGACTATCTCGCTGTCATGAAGGACGTGAACACGATCCCGGAGTTCGAGTGCTTCGACGTCGGCATCGTGCGCTGCGTCGGCATGTATCGGCAAACGGGCATGTATGCCGGACCTCTGGAGTACAACTTCGTGATGGGCGTGGCGTCGGGCATGCCCGCGGATCCGGAGCTGTTGCCGATCCTGCTCAAGCTGAAACTGCCGGAGGCGCATTGGCAGGTCACCGCGATTGGCCGCGCCGAGATCTGGCCGCTGCATCAGCGCTGCGCCGAGCTCGGCGGTCATCTGCGGACCGGGCTGGAAGACACGTTCTACCTCGCTGATGGCGCCAAGGTGACGTCCAACGGCCAGCTGATCGAGGCCATCGCGGCGTGCGCAAGACGTGCGGGCCGCGAGATCGCGAGCCCGGCCGAGGCACGGCAGATGTTCGGGACGGTGAACTGACGCAACATGCCTCCGTCATTGCGAGCGAAGCGAAGCAATCCAGTGCTGCGCGTGACGCCCCTGGATTGCTTCGTCGCCTTCGGCTCCTCGCAATAACGCGGATGGAGAGGGACTAAAGCCATGACCAACCTCGATGCCACCGGCGGCGTAGCCGGGCCGGGCCAGATCGGCCGGGTCGCGATCGGCGATCTCCTGAAGCGCGCGGCGCGACGGTTTCCGGATCGCGTCGCGATCACCGATGGTGGCCGACAGGTGACCTTCACCGAGCTGGAGCGCGATGCCAACCGGTTCGCGAACACTCTCGTCGCGAAGGGGCTCAAGCCGGGCGAGAAAATCTCGACGGTCTGCAACAACTCGATCGATTTCGTCAAAGCGCTGTTCGGCATCCATCGCGCCGGGCTGGTCTGGGTGCCGATCAACACCATGCTCGGACCCGCCGACATGGACTACATCCTCGGTCATGCCGAGGTGCGGTTCGCGCTCATCGATGACAATCTCCATGCGCAGCCGGAGCGCCGCGCGGCACTCGAGAAGCGCGGAGTCGAGCTGGTGGCTGTCGACCTCACCGGCACGGCCAAGGCCGCAGGACTGGCCAGCTTCAACGAGCTGATCCAGGGCCAATCCGAGATTGAGCCTGAGATCGAGATCAACGATCGCGATCTGGCGATGATCATCTACACCTCCGGCACGACGTCGCGGCCGAAGGGCGCGATGCATTGCCATCTCGCCGTGGTCATGGCCGTGATGAGCAACTGCATCGAGATGCAGCTGTCGCGCGACGACGGCATCACCGGGCAGTTCCCGCTGTTCCATTGCGCCGGCCATGTGCTGCTGCTCAGCTATCTCTCGGTCGGCGGCCGCATGGCGCTGATGCGCGGCTTCGATCCGGTGGCCTGCATGGAGGCGATCGTGCGCGATCGTCTCACCGTGTTCGTCGGCCTGCCGCTGATGTACCAGGCGATCCTCGATCACCCCCGGCGCGAGGAGTTCGATCTCTCGCACTTGCGCACCTGCCTCTACACGATGGCGCCGATGAGCCGGCCGCTGCTGGAGCGCGCCATCAAGGATCTGTGCCCGAACTTCGTGCTGACCAGCGGCCAGACCGAGATGTATCCGGCGACGACGATGTCGCGGCCGGAGGTGCAGCTCAACCGGTTCGGCAACTACTGGGGCGAGTCGCTGTTCGTGAACGAGACCGCCATCATGGACGATGCGGGAAATCTCCTGCCGCCCGGCGAGATCGGCGAGCTCGTGCATCGCGGGCCCAATGTGATGATGGGTTACTACAAGGATCCCAATTCGACCGCGGAAGCCCGCAAGTTCGGCTGGCACCACACCGGCGATCTCGCGGTCATCGACCAGGGCGAGGTGCTGTTCCTCGACCGCAAGAAGGACATGATCAAGTCCGGCGGCGAGAACGTCGCCTCCGTCAAGATCGAGGAGACCCTGCTGGCGCATCCGGCGGTGCAAAACGCTGCCGTCGTCGGGTTGCCGCATCCGCAATGGGGCGAAGCGGTCTCGGCTTTCGTCAAGCTGAAGCCGGGCGCGCAGGCGAGTGAAGCGGAGCTGCTGGAGCATTGCCGCAAGTCGCTCGGCGGCTTCCAGGTGCCGAAGCTGGTCCGCGTGCTCGACGAGATGCCGATGACCGCCACCGGCAAGCTGCGCAAGGTCGAGCTGCGCCAGGCCTATGGCGAGCATTTTGCGGCGAAGAGCGCGTGAGGCGTGCCACAAACTCCATCGTCATTCCGGGATGGCCCGCAGGGCCAGGCCCGGAATCCATACTCCCGATCGTGGTTATGGATTCCGGGCTCGCGCTTCCGCGCGCCCCGGAATGACGCGCAATAATGAGATCGTTGCTCATGGCCATCATCGAAAACACCATCTCTCCCACCGGCGCCGCCTTCCAGGCCAACCGCGACGGCATGCTCGGGCTGATCGCGCGGATGCGCGATCTCGAGGCGCGGACACGCAACGCCTCGGCCGCGGCCAAGGACCGCTTCCACCAGCGCGGCCAGCTGCTGCCGCGCGAGCGGGTCGCACTGGTGCTCGACCCCGGCGCGCCGTTCCTGGAACTGTCGACGCTCGCCGGCTACATGTTCGATACGCCCGATGCCACCAAGAGCGTGCCGGGCGGCGGCGTCATCGCCGGCATCGGCTTCGTTGCGGGCGTGCGCTGCATGGTGTCGGCGAACGATGCGGCCATCGATGCCGGCGCGCTGCAGCCTTACGGCCTGGACAAGACCCTGCGCGTGCAGGAGCTGGCGCTGGAAAACAAGCTGCCTTACGTGCAACTGGTCGAGAGCGCCGGCGCCAACCTGCTGCGCTACCGCGTCGAGGACTTCGTTCGCGGCGGTAACATTTTTCGCAACCTGGCGCGGCTATCGGCGGCCGGCCTGCCGGTCGTCACCGTCACGCACGGCTCGTCGACCGCTGGCGGCGCCTATCAGACCGGACTGTCCGACTACATCGTCATGGTGCGCGGCCGCACCCGCGCCTTCCTCGCCGGGCCGCCGCTGCTGAAGGCCGCGACCGGCGAGATCGCGACCGAGGAGGAGCTCGGCGGCGCCGAGATGCATACGGCGATCTCCGGGCTCGGCGACTATCTTGCCGAGGACGACCGCGATGCTTTGCGCATTGCGAGGGAGATCATGGGCAAGCTGAATTGGGATCGGCCGTCGCACGACGCGCCGGCGGCGAAGCCGCCGCGCTACGACCAGGAGGACCTGCTCGGCATCATGCCGCTCGATCACAAGCGGCCGGTCGACATGCGCCAGATCATCGCGCGGATCGTCGACGACAGCGACTTCGTCGAGATGTCGCCGAACTACGGCCCCGCGACGGTCTGCGGTCATGCCCGCATCGAGGGCCAGGCGATCGGCATCGTCACCAACAACGGGCCGCTCGATCCCGCCGGCGCCAACAAGGCGACGCATTTCATCCAGGCGTGCTGCCAGAGCCGCACGCCGATCCTCTATCTCAACAACACCACCGGCTACATGGTCGGCCGCGCCTATGAGGAGGCCGGCATGATCAAGCACGGCTCCAAGATGATCCAGGCGGTGACGTCGGCAACCGTTCCCCAGATCACGATCTATTGCGGCGCCTCGTTCGGTGCCGGCAACTACGGCATGTGCGGCCGCGGCTTCCATCCGCGCTTCTGCTTCTCCTGGCCGAACGCCAAGACGGCCGTGATGGGTGGCGAGCAGGCGGCCGAGACGATGGCGATCGTCACCGAGGCCGCAGCGGCGCGCCGCGGCAAGCCGGTGGAGCGCGAGAAGCTCGATGCCATGAAGGCGCAGATCATCGGCGTGTTCGACAGCCAGATGGACGTGTTCGCGACCTCGGCGCGGGTGCTCGACGACGGCGTCATCGATCCGCGCGACACCCGCGCGGTGCTGTCGGAGGTGCTGTCGATCTGCCGCGAGTCCGAGGCGCGCGAACCGCAACGCATGCAGTTCTCGGTGGCCAGGCCATGAGCGGAGAGAAGACGATGTCGCGCCGGCCTTTCCACAAGGTGCTGATCGCCAACCGCGGCGAGATCGCGCTGCGCGTGATGCGCACGGCGCGCCGGCTTGGTCATGGCGTGGTCGCCGTCTATTCCGACGCCGACGCTGGCGCGCCGCATGTCCGGCTCGCCGATCAGGCCGTCCGTCTCGGTGCGCCGCCGCCGGCGCAGTCCTATCTGAACATCCCGGCGATCATTGCCGCGGCGAAGGCGACGGGTGCGGACGCCGTTCATCCCGGCTACGGCTTCCTCGCCGAGAATGAGGATTTCGCGCGGGCCTGCAAGGAGGCGGGTCTCGTGTTCATCGGACCATCGCCCGAGGCGATCGAGGCGATGGGCAACAAGGCCGGCGCCAAGACGATCATGCAGTGCGCCGGCGTGCCCTGCGTGCCAGGCTATCAGGGCGAGGACCAGGGCGACGAGGCGATGCTGCGCGAGGCGAAGCGCATCGGCTTCCCCGTCATGATCAAGGCCGTCGCAGGCGGTGGCGGCCGCGGCATGCGACTGGTCAGCGAAGCCGGCGCGTTTGCTGACGCGCTGCGCAGCGCGCGCTCGGAAGCTGCAACGGCGTTCGGCGACGGCACGGTCATCCTCGAGAAGGCCATCGCCAATCCGCGCCACGTCGAGATCCAGGTGTTCGGTGACAGCCATGGCAACGCCGTGCATCTCGGCGAGCGCGACTGCTCGGTGCAGCGGCGCCATCAGAAGCTGATCGAGGAGGCGCCGTCGCCGGCGGTCGGCCCGGAACTACGCGCGCGCATGGGTGCGGTCGCGGTGCAGGCCGTGAAGGCGCTCACTTACGAAGGCGCCGGAACGCTGGAATTCCTGCTCGACGGCGACGGCCAGTTCTACTTCATGGAGATGAACACGCGGCTGCAGGTCGAGCATCCCGTGACCGAGGCGCTGACCGGGCTCGATCTCGTCGAGTGGCAGCTCCGCATCGCCGCCGGTGAGCCGCTGCCACTGCGTCAGGAGCAGATCAGCTTCACGGGCCACGCCATCGAGGTGCGGCTGTGCTCGGAGGATGCCGCTCAGGACTTCATGCCGCAATCCGGGCGCATGGCGCTGTGGCAGATGCCGGAGACGATCCGGGTCGAGCATGCGCTGGAGTACGGCGCGGAGATTCCACCCTATTACGATTCGATGATCGCCAAGCTGATCGGCCATGGCGCGTCGCGCGAGGAGGCGCGGGCGCGGCTCACCACCGGGCTGGAACAGGCGGTCGCGCTCGGCGTCACGACGAACCAATCCTTCCTGTTGTCCTGTCTGCGGCACCCGGCGTTCGCCGCCGGCAAGGCAACCACGGCATTCATCGCGGCGCATCGTGACGAGCTGCGTGCACCAGGCGTCGCGGCCGAAGATATGGCGCTGGCCGCTCTGCTGCTCTCCGTCAGTCACCCGCTGGCGCGTCCCGTTCGCCAGGGGCGATCGCTGGCCCCTGCCTTTGCGACGCCGCTTCGCTTTGCGCTCGGGGACGAGGTCCACGAATGCGAACTGCTGCGCGACCGTGACGGCAGCTACAGCGTCGTGCACGGCGGCGTCGCGCAGCGCTGCGAGATCGTGGCGCTGGACAGCGAGACGATCCGGATTCGCCGCGACGGCATCATCGACAGCGCCCGCTTCGTGCGCGACGGCGATCGCCTGTTCGTGCAGCATCGCGGCCGGGTGCTGGCGCTGCGCGACCTCACGCTGGCCGCATCGCAGTCGGCGGCCGCGTCCGGCGGCGACGGCAAGGTTCGCGCGGCGCTGAATGGCCGCGTGGTCGCGGTGTTGGTGAAGCCCGGTGATCAGGTCGCGGCCGGTCAGCCGATGCTGACGCTCGAAGCGATGAAGATGGAGCATGTCCACACCGCCGGCATCGCCGGCACGGTGATGGCAATCGAGGTGGCGGAGGGGGATCAGGTCACGACGGGCCGGATCGTGGTGGAGATCGCGGGGTGATTGCCGGGGGCGAGTCGCGCGCTGCCGGGCGCGGTTATTGGGCCCTGGCATAGAGACTTCCCGTGCGGTTGCCCCTGACCCCAACCCTTTCCCCGTGAAGAACGGGGAGAGGGAGCGCACCGGTGCTCGCGGCGATGCCTCGTCTTAAACTGACGATCCGGAACTGATCATTGAGGCAATCTCCGTCGGCACGCGCGGTGCAACCTCTCCCCGCCCTTTGCGGGGAGAGGTCGGATTGCGCAGCAATCCGGGTGAGGGGCATGGCACTGAGGTTGCCGGCGGGAGGTCTGTCGGAGTCGCATGTCGGCGCCACACACACGAGCCGCCCGCTGCTGTCGCCAAGCCTCAGGACTGCAGCTGCGCTTCACCCCGGCAATTGCCGCCGCAAGGTCGCGACCAGGCGCGAGGTCTGGAAGGGCTTCGACAGCAGTGGCGCGCTGGCGAATTCCTCGGGGCATTGGTCGACCGAATAGCCGGTGACGGCAACGAACGGAACGCCCTGCGCCCTGAGCGCGCGGGCGATCGGGGCCGAGGTCTCGTGTCCGAGATTGACGTCGAGCACGGCGAGGTCGCAGCGGTGCCGCTGCAGCAGGTGCAGCGCCTTTCCCACCGTCGGCGCGACGCCGACCACGGCAAACCCGGCCTCTTCCAGCTCGACCGACAGGTCGAAGCCGATCATGGGATCGTCCTCGACGATCAGGACATTGACCTTGTCAGCAACGGGCATGGAGGCTGCCGCGGCTGATGCGTTGCAAGGGGCAGTTGAGGTGCCAGCGGAGGCCGGACGCCGCGTATTCGATCTCGACCGTTGCATCCAGCCCGGCCCGGACCATGTCGGTGATGACGCGGCTGCCGAAGCCGCGCTGTTCCGGCGACGCGACCGCGGGGCCACCGCTCTCGCGCCAGCTCATGTCGAAGTCGTTGCCATCGCATCGCCAGTCGATCGCAACACGTCCGTCGTTGCCCGAGAGCGCGCCATGTCTCGCGGCATTGGTGATCAGCTCGTGGACGGCCAGGCCGATCGCCTGTGCCGCTTCCGGCGTCAATTCGATCTGCGGCCCGTCGATCGCGATGCGATTGCCGATGAGGTCGCGGAAGGCGCTGAGCTGGGCGTGAACGAGATCACGCAGCGGAATGAACCGCCAGTCGTTCTGGATCAGCAGATCCTGATTGCTCGCAATCGCCTGCAGGCGCTGCAGGAAGCGATCGAGATCGAGCGGCCGGCCGTGGCGCGTCATCTGCCGCGCAATCGCCTGCACCAGCGACAGCAGGTTCTTGCTGCGATGGTTGACCTCGGCGAGCAGGGTGCGCAACTGCTCGCGGGTCTGGCGCTTGTCGGTGATGTCGCGCACGATCTTGGAGGCGCCGATGATGCGGCCGGCGGGATCGCGGACTGGTGACACGGTCACCGAGACGTCGATCAGCGCGCCGTCCTTGCGCAGCCGCACGGTTTCGAAATTGTCGATCATCTCGCCGGAGACGACGGTGGCGAGGATGCGATCCTCCTCGGCCTGGCGCTCCCCGGGGATGATCGTGCGGATCGAGCGGTTGATCATCTCGCCTTCCGAGAAGCCGAAGATGCGCTCGGCGCTCTTGTTCCAGCTGGTGACGGTGCCGTCCAGCGTCTTGCTGACGACGCCATCCGATGAGGAGGTGACGATGGCGGCCAGCATCGCGGCGCTGCGCTGCGCCGTCTTGATCGTGGTGACGTCGCGCAGGATGCCTGAGACGCCGATGATCTGACCGAGTCCGTCGCGGATCGGCGAATAGGTGATGGCGACCTCGATCGGGCGGCCGTCTTTCGCCAGCCGGACCGTCTCGAAGCTCTCGATCGAAGCGCCGACGCTGACACGGGCGCGGATCGACAGGGCCTCCTGCTTCAGCTCGGGAGGAACGATATTCAGAATCGACTGTCCGATCATCTCGGCGGCGCGATAGCCCAGCATCCGTTCACATGCCGCATTCCAACTGCGGATGATCCCGTCCACGGTGGTGCCGAAGATGGCGTCGGCTGACGCATTCACGATCGCGGCGAGATAGGCCGCATCGTCGTCGGTCGCGCGGGGGGCGTTGGAGGCGCCGGGCATTCCGTGCACGTCGCGGGCTCCTTGCTAGCAGGCCGGCCAAGAAGGCGCTGCGCACCCGATTACCAACTTGTTTGTGTACGAATGCAAGAGCTATCTCATTCGCTGCTTGGTGTTGGCTTTTCCGGCAACGAGGACAAGGAGAGTCGCGGTCGGCATACCGACTGAGGGACGTGCGACGTGCTCCAGCTCACGGCGGCGAATACACGAAACGCTGACTTGACAATTTTGTTCCAGCGGATCGGTCCGAAAAAGAAGAAACAGCCCGCGCGTCGAAACAAGGCAGGGGCCGCGGCGCATCCCCGTACCGGGTGCAGCGCAATTTGCGCCTGGTCGCCAACCACGCCGGCCATGCCGGTTGCCCATTACTTCCTGAGGCTGAGAATATAGCCGGCGAGATCGTCCGCGTCGGCTGCACCGAGCGGGCTGTTGGCCATCGTGGCGTGCGGAAGCAGCAGGAACCTCACCAGCATGTCCCTGGTCAGGCCCTCCTTGGCGGCGATGGCGACGAACGGCCGGGCGCGCCGGAACCGGGGCGCCTCGGCGCCGACCACATGGCACTCGGCGCACCAGCGTTCCGCGACCTGGCGGCCATGGTCGAGATCCTCTGCCGCCGCTGGCGTCAGGAGCAGCAACAGCAGCATCGGCAGCGCGATGGTGCGGCGCATGGAGCTTTGCTCCTCAGAGCGGCTGGTCGTCATCGGTCGACGGCTGCTCCTGCAGCGAAACGATGTCGCCACCGCCGAACTCGTCCTCCGGAGGCGGATAGACCCACATGTGATCGCGCACCTCCCGGACGCCGTCCACGCTCTTGGCCGCCACGATCGCGGTGGCGCGTTCACTCTCGTGACGCACCGCGCCGCTCAGATGCGCGATCCCGTTGCGAACCACGACATTGAAGCGGCAGTGCTTGCAGGCGGCCTGGTCGAGCGCGTCAAGGATCGCAGCGCGGATGGCGTCGTCGTCGGACGTGGGCCCGGGAACCGTGGTGGCGAGATCGGCCAGGGTCTGGACGAAGTCGGTGTGCGTGATCATCCCGACCAGCCGGTCGCCACTGACGACGGGCAGGCGCTTGACGCTGCGCTTCTCCATGATCGCGGCGATCTCGCCGAGAGCGGCGTCCGGGCTGACCGTGACCGGAGGGCGGCTCATGATGTCGCCCACGGTGCGGCCATGGGCGTGGACGAAATCGGCGCTGACGCGGCCGCGGCCGACGAGGAGGTCGAGCCAGCGGCCGTGCCGCCGTTCCGTGCCGAGTTCGGCCCGACGCAGGAAGTCGCCGTCGGTGACCATGCCGACGAGCTGGCCGGAGGCGTCCACCACCGGCAGGCCGCCGATGTGGTTGCGCAGCATGATCCGCGCCGCCTCGGCCACCGGCGTTCCGGGGGTGACCGTGATCACCGATCTCGTCATGATTTGATGAGCGCGCATGTCGTCGTCTCGTACAATGGCTGCGGCTGCAATCGGTGGAGGATAGGCTCGGCGATGCTGCCTGCGCTTGACAAGGATCAACCCGAGGTCGCGACGGTCTAGACGATCCGCGAGGTCTTGTTGCCCCAATAGCGGTCGCGCAGCAGGCGCTTGTAGAGCTTGCCGGTCGGCAGCCGCGGCAGCTCCTTCTCGAAGTCGATCGAGCGCGGCACCTTCTGCCGTGCCAGCGATTGCCGGCAAAAGGCGATCAGCTCCTCCTCCAGCTCAGGACCGGGCGTGATGCCCGACATCGGCTGGATCACCGCCTTCACCTCCTCGCCGAGATCGGCATTGGGCACGCCGAACACGGCGGCATCAGCGACCTTGGGATGGGTGATCAACAGGTTCTCGCATTCCTGCGGATAGATGTTCACGCCGCCGGAGATGATCATGAAGGTGGCGCGGTCGGTGAGATAGAGATAGCCGTCGGCATCGACATAGCCGACGTCGCCGACCGTGCTCATGGTGCCGTCGGCCGAGCGCGCCTCCTTGGTGCGCTCGGGGTCGTTGAAGTACTCGAACGGCGAGCCGGTCTTGAACCACACCGTGCCGGCGATGCCGACAGGGCAGGGCTGCATGTTTTCGTCGAGGATGTGCAGGTCACCGAACAGCACTTTGCCGACGGTGCCGCGATGCGCGAGCCATTGCTCGCTGTCGCAGGCGGTGAAGCCGAGACCCTCGGTGGCGCCGTAATATTCGTGGATGATCGGCCCCCACCATCGGATCATGTCCTCCTTGACCTGTGCGGGGCAGGGGGCGGCGGCGTGAATGGCCACTTCCAGCGAGGACAGGTCGTAGCGGGTGCGGACATCCTCCGGCAGTTTCAGCATGCGCGAGAACATTGTCGGCACGAGCTGAGTATGGGTGATGCCCCACTGCTGGACGAGCTGGAGATAGCGCTCGGGATCGAAATTCTCCATGATGATGGCGGTGCCGCCTGAGCGGATGGTGAGGTTGACGGCGGCCTGCGGCGCGGAATGATAGAGCGGCGCAGGGGAGAGGTAGATCATGCCCTCGCGATAGCGCCACAGCTTCTCCAGGAAGTCGAAGATCGGGAGCTGCTGCACGGGCGGCTGTTCCGGCAGCGGCCGCAGGATGCCCTTGGGCCGGCCCGTCGTACCTGACGAGTACAGCATCGCCGTGCCGACGCTCTCGTCGGCAATCGGCGTCGACGGCAGGCCGGATGTCGCCTCCGCCAGGCCGACGATGCGGTCGCTTTCACCTGGGCCATCGGAGACGATGCACAGCTCGATGCCTGGCGCTTCCCTCAGCGCCTCCCGCGCGACGTCGAGCTTGGCGACCGAGGTGATCAGCAGGCGCGACTGGCTGTTGTTGAGGATGTAGGCGAGCTCGCCAGGCGTCAGGTAGGAATTCACGCAGGTGAAGTACAGGCCGGAGCGCTCGCCGGCGCCGCACGCCTCGAGATAGCGATTGTTGTTCTCCATGAAGATCGAATAATGATCCAGCCGCTTCAGGCCATGACGGCGGAACAGATGCGCAAGGCGATTGCTGCGCGCCTCCAGCTCGCGATAGGTCACGGCTTCGCCGGTGGAGGCCATGATGAAGGCGGGCTGCAAGGGGCGCAGCTTCGCGTGCTTGCCGGTGTACATGTCTGCTCCTCCCATGACCGTCCGGCGGAGGCTTCGGGTGCACGCGGCGTAAGGCAGGGCGGAGCGATGCGGACGACGTCCGCGTCACGCGCTGGGCTGTTTCCATCCGGGCACACCATCCTCACGGGGACGGCAGCTTGTTGATTGCCCGCTAGTCTAGCGGACGGGTTCCACGTGGATCAACCGCCGTCTCAGCCCTTTGGCTGAGGCGGGAAGGGATGGGCGCGGCCGGGGTTCTGGCCTAACGTGAGGGCGCATTCCGAACGAATGACTTCTCAGAAGCAAGAAACTCCGGGAGAGACGATATGAATTCGCGTTGGTTGGCCTTTGCGGCCGCAGGTGCGCTGCTGATCGCGGCGCCAGCCTCGGCCCAGGTCAAGATCGGCATCCTCAACGACCAGTCCGGCGTCTATGCCGATTACGGCGGCAAATATTCCGTCGAGGCGGCCAGGATGGCGATCGAGGATTTCGGCGGCGAAGTGCTCGGGCAGAAGGTCGAGATGGTGACGGCCGACCACCAGAACAAGCCTGATCTCGCCTCGTCCATCGCCCGGCGCTGGTACGACACCGAAGGTGTCGACATGATCACCGAGCTGACGACCTCCTCGGTCGCGCTGGCGATCCAGGATCTGTCGAAGGAGAAGAAGAAGATCGACATCGTCGTCGGCGCCGCGACCTCGCGCATCACTGGCGATGCCTGCACGCCCTACGGCTTCCACTGGGCCTATGACACCCGCGCGCTCGCGGTCGGCACCGGCGGCGCGCTGGTCGAATCCGGCGGCGACACCTGGTTCTTCATGACCGCCGACTACGCGTTCGGCTATGCGCTGGAAAAGGACACCAGCGACATCGTGACGTCCAAGGGCGGCAAGGTGCTGGGCTCGGTGCGCATCCCGCTGAACTCCTCGGACTTCTCGTCCTTCCTGCTGCAGGCGCAGAGCTCGAAGGCCAAGATCATCGGGCTAGCCAATGCCGGCCTCGACACCACCAACTCGATCAAGCAGGCGGCCGAGTTCGGCATCGTCAAGGGCGGCCAGAAGCTCGCCGGCCTGCTGATGACCTTGTCCGAGGTGCACGGCCTCGGGCTGGAGGCGGCGCAGGGGCTGGTGCTCACCGAGGGCTTCTACTGGGATCATGACGACAAGGCCCGCGCGTTCAGCGAGCGCTTCATGAAGCGCACGGGGCGCATGCCGAGCATGATCCATGCCGGCACCTATTCGGCGACGCTGTCCTATCTGAAGGCGGTGAAGGCCGCGGGCACCAAGGACTCCGACGCCGTGGCGGCGAAGCTCAAGGAACTGCCGGTCGACGATGCCTTCGCGCAGGGCAAGGTGCTCGCCAACGGCCGCATGGTCCACGACATGTATCTGTTCGAGGTCAAGAAGCCGTCGGAATCGAAGAAGCCCTGGGACTACTACAAGCTGCTCGCCACGGTGCCCGGCGACAAGGCGTTCTTCACGCCCAAGGAGAGCGGCTGCCCGCTGACGAAGTAATCTCATCAAAAAACAGGTGTCGTCCCGGTCTTGAGCCGGGACGACGGCGGAGGGTTGAGCGATCAGCCGTGCAGCAATCGCCACAGGATGGCGATCAGGGTGCCGACGAGCAGGGTGGAGGCTGCCAGCGCCTGGATGCCGAAGCCGGGGCCGCGCTTCTCGGCGGCCTTGGCGTAGGACACCATGTACATCGCGCGGCCGGCGATCCAGACAATGCCGATCGACGCCGCAATCGCATCGCTGACATAGATTGCGAACAGCCACAGCGCCGGCAGGAAGATCGGCAGCCATTCCAGCGTATTGACCTGCACCCGATAGGTGCGCTCGAAATCGAGATTTCCCGTCACCGCCGGCGCCTTCACACCGAAGCGGGCCCGCGCCTGCGCGACGCGGACCGCCATGTAGAAATACAGCATGAGCGCGAGCACGGTGACGATTGCGGTGAAGTGATACATGCGTGGTCCCCCCTCTTGTAAGCGCCTTTAATATCCGGTCAGCTCGAGATAGCCCACCCCGCTATGGCTGCCCTTGAAGCTGATCGGCCCCTCCCAATAGGGCACGCGCGTGCCCATCCAGGCGTTCGGATTGAGCGGCGTGCTGTCGATGGCGATGCCGAGCGCTGATATCTCGACGCGCCAGCCGACCGGGAGCTTGCGCTCGCCGATGCCGACGATGTCCATAGGTCGCATCGCGATGTCGCCGGGGCCGAGCGGGCGCGACGCGCCGTCGGCCGTGATCCAGGTGCCGGACGTGTAGTCGCCGTTGCCCTGGCGCATCCGGTACAGCATCAGCTTTTCGCCGCCAGAAAAATGCAGCGCGAACCAGTCCCAGCCGCTCTGGTCGGAGGCCAGCGGCTGGCTGCTCCATTCGCGGTCGAGCCAGGCCATCCCGGTGACCTCGACAGGCTTGTCGTCGAAGCTGAGGCGGCCGCGCGCGCGATAGAACGGCTGGCTGTAGTAGTACGAGGCCTGGCCGCGCTCCGACTTGCGGCTGTAGCCGCCGATGCCCTGCAGAACGACGGGACGGTCCGCCTCCAGATGCAGCGCGTAGGAGAAATCGGCCGCGCTCGCGCTCATGTCGAGCGGCGCCAGCGACGGGTCGTCGGTCGCCGCCGTGCCGCGCAACTGCCAGTCGTCGATCCAAGCCTGGAACGGCTTGGCGTCAACGCCGGCCTGCCCGACGCCGCCGCGCGCAAACTTCTCAGTCGAGCGATGGCTGTCGGCGCGCGTCACCGCGGCGTGCGCCATCCAGAGCTGCTGGTTATCGAATCCTTGCGCTTGCGGTCCGGGCCGCGAGGCCGAGCGGAACAGCGTCCACTGCAGGCCATAGGCCTTGCCGTTGGCGTCGCTGAGATTGGCCGTGATGTACCACCACTCGATGCGGAAATCGTCGTGCGGCCCGTGGTCGGCCGGGAAGCTGAAGCTCTTGCCAGGCGTCACCGGCGCAAAGCCCTCGGCGCTGTCGGCGAGGCCGGCAAAGCCCTGCGCGCGCGCGAGGCGCGGCAGCACCAGCAGGGAGAGCCCGCCGATCAGGCCGCGCCGCGTGATCATGGCTCTAGCGCTCAATGGTGAAGGTCCTCACGAGATGCGCCGGCTGCATCCGCGCCAGCCGCAGCACCGGCAGCAGCGAGGCGATCAGGGCCGCGACGAGGGTGACGATCAAGAGGCGGACCAGTTGCAGCGGAAACACGTCGAACGGCAGCCGCCAGCCGAAGGCTTTGACGTTGACGATCGCGATCAGGCACCACGCCACCACCAGCCCGAGCGGCAGCGCCAGCAGCGCAGTGAGGCCGGCGAGCGACAATGTCTTCAGCAGCTCGACCTCGGCGAGCCGGCGCCGCGTCAGCCCGATCGCCCAGAGCGGCGCGAGCTGCGGCAGCCGCGAATTGGCGAGCGTCAGCAGGCTCGTCAGCAGCGCGATGGCGGCGACGCCGAGCGTGAAGGTGTTGAGCGCGCCGGTCACCGCAAAGGTGCGGTTGAAGATCTGCTTGGACTCCTGCTTCACCGTGGCCTGGTCGACGACGTTGCGGCCGTCGAGGCCGAACTTGTCCGTCAGCGCGCTGATCAATCCGGGCACGTCGGCGGGCGCTGCGCGCACGGCCATGCGCGTGATCGGCGTCGCCGGGAAACGGCGCGTCAGCGCGGCGACGTTGACGGTGACCTGGCCCTTCGGGTTGCCGTAGTCGGCATAGATGCCGGCCACGCTGATGCGCCAGTCGCCGGTCGGCGCGGAAATGTCGATGCTGTCGCCGAGCGAGAGATTGAGCCGTCGCGACAGCTGCTCGCTGACGAAGCCGCAATCGCCGCGCACCAGCTGCTTCCAGGCCTCGGGGCCGGCCTGCAGCAACGGCCAATGTGCGCGATAAGTGTCGTGGTCGGGCAGGCCGAGAACGTCGATCGGCGCGCCGGCGAGTTGCGTCTCCGCGCGCCCGCCCGGCAGCACTGCCTGCACCTCGGGACGTGTGCGCAGCCAGCCTTGAATCTCGCGCGCCTGCGCTTCGTCGGCCGCGCTGATGTAGACATCGGCGGCGAGCCGTCCGTCGAGCCAGACCAGGAAGGTGCGGCTGAACGTTTCGACCATCGTCGCCACGCCGACGTTGACGGCGAGCGCCATCAGCAGCGCCATCAGTGCCAGCGACAGCCCTGAGATCTGCTGCCGGCTGTCGGCCCAGAACCATTGAGCGAGCGCTGCGCGCGCGCCGCGCTCGCCGAGCCGCAGCACCAGCTCCAGGATCGCCGGCAGCAGCAGCGCGGCGCCGAGCATCATTGCGGCGAGCACGCCGAAGCCGGCGAGCAGCGATTGGCCGAGCCACAGCAGCAGGCCGGCCGTGACGAAGAAGGCGAGCGCGACGGCGCTCTGCAAGCGCAGCCAGCGCCGCTGCGCTTCCTGCCACGCGTAAGGCTGCGCCGCCGACAGGATCGGCAGCCGCATCGACTTGATCAGGCTCGTGGTCGCCGCCGCCAGCGCGCCGGCGACGCTGATGACGAGGCCGGCGAGCCACCATGCCGGCTGCAGGCTCAGCTCGCCCGGCACCTGCGCGCCATAGAGCCCGCGCAGCGACGCCGCCACGTTCGGCAACAGCGATGCTGCGATGATGTAGCCGCAGACGAGTCCCACGAGACCTGCAACGAGCGCGAAGGCGATGAGCTCGCCGATCAGCACCGCGTTGAGCTGGCGAGCGGACACGCCGCAGGCGCGCAACGTGCGCAATACCGGCAATCGTTGCTCGAAGGCAAGGCCGATCGCGGAGTTGACGATGAACAGCCCGACGACGAAGGACAGCAGGCCGAAGGCGGTGAGATTGAGATGGAAGCTGTCGGTCAGCCGCTCCAGGTCGGTCTCGGCCTCGGGCTGGACCAGTTGCAGCCGGCCGCCGGCGAAGCTCTGCAACGGCGGGCGTTGGCCGATCGTCTTGCCGACCAGTAGCCGCGAGATCTGGCCGGGCTTGTCGAGCAGCCGCTGCGCGTCGCTGATGTCGACAACGAGCACGCCGGGGGCGAGCTGCTGTTGCGCCATCAGCGGCGGCATCACGGCGTCATTGCTGAGCCGCGGCGCCGCGCCGTCCTTCAGTCCGAGTTCGGCCAGCGTTTCCGGCGAGATCAGCGTGCGGTGCGGCGGCGTCAGGAACGCCTCGAGCTCGCTGCGTCCGACCATCGGCGCATCGCCGACCTCGCGGGGAATGCTGAACGGCTCGATGCCGAGCAGCCGGATCGAACGGCCGTCGATCTGCACCCGCCCTTCGACCACCGGCGACACCGCCCAGCCGGCGCGGCGCAGCTCGGCGAATACGCTTTGCGGCAGCATCTTGCCGTCGGTCGCGACCAGCATCGGTGTGCGTGCGCCGCCGAAGATCGCGGCCGCGCGGTCATAGGAGTTGCGCGCCTGCTGGTTCAGCGCCTGCACGCCGCTCCACAGCGCGGTGGCCGAGATCAGCCCGATCAGCAGGGTGGCGAGCTGCATCGGATGCCGGCGCCAATGGCTGAGCAGCACCGCGAGAATCCACAGCGCGCGCCTCATGCGACGCGGCCTGCATGCAGATGAACGTGGCGGTCGAGCATCGCGGCGAGGCGGGCGCTGTGAGTCACCATCAGGAAGCCGCAGCCGGTGCGCGCGACGAGATCGCGCGTCAGCGCCATCACCTCGTCGGCGGTGTCCTCGTCGAGATTGCCGGTGGGCTCGTCCGCCAGCAGCAGCGCCGGCTTGATCGCCAGCGCGCGGCCGATCGCGACGCGCTGCTGTTGTCCGCCGGACAATTGTTCGGGATAGCGCTTCAGCAGCGGCTTCAATCCGAGCCGCTCCACGAGTTCGGTGTGCCACGCCGCATCGTGCCGCCCCGCGAGCCGTGCCTGAAAGGCGAGATTGTCGGCCACCGAGAGGCTCGGCACCAGGTTGAACTGCTGGAACACAAGCCCCAGCCGCTCGCGCCTCAGCGCAGCGCGGCCGGCATCGTCGAGCGCGCTGACCGGCGTGTTCTCCAGCAGGATGTCGCCGCGATCGGCGGCATCGAGGCCCGCGATCAGGTGCAGCAATGTGCTCTTGCCGGAGCCGGATTCACCGGTCAGCGCGACACGCTCGCCGCTGAAGACGTCGAGATCGACGCCGCGGAGAACGTTCACGGTCTCGCCGGCGGAGGGATAGGTCTTGAACAGGTTTCTGACGCTCAACACGGGATCAACTGCCTTGCTGCACGACGGCATATAGCAAGGCCGCAGCGCGATATCACGGGTGTCTTGGTCGTGCCGCGTCCTTCGCCGGTATTGCTGTCATGCAGCCGCAGACGTCGGTTGCGTACGATGCGCGGGCGTGGCTAGCATGAGGAAAACCCGCATTGACGGGGATCAAGAGAAACGACGGGGAACGACCATGGCCGCGCCAGCGACGACTGCGTCGACATCGATCAAAACGCCGAAGGGCGCCTGGAGGATCACGCTTCTCCTGTTTCTCTTCATGCTCGTGAACTTCGCCGACAAGATCGTGGTCGGGCTCGCGGGCGTCCCGATCATGACCGATCTCAAGCTCTCGCCGGAACAATTCGGCCTGCTCGGCTCCTCCTTCTTCTTCCTGTTCTCGATCTCGGCCATCGCCGTGGGCTTCGTGGTCAACCGCATCGAGACGCGTTGGGTCCTGCTCGCGCTGGCCGTGATCTGGTCGATTGCCCAGTTTCCGATGGTCGGCGACGTCGGCTTCACGACGCTTCTGATCTGCCGCGTCATTCTCGGCGCCGGCGAGGGCCCGGCCGCGTCGGTGGCCCTTCACGCGATGTACAAATGGTTCCCCGACGAAAGGCGCGGCCTGCCGACCGCGCTGCTGTCGCAGGGCGCGGCCTTCGGCGTCATCGTGGCGGTGCCGGCGCTGAACGCCATCATCGTCAGCTTCGGCTGGCACTATGCCTTCGGCGCCCTCGGCCTGGTCGGATTGCTGTGGGGCGCCGCCTGGATCGCGCTCGGCCGCGAGGGGCCCCTGGCCGATACCGACACGACGGCGACCAAGGAGACGCCGGTGCCCTATACGCAGCTGTTGCTGTCGCGCACCTTCATCGGCTGCGTCGCCGCCAGCTTCAGCGCCTATTGGGCGCTGTCGCTCGGCCTCACCTGGTTCACGCCGTTTCTGATCAAGGGGCTCGGCCTCAGTCAGCAGCAGGCCGGCCTCGTCTCGGTGCTGCCCTGGATCTTCGGCGCGGTGGTGGTGCTGGCGACCGGGCTGCTGTCACAGGTGCTGATGGCGCGCGGACTCTCGACTCGTCTGGCCCGCGGCGTGCTCGGCTCGGTGCCGCTGGTGGCCGGAGGTCTCGTCATGGCCATGCTGCCGTATGGCGGCAGTCCCGCGATGCAGATCGCGTTGATCGTGATCGGCTCGGGCCTGTCCGGTGCGATCTACGTCGTCTGCCCGCTGATGATCGGCGAGTTCACGCCCGTCCGCCAGCGCGGCGCTGTCATGGCGATCTATGGCGCCGGCTACACGCTCGCCGGCATCGTCGCGCCGATCGTCATGGGCAAGGTGGTGCAGAACGCCGCAACGGCGCTCGACGGCTATGTGCAGGGCTTCGTCATCAACGCTGTGGTGCTGGTGGTCTCAGGCCTGGTCGGCCTGGCGCTGCTGTGGCCGGAGAGCGAACGCGCGCGCCTGGCGGCGTACCGGGCGGCGATGCCGAAATTCGCGTGAGCTATTATAGTGAGCGCTCGCGCCCGCCATCTGCAAGTCTGAGCCGCACGTGACGCTGCAGCCATGACCATCCGCTGTCGTCCCGGACAAGCGCGCGGCACGCGCGCGCAGATCCGGGACCCATAACCCCAGGGAGATGTTTGAGGCAGGCTGGTCGATCAATCTCGCCTGGCCACGTAAGCCGCGGAGTATGGGTCCCGGGTCGGCGTCCGCCAACGCTTGCGCGTTGCCGGACTTGCCCGGGACGACACGTCAGGTGGGGCGCAGTCCCTGGTACGCCTCAGCTATGCGTGTCGGCTACGAGTGTCGACGGCCCGGTCGGGAGCACCGCCCGTCATTGCAGATTGGAACGCGCTCCCCTGACCAGCCGTCCCGGACGCGCGCCGGTGGCCTGGCCCTGGCGGCGTGTCACCACGCCTGAGACGATCGTCGCGTCGTAGCCGTCCACGTCCTGCATCAGCCGGCGGCCGCCGACCGGCAGGTCGTAGTGCACCTTGGGCGGATGCAGATGCAACCGGTCGTAGTCGATGACGTTGACGTCGGCCTTGTAGCCCGGTGCGATCAGGCCGCGATCCTCGAGGCCGACCGACAACGCGGTCTTGCGCGCCTGCGCGGCGACCACGAACGGGATCGACAGCTTCTCGCCACGCTTGCGGTCGCGCGTCCAGTGCGTCAGCAGGTAGGTCGGAAAATTGGCGTCGCAGATGATGCCGCAATGCGCTCCGCCGTCGCTCAAGCCTGGCACGCTTCTGGGATCGCGCAGCATCTCGTAGGTGGCGTCGAGATTGCCGTCGGAATAATTCAGGAACGGCACGTAGAGCATGCCGCGGCCGCCATCCGTCAGCATCGCGTCATAGGCCAGTTCCTCCGGCCGGCAGCCCTTCGCGCGCGCTTGCGAACCGAGCGACCGCTCCGGCGGCTGTTCGTAGTCCGGCGGATCGCCGAGCAGGTACATCTTGTCGTAGTTGGGCTTGAAGAACAGCGGATCGTCGGTGGCGGTGGCCTGCTCGCTCAGGATCGCCGCGCGGAGCTGCGGATCGCGCATCCGCGCGACGCGCTCGTCGAGTGGCAGGTGCGCGATCGCCTGGTAGCTCGGATGCGTCTGCAGCGGGTTGCGTGACAGCTCCAGCCCGAGCAGCAACCCCACGGGCCGCGCGGCGATCTGCGCCGTCACCGACAGGCCGCGCGCGGCGGCGGCATTGATTTCGGCCAGGGTCTGCCGCCAGCGCTGCGGCGCGCGGTCGTTCTGGGTGACCGAGAACGAGATCGGGCACTTCGTGGCGTCGGCGATGCGCAGCATCATCGGCAGGTCTTCGTGGATGGTCGAGATGTCCAGCACGAATTGCAGCACGTTGCGGCCGGCGCCGTGCATCGCCTGCGCGATCGTGGTCAGCTCGTCCTCGCCGGCCTTGAGCGTCGGCGTGTAGTCGCCGGTCGACGTCCGATGGTTGAGCGTGCGCGAAGTCGAGAAGCCGAGCGCGCCGGCCTTCACCGCGTCGCGCGCCAGCGCGGCCATGGCGCGGTTGTCATCAGCCGTGGCGGGATCACGCCGCGCGCCGCGCTCGCCCATCACATAGACGCGCAGCGCCGCATGCGGCAGCTGCGCGCCGATGTCGAGGTCGAATGACCGCCTGGACAGCCATTCCATGTAGTCCGGAAAACTTTCCCACTCCCAGGGAATGCCGGCTTCGAGCACCGGCTCGGGAATGTCCTCGACGCCCTCCATCAACTGGATCAGGCGCTGGTGATCGGCCGGCCGGCACGGCGCGAAACCGACGCCGCAATTGCCCATGATCGCGGTCGTGACGCCGTTCTGCGAGGACGGCGAGATGTCGTGGCTCCAGGTGACCTGGCCGTCGTAATGGGTGTGGACGTCGACGAAGCCGGGCGTGACCAGCTTGCCGCGCGCATCGATCTCCTCGCGGCCGGATGCCGCGATCTTGCCGACCGCGGCGATGCGGCCGCCGGCGACCGCCACATCGGCCTCGTAGAGCTCGCCGCCCGAACCATCGGCAATGGTTCCGCCGCGGATCACGAGATCTGGCTGCGTCATGGCGTGTCTTCCCCGGATGTTTGTTGTTGGTGAGATCATCGGCGGACGCGCGGCGATGTCAACATGCGAGGAAGCTGGGTGTGTCTCGGGGCCTATGCGCTGCCGATATGAGTCAACCGCTCAGCACGAGCCGCTTCAGGACTTCTCAGTCAGGGACTCGATCTCTATCCCCGCACACCGGTGCGCTCCCCTCCCCCTTGCGGGGAGGGGTTGGGGGTGGGGGTCTCCGGGCGACGCTCGAAGTGATGAGAGGCGGGATCGAATGACGACTCAGAACGAATCAGCTTGGAGATGTGAGGTGCGCATCTCCTAATTCAGCGCCCGTGGACCCCCACCCCCGCCCCCTCCCCGCAAGGGGGAGGGGAGTGGACCGTTTGCGGGGTGAGAGCTTCGTGCATCGCTCAGATGCGCTTAGTCCGCAGCGTCACGCCGCCTTCTTCTTCGGCTCGGTGAAGAACGCCAGCACGATGGTCAGCAGCATGAAGACGACTGACGTGCCGAACACCCAGCGCGGGGCGTTCATGTCCATGATCCAGCCGAACAGCAGCGGGCTGACGACGCCGGCGAAGTTGAAGCCGGTGGAGACGATGCCGAAGGCGCGGCCGGCGGCGCCGGGAGGCGCGGCGTTGCGCACCATCATGTCGCGCGACGGCGCGATCACGCCCGCCATGAAGCCGGCGGTCAGCATGATCGCCACCAGCAGCACGGCAGGCAGGCTGACGAAGGTGATGATCAGCACCAGCACCGCATTGATCGCATAGGCGACCGCCGCGACCAGGTTGTGGTGGCGAATGCGGTCGGCGAGCTGGCCGCCGGCGAGCACGCCCACGGCGCTGGCGCCGAGGAACGCGGTCAGCGCGATGTTGGCGGTCGAAAACGAGATGCCATAGCCGTTCATGAAGGCGACCACGCCGAAGCTGGAGATGCCGGCGTTGGACAGGCTGAGCAGCATGAAGAACACGGTGAGCAGCATCAGCATCGGCGTCAGCAGGTTCGGCTGCTTGGCCTTGGTCCCGTCGGCCTTGGTGGCATGCGGGTGCGGCGGCACCTCCGGGACATTGCCGACGAGCAGCAGCAGCGCGGCGAGCGGGCCGACGAGGCCAGCCGCCATCAGGGCGCCGGAGCCGCCGACGGTGGTGACCAATGCTGCCATGACGGCGGGCGCAACTGCGCCGCCGAGATAGCCGGCAAAGGTATGCACGCCGAACGCGCGGCCCATCCGGCTCTCTTCCATATGGGCGGAGAGCAGCGCGTAATCCGAGGGGTGATAGACCGCGTTGGCGAGGCCGAGCAGCACGGCCGCGACGACGAGGCTGGTATAGGTCAGGTAGACGCCGAGCATCGCCAGCGACAGGCCGCCGAGCGTGAGGCCCAGCAGCAGGATGCGGCGGGCGCCGGCGCGGTCGACGAGATAGCCGACGGGAGCCTGGGTGAGCGCCGACACCACCGCGAACACCGTGAGCGGAAAGCCGAGTTCGACATAGCCGACGCCGAGCTTCTCCTTGAGGTACGGGAACAGCATCGGCAGCACCAGCATGTGCAAATGGCTGACCCAATGCGCCAGCGAGATCAGCGCCAGCGTGCGCAGCGAGGAGGCGGCGCGGATCGGAGCAGAGGTATGTTGCGATGCGGCGAGAACGTCAGCCATGGCGGATCCGTGCGACTCCGGGCGAAAACGATGGGCTGGAGGGGCGCGTTGCCGGTCAAAGCCATGGGCTCCCGCGGAGGGCGCGCGACACAACGCCACACTATCGGATTGCGGTTCATTGTCCATGAACGGCCGCGCATGGCACCTGCGCGCGCCGGCGGCGCCGCGTTGGCCCACGGAGGCCGGCCGGAGTACGCCTGCTACGGGACCACCGGCCCGCCGGCCTTCTTCCACGCATCCAGCCCGCCCTCGATATGCGCGGAATTGGCCAGCCCCGCCGCTTGCGCCGTCTGCACCGCCATCGCCGAGCGTTCGCCATAGGCGCAGAAGAATACGATGCGGCGGCCGGTGGCGGCGGCAACCTCGCGCAGCATGCCGCCCGGCTTGAGATTGTCGGCAATCCCGGGATAGGGCGCGTGCAGCGCGCCGGACAGCGTGCCGTGCTTCGCGCGCTCCGACGCCTCGCGCAGGTCGACCAGCAGCACGTCCGGCCGTCCCAGGCATTCGATCGCCTCGCGCGCCGACAGCGACAATCCCTGTCTGGCGAGTTCCTCCTGGTGCAGGCCGACGCGCATGTTGGCGGGGACCGCGACGTCCATCATCTTCGGATTCGGCAGCTTCAGATTGGCCATCAGCGTCACGTAGTCGTCGATCGACGTCACCTGCAGGCGCGGATTGTAGCGGCGCTCCTCGCCGATGGTGGAGACGGTGTCGCCTTTGTAGTCGTGGGCGGGATAGACCAGCGTGTCGTCGGGCAGCCGCAGCAGCTTGTTGAAGATCGAGTCGTATTGCTGGCGCGCGTCGCCGTTCTGGAAGTCGGTGCGGCCGGTGCCGCGGATCAAGAGCGTGTCGCCGGTGAAGACGCGGTCGCCCATCAGGAAGCTGTAGGAATCGTCGGTGTGCCCCGGCGTGTACATCACGTCGAGGCTGATGCCTTCGATGGCGATCCGGTCGCCCTCGCTGACGCGCATCGCCACCACGTCGGCCTTGGTCTGCTCGCCCATGATCGTGACGCAATGGGTGCGGTCGCGCAGCGCACCGAGCCCGGTGACGTGATCGGCATGCAGATGGGTGTCGACGGCCTTGACGAGGCGCAGGTCCAGCTCGCGCAGCAACTGGCAATAGCGGTCGACCTTCTCGATCACGGGATCGATGATGACAGCCTCGCCGCCGCTGCGGCTGGCGAGAATGTAGCTGTAGGTGCCGGAGACGCTGTCGAACAATTGGCGGAAGATCATCGGCGTGTCCTCCCGATTCGGATCGCCGCCGGTTTAGACCACGATGGGCTCGCGGTCATCCATGCGCCGCAGAACGCCGCGCTGCATCGCGCCATGCCGTTCAGGATTGCGATGCGTATCCGGGATTGCCGTCGACGCCTGACAGCGTGACCTTGTTGGTTCCCACCAGCACCAGCTGGCCGTCGCGCAGATGGTTGGCGACGAGATCCCACACCGGCTTGCCGTCCTGCGCGTTCATCGAGGCCCAGCCGGCGACCTTGTAGCTCTTGTGCGCCTCCAGGCGGTGGCCATTGGCGAGCGTGAGATCGGAGATACGGCGGCCGATCGCCTCCGACGGCGAGCAGCGGTACGACAGGCCCCCGACGCGCACCATGTCGCCGCCCTGCTGCAGATAGGGATCGGCGTTGAAGAGATTGTCGCAGACGTCCTCGAGCACGTCCTTGATCTGCGCACCCGTCATCCGCTGCACATAGGTCTCGGGATAGGTGATCGCGGTCTGGGCCAGCACGTCCTCCATCATGACGGATTGGCCGGCCAGCACCGTCGGCCCCCATCGGAACCCCGGCGACAGCGCGATCTCGGCATCGAGGCCGCGCCGCAGCGCCGCGCAGATCAGGTCGTCGGTTGCGCCTTCGAAATTGCCGCGCCGGTACAGCAGCCGGTCGGAGGTCGCGAGCTTTTCGCTCCAGGCGGCGACCTGCGGCTGTTGCATCTGATCGATCAGCGCCTGCATCGCCGGGTCGGGCTTGAGCAGTTCCGAATACACCGGCAGCAGCCGGTAGCGGGCATCGGCGACGTGCCCCTTGGCGATGTCGAGATCCAGCACCGCGAGGAATTTGCCGTTGGAGCCGGCATTGGTGACGAGCGTCGCGCCCTTGGCGTTGCGGACCGCGACCGGCTGCGGAATCGCATCGTGGGTGTGGCCGCCCAGGATGACGTCGATGCCGGTCACGCGGCTCGCGAGCTTGAGATCGACATCCATGCCGTTGTGCGACAGCAGGATCACGGCGTCGACCTTGTCGGCGCCGCGCAAGGCATCGACCAGCTTCTGCAGCTCTTCCTCGCGGATGCCGAAGGTCCAGTCCGCGGTGAAGCGGCGCGGATGCGCGATCGGCACATAAGGGAAGGCCTGGCCGATGATGGCGACGCGCGCGCCGCCGACCTCCTTGATGACCGCCGGCTTGAACACGCGACCGGAGCCCGGATCGAACGCCTTGGCGTCGTTGAAGGCGGCCTCCTCGGTGAGGAACACGTTCTGCGCCAGGAACTCGCCCTTGAAGCGCGCGAGATTGGCGCGCAGCGCCGCCTCGCCATAGGTGAATTCCCAATGTCCGGTCATCGCATCGATGCCGAGCAGATTGGCCGCGCTGACCATGTCGGCGCCGCGCATCGCATGGGCGAGCCCGCTACCCTGCCACAGATCCCCGCCGTCGAGCAGCAGCGAGCGATGATCGCCGGCGTCGCTGCGCAGCTTGTCGATCAGCGTCTTCAGGTGCGCGAAACCGCCCATCTTGCCGAACCGGCCGGCATATTTCTCGAACTCGAACGAGGTGAAGGCGTAGGATTCGGCGCTGTCAGGACGAATGCCGTAGCGGTCGAGGAAGGCGCGCTCGACCAGATGCGGCGGCTTTCCCCACATCTCGCCGATGCCGAGATTGACGCTCGGCTCGCGGAAGAACACCGGCCGCAGCTGCGCATGCGTGTCCGTGATGTGCAGGATGCGCGCGTTGCCGAACTTCTCGATGTCGTAGAGACTGACGGTCTCGGCAGCGCGGGCGTTGCGCAGCAGCGCTGGCGCGGCGAGCGCAGCGGCACCTGACCATCTCAGAAAATCCCGGCGCCGAATCATGGCTCGCGTCCTAGCTCATGATGCGATTCCACGGAATCGCGTCATGATCCATCCTTTTTGTTCGAGCGTGAGGCTTCGGAAAACCGCTGGCCCAATTTTCCGGATCATGCTCTAGCGGATCTCCAAGTCTCTCCAGCGCTGATTCTCGCTGGTGGCCTGGACGATCGAGGCCTTGGCGAGCGCCTCGGCCTCCTGCGCGGATTTCAGCGCCTGGTCGAAATTGCCGGACTCCGCCGCCTTCTTTGCAGCATTCAGTGCGGCCTGGGTCACGGTCCATTGGTTGCGCAGACGTCCGGCTTCCTTGTTGGCGCTCTCGGCCGCCGCGAATGCCGTGAAGTAGTCGGCTTCCGACGCGGCCCGCGCGGAGCCGGCGCAGACCGCGGACACCATCATGGCGAACACGATCTTTTTCATGACGTTTGCCGCCGAGATATTTCTCATGGCCGCGCTCCCGGACCTGAAACCGGCAGGCCGTTCGATACGTAAGACAGATAGTATTCGAGGTTGCGGTACTCGTCCGACTGCGGCTCCAGCGGCACGGCGCGGGTCTGGCTGTTGCACGTCACGATGCGGCGGCTGATCGTGCCCATGCCGCTCCATTCGGAGCGGTAGATCGGCATCGCGTTGAGGATGCCGAGCGCCGGCGCCAGGATCTCGGCGCGGATGCGCTCGCCGGGGCTCTGCACATGGCAGCTCGCGCAGGAGAAGTTCAGCTGGCCGCGACGGGTGTAGAAATACTCCTTGCCCTTCTCGAAGGCCTCCAGCGCGCGCGGATCGTCGGGAATCTTGATGTCGAAGCGCTTGCCGCGCGAGGTATAGGCCATGTAGGCGGTGAGCGAGGCCATCTCGTCCTTGACGTAGGAGTAGGGCGGTTCGCCATTGGCCTCGCGGCAACGGTTCAGCGCCAGCTCCAAGGTGATGACCTTGCCTTCCTTGTCATCGAAATACGGATAGGTCTGGCGGATGCCGATGCCGCCGTTGGGGAAGCAGTCGGCGTAAGTCTTGCCGTTCTTGAACGGCTTGGCGAACATCTCCTTGCCGGCCTCGAGCGCGAACTCGTACGGAGGAAACTGCTCCTTCTCCTCCCACTGCTTCCGCATGTCCGCGTTCATCGAATACGGCCCGTTGACGAAATCGTCGAACGCCACCTTCGGGAACTTCTTGATGAAGAACTGCTGGAACACCTTGGCGTCCGCCGCCGGATCGGGCTTGTCGGCGGCAACGGCCGGTGCGCCGAGGCCGATCAGCGCGGCGAGGGCGAGAAGCGGGCGCAGGCGCATCATTGGATCGTCGCTGACAGGCTGTCGGTCGCGCCCTTGTTGTCGACCCAGCTCACCTTGAGCTCGTCACCCTTGGCCGCGCCCTTGAAGGCGAATTTGACGTAAGGGTCCTTGGAGACCGCAGTGCCCCAGTCGGCCAGGAACACGGTCTTGTCCTTGTGCGTGAAGGTCAGCTGCTGGATGTAATGCGCCGGAATCACTTCGCCCTTGGAATCCTTCACCAGGCCCGTATCCATCGGGTGCTGGATCAGGGTCTGAACCTCGGTGATCTCACCATTCAGGATCGCGCGGACGCGAATGCTCGCTGCCATGATCGTTCTCCCCCTTAGCCGCCGCAGCCGCCGACGGTGACCTTCACTTCCTTGGTGGCGCTGTAGAGCTTGCCGCCGGATTCGACGAGCGCGATGACGCTGGAGGTCTTGGCCATCTTCAGCCGGTTCGCCACCGCGGGCACGGTGCCCTCGGGGATCTTGTAGGTCGCGGCCAGCGCGTTCGGGTTCTCGGCGACGATGAACGCGATCGAGGTGACGTTCGGCAATGTCGTCGATACCGCGATCGGCACCACGCCGCCGTTCTCGGCAATCTCCGGCGCATCCAGCTTGATCTTGTCGGAGGCCTCGTGATCCCGGCCGTACAGCGCCTTGATCGCGTCGCCCGCGTTCTTCTGCTTGAAGGCGTCCTCCGGATATTTGTTGTCGTTGGTGGCGGCGAAAGCCGGCGTCGCGTGCAGCACGGCGTTGCCGAGGCCGATCAGCGCGACGAGGCCGGCGCCCTTCAGGAACAGGCGGCGATGGGCCAGCGGGCCGGACGAGGCGGACATGTGTATCTCCAGGCGGAAAGTCAGAGGGTCTGCAGGAAATCGACGATGGCGCTGATTTCCTGCTCGGTCAGGATGCGGTTGCGGCCGAACGGCGGCATCACGGTCAGCGGATTGCGAACGGTCTCGTCGTTGAGGATCGCGATCAGCTCGGTACGGTCGTACTTCGCTTTGAGGTTCTCGAGCTTCGGCCCGATCGAGCCCGGCAGGTCGCCGCCCTTGATCTCATGGCAGGTCAGGCAGTTGCCCTTGCTGCGGTCGAAGGCCAGCTTCTGGCCCTCGGTGGCGCCGGACTGGGCGTAGGCGGCCGCGGCAAACGAAGACATGGCGAGCGAAAGCCCCAGCGCCAGGGCGGTACGCATGACGGATGTGATCAAGATGGAGTTCCGACGGCTCGGTGATGTCAGCAATATAGCGGCTGCAAAGCATAAAGACCATCGGCTGACAATGCGGGTATGCTGGCCGCCGCAACGCGGTTAACGAGAGCCGTTCATCTGGACGGCCGGGGAGTTCGGAATGGCGGAGTATGTCGTGGAGTTCGGCCGGGACGGCCGGCGGGTGGAACCGGATGGACGGCTGGATGCAGCCGCGTTTCACCGCAACCACCAGCCGATCTGGGCCGTGCTGGCACGGCTGCTCGACGGCCGCTCCGGCGACGTGCTGGAGGCCGGCAGCGGCACCGGCCAGCATGTCGTGCATTTTGCCTCAGAGCGGCCGGACCTGACATGGTGGCCGAGCGACCTGAACGACAATCATCTCGCGAGCATCGCGGCGTGGCGCAGGCACGCGGGGCTGTCCAACATCCGCGACGCGCAGCGCATCGATTTGTCCGATACCGGCTGGGTCGGCGCATTCCGCGCCGCCGGCGGCCCTGCGCAACTGACCGCGATGTTCTGCGCCAACGTCATCCATATCGCGCCGTGGGCGGTGGCGGAGGGATTGTTCGCGGGCGCGGGGCAGGTGTTGTCGCCGAACGGACTGCTGGTGCTCTACGGCCCGTTCAAGCGGGACGGAAAGCACACGGCCGTCAGCAACGCCGTGTTCGATACGTCGTTGCGCGAGGGCAATCCGGAATGGGGCGTCCGCGACATCACCGATCTCGACGCGCTCGCCGCGCGCAACGGCTTGGTCTTGCGCGAGACGGTCGAGATGCCGGCCAACAACATGATTCTGGTGTTCGGGCGGGCTGCGTGAGTTGTCGACGGCGCATCGTCGACCCCCGTCATTGCGAGCGCAGCGAAGCAATCCAGGGGCCGGGTCGGGACTCTGGATTGCTTCGTCGCTTCGCTCCTCGCAATGACGCTGAGAGGTCGGCTCACCCCATCTCCAGCCCCACATGCCGCGCCAGGAACCGCGTGCCCAGCGTGATGAAGCTGGCGCGTTCGCGGTTGTCGGTGCCGTAGCCATGGCCGCCTGCGGCGGGCTCGTAGAACCAGGTGTCGTAGCCCATGGCCTGCAGCTTGGCGGTCATCTTGCGCGCGTGGCCCGGATGGACGCGGTCGTCGCGGCGCGTGGTGGCGATCAGGATCGGCGGATAAGGCTGGCCGGGCGTCGCGGTGTGATAGGCCGAGTAGGTCTGCAGCCAGCCCCACTCCTGGACCTTGTCCGGATCGCCATATTCGGCGATCCAGCTCGCGCCGGCGAGCAGCTTGGTGTAGCGGCGCATGTCGATCAGCGGGATGGTGCAGAACAGCGCGCCGAAGCGCTCGGGGTAGCGCACCAGCATGTTGGTGATCAGGATGCCGCCATTCGAGCCGCCTTGCGCGGCGATGCGCTTCGGCACGGTGACGCCGCGCCGGACGAGGTCGGCGGCGACGGCCGCGAAATCATCATGCGCGAGCCGCTTGCCGGCATAGCGGCCGGCATCGTGCCAGGCGGTGCCGAACTCGCCGCCGCCGCGGATGTTGGCCTGGACGAGCGTCCCGCCGCGCTCCAGCCACAGCTTGCCGAGCGCGGCATTATAGGCGGGCAGCAGCGTATGGCCGAAGCCGCCATAGGCATTCATATGCACCGGCGCATCGCCGGTCGGCTCGGCGGGGCCGGTCTGCGTGTAGGGAATCTTCACGCCGTCCACCGAGACCGCCTCGTGCCGCGTGACGACGTGTCCGTCGGCGGTGAACGTCCGTGGCGCCTGCTTCAAGACCACCGGCGCGCCGAGGTTTTCGACCAGTTGCAGCGACGGAGGAGTCAGCGGATCCTGGATGCTGGCCAACAGATCGCCATTTCCGGTCAATTCGTCGGAATCGAGCGGCCACACATTGACGGTGGCGAGCGTGGGCAGTCCCGGCAGCGGTTGAGAACTCCAGCCCTCCGCCGACGGCGTCCACACCTCGAATTGCGGCCGCAGCTCGTCCAGGATCGATAGCACCAGGCGGCCGCCGGCCCAGGACAGGCCCTGCAGCGCGCGCCGCGCGCTGGGCTCGAACAGGCGGATGAATTCGCGCGAGCCGGCGAGAAACGCCGACAGCCTGATGCCCAGCACGACGTCGGCCGGATGCGTGACCGCATCGATGGTCCAGGGCTGGCGCAGCTTGATTGCGATCCAGTCGCCATCCGGTGTGACCCAGCTGTCGCTCGGCACGTCCAGCCGCGTGACCGCGCCGCTGGCATCGCCGAGCCAGAGCTGATGGTTGAAGAAATCGAGCCCTTCCGAAAACCACACCCGCGCCGGCGTCACGCTGCGGTCGACACCGGCGCGGACCCAGACCGACTGGCCGTTCTCGGCCGCGAAGATCTGCTTTGCCGCGGCGACGGGCTCCCCGCGCCGCCACAATCGCACCGTGCGCGCATAGCCGGACGGCGTCGCCATGCCCTCGCCGAACGCGCTCGACAGCAGCAGCGTATCCCGGTCGAGCCAGTCGACGCTGCCCTTGGCCTCGGCCAAGGCGAAGCCGCCGTCGACGAAGCGCTTGGCCGTCAGATCGAACTCGCGCAGCACCACGGCATCGCTGCCGCCGCGCGACAGCGACAGCATCGCGCGCTCATGCTTGGGCGGCAGGCTGGAGACCCAGTTCAGCGCCCAGTCCTCGCCCTCGTCAGTCGCGAGGCGGTCGATGTCGAGCAGCACCTCCCATCGCGGTTGCGCTGTCCGGAACTCGTCCAAGGTCGTGCGCCGCCACAGGCCGCGCGGATGCACCGCGTCCTTCCATTGATTGTACAGCAGCCCGCCGCGCCTGGAGACGAACGGGATGTTGTCGGGCCGGTCGAAGATCGCGGCCAGCGCGTCGCGGTCGTGTTCGAAACCGGTATCGCCGAACGCGGCCAGTGTGCGCTGATTTTGCGCCGCGACGAAGGCCAGCGCGCGGTCGCCCTCGATGTCCTCAAGCCACAGATACGGATCGTCATCGGGGGCCGCGAGCGTCGGACGATCGTCGATTGAATCATCGATTGACATGGCTCAAGCTCCGCAGTCGCTGTGACCCGATAATACCGCTTGGCTTGATTAGCCGCGCCTACCGAGGCTGTCGAATCACGCCTCGCGATGCTGCAGGTCTTGTGGCTGCAAGTCTTGTGGCTGAAGGTCCTGTGGCTGCATGGCTTGCCTCCGCTGCGGCCGGTTGCCTCGGGCGCAGGCTTCCCGCAATAGTGCGGCCAGCAGAGCAGGCGCGCCGCCGCGCAGCCGGACATTCGAGATGATCGACCTCACCGTGACCGAAGACACTTCCGATGATGCCCGCGCGCGCCGCAACGTCACCCGCCTCGCCGCCGCGCAGGCGCTGACCGGCGCCAACTCGGCCGTGATCTTCGCCACCGGCGCGATCGTCGGCGTGACCATCGCACCGGACATCGGGCTCGCAACGGTGCCGATCTCGATGTACGTGGTCGGGCTTGCCGCCGGCACCTTGCCGACCGGCGCGATCTCGCGCCGCTACGGCCGCCGTGTCGCGTTCCTGATCGGCACCGGCTGTGGCGCGGTGACCGGCGTGCTCGGCTGCCTTGCCATTCTCCGCGGTTCGTTCGCGCTGTTCTGCCTCGCGACCTTCCTCGGCGGTCTCTACGGCGCCGTCGCACAATCCTATCGCTTCGCCGCCGCCGATGGCGCCAGCGCCGCGTTCCGGCCCAAGGCGGTGTCGTGGGTGATGGCGGGCGGCATCTTCGCCGGCCTGCTCGGTCCGCAACTCGTGCAATGGACGATGGACGTCTGGCAGCCTTATCTGTTCGCCTTCAGCTACCTGATCCAGGCGGCGGTGGCGCTGATCGCGATGGGCATCGTCTTTGGCGTCGATCTGCCGAAGCCGCAAGCCGCCGATCTGCACGGTGGCCGGCCGCTGTTGGAGATTGTGCGCCAGCCGCGCTTCATCGCCGCCGCGCTGTGCGGCACCATCGCCTATCCCGTGATGAACCTGGTGATGACCTCGGCGCCGCTGGCGATGCAGATGTGCGGTCTCACGGTGTCGGATTCCAATTTCGGCCTGCAATGGCACATCGTGGCGATGTACGGCCCGAGCTTCTTCACGGGCTCGCTGATCGCCCGCTTCGGCGCGCCGGTCATCGTCGCGCTCGGGCTGGCGCTGGAAGCGGTCGCCGCGATCATCGGGCTGTCCGGCCTGACCGCGATGCACTTCTGGGCCACGCTGGTGGCGCTCGGCGTGGGCTGGAATTTCGGCTTCGTCGGCGCCTCCGCGCTGGTGCTGGAGACGCATACGTCCGCCGAACGCAACAAGGTGCAGGCGTTCAACGATTTCCTGATCTTCGGCCTGATGGCGCTGGGCTCGTTCTCATCGGGGCAATTGCTGGCGCATTTCGGCTGGTCGGCGGTGAACCTGGTGGTCTTCCCGCCGGTGCTGCTGGGCCTGTGCGTGCTGGCGCTGGTGTGGTCGTCGAAGCGGCGGGTGGCTGCGAATGTGGTCGAGCGGAGCTAGAAGCCGCGCGCTCGGTGCGCCCCCCTCCCCCTTGCGGGGAGGGGTCGGGGGTGGGGGTTCCACGAACCGTGCTCTCGGTTAAACAAGATCGGAATCTCTCAATAGAGCCGGATTCCACGCCTCCATACACAACAGCTATTTGCACGAACAAAGGCGCGCCTCACTGAGTTCAGCGCCCGGAGACCCCCACCCCCGACCCCTCCCCGCAAGGGGGAGGGGATTGCACCGTCTTCGCGGTGACAGCGACGGATCGCAGCTCACAGCTGATCACTTCAACTCCGACACCTCGCCGTCCGGCAGATCGAACTCGAACGCGTTCAGCGTCATCGACACCATCGTGTAGTAGCCGCACAGGCCGATGATTTCGACCAGGCCGCGCTCGCCGAGCGTGGCGATCGCCTCCGCATACAGCGCGTCCGTCAGCCCGTGCCCCTCATGCAGCGACTTGGCGACGTCGTAGATCATCTGCGCCTTGGCATCGGAAAAGTCCGGCGTGCGGCGGTCGCGAATGTCCTCGATGATCTTGATGTCCAATCCGCCCGCCAGCGCCAGGCGCTTATGCGCGTACCATTCGTAATGCGCAGTCCAGTGCCGGGCCGTGACGAGGATCGCGATCTCCGACAGTGCGGCGGGAAACACCGTGTCGTAGCGCAGGAAGGCGCCGAGCCGGGTCGCGTGCCGCGCCATCTCCGGGCTGTTCAGCCAGGCCATCATCGGCGGCGGCGGCGAGCCCCGCTTGCTGGCGATCGACTCGTCATAGGTCTGGCGCTGGTCGGCGCTCATTTCGCCAGGCGAAAGAAGTTTCAGGCGCATGGTCGTTTCCTCGTATTTTCACGCGGCGGCATCATGACCATAGATCGCCGGACAAGGCGAGGGCGCCCGCGGCGACATCGATGTTGAATTCCCTGACGCGCTGAGGTTAGGTCGTTCCAACGACAGCAAACATGGAAACGCGCGAGGATCAGATATGGCCGATCTCGACACATTCCGCCGCGAAACGCGCGCCTGGCTCGAGGCCAATTGCCCGCCGGAAATGCGCCGGCCGATGACGTCCGACGAGGACACGTTCTGGGGCGGCCGCAACGCGAAATTCTCCTCCGAGCCGCAGCGCATCTGGTTCGAGCGCATGCGCGACAAGGGCTGGACGGTGCCGCATTGGCCGAAGGAATATGGCGGCGGCGGCCTCGACGGTGAGGAGGCGAAGATCGTGCGCCAGGAGATGGCGGCGATCGGGGCGCGCGCGCCGATCACCTCGTTCGGCATCTCGATGCTCGGACCGGCGCTGCTGAAATACGGCACCGAGGCGCAGAAGCGCGAGCACCTGCCGAAGATCACCGCCGGCCTCATTCGCTGGTGCCAGGGCTATTCCGAGCCGAATGCCGGCTCCGATCTCGCCTCGCTGCAGACGCGTGCCGAGAGCGACGGCGACGACTACATCATCAACGGCCAGAAGATCTGGACCTCCTACGCCAACTACGCCGACTGGATCTTCTGCCTGGTGCGCACCGATCCCACGGCGAAGAAGCATGACGGCATCAGCTTCATCCTGTTCGACATGACCTCGAAGGGCGTGTCGACCAAGCCGATCCTCTTGATTTCCGGCCGCTCGCCGTTCTGCGAGACCTTCTTCGACAATGTCCGCGTGCCCAAGGCCAATGTGCTCGGCACCGTCAATCGCGGCTGGGACGTCGCAAAATATCTGTTGCAGCACGAGCGCGCGATGATCTCCGGCATGGGCGAGCGCGGCGGCAGCCGGCCGCTGGGTCAGGTCGCGGCCGACTCGGTCGGCAGCGATGCGCAAGGCAGGCTCGACGATGCGCTGCTGCGCGCTGACATCGCCACCTTCGATGTCGACGAGGCCGCGCTTGCGGCCGCCGCCGAGCGCATGGTCGATCTCGCCAAGGCGGGGCAGGGCCATCCGGCATTCTCGTCGGCGATGAAGTATTACGGCACCGAGCTCAACAAGCGCCGCCACGAGATCCTGATGTCATCAGGCGGCATCGATGCGCTGGAATGGGAGAGCGAGCGCTCGCACGAAGGCGCCCGTCCGCGCGCCTGGCTGCGTACGAAAGCGAACTCCATCGAAGGAGGCACCTCCGAGGTCATGCTCGGCATTGTCGCCAAGCGCATCCTCGATCTGCCGGGGGCGTGACGAAAGACCCTCATCCTGAGGAGCGCGCCCCTTTGCGCGCGTCTCGAAGGATGAGGCCCCACTGTCGGCCTCATGGTTCGAGACGGCGCAAGGGCGCCTCCTCACCATGAGGGTTGAGAGCGAACCGGTCAGCCTCAGTTTCAGTTTCAAGGATTCTCGCCATGCCTCTCCTCCTCACCGAAGAACAATCCATGCTGCGCGACAGCGCGCGCGGTCTGATCTCCGATCACGCGCCGGTCGCTCACTTGCGCAAGCTGCGCGACACGAAAGACGAGACCGGCTTCTCGCGCGAGCTCTGGGCGACGTTCGCCGAGATGGGTTTCGCAGGCCTCCTGGTTCCCGAGGAGCATGGCGGCTCCGGACTCGGCGCGGTCGAGGCTGGCGTTGTCATGGAGGAGATCGGACGCACCTTGATGCCCTCGCCGTTCCTGGCGACCGCAGTGTTGTCAGCGTCGGCGCTGACCCGCGCGGGTTCGACCGCGCAGAAGTCAGAATACCTGCCGAAGATCGCAAGCGGCAAGCTGCTCGCCGCGCTCGCGCTCGATGAAGGCGCCAAGCATCGGCCGCTGCACACGGTGCTGCAAGCGGTGCGCTCCGGCAACGGCTTCAGGCTCAATGGCGCCAAGGCGATGGTGGTCGATGGCCATGTCGCCGATCTCCTGCTCGTCGTCGCGCGCAGCGCCGGCGCGCCGGGCGAGCGGGACGGCCTCACGCTGTTCCTGGTCGATCCCAGGGCCAAGGGCGTGGCGATAGAGCGCACCATCATGGTCGACGCGCACAACGCCGCGCGCATCACTTTCGACAATGTCGAGGTCAACGCGGATTACGTGCTGGGCGAGGTCGACGGCGGCGCCGCCGTGCTCGGCGGCGTGCTCGATCTCGGCCGTGGCGCGGTCGCCTCCGAGATGGTCGGCCTGAGCGAGGAGGTGTTCGGCCGCACGGTGGCGTACCTCAAGGAGCGCAAGCAGTTCGGCAAGGCGATCGGCGAATTCCAGGCGCTGCAGCACCGCGCCGCCCAGCTCTACATCGAGATCGAGATCACCCGCGCCGCAGTGCTGAAGGCGCTGCAGGCGCTCGAGGCGGATACCAGTGCTGCAACGGCCGCCGTCGCCGTGGCCAAGGCCCGCGCCGGCGCCACCGCAACGCGCGCGGTGCAGGAGGGCGTGCAGATGCATGGCGGCATGGGGATGACCGACCAGTTCGACATCGGCCTCTTCATGAAACGCGCCCGGGTCTGCGAGGAGCTGCTGGGGGATGCGAACTACCACGCGGCGCAGTTGGCGCAACTCAGAGGGTATTGAGTGAGGCAGCTCCTGCGAATCGTTATGCTCTTCGCAGGATGCCGAGGTTGGGCCATACCCACCGCTGTCGTCCCGGCGAACGCCGGGATCCATAACCACAGGGCGATGTGGCGACGCGCGCTGGTAGCTCCAGCGGTCGCCAAATTCCAGGCGGTGGTTATGGGTCCCGGCTCAAAGGCCGGGACGACACCGTTGTTGTTGAGACCGTATCGGCCCTCATAGGTCAGTTGCGTCCCCGCTATCTTGAACGTCGCGACGTCGGAGCTCACGAACAAAGAGCGCGACGTCATCGACGGCGCGCTCTCGTTTCAATCAATGTTCTCGCCGGATCAGTGATGCATCGCGGTCTTGGCCGGCGGCAGCAGCACCTTGTCGATGACATGGATGACGCCGTTCGAGGCGACGATATCGGCCTGGACGACATGGGCGTCGTTGACCTGCACGCCGAAGAAGGTGCCGTCGACGGCCACCGGCTGGCCCTGCGCGGTCTTGACGCTGAGCTTCTTGCCGGCGACGTCGCCCGCCTTCACCGCACCCGGAATGACGTGATACTTGAGGATCGCGGCGAGCTTGCCCTTGTTCTTCGGCTTCAGCAGGTCCTCGACGGTGCCCGGCGGAAGCGCTGCGAACGCCGCATCGGTCGGCGCGAACACGGTGAACGGGCCCTTGCTCTTCAGCACCGGCACGACGCCCGCGGCCTTGGCGGCGGCGACCAGCGTCTTGAACTGGCCTGCGCCGACGGCGGTGTCGACGATGTCAGCAGCGCGAGCAGCCGTGGCGGAGATGGAGAGCGCGCCGACCATCAACGCGCCGGCCACGAACGAACGGAATCCCAGCGTCATTCGAGTGTTTCCCTGTCAACTGAACTGATGAGTTGGCTGATGCGCAAAAGGGATTTGCAGCCCCTGTTCGCCCTGTCCTCCAGGTCGCACCAGCCTGACCGGATTGGTCGAGTTCGTTACGACCGATGCGATCGGATGGATTTGAGAGCGCGTTCACGAACTCGTGAGCGCGTTGCGGAGCCTCGGTAGCGGAGTGCGCGAGAGGCATGATTCTGCGGGACGAGTTACGCCATATCAGCAGGAGCTTTGCCCGTCGTGCCAATTTGTCGCAATCCGACGGGCGTTGTGTCGTCGGGCAAATCAGCTGCACAGTCTGCCGGTCTTGGCCCACAAGAGGGACGCTTCGCGATCGTCACGAGTGTCGGGCTGATGATGCGATGGCCGCATCGGATCGCAGCGCGTGTGAGCGTGCCGACGAACGATTCCGATGCGGACGTGAAAGTGCGTGGTCCTGGCGCCCCGAGGCTGGCGTCAAGCTCGCGACGATGCTGGCGCATCGCGCGGGCGACGGTGGCTAACAAGCCGGACACCGGGGAGAGCGCGCCATAAGCGTTAACACCATCGCGCAGGGAAGGCCGGGTTGTCCCGGCTGAGCCTGTGGTTCCTGCCGCCTGCAATTTTTTTCGCAGGCGGGCCGCAGGTGCCAGTCGGCACCTGGCCTTCCCTGCGCCCTCGATTTGGAAGAGGGCGGAGAAATGAGCAAAGCTCGGACGCGGAGAAGCGTCGCGAGGATGAGTTTGCTTATGCGATGTCGTTTGTCGGATTTAGCTCTCGTTGCGCGGGCGGTACGCTCCCTCTCCCCGTTCTTACGGGGAGAGGGTTGGGGTGAGGGGCAGACGCACGGGTGGTGTGAGCGGAGAGACCTGTACCCCCTCACCCGGATGTCATCTTGCGATGCCATCCGACCTCTCCCCGCAAGCGGGGCGAGGTACACCGAGCGAGCCGCTCATGATGTGGACTCACGTCCGCGACTTCGGCAAATGCCGGCGTCCGTCGGCCCTACCTGATCGGCGGCGCGTATTGCACGCCGCCCGCGTTCCACAGCTGGTTCATGCCGCGCGGGATCTTCAGCTTCGACTCGCTGCCGACGTTGCGCTCATAGACCTCGCCGTAATTGCCGACGTGGCGGATGATGCGGGCGGCCCAGTCCTTGGTGAGGCCGAGGTCCTGGCCGTAGGTGCCTTCATTGCCGACCAGCCGCATCACGTCCGGCTTCTTCGACTTCAGCGCCTCGTCGATGTTCTTGGAGGTGACGCCGAGTTCCTCGGCGTTGATCATCGCATACAGCGTCCACTTTACGATCATCATCCAGTCGTCGTCGCGCTGGCGGACCACCGGCGCGAGCGGCTCCTTGGAGATGACGTCGGGCAGGATGTCATGATCGTTCGGCTTCGACAGCGTCAGCCGCAGCGCATAGAGCTGCGAGACGTCGGCGGTGAAGGTGTCGCACTTGCCGCTGTCATAGGCCTTGAGGACGTCCTCGAGCTTGGGCAGCTTGACCTCCTCGTACTTCATGTTGTTGGCGCGGAAGTAGTCGGAGACATTGAGCGCGTTCGTCGTCGAGTCCTGCACGCAGACCTTGCTGCCGCTCAGGTCCAGCGCGGTCTCGAGCTTGCGCGAGCGCGGCACCATGAAGCCCTGGCCGTCGTAATAGGCGACCGCCGGGAAATACAGGTCGAAATTCTGCTCGCGCGCCATCGACCAGGTGGTGTTGCGCGAGAGGATGTCGACCTTGCGGCTCTGCAGCTCCTTGAAGCGCTCGTTGGCGTCGAGCGGCACGAACTTCGCCTTCTTCGGATCGTCAAAGATGGCGGCCGCGACCGCGCGGCAGAAATCGACGTCGAACCCGGTCCAGTTGCCCTTGTCATCGGGGATCGAGAAGCCGGGCAGGCCGGCATTGACTCCGCACAGCACCTCGCCGCGGCGGATCGTCCGCTTCAGGGTGCGGGTGTCGTACATTTCGTAGGTGACGGCGAAGGCCGCGACGAGGACAGCGACGGCGAGCCCGATCAGCAGGCCGCCTCGGAAAGTGCGCATGATGAATCTCTTTCGAAAAATGTCAGGACAAAGCGATGGCTGAATGTCCGGCGGCAGGCGCCGCCGTCACAGTTCCGGCTTCTGCCGCACCACGACCTTGGTGCCGACGGGCACGCGGTCGTAGAGATCGGCGACATCGGCATTCACCAGGCGGAAGCAGCCGGAGGAAATCTTGCTGCCGATGGTCCAGGGCTGGTTGGTGCCGTGGATGCGATACACGGTGGTGCCCAGATACATCGCGCGGGCGCCCAGCGGATTGCCGGGACCGCCGGCCATGAAGCGCGGCAGATAGGGCTGGCGCTGGATCATTTCCGGCGGCGGCGTCCAGTCCGGCCACTCGGCCTTCTTGGTGATGCTGAGCAGGCCCTGCCACTGGAAGCCGTCACGGCCGACCCCGATGCCGTAGCGGATGGCGCGGCCGCCCGGCTGCACCAGATAGAGGTGACGCTCGGCGGTGGAGACGATGATCGTGCCCGGCGGCTCGTTGGTGCGGAAGTAGACGACCTGCTTGCGCCACTCGGGATCGAGCTCGTAGCCGTCATCGGCGACCAGGCCGGGCTGATCCCCGGGATCGTCGGACTGGGCGAAGCTGTGCGATGTGGACAGCGCCAGCGCGATGATGGCGCTGGTGGCACACAGCAGGCGACGGAAACTCGGCATTCAAAGCTCTCCTCAACGGACCCCTGCGAAGCTTGCCCGATCAAATCCACCCGCCAAATTTCAGGGGCAAATTTGCAGCAAAGTCAAGGTGAGCGAGCGTGGCCGACCGTCATCCAAGCTTCATCCAGAGTCGCAGTAGAAATGCGACCGCGCCGACGGTGGCCACGCCGGCGAGCCACAGCGCGACGAACCAGCCGAGGCGCTTGGCGAGCGGGGCGGGAGGTGGTGACGGCGGCATCAATGATAGCCGGCGTCATGGCCGACCTTGCCGCGAAACACCCAATAGGCCCAGCCGGTGTAGCCCAGGATCAGCGGCACCAGCACCAGCACGCCGGGCAGCATCATCAACTGGCTGCGCTCGGGCGCGGCGGCCTGCCAGATCGTGACGCTCTGCGGCACGATGTAGGGATACATGCTGATGCCGAGGCCGGCATAGGACAGGAAGAACAAAGCGAGAGCCAGAAAGAACGGCCAGCCGTCGTGCTTCTGGGCGAGGTTCTTCATCAGCAGCACGGTGACGCCGATGACGGCGAGCGGCACCGGCGCGGTCAGCACGATCGCCGGCCAGCTGAACCAGCGCTGGGCATATTGGATGGTCAGCAGCGGCGTCGCCAGGCTCACGGCGGCGATGGCGAGCAGCATCATGAACAGGAGCACCCAGCTGATGCGATAGGCCTTGTCGCGCAGGTCGCCCTCGGTCTTCAGGATCAGCCAGGTGGCGCCGAGCAGCGCGTAGCCTGCGACCAGCGACACGCCGGTGAGGATGGAAAACGGCGTCAGCCAGTCCCACCAGCCGCCGGCATAGTGCCGGCCGTCGACATGCACGCCCTGCAGGATCGCGCCGAGCGCGATGCCCTGCGCCAGCGCCGCGACCCAGGAGCCGCCGGCGAAGGCGATGTCCCAGAGATTGCGTGTGCTGCGCGTGCGCCAGCGGAATTCGAAGGCGACGCCGCGGAAGATCAGCCCGACCAGCATCGCGATCAGCGGCGCATAGAGCGCCGGCAGCAGGATGGAGTAGGCGAGTGGAAACGCCGCCATCAGCCCGCCGCCGCCGAGCACCAGCCAGGTCTCGTTGCCGTCCCATACCGGCGCGACGGTGTTGGTGATGATGTCGCGGTCGTGCTTGCCCGGAAACAGCGGGAAGAGGATGCCGAGGCCGAGGTCGAAGCCGTCCATCACGACATAGATGAAGACCGCGAGCGCGATGATGAAGGCCCAGAGCGTGGCGAGATCAACGGCGACGCTCATGATCCCGCTCCCTGCACGACGCCGGCGGCCGGTGTGATGCCCCCTGATCGCACCGGCTCCGTGCCGCTCGGGCCGGGCTCGCCGGGATGCGGCGGGTCAGCCATCAGGCGCAGGATGTACGCAACGCCAGCGGCGAAGATGATGAAATACACGACGATGAAGGCGATGAGCGAGGCGCCCACGGCCGGTGCGGCCAGAGGCGAAACGGAGTCCGCCGTGCGCAGCAGCCCGTACACGGTGAACGGCTGGCGGCCGGTCTCGGTGGTGACCCAGCCGGCGATCACGGCGATGAAGCCGGCGGGACCCATCGCAATCGCGAAGCGATGCAGGCCGCGGTTGATGTACAGCCGGCCGCGCCAACGCTCCCACAGGCTGAACAGGCCGAGCGCCAGCATCAGGATCCCCAGCCCGACCATGATGCGGAACGACCAGAAGGTGATCGGCACCGGCGGCCAGTCCTTGCGGGGCACGGTGTCGAGCCCGGCCATCGGCGCGTCGATCTGGTGCTTGAGGATCAGCGAGCCGAATTTGGGAATGCCGAGCGCATATTTCAGCTCGCCCTTTTCCTGGTCGGGCCAGCCGAACAGATACAGCGGCGCGCCGTCCTTGTGGCTCTCGAAATGGCCCTCCATGGCCATGATCTTCACCGGCTGGTGCTCGAGCGTGTTCAGGCCATGCTGATCACCGACGAAGATCTGCAGCGGCGCCACCAGCGCCGCCATCCACATCGCCATCGAGAACATCACGCGCGGGCCCGGCAGATGCGGATTGCGCAGCAGATGCCAGGCGCCGACCGCGCCGACCACCAGCGAGGTCGTGAGATAGGCCGCCAGCACCATGTGGACGAGCCGATACGGGAAGGACGGATTGAAGATCACCTTGAGCCAGTCGACCGAGACGAACTGGCCCTCGGCGTTCACGGCGTAGCCGGCCGGCGTCTGCATCCAGGAATTGGCCGAGAGGATCCAGAACGCCGAGATCAACGTGCCCACGGCGACCATCAGGGTGGCGAGGAAATGCAGCTTCGGCCCGACGCGCTTGAGCCCGAACAGCATGACGCCGAGGAACCCGGCCTCGAGGAAGAACGCGGTCAGCACCTCATAGGCCATCAGCGGGCCGATCACCGGTCCGACCTTGTCGGAATAGACCGACCAGTTGGTGCCGAACTGGTAGGACATCACGATGCCGGAGACAACGCCCATCGCGAACGCGATGGCGAAGATCTTGAGCCAGTAGTTGAAGACGTTGAGGAAGACGTCCCGCCCCGTCCACAGCCACAGCGCTTCCAGCACCGCAAGGTAGGAGGCGAGCCCGATCGAGAAGGCAGGGAAGATGATGTGGAAGGTGACCGTGAAGGCGAACTGCGCGCGCGCGAGCTCCACCGCATCCAAACCGAACATCCGCGACCGTCCGTCATTGCAGGGCGCGCCCGGCCCTTCTCGCGCGGACCATTGCACCGGGACAAGGCGATATCAAATGGTCAAATCGCCCTATACCGACCCCACAAAAGACGAAGACCCGGCGGGGGCATCCGCCGGGTCTTCGGAGCAACCTTGGAGGTGGAATTTGCTCGCTCAAAACCGGGATCAGCTGGGGGACTGACGTCCGGTTGATGGGTCACGTTCTAGCGGTCGAACTTTTCCGAGTGATTGCGCCGAATGTTTCAATTGTTTCGTTCGGCGATTTTCTTGGTGTCGTCGTCACGGGAACCCGCCGGGACACCGGTCCCGACGAGAAGGAAGCGATATCAGGCCGCCAGGCTATGAACGCCGGCGCCGCGCAGGAGTTCCGCGAGGTGCTTGCGGGCGTAGAACATGCGGGTTTTCACCGTCGACTGCGGGATGCCGATGATCTGGCCGACCTCTTCCACGGACTTCTCATGGTAGTAGATCAGGGTGATGATCTCGCGATGCGCCGGCGACAGCTTGGCGACGCAGGCGCGCAGGATGGCGCTGGTGGTGGAGCGCTCGAGCGAGGTCTCCGGCGTGTCGCTGTCGTCGGCGATCTCGCGCACCTCGTCCTGGTCGATGTCCTCGAAGCGGCGCTGGCGCAGCGCGGTCAGCGCCTTGAAGCGGGCGATCGAGAGCAGCCAGGTCGAGACCTGCGAGCGGCCTTCGAACTGCTTGGCGGTGCGCCAGACGTCCAGGAACACCTGGCTGACGAGGTCCTCGGCGATCGTGGTGTCGCGGACGATGCGCAGGATGAAACGATAGACCCGCACATTGTGGCGCGCATAAAGCGTGTGCATCGCGGTGCGGTCACCATCGGCAATGCTCTCCAGGAGCATGTCGTCCGTGGTCGCCTGGGCCGCGATGATGCCCCGGCTGGCGGCGGAATTGATGGCAACGACGTTCTGCATGTCACTCTCCCGTTCCGCCGCCCCCTTGCGGCGTTTCGACGGGTGGGATTGTTACGGGGGCCCCGTTTCGGGACGTCTGCACCAAAGCAGGAAAATGGTTTCGTCGACCGGCAGAAATGTTTCGTCGCGCCGCACATCGCGAAACAGTCGTGGCGGAATTGTGCCTTATTCCAAAATGCGGAACGGAATCAGCGCCCAAGCCGGCTGCTGATGTCGCGCAAGCCCCCGCGCAGGGCCGATTCAGGCCCTATCGCCGGCCGGAGAAAACAGATAGCCGCCGCCACGGATGGTGCGGATCACCGCCGGCTTCGCGGGATCCGGCTCGATCTTGCGGCGAATCCGCATGATGCGCAGGTCCACGGCACGGTCGAATGCCTCGGCGTCGCGGGCATTGGCGAGCTCCAGCAGCCGTTCGCGGGACAGTACCCGCTTCGGATTGGCCGCGAATACCTTGAGCAGGCCGAATTCAGAGGCGGTCAGCGGATGCTCGTTGCCCTCGTCGTCGCGCAACGCCTGGGCATCGAGATCGAGCCATTTGGTCCCGAACCGCACCAGCTGCGGGTCCGGGGCCTTGGCCGGGGCGGGCTCCGCGACAGCCGCCACGGCGGCGGCTTTGGCCGGGACACTGCGACGCAACACGGAGCGGATGCGGGCCATCAATTCGCGCAGCTCGCAGGGCTTGGCGACATAATCATCGGCGCCGAGTTCGAGCCCGACCACCCGGTCGATCGGACTGGCCGTGGCCGTCAGCATGATCACCGGGATGTTGGTGCGGCCCTTGAGATCGCGGATGATGGAGAGGCCATCCTCCTCGGGCATGTTGAGGTCGAGCACGACGAGATCGGCGGGCCCGGTCTCGATGGCGCTGCGCAAGCTTTTGCCACCGTCGCACAAGGTCACGGTGAAACCGTGCATCTTGAGGTAATCACCCACCATCTCGCGGGCGGGCGCCTCGTCGTCGACGATGATGATGTGCTGGCTCTGACTCATGACAACTCGGCCGCCGGCAGTGTGATGGTGAAGGTTGACCCCGCTCCCGGCCCATCGCTCTTGGCCGTCACCTCGCCACCATGCATGTCGACGATGCGTTTGACAATCGACAGGCCGAGCCCGGTCGAGCTCTCGCCCGCGGTCGGCTTGGCCGACAGTCGCTGGAATCGCCCGAACAGCCGTCCGAGGTCCTCCGGCGACAGGCCGGCGCCCTGGTCGGTGATGCCGATGCTCGTGTTGTCCCCGTCGCCGCTGACGTCGACGCTGATCCGGCCGCCGATCGGGCTGTATTTGATGGCATTGCTAAGCAGATTGTCGATTGCCTCGCGAACGCGGTCGATGTCGCACATCGTCGACAGCTGCGGCGGCGCGGACACGGCGATGACCTGCTGCTTGTTCAGCGCCAGGGGCTGGTTGGCCTCGACCACCTCATGGACCAGCGCGGCGATATCGACCGACTCGCGGCGGATGGTGATGTCGAACGCATCGGCCATCGCGTCCGAGATCAGATGGTCGACCATCGAGGTGAGCCGCTTGGCCGCGTCCCGGATGTGGCCGATCTGGCTGGTGATGCCCTCGGCCGAGGCGCCGGTCGCGATCAGCTCGGTCAGCATCTCGGTGCGGCCGAGGATCACGCCGAGCGGATTCTTCAGATCGTGCGCGACTGTGCCCAGGATCTCGTTCTTGAAGCCATTCGCACGCTGCAGCCGCAGCCATTGCGCCGACAGCCGCCGGTTGGCCTGCATCAGCGCGCGGGTGCGCTGGGCGACGCGGTCCTCGAGCTGGGTGTTGGCCTCATGCAGCTGCTGATAGAGGATCACGTTGTCGAAGGCGATCGACAGGCGGCTGGAGAAGATCTCCACCAGCGAGCGATCCGTCTCGGACAGCGGCCGCTCCGCCTGCAGCAGCACCACCACCTCGCGCCCCGAGCCGGTGCGGACATAGAGCACGGTGCGGTGATCGGCGAACTCGTTGCTGCGCTGCCGGAACGCGGCCTCGACCATGTCGCGAAGATCGGGGTCGAGCGAGCGCGAGGTGACGGCGCCGGAGAAGCGGCTGTAGCAGCCGGAGCCGGCCAGCACCGAGAAATCCTCGGTCTGGCTGCCGTCGTCGCGCAGCACGAGGATTCCGGCGCAGTCGACGTTGAGCAGGGAGGCGATCTGCGTGAGCACGCCCTCGGCCAGCCGCTGCATCGATTTGAAGTCGTAGAGTGTCGAGGCGGCGTCGATGATGATCTCGAGGCCGCGCCTTGTCTGCACCATGCGCTCGAGCTGCTGGTAGCTGCGCAGCGCCGCGGTCAGCGAGGTGAACAGCTTGTCGGCCGTCAGCTCGGTCTTGGCCTTGTAGTCGTTGATGTCGTATTGGACGATGACGCGTCGCTCCGGCGCCTGGCCGGGCTGTCCCGTGCGCAGGATGATGCGGACGGTCTCGTTCTTGATTTCGTTGCGGATGTATTCGACGAGCTCGAGGCCGGCGACGTCGGTCTCCATGATGACGTCGAGCAGCACCGCGGCGATGTCGCTGTGCTCCCGCATCAGGGCGCGCCCCTCGGCGGCCGAATAGGCGGAGAGGATCTCGAGGCCCTGGCCGTTCAGGCTGTAGTCCGACAGCGCAAACCGCGTGCCCTCGTGCACGGCATGGTCGTCGTCGATGACGGCAATTTTCCACTTCCGGGCCGAACGGTCGTCCTCGTCGAAACCGGCATCCTCGATCAGCTGGAGGACATCGTCCTGTTCGGCCATTGCGTCGTTCCGTCACCCATTGCCGTCTCGGCGCCGCCCTTGGCGACCCGCGGCATGATAATCCGAAATGTGGTGCCTTGTCCCTCGCGGGATTCCAGCATCATGCGGCCGCCGAGCTGCTGCGTCACGAGGTTGTAGACGATATGCAGCCCCAGGCCGGTGCCCCCTTCGTTGCGGCGGGTCGTGAAGAACGGGTCGAACGCCTGCCGCTGCACGTCGGGGGTCATGCCGGCGCCGTTATCGGCGAAAATGATCTCGATGTCATCCGTCCCGCGCGGCCGCGCCGTGATCGAGATCGTTCCCGAGCGGCCGTCGGCGAAGGCGTGGTTGACGGCATTGAGGAAGAGGTTGGTCAGGATCTGGCCATAGAAGCCGGGATAGCCGTCGATGAAGAGGCCCTCGGGGACATCGACCTCGAGCGTGATCGGGGCGCGCTTGAGCACCGGCTTGAGGCTGGTGATGATCTGATCGGTGGCCTCGCCGAGCAGGAACGTCCGCCGCTCCGCATGGGAACGGTCGACCGCGACCTGCTTGAACGACTGGATCAGTTCGCCGGCGCGCTGCAGATTGGCGACCAGTTGCACCGAAGCGTCGCGCGAGGAGCGCACGAATTCCTCCAGCTGCGACCGGCGCAGGCCGCCTTCCGGCGAGCGCAGCGCCGCCTCGAACATCTCGACCCGGCGCGCAAAGCTCGAGGCCACAGTCAGGCTGATGCCGATCGGGTTGTTGACCTCATGGGCCACGCCAGCGACCAGGCCGCCGAGCGCGGCGAGCCGTTCGGCATCGATCAGATTCCGCTGCGCGGCATTCAGCTCGAGCAGGGCGCTTTCGGCCTTCTCCTTGGCGGTGCGCAACTCGTCCTCGGTCTTGCGCTTGGCGATCGCGTTCTCGCGGAAGGTTTCCACCGCGCGGGCCATCGCGCCGACCTCGTCGCGCGCTTCGGTGCCCTGGACCTTGCGGTCGTAATCGCCGAGCATGATCGCGCGCATCGAGGCCATGATCTGCTGCAGCGGCAGGCGGATCGACAGGGCGATCAGCACGCCCGCGGACAGGATGATGCCGAGGAAGATCACCGCGATCGACAGCACGCGGCGCGAAATGTCCTTCAGCGTCTTGTCGAAGGTCGCCTGCGCCTTCTGCTCGTGCTGGCGCATCTTCACCGAGAGGTCATCGATCGCGCCGATGGTCTCGGCCTGGCTCGCATCGATGGTGTTGCGCAGGAGCTCGGTGCGGTTCGTCAGTTGGTCGGTGAGCTTGGAAAAGCCGGCGCGCAACGCCGCGGTCCGGGCCGACAGCCGCTGCAGCGCGAGCCGCTGCAGATCGTTGTCGGCCAGGCTGGACATCACCGGAATGGTCTTCTCGATGGTTTCCGTGTTGCGGCGGGCATCGTCGGCGGAGGCGGGCGCGAGCGACAGATAATAGGAGTTTGCGGCCACCAGCATGGCCGTGAAGGCCTCGCGAGACTTGCCGAGCGACGGCCAGATCTCGGCGTCGCGATGGCCGGTCGCGCCCTCGATCACCGAATAGAGCCCGGCAATGTCGCGGGCGGGGCCGAGCACTTCCTCCTCATAGGTCTTGGAGATCGTCGCCTGCAGTGCGCGCAGTTCGCCGAAGCCATCGAGAAAGCGCACCGTGACCCGCTCCAACTCCTCCACCGAGCCCGACAGCATCGGATCGGTCGAGGCGCGCGTGGTGAGCGTGCCGAGCACGGCCTCGCGCAGCAGCAGGATCTCGGCAAACAGCTCCGGGCTCGGCTGATTGATGTAGCGGTGGATCAGGTTCTGCAGCCGGCTGGTTTCGCTTTCCAGCAGCGCCAGCACCTTGTCGGATTCGCGGACCTGGCGGACATCGTCCCAGGCGGTGCCCAGCACGGTGGCACCGTTCCAGATCAGCGCCGCCAGCACGATCACGACCGCCGAGTTGAGGGCGGCGATCGACAGGATGCGCCAGCGGATCGGAACGGCCCGCAGCACGCGAACGATCCGCGCCCGGCCCAGCACCGCCAGGCTCAATGGCCGCTTGACGGATCCCGGTTGCTCGGACCGCGCCACCATCGCTACCTCAGGCCGCGCGAGCGGAACCCGGCCGCACGCCAGCTTCCGCGCGTCGACCGGCTCGAATGCTGCGCCGCAGCCAATTGCGGCGACGGGCGGCGGCGCGCGCCTGCCAAAGGCCGCGCGAACACCGGCGCGGCGTCCACTCTCGAGATCGACGAAAGACGGGCGCAGTACACAGGCAACACTTTCCCCTTGATGATGAGGTCGGCCTGGAAACGAAAAGGTTCAACGGGGGTCCCGAGCAGGTGCTATAAGGCCATTCTGACGCCAAAGCGATACCCGTTCAATGGGTTACTCAAAAGTTGTTGCAGCCAAGGGTTGTTGGTTGGCCATATTGGTTCCGATTGCGATTTCAGTCACGCGCGCATTCATCAAACGAGTTGGAGATCAATCCGGTGAGGTTTCTGTCCCGTTGTCTTTCGATCGGATTGCTTCTCTGCGCCGTCGGCTCTGCCGCCGAGGTTCACGCCGCGACCGAGATTGCGTGGTGGCATGCGATGTCGGGCGAGCTCGGCAGGCAGGTCGACCGGCTGGCCGCCGAGTTCAACGCGTCGCAGGCCGACTATCGCATCGTGCCGACCTACAAGGGGAGCTACACCGAAACCGTCACGGCCGCGATCTTCGCGTTTCGCTCGCGCAGCCAGCCGGCGATCGTGCAGGTCAATGAGATCGCGACCGCGACGATGACCGCGGCCAAGGGCGCGATCTATCCCGTGTACGAGTTGATGCGCGACGAGCAGGAGGGCTTTTCGCCGGCCGCCTATCTGCCTGCCGTCGCCGGCTATTATGCGGATGCCGACGGCAACATGCTGTCATTTCCGTTCAACGCGTCGACGCCGATCCTGTACTACAACAAGGACCAGTTTCGCGCCGCCGGGCTCGATCCGTCTGCGCCTCCGAAGACATGGCCGGAGCTCGGCCAGGCGGCCAAGCGGCTGCGCGACCATGGCATGGCCTGCGGCTTCACGACCTCCTGGCCGTCCTGGATCAACATCGAGAACTTTTCCGCCTTCCACAACCTGCCGGTCGCCAGCCGCGCCAACGGCTTCGGCGGACTGGATGCCGTGCTGAGCTTCAACAATCCGCAGGTCGCGCGGCACGTCGGCCAACTGGCGGAATGGCAGAAGAGCAAGGTCTTCGACTACGGAGGCCGCGGGCAGGCGGCAGAGCCGCGCTTCCAGAAGGGCGAGTGCGGCATTTTCATCGGCTCGTCGGCGACGCGCGCCGACATCAAGGCGAATTCGAAATTCGAGGTCGGCTATGGCATGCTGCCGTATTGGCCCGACATTGCCGGGGCGCCGCAGAACTCGATCATCGGCGGCGCGACGCTGTGGGTGCTGCGCGACCGTCCCAGGGCCGAATACAAGGGTGTCGCCAAGTTCTTTGCCTATCTGTCGCGGCCGGACATCCAGGCGGCCTGGCACCAGAACACCGGCTATCTGCCGATCACCCGGGCCGCCTTCGATCTCACCCGTGCGCAAGGGTTCTACGACCGCAATCCGGGTGCGGCGATCTCGATCGAGCAGGTGACGCTGCATCCGCCGACGGAGAATTCGCGCGGCTTGCGGCTCGGCTCCTTCGTGCTGATCCGCGATGCGATCGAGGACGAAATGGAGCAGGCGTTCAGCGGCCGCAAGCCGGCACAGGCGGCGCTGGATTCCGCCGTCGAGCGCGGCAACAAGCTGCTGCGCCAGTTCGAGCGTGCGAGCCCGGACCGTTGACGCCGACGCTGCCGCCGGTTGCGGATAGCGCCGAGCTCCGGCGGCTGCGGGCCGACACAGCGCGCTGGCTGCCCGTGGCGCGCGACATCGTCCGCGGCCATGGCTATGGCGAAGCGCCGCTGGCGCCCTTCGCCTCCGGCACCAATTTGGTCGCTGCGCTTGGCGACGATGCGATCCTGAAGATCTTTCCCGCCATCCTGCACGGACAGTTTCTGTCGGAGCAGGCCACGCTGCGTCTGCTCGGCGGGCGCGTCGGGGCCGTCGATACGCCGGGCCTCCAACACGCCGGGGAGCGTGACGGCTGGTCCTACCTGATCATGACACGGCTCCAGGGTATTCCAGCCGCGCAGGTGTGGCCGGAACTGCCGGAAGACGGCAAGCAGCATCTGCTGCGGCAGCTCGGCCAGTTGATTGCCGCCGTCCAGCGCGTCCCGGCCGGCGACCTGCTCGTGCTCGAGCCGCGCTGGCCGGATTTCCTGCATGCGCAAATTGCCGGATGCCATGCGCGTCATACGCGGCTCGGCTTGCCCGAGCGGCTTCTTGCCGAACTCGACGATCTCCTGCGCGACGTGGCGGCATGGCTTCGCACTGATACGCCGCCGGTCATTCTCACCGGCGAATACATTCCGGAGAACTTCCTCGTCGCGCGCGATGGCGATGGCTGGCGCGTCAGCGGCCTGTTCGACTTCGGCGACGTCATGACCGGTCCCGGGGAGTACGATCTGCTCGGGCCCAGCGCGTTCATGGCTGCGGGTCATGCGGGCCGCGTGCGGGCGCTGTTCGAGGGCTATGGTCTCGCGCCGTCCGCGATTGACTCGCGGCTCAAGCGACGGCTGCTCGTGCTCATGATGCTGCACCGGGCCAGCGATCCCGTTCGGCACATCGCCATTCCGGATTGGCCTGCCAAGGTCAGCAGCTTCGATCAGCTGCAGGCGTTGATCTGGCCGGATGGATCCTGAGGGGAGCGCTGCGTAAATCGGTCGCATGATGGTTGCGTAGGCTACAATTTGTGCAATTTCGTCCTTCTGTATGCAATGAGGTTCTGCCCAAGTTGCCGTTCATGTGCTCGCCTATAGCGAATTCAACGGCTTAGTCGTTTCCTGGGCTTGGCACGAAGCTTGCGATCAATGTTCCCGCCGGTCGTTGTTCTCGGGAGCATTTGATGAAGCGTCGTGATTTTCTGAAATCCGTGTCCGGTCTGGCCGCAGGTGCCGCGCTGCCGATGGCGCCGGCGGTGATCTCCTCCGCCAGGGCCGATGCGCGGTCCGAGACGCTGCTCATCGTGTCCGAGGGCGGCCCCAACAATCTCGACATCCACGGCGTCGGCACCAACGTGCCGGGCTACGAGGTGTCGTGGAATTGCTACGACCGCCTCATCAGCCACGAGATGAAGAGCGGCCCGGGCGGCGTGCCCTATTACGACCGCGACAAGTTCAAGCCCGAGCTCGCCGAGGACATGACCATCGGTGACATGTCCGCCACCTTCAAGCTGCGCAAGAACGCGAAATTTCACGACGGCACCCCGGTCACGGCCAAGGACGTGAAATGGTCGCTCGACCGTGCCGTCAGCGTCGGCGGCTTCCCGACCTTCCAGATGAGTGCGGGCTCGCTGACCAAGCCGGAGCAGTTCGTCATCGTCGACGACCATACCGTGCGCGTCGACTTCCTGAAGAAGGACCGGCTGACGATCCCCGATCTCGCGGTCATCGTGCCCTGCGTGGTCAATTCCGAGCTGGTGAAGAAGAACGCCACGGAAAAGGATCCGTGGGGTCTCGAATACACCAAGCAGCAGACAGCTGGCTCCGGCGCCTACAAGGTGACGAAGTGGACCGCCGGCACCGAAGTCATCATGGAGCGCAATGACGACTGGGTGTGTGGCCCGCTGCCCAAGATCAAGCGCGTGATCTGGCGGATGGTGCCGCAGGCCGGCAACCGCCGGGCGCTGCTCGAGCGCGGCGACGCCGACATCTCCTATGAGCTGCCGTTCAAGGACTTCCAGGAGATGAAGACGAACGGCAAGCTCAGCGTCGTGTCGCTGCCGTTCTCCAACGGCATCCAGTATATCGGTATGAACGTCACCAAGCCGCCGTTCGACAATCCGAAGGTGCGGCAGGCGATGGCCTATGCCATGCCTTACCAGAAGATCATGGACGCGGTGCTGTTCGGCCTCGCCAATCCGATGTTCGGTGCGCCGGCCGACAAGGCGACCGACGTCGCCTGGCCGCAGCCGACCAAGTACTTCACCGACATGGACAAGGCGAAGGCCTTGCTCGCGGAAGCCGGTTATCCCAATGGCTTCGAGACCACGATCTCGTTCGACCTCAACTTCGCGCAAGTGAACGAGCCCTTGTGCGTGCTGGTGCAGGAGAGCCTCGCCCAGCTCGGCATCAAGACCACGATCAACAAGGTGCCCGGCGCCAACTGGCGCACCGAGCTGAACAAGAAGGAAATGCCGCTCTACACCAACGTGTTCTCAGGCTGGCTCGATTATCCCGAGTATTTCTTCTACTGGTGCTATCACGGCAACAATTCCGTGTTCAACACGATGAGCTACAAGTCGCCGGTGATGGACAAGTTCATCGACGGCGCCCGCGACGCCGCCGCGATCGGCGACAAGGCCAAGTACGACGCCGATGTGAAGGGCTTCGTCGATCTCGCTTTCGCCGAGGTCCCGCGCATCCCGCTGTACCAGCCGTTCGTCAACGTCGCGATGCAGAAGAACATCTCCGGCTATCAGTACTGGTTCCACCGCCGCCTCGACTATCGCGCGCTGGTGAAGGGATGAGCGTCGTGATCAGGGCAAGTGAGGTGAGCCGCGCTCTTTCCCTCCCTCCCCCCTTGTGGGGGAGGGGCGGGGAGGGGGGTAGCCACAGCCACCGCCGTTGCGGCTTACCCCCCTCCCCAGCCCTCCCCCACAAGGGGGGAGGGAGCGCACCGGGCCGTGCTGCCAAATCGTGCCTCGTTCCGGCGAGGCAGTGCCCATGCTGAGCCTGATCGCCAAGCGCCTCGCCTTCGCCATCCCCTCGCTGATCGGCGTCGTGATCGTCACCTTCCTGCTGACCCGAGCACTGCCGGGCGATCCCGCCGCCTACTTCGCCGGTCCCGCCGCGACCAAGGAAGCGGTCGAGCAGATCCGCAAGAAGCTCGGCTTCGACAAGCCGCTGGTCGAGCAATTCTTCCGCTACACCGTCGATCTCGCCCATGGCGATCTCGGCAGCTCGCTGACGACGGGCCAGCCGGTCGCCACCGAGATCCGTAATCGCCTGCCGGCCTCGGCGGAGCTGACGCTGCTCGGTCTGCTGGTATCGGTCGCGATCGCGCTGCCGCTCGGCGTGCTCGCTGCGACCCGGCCGGGATCGTGGATCGATCACACCTGCCGCGTCGTCACCACGGCCGGCGTGTCGCTGCCGGTGTTCTTCACCGGCCTCGTGCTGGTCTACGTGTTCTATTTCCGGCTCGGCTGGTCGCCGGCGCCGCTCGGCCGGCTCGACGTGTTCTACAGCGCGCCGAACAATGTGACCGGCTTCTATCTGATCGACACGCTGATCGCCCGCGACGGCGAGGCGTTCCGCTCGGCGCTGAGCCAGCTGATCCTGCCTGCCGCGACGCTCGCGATCTTTTCGCTGGCGCCGATCGCGCGCATGACGCGCGCCTCGATGCTGGCGATTCTGTCGTCGGAGTTCGTGCGCACCGCGCGCGCCTCGGGCCTGTCGCCGTCGACGGTCACGGTGACCTACGCGTTCCGCAACGCGATGCTGCCGGTGATCACCACGCTGTCGATGGTGTTCTCCTTCCTGCTCGGTGCCAATGTGCTGGTCGAGAAGGTGTTCGCCTGGCCGGGCATCGGCTCCTACGCGGTCGAGGCGCTGATCGCCTCCGACTTCGCGCCGGTGCAGGGCTTCGTGCTGACGATGGCGGTCATGTACGTGATCCTCAACCTCGTCATCGACATTCTCTATGGCGTCATCGATCCCCGTGTGAGGCTGGAAGGATGAGCACTGTCGCGCCGACCCTCGAACCTGCCGCCGCCAACAGCACGTCCGGCCTCATGGCCCTGATCGGGCATGCGCGCTATGTGCTCGCCGAGAACAAGGTGACGGGCTTTGCCTTCGGGCTGCTGGTCATCATCCTGTTCGCGGCGATCTTCGGCCCGTGGATCGTGCCGTATGATCCGCTCGCCAGCGACACCGCGTCAGCGCTGAAGCCGCCATCGGCGGCGCATTGGTTCGGCACCGATCAGCTCGGCCGCGACATCTTCAGCCGTGTCGTGGTCGCGACCCGGCTCGACACCTTCATCGCGGTCGCCTCGGTCGCGCTGGTGTTCTTCATGGGCGGTCTGGCCGGCGTCGCCGCCGGCTTCTTCGGCGGCTGGACCGACCGCATCGTCGGCCGCATCGCTGATACGATCATGGCGTTCCCGCTGTTCGTGCTGGCCATGGGCATCGTCGCCGCGCTCGGCAACACGGTGCAGAACATCATCATCGCCACCGCGATCGTGAACTTCCCGCTCTATGCCCGCGTCGCGCGCGCGGAAGCCAATGTCCGCCGCAACGCCGGCTTCGTGCAGGCCGCGCGGCTGTCCGGCAACAGCGAATTGCGCATCCTGCTCGGTCATATCCTGCCCAACATCATGCCGATCATGATCGTGCAGATGTCGCTGACCATGGGCTACGCCATCCTCAACGCCGCCGGCCTGTCCTTCATCGGCCTCGGCGTCCGGCCGCCGACGGCGGAGTGGGGGATCATGGTCGCCGAGGGCGCCTCCTTCATGGTCTCAGGCGAATGGTGGATCGCGCTGTTTCCCGGCCTCGCGCTGATGATCGCCGTGTTCTGCTTCAACCTGCTCGGCGACGGCCTGCGCGACATCGTCGATCCCCAGCGCAGGACGTGAGGCGATGGGCGCGCCACACCAAAACTCCGTCATTGCCGGGCTTGACCCGGCAATCCATCAACTGACGACGAAATTGTTGGTTTGGATGGATGCGCGGATCAAGTCCGCGCATGACGGTCTGAGATTCTGGAGAGCAACATGACCGCCCAGCCGCTGCTCGACGTTCGCGATCTCACGGTCGAATTCTCCACCCGCCGCGGCATCGTCAAGGCGGTGCAGCATGTCGACATCTCCGTCGCCAAGGGCGAGACGCTGGCCATTGTCGGCGAGTCCGGCTCCGGCAAGTCCGTGACCTCCTATGCCGTCATGCGCATCCTCGACCGCGCCGGCCGCATCGCCGAGGGCTCGGTGATGTTCTCCGGCGTCGACGTCAAGGCGGCCGCCGAGACCGAGATGCGCGACCTGCGCGGACGCGAGATCTCGATGATCTTCCAGAACCCGCGCGCGGCGCTCAACCCGATCCGCAAAGTGGGCCAGCAGATCGAGGACGTGCTGAAGCAGCACGCCCAGGCCGCGGCCAGCGACCGCGCCGAGAAGGCGATCGCCGCACTCGAGCAGGTCAAAATCGCCCGCCCGCGCGAGCGCTACCACGCCTATCCGTTCGAACTGTCCGGCGGCATGTGCCAGCGCGTCGTCATCGCGCTGGCGCTGGCGTGCAATCCGCAGCTCCTGATCGCCGACGAGCCGACGACGGGCCTCGACGTCACCACGCAGAAGGCGGTGATGGACCTCGTCGTCGAGCTGACCAAGAGCCGGGGCATGTCGACGATCCTGATCACGCATGATCTCGGTCTCGCCGCGGCCTATTGCGACCGCGTCGTCGTGATGGAGAAGGGCCGCGTGGTCGAGACCGCCAAGGCCACCGACATCTTCGCCAACCCGCAGCATCCCTACACCCGCAAGCTGATGCGAGCCACGCCGCGGCTCGGGGTGTCTCTGCGCGAGTTGCTGCCGGAGGAGGAGGCGCCAACCGCGCCGCACACACCATCCGTCATGGCCGGGCTTGACCCGGCCATCCATCCTTCTTCGCAAGAGTCGCGCAAGACGATGGACCCCCGGGTCAAGCCCGGGGGTGACGAGCGGAGTGGGGAGGGCGAGCGGAGCAGAGAAGGCGAGCAGCGTACGGGTAGCAGCAAGCCGCTCCTCCTGGTCGACAAGTTGGTCAAAGAATATCCCCGCCAAGGCGCGTCCGCGACCTTATCAAAACTGTTCGGCCGCAAGCCGGCCATCGAGCCGGAGGTGTTCCGCGCCGTCGACGGCATCAGCTTCACCGTCGGGCACGGCGAGAGCGTCGGCCTAGTCGGCGAGTCCGGCTGCGGCAAGTCGACGACGTCGATGATGGTGATGCGGCTGCTCGACCAGACCTCGGGCCGCATCAGCTTTGACGGCGAGGAGATCGGCAACATCCTGCCGCAGGCCTTCGCGCGGCTGCCGCAGCGCAGCCGCATCCAGATGGTGTTCCAGGATCCGACCGACAGCCTCAATCCGCGCTTCACCGCGGCGCGTGCCATCGCCGATCCGATTTTGCAGCTCGGCGACATCAAAGGGCGCAACGCGCTGCGTGCGCGCTGTGAGGAGCTCGCGACCATGGTCGGGCTGCCGCTGAACCTGCTCGACCGTTTTCCGCACCAATTGTCGGGCGGCCAGAAGGCCCGCGTCGGCATCGCCCGCGCGATCGCGCTGCACCCGAAGCTCGTCATCCTCGACGAGCCGACCGCGGCGCTGGATGTTTCCGTGCAGGCCGTCGTGCTGAACCTGTTGCAGGACCTGAAGCAGAAGCTAGGCATGAGCTATCTGTTCGTCTCCCATGATTTGAACGTGGTGCGGCTGTTGTGCGATCGTGTGATCGTGATGCGGTCGGGGCGAATCGTCGAGGAAGGCACGTCCGAACGTGTGCTAGGTGATCCGCAGGACGCCTATACGCGCGAATTGCTGACCGCGATTCCGCATCCGCCGTTGCCGGCGCATTGAGGGGGAGAGCTGCATGGCCGAGCCATCGGATCGGGACTGGGATGACTACATCGACGCCGTCGGGCGCGCGCTCGGCCTGCCGATCGAGGATGCCTGGCGTCCTGCCATCCGCGCCAATCTCGCGGTCTCGCTGAAGATGGCCAAGCTGGTCGACGAATTCTCCCTCACTGACGAAGCCGAGCCCGCCAGTGTCTTCACCGCTTGATTCCGCCGACATGACCGCGGGCGCCATCGCCGCCGCGGTCGCCACCCGCAAGCTCACCGCCGTCGAGGCCACCGACGCCGCCTTGGCGCGGATCGCGGCTCGCGACGGCGTGCTCAATTCCTTCACCGACGTGACCGCCGAGCGGGCGCGTGCGAAGGCGCGCGCGGTCGATGCCGACATTGCTGCCGGCAAGCCGGTCGGCCCGCTCGCCGGCGTGCCCTTCGCGGTGAAGAACTTGTTCGACGTCGCGGGCCTGCCGACGCGGGCCGGCTCCAAGATCAATCGCGATCGTGCGCCGGCCACCCGCGACGCGACGCTGATCGCGCGCATGGAGGCCGCCGGCGCCGTGCTGGTCGGCGCGCTCAACATGGGCGAATACGCCTACGACTTCACCGGCGAGAATGTGCACGACGGTCCGTCGCGCAATCCGCATGATCCCTCGCGGATGAGCGGCGGCTCGTCGGGCGGTTCGGGCAGCGCCGTCGGCGGCGGCCTGGTGCCGATCGCGCTCGGCTCCGACACCAACGGCTCGATCCGCGTGCCCTCGTCGTTTTGCGGCATCTTCGGCCTGAAGCCGACCTATGGCCGGCTGTCGCGTGCGCGCTCGTTCCCGTTCGTGATGAGCCTCGATCATCTCGGCCCGTTCGCGCGCTCGGTCGAGGATCTCGCGCTTGCCTATGACGTGATGCAGGGTCCCGATGCCGAGGATGCGGCATGCACGACGCGCGCTCCGGAACCTGTGTCGAACCTGTTGTCGCAAGGACTCGACGGGCTGCGAATTGCCATTGCCGGCGGTCACTTCCAGAAGAACCTGTTTCCCGAAGCCGCCGAGGCCGTCAGCCGGGTTGCGACCGCGCTGAAGGTGACGCAGGTGGTCGATGTGCCCGAAGCCGCGCGCGCGCGCGCCGCGGCCTATGTCATCAGCACGACCGAAGGCGCCTCGCTGCATCTCGACCGCCTGCGTAAGCAGCCGCAGGATTTCGATCCGGCGGTGCGCGATCGCCTGATCGCGGGCGCGATGATTCCGGCGCCGATGGTCGACCGCGCGCAGAAATTCCGCCGCTGGTATCGCGCCAAGGTGCTGGAGCTGTTCAAGTCGGTCGACGTGCTGATCGCGCCGGCGACGCCGTGCATTGCGCCGAAGCTCGGGCAGGCGACCTTCGTGCTGGATGGCGTGGAGCTGCCCGTGCGCGCCAATATCGGCATCCACACCCAGCCGATCTCGTTCATCGGACTTCCCGTCGTCGCCATTCCCATTCCGCTGGCGCCGATGCCCATCGGTGTGCAGATCATCGCCGCCCCCTGGTGCGAGCACGTCGCATTGCGTGTGGCCCACGCCTTGCAACAGCTGGGCGTCGCCGCTGCGCCGGCCCCGAGAGGAGTTCTGGAGAATGGAAGTCGATCTGCCTGATGTCGTTGCGGAGGTCACAGCGCAGTTCCAGCGTTACGAACAGGCGCTGGTCAGCAACGACGTTGCCGTGCTCGACGAGCTCTTCAAGCAGGACGCGCGCACCTTGCGCTACGGCATCGGCGAGAACCTCTATGGCTATGGCGAGATCTCCGCGTTTCGCGCCGCGCGCTCGCCGGCCGGATTGATGCGCCGCACGGCGCGCACCGTGATCACTACCTATGGCCGCGACACCGCGGTCGCCTCGACGCTGTTCTATCGCGACACGGTGCCTGGCAAGGTCGGGCGCCAGATGCAGACCTGGATCCGGTTTCCCGAGGGCTGGAGAATCGTGGCCGCCCATGTCAGCATCATCGACGAAGCAAAAGGCGCCTGAGGCATGAGCCTGGACGATCTTCCGCCGCGGACGCGTGCGCGGGTCATCCGTGAAGCCGACGTGCAGCGCAGCGAGCGGGCGCCGCCGGCGGTCGCGAAGATCACGCGCGCCGAGGAGCTGCGTCTGCAACTCGCCGACGACATCGTGCGCGGCATGCTGGCGCCGGGCGCGCCGCTCGACGAGACCGAGATCGCCAAGCGTTTCAACGTCTCGCGCACGCCGGTGCGCGAGGCGCTGCGCCAGCTGGCGGCGTCCGGCCTGATCGAGGCGCGCGCGCATCGCGGCGCCGTCGTGGCGCGTCCCTCGGTCGACCGTCTGACCGGCATGTTCGAGGCGATGGCCGAGCTGGAAGCCATGTGTGCGGGCCTCGCCGCGCAGCGCATGACCCCGGTCGAGCGGCAGCGGCTGGAAGCGATCCACGAGGAGCTGCGCAATCTCAGCCACGCCGGCAACCCCGAGCGCTTCCACGAGGTCAATGAGCGCTTCCACAACGCGATCTATGCCGGCGCGCACAACGCCTACATCGCCGAGATCACGCTGGCGACGCGCGTGCGCGTACAGCCGTTCCGCCGCGCCCAGTTCCGCAATCTCGGCCGTCTCGCCAAGTCGCATGCCGAGCACGACCGCGTCGTCGTCGCCATCCTGCGCGGCGACAAGGCGGGCGCCGCGAGCGCCATGAAAGCCCATATCGAGCTGGTGCGCGGCGAGTACGAGATCTACGCGGTGTCGGTGTAGGCCGCCGATCGTCTTCGCTAGGAACCGCGGAGAGTAGGACTCCTGGACAAGCAGGATGCTCTCCCCCCGGCGGTGGTGCGCCCCCTCTCCCGCGTGCGGGGGAGGGATGGGGTGGGGGCGCCACAGCAGCAGTCTTTCCGGAGCGGCCCCCACCCGCATCGCATCTGACGATGCGATGCGACCTCCCCCGCACGCGGGGGAGGCACCGATCGAGCTTGCCGCGCGCGTAGGACTTTTGGACGAGCAGGATGCTCTCACCCCGGCGGCAATGTGCCCCTCTCGCGTGCGAGAGGGCGCATTCATGAACAGCGCGCTGATCTTCCGGCGATCGAATGCGGCGATGATGAGCCGATTGGCTGCAACGGCCGCGCCGTGCTCGTCACGACGGAAGTCCTCAATCCTTCTGCGCCATGTAGGCGCGCCAGCCGCCGAATTCCGAGATGTCGCGCGCGCCGTCCAGCGCAACCGGCTCGACGAGGAATCCCTTGGCGGTGCGGCCGTCCTGCAGCCGGATCGTGCCGATCGACAGCGGCGGCGGAATGAGGTTGATGAACTTTCCGAAGCTTGCGGCCGACAGCGCCCAGAGCTCGACCGCCATCGCGGTGCCTTTGCCCTCGTCGACGCGCAGCATTCCGGGCTTGGGCGGCGTGGTCGACAGCGCATAGAGCTTGTAGTCCGGCGCGGTCGCCGTCGCTTCCAGCAGCCGACCTCCCAGACCTGTCAGTTCGTGATTGAGCGCCATTCCGGAGAGATGCGCGCCGACCACGACGATCGCGATCTCGTCGCCATGCAGCGACGGTGACGGCGGGGCCAGCGGCGGCTGCGGCACGGCCTTGGCTCCGACCGGCAGCGCCGTATCGGCATGAAACGCGCGGCCGACGCTCGCCAGCGCCGCATCGTGTCCGGCGGGTGCGAGCAGCGTGACGCCGAATGGAATCCCGTCGCCGCGCATCGCGGCCGGCACGGCGAGGCCGCAGAGATCGAGCAAATTGACGAAATTGGTGTAGGTGCCGAGGCGGCTGTTCAGCAGAATCGGATCGGCGAGGACCTCCGCTGTCGTGTAGGCGGTGGGCGCCGTCGGCAGCACCATCGCATCGATCGCGCCGAAGGTGCGCTCGGCGACCTTGCGTAGCGCCTGCAGGCGATACAGCGCCGCAAACGTGTCGGCCGCGCTGCCGCGCGCGCCGCCGATGGTGATCTCGCGCGTCACGGGATGGATGGCGTCGGGATCGGAGGCGAGCAGGTCACGGATCACGAGATAGCGCTCGGCCACCCACGGGCCTTCATAGAGCAGCCGCGCCGTCTCGTAGAACGGCTCAAGGTCGAACTCGACGAGTTCGGCGCCGAGCTTGACGAAGCGCGCGACGGCCGCGCCATAGGCCGCTTCCGCGGCCTTGTCGCCGAAGAAGATCAGTTGTCCGGGGCGGGGAATGCCGAGCTTCACGCCTTGCGGAAACGCAGTCACGGCCGCGAGCGGCCGGTCGCGCGAGAACGGATCGAGTGGATCCGGCGCCGCCATCACGGACAATGCCGCCGCGGCATCGTCGACGGTGAGCGAGAACACCGAGATGCAGTCGAGCGTCCGGCACGCCGGCACGAGGCCCGCCGTCGAGATCATGCCGAGGCTCGGCTTCAGCCCGACGATGTTGTTGAGCATGGCCGGCACGCGGCCCGAGCCTGCGGTATCCGTTCCGAGCGACAGCGGCACCAGGCCCGCTGACACTGCGACCGCCGAGCCGGAGCTCGAACCGCCCGGCACGAGGTCACCGTGAACGGGATTCTTCGGGATGCCATAGGGCGAGCGCACGCCGACGAGGCCGGTGGCGAACTGGTCGAGATTGGTCTTGCCGATGATGATCGCGCCTGCGGCGCGCAGCCGCGCGACCGCAGTGGAATCCCGCGCCGGCGTATAGGCGAAGGCCGGGCAGGCGGCCGTTGTCGGCAATCCCGCGACGTCGATGTTGTCCTTCACCGCAACCGGCACGCCATATAGCGGCAGCGCCCCGGCGTCCTTCCCCGAAAGCGCCCCGGCCTCGGCGAGCGCATCCGCCTCGTCGCGCAGGCTGATGAAAATGGCGGGGTCGTTGTGCGCGCGGATCCGCTCGAACGTCCGGGCGACCGTCTGCTGCGGCGTGGTCAGGCCGGCCCGATGGGCGGCCACGATCTCGGCGGCGGTCTCGGTCACGCGGCGCTCCGGATCTGTCCGGAATCTGATGTGTGGGTTGCCATTTGCCTGCGCTCCGCTTCGCCGATGCTGCTGATGTAGCAAGCCACATGCCATTGTGTACATGGCCGGGGATGCGGCGTTGGAAGCGAAAAATATTGTAATTCAGAGAGTTGATGTGACGGCTCCGGCCGCCATTGGGCCGGTCGAGCGGCGATCCCCTCGCATTTTGCTCAGAAAATGAGCAATGCGGGTTGGCTGTCCTAGTAGCTGCGCCGGCCGGCGTCGCCGCCGGTGATGCGTGCGAGCCGGGCATCCGTGGCCGAACCGGAGCTGCGGGCGCTTCGGAACGTCGCCGCCGGCGCGGTGCTCACGGACCTGCCGCCGGAAGACGATGCATCGTCGGCGCCGCTCGGGAAGAACAGCAGCGCGGCGCTGAGGCCGAGATTGACCAGGCTGCCGACCCACGTCCCATGCTGGGCGGACGTCGCGGCATATTCAGGAAACCGGCCGGCGATGACGTAGTCCAGCGCCATGACGGCGATCCAGGCCGGGATCACGCACACCGGGTCCCAGCCGATGTCGCGGAAGCGCATCGACTGCAGCATGGCGTTCGCGATTAGGAACAGGCCGATCCAGACTATGAGAGGTCCGGTCAGCGCGAGACCCGCCTTTTGCGAGGTCACTGCCGCGAGACCCATGGCGAGAACGATGCCGAGGACGATGAAAGCGACCACGAGCGCGAGCGAGGCCAGGAAGTACTGCAGCCGCCCGAGGCGCATATTGAATCCGAAGATGAATCCCAGCATCCGTCTCTCCCGCAGGCTGCGCCGCGACTGCGGGTTCGCCGATACAATCTGGATAGCAGGGCGAAATTGCCGTGCCGCTGCATGGATCATTAAAATTGTAAGCATCGGGACCCGCGCCGGGCGAGGAGCAAATTTATCGTTGCCAAAGCAACTAATCCGTGGAACGATTGTGTTCGTAGATTGAGTGAGGCGCAGCGCAAAGCCGCGCCGCCAACGAGGGATGGAAACGCCATGCGCAGCCTGCTCGCAGCAGGCGCGGCCGCTTGCGCGCGCGCGAATGGACGGTCTGGGCAGGGCGCTCAGGCCTGGAGCGATCGATCTCGGCCGGGGTCAGCTCGCGCCGGTAACGGCGTCGAGATTGTCGTGGATGCGGCGGAGCAGGGCGATCAACGTTTCCTGCTCGCTCTCGTCGAGGCATGCCAGCAGCCGCCGCTCGCGCTCCAGTGCGGCGATGATGACCTTGTCGTGCGTGGCGCGGCCCTTGGCCGTCAGCGAGATCGAGTGGCTGCGGCCGTCCTGCGGATCATCGCGGATCGCGATCAGGCCGCGGCCCTTCATCAGCGCCAGGGTGCGGCTGACCGGGCCCTTGTCGAAGCCGATGACACTGCAGATGCGCGAGGCCGGAATTCCCGGCTCGATCGCCAGCAGCGACATGATCCGCCATTCCGTGACGTTGACGCCGAAATTGCGCTGGTAGAACGCAGTCGCGCTGTTCGACAGCTTGTTAGCGATGAAGGTGATGAAGGCCGGCACATAGCGGTCGAGATCGAGCGTGAGGCCGTGGGCCCGATCTTGACCCTCAGTCTCGCGTGGCGGCGCTTCGGGCGGCTTTCTCTGTTTCCCGCTCATGATCTCCAGCGTCCATGCATTCCCACTCATAGGGATACGAAAAGCCGCATGACAAGGCCAAACTTCGGGAGAGCAGCATGAACCCAACAGGTCTTTCCTCGGACGCCGGTGTAGCGCCTGATATCCCACATCTCGCGATCGATCCGTTCTCCTACGGCTTCTTCGACGATCCCTATCCCGCGCATGAGGAGATGCGCGAGGCCGGTCCCGTCGTCTATCTCGATCAGTGGAACGTCTACGGCGTCGCCCGCTATGCCGAAGTCTACGCGGTGTTCAACGATCCGCAGACCTTCTGTTCCAGCCGCGGCGTTGGATTGAGCGATTTCGCCAAGGAGAAGCCGTGGCGGCCGCCCAGCCTGATCCTAGAGGCGGATCCGCCGGCGCATACGCGGACCCGCGCGGTGCTGAGCAAGGTGCTGTCGCCTTCGGTGATGAAGCGGCTGCGCGACGGCTTCCTGGCCGCGGCCGAGGCCAAGGTCGACGAACTCCTGGCGCGCGGCACGTTCGATGCGATCCCCGATCTCGCCGAAGCCTATCCGCTCTCGGTGTTCCCCGACGCACTTGGTCTGAAGGCCGAAGGGCGCGACCACCTCATTCCCTATGCAAGCCTGGTGTTCAACGCGTTCGGTCCGCCGAACGAATTGCGCCAGCAGGCGATCGAGCGCTCGGCACCACATCAGGCCTATGTCACCGAGCAATGCCAGCGCGACAATCTCGCGCCCGGCGGTTTCGGCGCCTGCATCCATGCCTTCAGCGACAGCGGCGAGATCACACCGGCCGAGGCGCCCTTGCTGGTGCGCTCGCTGCTGTCGGCCGGGCTCGACACCACCGTCTATGGCATCGGCGCGGCGGTGTCCTGCCTGGCGCGCTTTCCGGATCAGTTTGCACGGCTGCGCGCCGATCCGTGGCTGGCGCGCAACGCGTTCGAGGAGGCGGTGCGGTTCGAGAGCCCGGTGCAGACCTTCTTCCGCACCACGACGCGTGATGTCGAGCTCGGCGGCGTCGTCATTCCCGAAGGCGAGAAGGTGCTGATGTTCTTGGGCGCAGCCAATCGCGATCCCCGCCGCTGGGAGCACCCGGATGCCTACGACATCACGCGAAAGGTCTCCGGTCATGTCGGCTTTGGCTCGGGCATCCACATGTGCGTCGGCCAGCTCGTCGCGAGGCTCGAAGGCGAGGCGGTGCTGACCGCGCTCGCGCGCAAGGTCGGCAGCATCGCCATAAGCGGCGAGCCGAAGCGCCGCTACAACAACACGCTCCGCGGGCTGGAGAGCCTGCCGGTCACCTTCACTCCAGCCTGAGCGACGTCAATGACCACCATCACCTTCATCCATCCCGACAACCGCAGCCAGACCGTGGACGCCGCGGATGGCGATAGCCTGATGCTCGCCGCACTCACCCATGGCGTCGACGGCATCACCGCCGAATGCGGCGGCAACGCCGTCTGCGCCACCTGCCATGTCTATGTCGACGACGCCTGGACGGCGAAGCTCGACCCGGTGTCCGACGACGAGGACGCCCTGCTCGACGGCACCGCCGCCGAGCGGCTGCCGAACAGCCGGCTGTCGTGCCAGATCAAGGTGCAGCCGGCGCTCGCGGGCCTCGTGGTGCGCATTCCGGACCGGCAGAGCTGACGGTTTCGACAACAATCAAAACAAGCAATCCAAGGGGAGGACCACCATGAAGCAACTCAGGACCTGCGCGCTGGCGCTGGCGGCGTCGTTCGGCGTCTCGGCCACGGCAACCGCGGGCGAGATCTCCGACAATGTCGTGCGCGTCGGCGTGCTCAACGACATCTCCGGCATCTTCCAGGACACCAACGGCATGGGCTCGGTCGAGGCCGCACGCATGGCGGCGGAGGATTTCAACGGCGGCGGCAAAGGCATCAAGGTCGAGATCGTCTATGCCGACCACCAGAACAAGGCCGATGTCGGCTCGGCGATCGCGCGCAAATGGCTCGATGTCGACAAGGTCGACGCCATCGTCGACGTGCCCAACTCCGCCGTCGGCCTCACGATCAACGAGCTCTTGCGCAACAGCCGCATGACGTTCCTGGCCTCGTCGACGGCGAGCTCCGATCTCACCGGCAAGGCCTGCTCGCCGAACACCATTCAATGGGTCAACGACGCCTGGGCGACCGGCAACACCACGGCGGCCGCGATGATGGGCCGCGGCGGCAAGGACTGGTACTTCATCACGGTCAACTACGCGCTGGGACAGGGCATCGAGGCAGAGGCCACCAATTACATTGAAAAGAACGGCGGCAAGGTGCTCGGCTCGGCCAAGCATCCGCTCGGCACGACCGACTTCGCCTCCTTCCTGCTGCAGGCGCAGGGCTCGAAAGCCAAGGTGATCGGGCTCGCCAATGCCGGCGGCGACACCATCAACGCCGTCAAGCAGGCCGCGGAGTTCGGCATCCAGCAGGGCGGCCAGTCGCTAGTCGCGTTCCTGCTGTTCATCAACGACATCCACGGCATGGGCCTGAAGGCCGCGCAGGGCCTGCAGCTGCTCGAAGCCTTCTATTGGGACATGGACGACGACACCCGCGCCTTCGCCAAGCGCTTCGCGGCGCGCCCGGGCATGAACGGCAAGATGCCGAGCGGCAACCAGGCCGGCGTCTATGCCTCGACGCTCGCTTATCTCAACGCGGTCGCAGCGACCGCCAGCGACGACGCCAAGGATGTCGTGCCGCAGATGAAGACGGTGAAGGGCAAGGACAAATTGTTCGGCGATGTCACCATCCGCGCCGACGGCCGCGTGGTGCATCCGATGTATCTGTTCGAGGTGAAGAAGCCCGAGGAGTCGAAGTACCCCTACGACTACTATCGCCTGGTCTCCACGATTCCGGCCGAGCAGGCGTTTCGCCCGCTGGCCGAGGGTGGTTGCGCCCTGATGAAGTGACGCTCGTTGCGAGTGACACGAGGAGAACCGCAGCGGGCCGTGTCACATTGACCCGGCCCGTTTCTGCTGTGCTGCAGTATCCTTAACAGGCACTATAGTTCTTGCCTTTGCCCGTTTGCGGGAATTATGGTGCATGGACCGACGGTGCGCAGAATAAAATCCGCGCGGCGGCCTGCTGCGGCGAAACGCCGCCACTCGCCGTGCTGCTGCGTGCCGGTGAAACAACGATAAGAACTGATCGTGATCAGGGGAGGGACGACCATGAAGACGAGCTTCTGGCTGGCTGGCGCGGCGGCGCTGCTGTTTTCGAGCACGGCCTTTGCCGGCGACACCATCAAGATCGGCTTCGTCTCGACGTTCAGCGGCCCCACCGCCGTGATCGGCAACGACATGCGCAACTCGTTCGAGCTGGCGCTCGACCATCTCGGCCGCAAGATGGACGGCAAGCCGGTCGAGGTGATCTACGAGGACGACCAGCAGAAGCCGGATGTCGGCAAGCAGAAGACCGAGAAGCTGGTGCAGTCCGACAAGGTCGACTTCATCGTCGGCTACATCTGGTCGAACGTGCTCTTGGCCTCGCTCAAGACCGCTGTGGATTCCCAGACCTTCCTGATATCAGCCAATGCCGGCCCGTCGCAGCTCGCCGGCGAATTGTGCTCGCCCTACGTGTTCTCGACCTCCTGGCAGAACGACCAGACGCCCGCCGCGATGGGCCTCTACATGAACCAGAAGGGCGTGAAGTCGGTGTTCCTGATCGGACCGAATTATGCGGCCGGCAAGGACATGCTGGCGGGCGTGAAGAGCACCTTCAAGGGCCAGGTGGTCGGTGAGGAATATACGGTGTGGCCGAGCCAGCTCGACTTCTCGGCCGAGCTCTCCAAGGCGCGCGCCTCGGGCGCCGAGTCGATCTTCGTGTTCTATCCCGGAGCTGCCGGCGTGCAGTTCCTCAATCAATACGCGCAGGCCGGCCTCAAGGAGAAGATGCCGCTCTACACGGCCTTCACCGTGGACGAATTGTCGCTGCCGCTGCAGAAGGACAACGCGATCGGCGTACCCGGCGCCCAGGAGTGGGTCAACGACCTGCCGAACGAGCAGAACAAGAAATTCGTCGAGGATTACCGCAAGAAGTACACCGGTCTGCGCCCGACCTATTACGGCGCCCAGGCCTATGACGCCGCGCAGCTGATCAACAGCGCTGTCGTCGCGGTCAAGGGCGACACCTCCAAGAAGGCCGAGATGAAGGCCGAGATGGAGAAGGCCAACTTCAAGTCGCTGCGCGGCAACTTCAAGTTCGGCAAAAACCATATTCCGATCCAGAACTTCTACCTGCAGGACGTGGTCAAGGACGCCGACGGCCAGCTCTCCCTGAAGACTGTGGCGACCATCGTCGAGAACGACCAGGACCGCTTCCACGAGAAGTGCCCGATGAAATGAGCCAAAAGAATTTCGGGCCGGGGTCGAGACCGGCCTGGAATTTGCTTGAAGCTTAAAACATCTCCGGCCTAAGATCGGGACGGACATGGCGGCAGCGCCTGCAATGGTTCTGCCGCCGTCTTTTTGAGCGTGAAGTGAGGGGCATGCTTCTCGTCGTCGAACAATTCCTGAACGGGCTGCAGTTCGGACTGCTGCTCTTCCTGCTGGCTGCCGGCCTGACGCTGGTGTTCGGCATCATGGACCTCGTCAATCTCGCGCACGGGTCGCTGTACATGATGGGCGCCTATTTCGCGGCGACCTTCGTGGCCTGGACCGGCAGCTTCGTGCTCGGCGGCGTCATGGCGCTCGGTGCCACGCTTCTGCTCGGCATCGTGCTCGAATTCACGGCACTGCGCCATCTCTATGGGCGCGACCATCTTGACCACGTGCTCGCGACCTTCGGCCTGATCCTGTTCTTCAACGAGGCTGTCCGGCTGATCTGGGGTCCCGCGGGCCTTGCGCTGTCGCTGCCGTCCTGGCTCGCCTTCCCCGTGACGATCCTACCGGGCATTCAATATCCGGCCTATCGCCTGGCGATCATCGTCGTGGCACTCCTGGTGGCGCTGCTGCTCTATCTCGGCGTCATGCGCACGCGCATCGGCATGCTGATCCGCGCCGGCGCCTCCAACCGCGAGATGATCGGCGCGCTCGGCATCAACATCAAGCTGCTCTACACCTTGGTGTTCGGCCTCGGCGCCGCGCTCGCCGGTCTCGCCGGACTGATGCAGGCGCCGATCCTCACCGTGCAGATCGGCATGGGCGAGAACATCCTGATCCTCGCCTTCGTCGTCATCGTGATCGGCGGCATCGGCTCGATCCGCGGCGCCTTCATCGCCGCGATCATGATCGGCCTGATCGACACGATGGGCCGCGCCTTCCTGCCCAATCTGCTGCGCCAGGTGCTGAACTCGGCGGCAGCCTCCACGGCGGCGCCGGCGATGTCGTCGATGCTGATCTATCTCCTGATGGCGATCGTGCTGGTGGCGCGGCCTGAAGGTCTGTTCCCGGCCAACCGCAGATGACATCCAAGCTCAACGTCTCGACAATCGTGGCCGCGCTCGTCGTGGCCGGCCTCGTGCTGCTGCCGGTCTATTCGAACCTGACCGGCAACATCTTCATCCTCACGCTGTTCACCCGCATCGTGATCCTGGCGCTGGCGGCCGTCAGCCTGAACCTGCTGATGGGCTATGGCGGCATGATGAGTTTTGGCCATGCCGCCTATCTCGGCATCGGCGGCTACGCCGTCGGCATCCTGGCGCAGGAGGGCATCGGCTCCGGCTGGGCGCAGTTTGCCGTGGCGATCGCGGTGTCCGCGCTCTACGCGCTGGTCATCGGCGCGCTCTCCTTACGCACCCGCGGCGTCTACTTCATCATGATCACGCTCGCCTTCGCGCAGATGGCCTATTACGTCGCCTCGGGCCTCGCGCGCTACGGCGGCGATGACGGCCTCACCGTCTACAAGCGCAGCGATTTCGGCGGCCTGATCAATCTCGGCAACCGCGTCCAGTTCTACTACCTGTGCCTGGCCTGCCTGCTCGCCGTCGTCGTGCTGGTCTGGCGCATCGTCAATTCGCGCTTCGGCCTGGTGCTGCAGGGCCTGCGCTCCAACGAACAGCGCATGCAGGCGATCGGCTTCCCGTCGAAGCGCTACAAGCTCGCCTGCTTCGTCATCGCCGGCATGCTGTGCGGGCTGTCGGGCGCGCTGCTCGCCAACAACACCGATTTCGTCAGCCCGGCCGTGATGTATTGGACCCGCTCCGGCGATCTGATGGTGATGGTGATCCTCGGCGGCATGGGTACCTTGATGGGGCCGGTCGTCGGCTCCGTGGTGTTCCTGGTGCTGGAGGAGGTGCTGTCGCAGCTCACCGAATATTGGGCGCTGATCATGGGGCCGCTGCTGCTCCTGATCGTGCTGTTCGGCCGCGGCGGCATCATGGGCATGCTCGGGAGGTTGAACCGTGGCTGAACCGCTGCTCCGCGTCGACAATCTGGTGCGCCGCTTCGGCGGCATCGTCGCCACCGATCACGTCTGCCTCGACGTCTCCCAGGGCGAGATCCACGCCATCATCGGACCCAACGGCGCCGGCAAGACCACCTTGATCAGCCAGCTCACGGGGCATCTCGCGCCGCATGCCGGCCGCATCTTTTTGGGCGGCCGCGACATCTCGCATTTCCCGGCCTACAAGCGCAGCGCGCTCGGACTGGCGCGTTCGTTCCAGATCACGTCTCTGCTGACCGACTTCACCGCCGCCGACAACGTCGCGCTCGCAGCGCAGGCGCATGACGGCAGGCACTCGTTCCGCTTCTTCGCCAATGCGCGCAAGGAGAAGCCACTGCGCGACGCCGCGCGCGCCGCGCTGGAGCGCGTCGGCCTCGGTCATCGCGCCGACGTGCTGGTGTCGAAGCTCAGCCATGGCGAACAGCGCGAACTGGAGCTCGCGGTCGCGCTGGCGACCAAGCCGCAGATCATGCTGCTCGACGAGCCGATGGCCGGCCTCGGCGTCACGGAATCGCAGCGCATGGTGAAGCTGCTGGCCGAGCTGCGCAACGAGGTCTCGATCGTGCTGGTCGAGCACGATATGGAGGCGGTGTTCGCGCTCGCCGACCGCATCTCCGTGCTGGTCTATGGCCGCATCATCGCCTCGGGCAAGCCGGACGAGATCCGGCAGAACGAGGAGGTCAAGCGCGCCTATCTCGGCGATCAGCATGTGGTGGTCGGCCATGGTTGATCAGAAAATGGGTGATCGGAAAGACAACGGCATGCTGCTCGACGTCGACGGCATCGAGACCTGCTACGGCTTGAGCCAGGTCCTGTTCGGACTGTCGTTGGCAATCCGTCCCGGCGAGATGGTCTCGCTGATGGGCCGCAACGGCATGGGCAAGACGACGACGATCCGCTCGATCATGGGCCTGACCCAGGCGCGCGCCGGCCAGATCCGCTTCAGCGGCCATGAGACGCGCAAGCTGCCGTCCTACCGGATCGCGCAGCTCGGCATCGGCCTGGTGCCGGAGGGGCGGCAGATCTTCCCGAACCTGACCGTGACAGAGAATCTCGTGGCGGCCTCGACCAACCGGCTCGGCGCGTCTGATCCGTGGACGCTCGACAAGATCCACGCACTGTTTCCGCGGCTCGCCGAGCGCGGCAGCAACATGGGCAACCAGCTCTCCGGCGGCGAGCAGCAGATGCTCGCGATCGGCCGCGCGCTGATGACCAATCCAAAGCTGCTCATCCTCGACGAGGCGACCGAAGGCTTAGCGCCGCTGATCCGCGAGGAGATCTGGAACTGCCTGTCGCTGTTGAAATCACGCGGGCAGTCGATCCTGGTGATCGACAAGAACGTCGAGCACCTCACCCGCATCTGCGACCGCCACTACATCATCGAGCGCGGCCGCACGGTGTGGAGCGGAACGTCGGAGCAGCTGATGGCGGAGCCGGAGCTGCAGCACCGCTATCTCGGCATTTGATTAGTCTCAGTCTCGCGGCAAGCTCGGTCTGTGCCTCCCCCGCGTGCGGGGGACGTCGTAGCGCATCGCCAGATGCGCTGCGGGTGGGGCTGCTCCGGAACGACTGCCGCCGTGGCGCCCCCACCCCAGCCCTCCCCCGCAAGCGGGAGAGGGGGCGCGCTGCCGCCGGGGTGAGAGCATCCTGCTCGTCTAAGAGTTCTGCTCTCCCAGCAAGCTCGGTCAGCGCCTCCCCCGCGTGCGGGGGAGGTCGTAGCGCATCGCCAGATGCGCTGCGGGTGGGGGCCGCTCCGGAACGACTGCCGCCGTGGCGCCCCCACCCCAGCCCTCCCCCGCAAGCGGGAGAGGGGGCGCGCCGTCGCCGGGGTGAGGTGGTCGGCCAACGAACTGGCCTTGGTCGTCGTATCAGTCAGTCCTGCTGACGTGAGCCGAATTTCCGTTGAGGGGCGGCGTGGAGAGGACTATTCTTTCAAGTGGTAGTTTGTCTTGCCTTTTATCGAAGGTTGAGCAAATGCGTACGCCCCACCGAAAAGTCCAAGCAACGCAAAAAGCCGCATCAACCCTGCGCGGCTTCTGGTCCGATCATTCCGATCTCGAGACGGCGCTGTGTCTCGCGTTCATGCTGATCGTCGGCGTCATCGTGAAGCTGACGCCGCCGGCCTAGTGTCCTGAACCAGAAGTTCGCAACATCGGGTCTTGTTTTTCCGGGGCATTGTAACGACAGAAGCGCTCGATGGAAGCGAGGATGTCGTCGGCGGATTTGGTCCATCGGAACGGTTTCGGATCGGCGTTGTGTCGTTCGATGAATGAGGCGATGTCTGCCCTGAGGGCGGCTACGCTGCGATAGACGCCGCGCCTGATCTTCTTATCGGTGAGGAGCGAGAAGAAGCGCTCCACCTGGTTGAGCCACGACGAACTGGTCGGGGTCAGGTGGACGTGCCAGCGTGGCCGTTTTACGAGCCATCTTTGGATCAATGGCGTCTTATGCGTGGCGTAGTTATCCATGACCAAGTGAACGTCGAGCTCAGACGGCACTCTCGCTTCGATCTCGTCGAGGAACTTGCGGAACTCGGCTGCGCGATGGCGCCCGTAGCATTTGCCAATCACCCGTCCGGTCGCAATATCGAGGGCAGCGAACAGAGATGTGGTGCCATGCCTTTTGTAGTCATGGGTTCTTCGGGCTGCTTGGCCGGGACGCATCGGCAGCATCGGCTGGCTGCGGTCTAGCGCCTGGATTTGGGACTTCTCGTCCACACACAGAACGATGGCGTGCTCCGGCGGTGAGACGTAGAGGCCTACGACATCGCGCACCTTGGCCACGAAGTTCGGGTCGGTCGAGAGCTTGAACGTCTCCATCCGGTGCGGCTGGAGGCCGAAGGCCCGCCAGATGCGTTGTACCGTCGATACGGATAGGCCGCTCGCCTTCGCCATGTCCCGGGAGCTCCAGTGAGTGGCGTTCTCGGGGCAACTCTCCAACGTTCTCACGATCACGGCTTCGATGCGGGCGTCGTCAATCGTGCGAGGCGCGCCGGAGCGCGGTTCATCATGCAGCCCGGCCACGCGCTGCTCTACAAAACGCCGTCGCCACTTGCCTACTGTGCCCCGCTCCAGGCCTAGCTTCGCCGCCACGTCCGTGTTCTGACCGCCTTCCGCGCAGGTCAGCACGATCCGGGCTCTCAAAGCTAGCGCCTGCGCCGTCTTCCGCCGCTTCGTCAGCGACGTCAGTTCGGCGCGCTCGTCATCGCTCAATATCAGGGGGGGAAGGTGCTGGACCGCCATTGTAGCCTCCGTCGCTGTTTGCCTCAATTCTTGGCACAGCGACGCGAATCTACTGCGAATCTATGATTGCGAACTTGTGACTCGGGACACTAGGTGCCGTCGATCACCGCACCCGCGCTCAGCGTTCGAACGGGATGTACTTCTGGTATTCCTTGGGCACCCGGCTGCGGTAGCGCGACGGCACCGTGCCGCTGCGCAAGGAGTCTTCGACTTCCTGCCGGGTGGTCTTGGTCCGCTTTTTCTTTTTCGGAGCGTCGGCGGCGGCGGCGGGCTTCGTTTCACCCGGCTTCGTCTCGGCAGGCTTGGTCTCAGCCGGCTTGTCGCTCGCGGGTGCCGCTGCAGCAGGCGACGGATTCGGGGTGGGGGAGGGAGTTGCGGCTGGCGCGTCCGCGGCGGGCGCACTTTGCGCGATGGCCGTTCCGGACATCAGACCCGCAGCCAGCAGGCCTGCCACTGCGATCCCGGATAATCTGATCATGACAACGAGACTCCCAACCACGGCACCGGATGTGCCGACTTGATGAGGTCGTTCGCGCGCGATGACCGGTTCATGCCGCGGGTGCATGGCCATCGTCGCCAACGATCCTCACCGCCCAAGATAAATTCGTGATGCCGTCTTTTTAAGCACATGCTGCGGTCCGTTCCGTTGAATCGCAAGCATTTTCCTCTGGCATGCGGATTGCTGATCTCAGTGCTTAGAGTTGGCTGCTAGGGTTCCGGTTCTCCACGCGAGAACGCTGGTCCGAGAGCAGCCGCCAGGGGAGAGCCCTGGTGCACGGCGGGATAAAAACCCGGGAGACCTCAGTGGCCGCGCTTGGCAGGCTCGAGGTTGTGTTTGCCAGTCCGCAGGTCAAAAAACCGATGAGGGACTGGACATGTTCAACGCGCGAAAACTGTTTGTTGCACTGCTCGCGGCATCGACGCTGGCGACCGCATCGCTGTCGCCCGCTTACGCCGAGAAGAAGAAGGAATTCAACATCGCCTGGACGATCTATGTCGGCTGGATGCCGTGGCCCTATGCGGCGGAGTCCGGGATCGTCAAGAAATGGGCCGACAAATACGGCATTTCGATCAAGGTCACCCAGATCAACGATTACGTCGAGTCGATCAACCAGTACACGGCCGGCAAGTTCGACGGCGTGACCGTCACCAACATGGATGCGTTGACGATCCCGGCCGCCGGCGGCGTCGACACCTCTGCCATCATCCTGGGCGACTACTCCAACGGCAATGACGGTGTCGTCCTGAAAAAGGGCAAGACGCTCGCCGACATCAAGGGCCAGAAGGTCAATCTCGTCGAGCTCTCGGTGTCGCATTATCTGCTGGCGCGCGGGCTGGAGACCGTGAAGCTCTCGGAAAAGAACATCAAGACGGTCAATACGTCCGACGCCGACATCGTCGCGGCGGCGAAGTCGCCGGATACGACCGCGGTCGTCACCTGGAATCCGCAACTGCTCGAAGTCAAGGCCGAGCCGGGCGCGACCTTGGTGTTCGACTCCAGCAAGATCCCCGGCGAGATCGAGGATCTCCTCGTCGTGAACACGCAGACGCTGAAGGACAATCCGGAGCTCGGCAAGGCGCTGACGGGCATCTGGTACGAGACCATCGCGCTGATGAAGGACCAGAGCGAGAAGGGCAGGGCCGCGCGCGAGGCGATGGCCAAGCTCTCGGGCACCGATCTCGCGGGCTTCGAGACTCAGCTCAAGACCACGTTCATGTACTACGAGCCGAAAGACGCGCTCGCCTTCATGACCGGTCCGGAGCTGCCGAAGATCATGGATCACGTCCGCACCTTCTGCTTCGACCACAACCTGCTCGGCGAGAACGTCAAGTCGAAGGACGCGGTCGGCATCTCGACGCCGGCCAAGGCGCTGGGCTCCACCACGAACGTCAAGCTGCGGTTCGATCCGACCTACATGAAGATGGCGGCCGACGGGAAGCTCTGATCATCTTCCGTCGGCCTATCAGCCTCTCCCCTCACCCTGAGGAGCCCGCCTTAGGCGGGCGTCTCGAAGGGCGAGGCCCGTTCCGTGGCCTCATGGTTTCGAGACGGCGCTGGCGCGCCTCCTCACCATGAGGAGGTGCACCTGAGATCGGTGCTGCAAGTTGATCGTCGCCAGAGTGCTGATGGAGAGAGACGAATATCGGCGCGGCGCTGTCGGTGCGCTCCCTCTCCCCGTCCTTCATGGGGAGAGGGTTGGGGTGAGGAGCAGCCACGCGCACCGGCCGTGCGGAGAGCCCCCCTCACCCGGATTGCATCTCGCGATGCAATCCGGCCTCTCCGCGCACGCGGGGAGAGGCTGGCAGCCCGCTTCGGGCTCGACTGTACGGACAATTGACCACGAACAGCGCGCTCGTGGAGACGATTGAGGGAGCTTGGCGATGCCGCGTGCCATGAACGTCGTTCCGAACCGGGGCAGCCGGCTGTTGCTGGCGTTGCTGCCGTTCCTGCTGATCGCGCTGATCTATGTGATCGGCTCGGCGCAGCGTCGCGCAGACAATCCCGACGACAAGCTGCTGCCGCCGGTGTCGGAGATGGTCGCGACCTCGAAGCGGCTCGCGACCGAGCCGGACCGGCGCTCCGGCGACTACGTGCTGTGGGCGGATACGGCGGCAAGCCTGCAGCGCCTCGCCCTCGGCCTCGGCATCTCCGCGATCATCGGCCTGACGCTCGGTCTCGCCATCGGCCTGCTGCCGATCGCGGGCGCCGGCTTCGGCACCCTCGTCGCGGTGCTGTCGATGATCCCGCCGATGGCGGTGCTGCCCGTGCTCTTCATCGTGTTCGGCCTCGGTGAATTGTCCAAGGTCGTCCTGATCATCATCGGCGTCACGCCGACCCTGGTCCGCGATCTCTCGCTGGAAGTGCAGAACATGCCGCGCGAGCAGCTGATCAAGGCGCAGACGTTGGGTGCCTCGACTTGGCAGGTCGCGATCCGCGTGGTGCTGCCGCAGATCATGCCGCGGCTGATCCAGGGTCTCAGGCTGATGATCGGCCCGGCCTTCCTGTTCCTGATCTCGGCGGAAGCCATCGCCTCCGACGTCGGCCTCGGCTATCGCATCTTCCTGGTGCGGCGTTACCTGTCTATGGACGTGATCCTGCCCTACGTCGTCTGGATCACGCTGCTTGCCTACGTGTTCGACTACGCCCTGGTGTGGTTCGGTCAGCGCGCCTTTCCCTGGGCCTATGCGCGAGGGAGCCGCTAATGAGCACGCTGTCCTTCCGCAACGTCTGGGTCGAGTACGGCAACCAGGTCGTGCTCGAGCGCATCAATCTCGAGATCGCCTCCGGCACCTTTCTCTCGATCGTCGGCCCCTCCGGCGCCGGCAAGAGCACGTTCCTGCGTCTCATCCTCGGCCAGGAGAAACCGAGCCAGGGCGCGGTGCTGCTCGACGGCCAGCCATTTCCGGCCGAGCCCGGCCCGGACCGCGGCATCGTGTTCCAGCGCTACTCGGTGTTCCCGCATCTCACGGTGCTCGGCAACGTGCTGCTCGGCTATGAGCTCGCGGCGAGCCCGCTCACGGCGCGCCTGTTCGGTGCGGCGCGCAAGGACGCGGTCGAGAAGAGCCGCGCGCTGATCGAGGCGGTCGGTCTCGGTTCTCACGCCGACAAATATCCGAGCGCGCTGTCCGGCGGCATGCAGCAGCGGCTCGCGATCGCGCAGGCGCTCGCCAAGCAGCCACGCGTGCTGCTGCTCGACGAGCCGTTCGGCGCGCTCGATCCCGGCACCCGCGCGCAGATGCATGCGCTGATCAAGCCGCTGTGGCGCGAGCACAACATGACCATCGTGATGGTCACCCACGACATCAAGGAGGCCTTCGGCCTCGCGACGCGGCTGATCGCGCTCGACCGACCGCGCAAGGATCCGCAGGCGCCCGAACGCTTCGGCGCGCGCATCACCTATGACCTCGATCTCACCCGCGACAGCGCGGTGCCCGTGCTCGGCTTCATCCGCGCCAGCGTCCAGGCGGCGCAATAACACCCAGAAGAAACGAAGGAGAACTCCATGTCATTCCCCGCCATGCGGCGCACCCGCCGTGCCGGCCTGCAGCCACAGCGCCAGGGCCTGCGCCGTCACCATCCGGACTTCGACAAGATGGCCACGCAGGGCTGGCAGGCGCTGGAGGCCGAAGGCAAGCTGCCGACGAACGGCTGGCGCAAGGAGCGGCAATGGGCGCTCGACATGGGCCTGCCCGGCGCCGACACACTGACCGATCGCGACATCCCGACCTTCGCGCGCGGCGAGCTGCCGCATTTCGCGGGCATCAACACCTTCATGAAGGCGCCCTATGTCGAGAACGTCCGCGACGTCGGCAAATACGACGCCGCCGTGATTGGCATCCCGTTCGATTCCGGCACCACCTATCGTCCCGGCACGCGCTTCGGGCCGCAGGGCATCCGCCGCATCTCCGCGCTCTACACGCCTTACAACTACGAGCTCGGCGTCGACCTCCGCGAGCAGATGACCCTGTGCGATGCCGGCGACGTCTTCACCATCCCCGCCAATCTGGAAAAGAGCTTCGACCAGATCAGCCGCGGCGTCGCGCATGTCGCCTCGTCCGGCGCGCTGCCGATCATGCTCGGCGGCGACCACTCGATCGGCTTCCCTTGCGTGCGCGGCATCGCGCAGTGCACTGACAAGAAGATCGGCATCATCCATTTCGATCGCCACATCGACATCCAGGAAAAGGATCTCGACGAGCGCATGCACACCACGCCCTGGTACTGGGCGACCAACCTGCCGAACGTGTCGCCGACCAATCTGGTGCAGCTCGGCATCGGCGGCTGGCAGGTGCCGCGCGAGGGCGTCGAGGTCGCGCGCAAGCGCAACACCAACGTGCTGACGATCGCCGACATCGAGAAGATCGGCCTGGAGAAGACCGCCGAGATCGCGCTGGAGCTGGCCTGGAAGGATGCCGACGCCGTCTACATCTCGTTCGACGTCGACTCCATCGATTGCGGCTTCGTGCCCGGCACCGGCTGGCCGGAGCCCGGCGGTTTCCTGCCGCGCGAGGCGCTGAAGCTCTTGGGCCTCGTTGCCGCCGAGGGCCTGTGCGGGCTCGAAGTCGTCGAGGTCTCGCCGCCCTACGACACCTCGGACATCACCGCACTGATCGGCGTGCGCGTCGTGGTCGAGGCGCTGGGCTCGATGGTTGCCCACGGCAAGCTCGGCAGCCACAAGCACATCATCAACAAGCCGGTCAGCTATTGAGGTCCGCGATGCGCCATCATCATCACCATCACGGCCATCATCATCACGACCATGGCCATTCCCACGATCATGATCATCACCATGACCACGACCATCCGCCGCACGGCCCCGGCCACAACCATCCGCATGGCGGCCGCTCGCCGGTGCAGTGGCAGACGCCGCATCAGCCGGAAGGCGCGAAGCCCGCGCCGGTGGTCGAGCCCGATCTCGACAAGGTCGAGGCCGCCTTCGTCGACGGCTTCATCGCCGCCCCCGATCCGACCAGCTTCCTGCGGCTCGCGCGCGTTCCGTTCGAGATCCTGCGCGAGGGCGAGAGCCTGAAGCTCTTGCGCGTCGAGATCGACGCGCTGACCGATGTCGGCAGCCTCACCCCGCATCTCGGCGGCAGCAGCTTCCGCTACGATCCCTTGCCGTCGAACTTCATCTCCCGCCGCCGCCGCCTGCGCTTCATCTATTTCGATGGCGCCGGCCTGACGCCGCTGACCTACGCGGAGCTGCGGGAGATCGAAACGCGGTAGTCTCGGCCGGACTCGTCCGCGCGTCTGCCCGTCCAACCGGGCAGGCGCGCCTCACCCCCGCGCGAACATCCGCGCCTCGTTGGCGATGACCGGCTTCACAGCCTCGCCGAGCCGTGCGGCGGCCGCGTCGACCGTCAGCCCTGCCGTATCCACCACCGCATTGGCCCGCGCATACAGCGGCTCGCGGCTGGCGAGGATGTTGCGCAGCTCGGCCATCGCCGAGCGGTCGTCGGCCATTGGCCGCAAATCGCCCTGCTTGCGCACGCGGGCCATGTGCTCCTCCGGCTCGGCCTTGAGCCAGATTGTGTAGAACGAGGTCAGGATCAGGTCGAACGTGACAGGCTCGGAGACGATGCCGCCGCCGGTTGCCAGCACCATCGGCTCCTTGCGGGCCAGCAGTTGCACCAGCGCCGTCTGCTCCATGCGGCGGAAGCCTTCCTGGCCGTAGAGCGCGATGATCTCGGCAGCCGACAGGCCGTTCTGCCGCTCGATTTCCTTGTTGAGCTCGACAAAACTCCAGCCGATCCGCTCCGCCAGCATCCGCCCGAGCGTCGACTTGCCCGCGCCGCGCAGGCCAATGAGCGCAATGCCGGAGAACGTCCGCCGCAGCGGCGCCGAGGCGCCGCCGGCGAGCAGCTCCTTGACCTGCGCGATCTGGCTCGGGCTCGCCTTCTTCAGGAGATCACGGATGACCGGCCAGTCGGGCGAGGGCTCGCCGCCGGGAATGATGTCGTCGAGCGGCGCGTTGATGGCGTTGGCGATGCGGCGCAGCAGTACGATCGAGACGTTGCCTTTGCCGCTTTCGAGCTGGGCGATGTAGCGCTCGGAAATGCCGGAGACCTCGGCCAGCACCTTGCGCGACATGCCGGCGACGCCGCGCATCCGCCGCACCCGCTGGCCCAGCTGGTCGAGGAAGTCGGTCTCGGCCGCGGACTGGCCGTCGTCGCGCGGGGCGTCGCTGTGTGACGTCATATCCCTGAGGTACTCTTGTGATCAGGAAACATAGTGCCGGGGAGGATTGACAGCAAGCGATGTTGGTGGCCTTCTATGAATTATAATTCAAAAATCGGGGGAGGAACGCCGTGAAGTCGTACAATGCGGTGTCGTGGCTGCTTGACCGCAATGTCGAGGCCGGCCGCGGCGACAAGCTCGCCTACACCGACACTGTCTCCGAGCTGACCTATCGCGGCCTGCAGCAGCAGTCCTGCCGCGTCGCCAATGTGCTGCGCCGCCTCGGCGTTCGCCGCGAGGAACGCGTGGCGATGATCATGCTCGACACGGTGGATTTCCCCGCCGTCTTCCTCGGCGCGATGCGCGCCGGCATCGTCCCGGTGCCGCTCAACACGCTGCTGACGTCGGAGCAATATGCCTATGTGCTCGCCGACTGCCGCGCCCGGGTGCTGTTCGTGTCCGAGGCGCTGTATCCGGTCGTGAAAGACATCGTCGGCCGGATGCCGGACCTCAATTGCGTCGTGGTCTCCGGCAGCAACGCGTTCGGCCACAAGCTGCTGTCCGAAGAGTTCGCGCGCGAGAGCGATCAGTTCGACACCGTCGCCACCCACGAGGATGAGCCGGCGTTCTGGCTGTATTCCTCCGGCTCGACCGGCATGCCCAAGGGCGTCCGCCATCTCCACGGCAATCTCGCCGCGACCGCCGAGACCTACGCCAAGCAGGTGCTCGGCATCCGCGAGAGCGACGTCTGCCTCTCCGCGGCAAAGCTGTTCTTCGCCTATGGCCTCGGCAACGCGCTGACCTTTCCTTTGTCGGTCGGCGCCACCACGATCCTGAATTCCGAGCGCCCGACGCCGGCTTTGATGTTCAAGCTGATGAACCGCTACAACCCGACCATCTTCTACGGCGTGCCGACCTTGTTCGCGGCGATGCTGCACGACGAGTCGTTGCGTCACGAGAAGGCGGGCAGCGCCTTGCGCATCTGCACCTCGGCCGGCGAAGCGTTGCCGGAATCCGTCGGCAATGCGTGGCGCGCGCGCTTCGGCGTCGACATTCTCGACGGTGTCGGCTCGACCGAGCTGTTGCACATCTTTCTGTCGAATGCGCCCGGCGACATCAAATACGGCTCCTCCGGCCGCCCGGTGCCGGGCTATCAGGTCCGCCTCGTCAACGAGGCGGGACAAGACGTCCCCGACGGCGAGGTCGGCGAAATGCTGGTGCATGCGCCCTCGGCCGGCGAGGGCTATTGGAATCAGCGCCACAAGACGCGCTCGACCTTCGAGGGCTATTGGACGCGCACCGGCGACAAATATGTCCGCGACGCCGACGGCCGCTACACCTTCTGCGGCCGCTCCGACGACATGTTCAAGGTCTCCGGCATCTGGGTGTCGCCGTTCGAGGTCGAGAGCGCGCTGATCACGCATCCCTCCGTGCTGGAGGCGGCCGTCGTGCCGGAGGCCGATCCGGAAGGTCTGTTGAAGCCGAAAGCCTATGTCGTGCTGCGCCCGAGCGTCGACCGCGAGACGCTGCACGAGGCATTGAAAGAGCACGTCAAGCAGAAGATCGGCCCGTGGAAGTATCCACGCTGGATCGAGGTGGTGGACGCGTTGCCAAAGACCGCCACCGGCAAGATCCAGCGCTTCAAGCTGCGCGAGGGGGCGAGTCAGTAGTTGGTCTTCCTGCCCGTGAGTTGGCCCTGCTGTTAGTTGTCGTCATGGCCGGGCTTGACCCGGCCATCCATCTCTCTGCGAGAAGGAAAGACGTGGATGCCCGGGCCTTCGCCGCGCCGAAGCGGCTTCGGCCGCGCAGGCGGGTCAAGCCCGGGCATGACGAAGGAGAGAATAGCGCATGACGCTCGAAGCTAACGGCTTCCTCGCCATCAACGCTACCCCAACAGCGCTAGATCGGCCCCGCTTCGCTGCGCCCTCCGGTATGATGAAACAAGACACGCACATGATGAAGCAACTCATCGCCGCAAACTCCGCTCGGCTCTCTCCCCCCTTGTGGGGGAGAGGTGGAGAGGGGGGTATCATGAGCGCCGGTGCTTGTGGCTCACCCCCCTCCCTAGCCCTCCCCCACACGGGGGGAGGGAACGACGGAGCTCGCCGCGCGAGCATTTTTGGCCAGTGGTATGAGTGGAGATCGCGATGACCTTGGCTGCATCCGGCTTCCTCACCATCGATTCCGTGCAACTCGAATATCGCCTGATCGGCCCGCAGCCCTCCGCGGCGCCATGCATCGTGCTGCTGCATGAAGGCCTCGGCTCGGTCGGCCTGTGGGGCGACTTTCCCGACAGACTGCAGGCCGCCACCGGCACCTCCGTGTTCGCCTATTCCCGTGCCGGCTACGGCGCCTCGAGTCCGGTGATCCTGCCGCGCCCGCTCGACTACATGCAGCGCGAGGCGCGGGAGGTGCTGCCGAAGCTGCTCGACCTCATTGGCTTCCGGCGCGGTCTGCTCGTCGGTCATTCCGACGGCGCTTCGATCGCGGCGATTTATGCCGGCAGTCACGCCGACCGCCGCCTCGACGGCGTCGTGCTGATCGCGCCGCATGTCATCGTCGAGGACGTCTCGGTCGCCTCCATCGCCGCGATCAAGACCGCCTATGAGACCACCGAGCTGCGGGCCAAGCTCGCCCGCTGGCACAAGGACGTCGACAATGCCTTCCATGGCTGGAACGGCGCCTGGCTCGATCCGGCCTTCCGTGCCTGGGACATCACCGCGGACCTTGCCTACATCCGCGTCCCCGTGGCCGTGATCCAGGGCGCCGACGACCAGTACGGCACGGTCCGGCAGGTCGAGATCATCCAGGAGGAGTGTTACTGCCCGGTCGAGGTGACCATGCTGCCCAGGACCAGCCATTCCCCGCACCGCGAGTCGCCCCAGGCGACCCTGCGGGTTATTGCCGAGTTCGCCGCGGCCACCCTGCCGCTCACCCAATCACAAACATGAAATAAAATGCATGTTTCGGCATTTCCTCGTAGACGGCAGCCAGAACATGCATTATTTTACATCTCAACGATAAGCACTCCAACGAAGGGTGACTCATGGCCGGGGAAGACCGCGTACTCGCGGGAGGCAAGACGTTCATCGATTTTCAGACCGATCCCTCCCGCTACAAGCATTGGAAGCTCTCGATCGACGGCGAGGTGGCGACGCTCGCCATGGACGTCGACGAGAATGGCGGCCTGTTCGAGGGCTACCAGCTCAAGCTCAATTCCTATGATCTCGGCGTCGACATCGAGCTGGCCGACGCCGTGCAGCGGCTGCGCTTCGAGCATCCCGAGGTGAAGGTCGTCGTGTTGCGCTCGGCCAAGCCGCGCGTGTTCTGCGCCGGCGCCAACATCCGCATGCTCGCGGGCGCCACCCACGCCCACAAGGTGAACTTCTGCAAGTTCACCAACGAGACCCGCAACGGCTTCGAGGACTCGTCCGAGAATTCCGGCCAGCGCTTCATCACCGTCGTGAACGGCACCGCGGCCGGCGGCGGCTATGAGCTCGCGCTCGCCACCGACCACATCATCCTCGCCGATGACGGCTCGTCCTCGGTGTCGCTGCCGGAGGTGCCGCTGCTGGCGGTGCTGCCGGGCACCGGCGGTCTCACCCGCGTCGTCGACAAGCGCAAGGTGCGCCGCGACCGCGCGGACGCGTTCTGCACCACGGAGGAGGGCGTCAAGGGCAAGCGCGCCGTACAATGGCGGCTGGTCGATGAGATCGCGCCGAACTCCAAGGTCGACGCCAAGGTCGCCGAGCGCGCCAAGGAATTCGCCGCGGCGTCCAAGCGCAACGGCAGCGGCAAGGGCGTCGCGCTGACCCCGCTGAAGCGCGTGATCGACGCATCGAGCGTGCGCTACGGCTTCGTCAATGTCGATATCGACCGTGCCGCCCGCATCGCCACGATCACCATCTCGGCGCCGGAAGCGGCGCCGCCGGCCGATATCGACGGCATGATCGGGCAGGGCGCGTCCTTCTGGCCGCTGCAGGTCGCGCGCGAGCTCGATGACGCCATCCTGCATCTGCGCATCAACGAACTCGGCATCGCCATGCTGGTGTTCAAGTCGCATGGCGACCGCGCCCATGTCCTGGCCCATGACGCGTTCCTCGAAGCCAACAAGGCGCATTGGCTGGTCAACGAAATCAGGCACTATTGGAAGCGCGTGCTGAAGCGCATCGACGTCACGTCGCGCACGCTGGTCACGCTGGTCGAGCCCGGCTCCTGCTTCGCCGGCACCCTGGCCGAGCTCGTGTTCGCTTCCGACCGCTCCTACATGCTGATCGGCACCATCCAGGGCGACAACCGCCCGGCGCCGGCGATCGAATTGTCGGCGATGAATTTCGGCCCCTATCCGATGAGCCACGGCCTGACACGGCTGCAGTCGCGCTTCCTCGATGATCCCAACGGGCTCGAGCGCGTGCACGAGCATATCGGCAAGCCGCTCGAAGCCGATGACGCCGAGGAGCTTGGCCTCGTCACCTTCGCGCTCGATGACATCGACTGGGAGGACGAGATCCGCGTCTTCCTCGAGGAGCGCGCCAGCTTCTCGCCGGACAGCCTTACCGGCCTCGAGGCCAATCTGCGCTTCGCCGGCCCCGAGACGATGGAATCGAAGATCTTCGCCCGCCTCACCGCCTGGCAGAACTGGATCTTCCAGCGCCCCAACGCGGTCGGCGAGGACGGCGCACTCCGGCGCTACGGCACCGGCGAGCGGCCGCAATACGACATGACGCGCGTATAGTTCTCATCCGTCATGGCCGGGCTTGACCCGGCCATCCACGAGCCAAGCAGCTCGAACGAATTCAGGGAGGCACGCCATGAACATGAACATCATGAACGTCGACTACTCGACCAAGATCCCGAACAACGTGAATCTCGCCGAGGACCGCCAGGTCCTGAAGGCGCTGGAAGGCTGGCATCCCGGCTACGTCGACTGGTGGAACGACATGGGCCCGGAAGGTTTCCAGCAGTCGCTGGTCTACTTGCGCACGGCCTATTCGGTCGACCCGCGCGGCTGGGCCAAGTTCGACTACGTCAAGATGCCCGACTATCGCTGGGGCATCCTGCTGGCTCCGCAGGAAGAGAACCGCAAGATCCCGTTCGGCGAGCATTATGGCGAGCCGGCGTGGCAGGAGGTCCCCGGCGAATACCGCGCGCTGATGCGCCGCCTGATCGTGATCCAGGGCGACACCGAGCCGGCCTCGGTCGAGCAGCAGCGCCATCTCGGCAAGACCGCGCCCTCGCTCTACGACATGCGCAACCTGTTCCAGGTCAATGTCGAGGAGGGCCGTCACCTCTGGGCGATGGTCTACCTGCTGCAGAAATATTTCGGCCGCGACGGCCGCGAAGAGGCGGATGATCTGCTGCGCCGCCGCTCGGGCGATGCGGATTCTCCGCGCATGCTCGGCGCCTTCAACGAGAAGACGCCGGACTGGCTGTCCTTCTTCATGTTCACCTATTTCACCGACCGCGACGGCAAGATGCAGCTGCACTCGCTCGCGCAGTCCGGCTTCGATCCGCTGTCGCGCACCTGCCGCTTCATGCTGACCGAAGAGGCGCACCACATGTTCGTCGGCGAGACCGGCGTCGGCCGCGTCATCCAGCGCACCGTCGATGCGATGCGCGCCGCCGGCATCGACGATCCCACCGATATCGCCAAGGTGCGCGCGCTCGGCGTCATCGATTTGCCGACGATCCAGAAGAAGCTGAACCTGCACTACACGCTGTCGCTCGACCTGTTCGGCTCGGAGGTCTCGACCAACGCGGCGAACGCCTTCAATGCCGGCATCAAGGGCCGCTACCACGAGACCCAGATCCAGGACGATCACCAGCTCAAGAACTCGACCTATCCGGTGCTGAAGCTGGTCGACGGCGAGATCAAGCGCGTCGACGAGCCTGCCTTGACTGCACTCAACATGCGCCTGCGCGACGACTACTCGCAGGACTGCATCAAGGGCCTGCTGCGCTGGAACAAGATCATCACCACGGCCGGCTACGACTTCGAGCTGAAGCTGCCGCACACCGCCTTCCACCGCGCCATCGGCGAGTTCAAGGACGTCCATGCGACACCCGACGGCATCCTGATCGACGAGGGCACCTGGCAGAAGCGCAAGGGCGACTGGCTGCCGTCGTCCGACGACGGCGCCTACATCTCCTCGCTGATGAAGCCGGTCACCGAGATCGGCGAATACGCCTCCTGGATCGCCCCGCCGAAGGTCGGCATCGACAACAAGCCAGGCGACTTCGAGTACGTGAAGATCGAGACCTGATGAGAGGCGAATAGGGAGTTAAGAGCGGCGAATAGGAAGCTGCCCGCTATCCCACCTCGCGAAGCCACTGTCAGCGCCTGATCTCGAACCGCTGAAGTCGAGATCGATGACCGGAACTCGCTCTGTTCCCTCCCCCCTTGTGGGGGAGGGCTAGGGAGGGGGGTAGCCACGGAGACGGTCGTTCGTGGCTACCCCCCCTCTCCACCTCTCCCCCACAAGGGGGGAGAGAGCAGACTTTTCGTGGCGATAGAGTTTCGGCCTCAGCTATCCCAGCCCGCGCCCGGAATGCCCGGGTTGGCGTACACGATCCCGCCATCCACCGCGATCGTGTTCCCCACCACATAGTCGCCCGCACGTGACGCCAGGAAGATCGCGGTGCCTGCCATGTCCTCGTCGGTGCCGATGCGCCCCGCGGGGACGCGGGTTGCGACCTCGTCGGCATGGTCGCGGGCGGCCTTGTTCATGTCGGACTTGAACGGACCCGGCGCGATCGCGGTGACCACGATATGGTCCTTGATCAGTTTCGCCGCCATGCGCCGCGTCAGGTGGATCAGGCCGGACTTGCTCGCCGCATAGGAATACGTCTCCAGCGGGTTGACGAAGATGCCGTCGATCGAGGCGATGTTGATCACCTTGGCCGGCCGCTCGGCGCTCGCAGCCGCGCGCAAGGGCGCGGCCAACGCCTTGGTCAGGAAGAACGGCGTCTTGACGTTGAGGTTCATCACCTTGTCCCAGCCGCTCTCCGGGAATTCGTCGAAGTCGGCGCCCCAGGCCGCGCCGGCATTGTTGACGAGGATGTCGAGCCTGGGCTCGCGTGTCTTGATCTCGCCGGCGAGCATGTCGATCCCTGCCATGGTCGAGATGTCGATCGGCAGCGCGATGCATTCACCGCTATACTCGGCCGACAGCTGCTTCGCCGTCTCCTCGCACGGGCCGGCCTTGCGGGCCGTGATGTAGACCCGCGCCGCGCCCTGCGCGAGCAGGCCGGCCGCGATCATCTTACCGATGCCGCGCGAGCCGCCGGTGACCAGCGCGATGCGGCCGTCGAGCGAGAACAGATTTTTCAGCATGTGGTTTCCTCCTGTCGTTGTTACCCGTTCTGGGTGGCCCGATCGTTCGAGTCAAGCGATGGAACGAAGCCGCGGGCGGCATATGAAGCGTGAGCTTGCGCGACCCGCTTTGTCACCACAACCGCCGCCGTGATATCGTCGGTGCCGTTGCGTGATGAGTCGGTGACTTGATGTTCGAGTGGATCAAGAAGCGTTTTGTTCGGGAGCAGGCGGAAGATCTCACGACCGAGTTCGTGCGGACGTTGATTGCAGAGTGCCGTCGGCAAGGTCTCGTTGTGCAAAGCTTCGATCCGTCCGCCCGCAGCTTCGTCGCCGCTCTGCAGGACGGCTCGCAGGTCACCGCCTTCATCGACAACACCTTCACCGAATGGCAGGCGCGGCTGCCATCCCGCCGGGAGGAATTGGTCGCCCGTTTCGTGCGCTCGCTGGTCGAAGCGCGCAGTCACGGCACGCTCTCGCCGGAGAGTCTTGCGGATGAGCTGATGCCGGGAATTCGCTCCCGCGTGCTGGTCAGCGAGCTGATGCTCCGCGATTGGATCGGCGGCGGTCCGGCTGATGACAGCCGTGTGACGGCGTCACTGCCATTCGCAGCGGACCTTGTCGTCTGCGCCATTCGTGATCGGCCCGACAGCATGTCGCTCCTGAAGGTGGATGAGCTTGTGGCGGCCGAAATGCCGCTGGACCGTGCGCTTCGCCAGGCCATGGTGAACTTTCGCGCAAGAATGCCGCAGCCGGTGTTCGAGCCGCTGGGGCAGGGGCTGTTCGGCTGTGCCAACCTCGGGGACTATCAATCGTCACTGCTGCTGCTGGCGCCGGGCGAGGACTACGCGCTGCCGCCGCTCGACGGTGCGCCGGTGGCCGCCGTTCCCGGGCGCAACGTCTTCTACGTTGCCGGATCCAACGACCCCGCGGGGCTGGTGCGGCTGCTCGAGATTTCCGCCAGCGCCGCTGAGACGCCGCATTTCTGCACGGCGTCGCTGCTGCAGTGGAACGGAGAGCGGTGGGGCGGGGCCACGCTGGCCAATGCCGCGCTCGAGGCCCGTCACCGCGACATCCGCCAGCAGCGGCTTGTGGCCGACTATGACCGGCAGAAGCAGCTGCTCGATCACTACCACCAGCTCCATGGACAGGACGTGTTCGTGGCCAGCCTGCAGCTGTATCGTGCCAAGGACGAGCCGGTGTCGTTCAGCGTGACCACGCTGGCCTCCGGCACTCATGGAACGTTGTTGCCGCGGGCCGATCGGCTGGCCCTCGTCTGGCAGGTGATCGATCCCGGCACCGGACTGGCAGCGTCGAAGCCCGGCGATGTGCTTCACGTGACCTGGCCGGATGCGATGACCGTTGTCGGCGGTTTGTTCGCGCCCGTGCCGCATCTGTACCCGCCGCGGTTTCGCGCTCTCGGTTTCCCCGATCGCGAAGCCTGGGCCCGGCTGGAAGCGATGGCGCGCTGATCAGTTGCTCACGCCGCGTCGATGCGGCGGAAACCGTTCCACATCGCGGTGGCCGCGCCGGAGGTCAGCACCGGCAGCACGCGCGCCTCCTGATAGTGGCCGTTCAGCGAGACGCGCGACAGCGCGGTGAGATGGTCGGCGCTCTCGGCGAAGATCATGCCGGGGCGCGTTGTGACAGCGGTCTTGTACCCGCTCGCGGCCGCCAGCACGAACTCCCGCTGCGCGGCGGCGGCACGGTCGCCATAGGGATAGGCCATGTGCAGGACCTCCCGCTGCAACTCGGCCTCGATCCGGGCCCGGCTTTCGGTGATCTCGATCCGCGCCGTGTCCTCGGTCTGCTTAGCGAGATTGCAATGGCTGATCGAATGCGCGCCGATCGAGATCAGCGGCTCGGCCGCGAGCGCGCGGAGCTCGTCCCAGGACATGCAGAGCTCGCGGCTGATGACGGTCTCATCGATGCCGTGGCGCGCGCACAGCGCGCTGATCTCGCGCCGGACGTCGTGGTCGCCGGGCAGGGCGCGCAGCCAGTCGTGCAGGCGCTGGAAGGTCACGCATTTGGCCGACGGCGTCGATGCATCGAGCCGCACGGGCAGGCCGCCGATCTCGACCTCGATCGCCTGCGCCTTTGCGACCAGCCGTTCCAGCGCGACCCACCACAGCCGGCCCTGCCCCGAGGCGAAGTCGCTGGTGACGTAGATCGTGAACGGCGCGTCGAACTCGCGCATCACAGGCAGGGCGAAGTCGCGGTTGTCGCGGTAGCCGTCGTCGAAGGTGAAGCAGGCGAAGCGGCGGGTGAAATTCCGTGCCACCAGCCGCTGATGCATGTCGTCGAGGGTGATGATGTCGATGTCATGCGCGCGCAGGTGCGACAACATTTCGCGCAGGAAATCCGGCGTGACTTCGAGATGACAATTGGGCTGAAAAGCGGCGTCGCGCGCCGGCCGGACGTGGTGCAGCGTATAGATCGCGCCGACGCCGGAGAAGATCGGGCGCAGCCAGACATGCGCGCCGCTCAGATACAGCGCTTCCAGGCCGGCGCGGATAAAGGTTTTGCGAAATCGCCTCATCTGAAATAAGCGGCCCGGTGAGTGTCGGGACGAGATTACCGACAAACCGCTGAAGAAAACCTTAGTCCTGACGTTGCAAGATACCGGAAAGCTCGCCTCATTTCCGGTTTGACAGGCATGCAAGGGTTTGTTTTCTCTCTGCTTCCTCGATGCGACGGATGACGAATGCGCGGACTTTTCAGGTGGAGCGGCAAATGGTGGCCCGGCGTCATCCCGCTGATCGTGCTCTGGGGCTTTGCGGCCTGGACGAGCACCGTTCCCCTGGAAAATGACCTCGCCAGCCGCAGTTCGGCCGCACTTCGTGGCGCCGTGCTCGACCGCACCAGCATCACCGTCGACGGCCGCGATGTCGAGCTGCGCGCCAATGCATTTTCGGAGGCGGGACGCCGCGACGCCGTTGCCGCCGTCGACAATGTCGCCGGCGTGCGGCTGGTCAACGACGAGACGCGGCTGGTCCCCGAGGCCAAGCCGTTCGTGTGGTCGGCCGAGCGCGACGTCGTTCGCGTGACGCTCGGCGGCAGCGCGCCGCTGCCGGCCTTGAAGGGCAAGCTCGTGGAAGCGACACGGGCGGCGCTGCCCGGCGTCGAGGTCGCGGACCAGATGGGCCTGGCGCGCGGCGCGCCGGCGCGCTTCGAGGACGCGGCGCTGCTTCTGATCGGCCAGATCGGCAAGCTCAAGGACGGCAAGTTCACGATCTCCGATGGCGACGTCACGCTGACCGGCATGGCCCGCGAGCTCGGTGGTCGCGAAGCGATCGCAACTGCGCTCGGCAAGCTGCCGGACGGCTTCAAGGTCGCGAGCAACGAGGTCAAGGCGCCGCCCTATATCTTCCAGGCCTACAAGGATCCGGTCGCCGTCACCGTGACGCTCGCGGGCAACGTGCCCGATGAGAACATTCATGCCGTGGTCGTCGGCTCGTCGTCGCGCAAATTCTTCAGCGAGAAGGTCGTCGACAATCTCAAGAACAGCGTCGGTGCGCCCGCCAATTTCGTCAATGCGGTGGTGCCGGCCCTGGGCGCGCTGTCGCGGCTGTCGACGGGGACGCTGGTTGTCTCCGACCGCGACATCAAGATCTCCGGTGACGCGCTCTATGACGCCGCGGCGGCCCAGATCCGCACCGGGCTCGCCAAGGAGGTGCCGCAGGGCTGGCAGGTGAAGGCCGAGATCACCGTCAAGCCGCCCGCCGCCCCGGTCGATCCGACGGTCTGCCAGCAGCTGTTCTCGGACGTGCTGGGCAAGGCGAAGATCCGCTTCGAGACCGGCCGCAGCGACCTCGATCGCGACTCCACCGGGCTGCTCGACCGCCTCGTCGAGATCGCGTTCCGCTGCCCCGCGGCCAATGTCGAGATCATCGGCCACACCGATGCCGACGGCGACTCCGCGGCCAACCAGGTGCTGTCGCAGAAGCGCGCCCAGGCGGTGGCCGACTATCTGGTCAAGGCCGGACTGCCGGCCGACCGCTTCAGCCCGATCGGCTATGGCAGCACCCAGCCGGTCGCCGCCAACGACACCGCCGACGGCCGCGCGCAGAACCGGCGCATCGAATTCGTGGTGAGGTGAGCATGGCCTATCTCGTTGCCTTCCACTGGGGCTGGCTGGCCGGCGCCTTCGCTATCGGGCTGGCCATGGGCTGGGTCGCCGTGGTGCATCGCGCCCCGCGCGTCTCGGGCTGGCTGACCTGGCTGCTGGCGGCGCTGGCCATAGGCCTGGTCGCGGCCGCCGTGACCAGCCTCGTGCCCGGCCGGGCCGGCTATTGGCTCGAACTGCTGCTGGTGATGTTCGTGCCGTATCTGGCCGGCTGCGCGATCGGCACCTGGCTGCGGGCCATGGTGGTCACCCGCAGCATGCGGCAGCGCTCGGCGGCCTGAGGCCCTGCGGCCGCGTTCGGTGGCCGGCCCGGGTCCTGTCGCAGATGCGAGACACGAAGGTTTGACGGCCTCGGCGCCTTTCAACCGCGCATCCGGTGCTTATCGTCATGGGCGGTGATCGACCGCCATCGAGGACCCCCTGGAAAGCCCGGGGGCGGGTGTCCCTCACCGAAGTTTAACCCGGAAATCGCAGGCTGAACGGCGGCGAGGCAGTTGCCTGCTGGTCTTGCCTCAAGTGCGGCAAAACGGTGCATCGCATTTCCGTAAAGCCTGCTAAGTATATCCATGTGTACGCTTTTGTTCGCACGCTCCGTGTTCCCCAATGCGCCGAAACGCGCTACCACGGCGTTGTATGCGCACATGACGAGGCGCCTTCAGGACGCCCCGTCGACGGCCGTCGTGATGGGATCGCGGTGAGAGGTGTCGATGCTTGAAGCCATACGCAGAGCGGCCGCGTTCCTGCGCGAGAAGCAAGTCCTGCACAAGCTCGGCGTGCTGATCAGCATCGCGGTCATCGCGGTCGCCTGTTACGTCCTCTACCACATGCTGCGCGGCATCGACACCTACGAGGTGCTGGAAGCGATCAAGAGTACCGAGCCGCACCAGATCGCGCTCGCCGCTCTGTTCGTCGCCGCCGGCTATTTCACGCTGACCTTCTACGATCTGTTCGCGGTGCGCGCGATCGGCCACGACCATGTGCCGTACCGCATCAATGCGCTGGCCGCCTTCACCAGCTATTCGATCGGCCACAATGTCGGCGCCAGCGTCTTCACCGGCGGCGCCGTGCGCTACCGCGTCTATTCCGCCTATGGGCTGAACGCGATCGACGTCGCGAAGATCTGCTTTCTCGCCGGCCTGACCTTCTGGCTCGGCAACGCCGCCGTGCTCGGAATGGGCATCTGCTATCATCCGGAAGCCGCGGCCTCGATCGACCAGCTGCCGCCCTGGGTCAACCGCCTGGCCGCGATCGCCATCCTGGCCGGCCTCACGGGCTATGTCGCCTGGGTCTGGACCAAGCCGCGCGTGGTCGGCCGCGGCCCCTGGAGCGTCACGCTGCCGGGCGGGCCGCTGACCCTGCTGCAGATCGCGATCGGCATCATCGACCTCGGTTTCTGCGCGCTGGCGATGTACGTGCTGGTGCCGGACGAGCCCAACCTCGGCTTCGTCGTCGTCGCCGTCATCTTCGTCTCGGCCACCTTGCTCGGCTTCGCCAGCCACTCTCCCGGCGGGCTCGGCGTGTTCGATGCCGCCATGCTGGTCGGCCTCTGGCAGATGGACCGCGAGGAGCTGCTGGCGGGAATGCTGCTGTTCCGGATGCTGTATTATTTGGCGCCGTTCCTCATTTCTGTAATCTTGCTGACGTTTCGCGAGGTCATTATCAGCGCGAGGTCGAAACGGCTGCGCCAGGCCGCGCTCAGCCTCGACCCCACCCCTCCGCCTGAGGCCGCCTTTGCAAGGAAGCGCAGCGATTCCGGTGCCTGACGCGACCTCCAGGGAACAGTAGGACGCAATGGCCCTCGACGCTCCCTCCGATCCGGTGCTCTCGATCTTCTCCCCCTGGCCTGACCGGCTGCGCCATTCCGCGATCATCCTGCTGGCCGCCGCGATCGCGCTGACCGGTCTGGTGCTGCTCGACGAATTGCTGCCGCTGCGGGCGCTGGCGGTATTCCTGTGCATCTCGGCGGCCGCCCTGGTGCCGTGGCGGCTGCACAGCGCGGTGGCCAAGCGCGAGGAGGAGCAGCGCCACGCCAACCCGGTCGAGGCGCCCGCCGTCAGTGCCCTGGTGGACGGCATTCCCGATCCGGCCGTGCTGCTCGACCGCGCCGGCCGCGTCATCCACCTCAATGCCGCCGCCGCCCAGCTCGCGCCCGCTCTGCGCAAGGGCGAGCTCGCGCAATTTGCGCTGCGCACGCCGGAGATCATCACCGCGTTGCGCGAGGCCATCGCCACCACCGAGATCCGCCGCGCCACCTATCACGACCACGTGCCCGTGGATCGCTGGATGGAGCTGATCATCACGCCGGTGCCGGTGCCGACCGCGTTCGGCGGCACCGACAAATGCATGCTGATGACCTTCCACGATTTGACGCCGCTGCGCCGGGTCGAGGAGATGCGCGCCGATTTCGTCGCCAATGCCAGCCACGAGCTGCGCACGCCGCTCGCCGCGCTCTCCGGCTTCATCGACACGCTGCAGGGCCCTGCCAAGGACGATCCGAAGGCGCGCGAGCGCTTCCTCGGCATCATGCACACCCAGGCCACGCGCATGGCGCGGCTGATCGACGACCTCTTGTCGCTGTCGCGCGTGGAGCTGTCGGCGCATGTCCGCCCGGACACGCTGGTCGATGTCGTTCCGATCATTCGCCAGGTCACCGACGGGCTCGAGCCGCTGGCCAGGGAGCGTCAGGTGGTGATCGAGACCACGGTGCCGGAGACGCCGGTGACCATCGCCGGCGACCGCGAGGAGCTGCTGCGCGTGTTCGAAAACCTGATCGAGAACGCGCTCAAATACGGCGCCTCCGGCGGCCGCGTGATCGTATCGCTGGAGCAGGCGGTGTCTGCCGAGAATGCCCCGGAGATCCGCGTCAAGGTGCGCGATTTCGGCCCCGGCATCGCGCCGGAGCATCTGCCGCGGCTCACCGAGCGGTTCTATCGCGTCGATGTCGGCGACAGCCGCGCGCAGGGCGGCACCGGCCTCGGCCTGTCATTGGTGAAGCACATCCTCAATCGCCATCGCGGCCGGCTGCTGATCGAAAGCGTGCCGCGCAACGGCGCCGCGTTCACCGCGTGCTTCCCGCAATCCCGCTCCGCGCGCGCATCCTGATCTGCCAGAAAGCAAAAGGCCCGGCGCAGGCCGGGCCATCATCCTCGTGATGAGTTGGGCCGCTCAGCGCGACGTCGACTTCGCCGGCTGGCGGCGCCGGTCGGCCGCGGGCTGATAGGCGACGCGCGAATGCTGCGCGCAATAGGGCAGGCCGGCGAGCGCCTTGCCGCCGCAGAAAAAGAAGTCCGGGCTCGAGGGATCGCCGACCGGCCAGTGGCAGGTCGCTTCATTGAGCTCCAGCAGCGACAGCCGCTGGTTCATCGGCACGACGTTGTCGAATGCAACTGGATCGGGCTCCGCCTCGACCTCGAAAACCTGTGCGAGCGCGGTGTTGCCGCGCGCCACCGGGCGCGCCACCCGCATCATCGGTTGAGCAGGACGGGCCGCCTTGCGCTGGCGTGGCGCCGCGGTGGCCGGGCTCTTGGCGCGGCCGGACAAGCCCAGCCGGTGCACCTTGCCGATCACGGCGTTGCGCGTCACGTTTCCGAGTTCCGCGGCGATCTGGCTGGCCGACAGTCCGGCCTCCCAGAGCTTTTTCAACTGCTCGACGCGATCGTCGGACCAGGTCAATACCGTCATCGAACCTTTCCCTTCGCGTTGCGCCGGCCAATTCTGGGACGGCGCTGCGATATCTGTCTCAAAAACCCCTGCCGGCAGAATCCCTTATCCCTCGCCGGGAGCGCGTGAAGCACCCGGACGTTACGCGAACTCAAGAACTCCTAGAGGGATCGGTTACTGCCGCACGAGATGTCGTACTCGACGCTGAAAACGCTACAATATGGCGTGACTCTCGCGCAAGAGTCGGTGGTCACCGTCCACACATTCCGCGGTTCCGTGTTGCATGTTTTGAGCTATGTCATGCGCCCGCAATGTCACGGGCCTGCGCCCATCGATCAGACGACGCGTAGTTGACTCCCACCGCCGCGCGCATACAATAGGTGCACGTGCCGCCTTGAAAAGGCGGCACATTTTGTTTTCCAGGGTGGGGTCCCTGATGCGCGATGGCATCGCATGGCGCGTGTCTCGGCCACCCGTCAGCTCATGTGATCGCCATGACAAGTGTTGCTGCTACGCATCTGCTCCCCGTATTCGCCCGGGTCGATCTGTCGTTCGAGCGCGGCGAAGGCGCGTGGCTGATCGCGACCAATGGTGATCGCTATCTCGACTTCACCTCCGGCGTCGCCGTCAATTCGCTCGGCCATGCGCATCCGCATCTGGTGAAGGCGCTGCAGGAGCAGGCGACGAAACTCTGGCACATGTCGAACCTGTTCAAGAGCCCGGACGGCGAACGTCTCGCCGCACGGCTGTGCGAGCAGAGCTTTGCCGACTACGTGTTCTTCGCCAATTCCGGCGCCGAGGCGATGGAAGGCGCGATCAAGATCACGCGCAAATATCACGCGGCGAAAGGCCATCCTGAACGTTACCGTATCATTACGTTCGAAGGCGCGTTCCACGGCCGCACCTTGGCGACGCTTGCGGCCACCGGTTCCGCGAAATATCTCGACGGCTTCGGCCCGCCGATGGATGGCTTCGACCAGGTTCCATTCGGCGACATCGAGGCGGTGAAGAAGGCGATCGGCCCGCACACGGCCGGCATCCTGGTGGAGCCGGTGCAGGGTGAAGGCGGCGTGCGCACCGCGCCGCTGTCCTTCTACAAGGCGCTGCGCCAGCTTTGCGACGACAACGGCCTGCTGCTCGTCATCGACGAGGTGCAGACCGGCATGGGCCGGACCGGCGACCTGTTCGCGCATCGCTGGCTCGGCGTCACGCCGGACGTGATGTCGCTCGCCAAGGCGCTGGGCGGTGGCTTCCCGATTGGCGCGGTGCTTGCGACAGCCGAGGCGGCTTCGGGCATGACGCCGGGCTCGCACGGCTCGACCTTCGGCGGCAATCCGCTGGCGGTGTCGGCGGCCAATGCGGTGCTCGACGTGATGCTCGCGCCCGGCTTCTTCGATCACGTCCGCAAGATGTCGCTGCTGTTGAAGCAGAAGCTCGCGGCGGTGAAAGACCGTCATCCCGACATCATCGCCGAAATCCGCGGCGAGGGTCTTTTGATCGGCGTCAAGGCGGTGGTGCCGTCGGGTGATCTTGTTGCCGCGCTGCGCGATCAGAAGCTCTTGACCGTCGGCGCCGGCGACAACGTCGTGCGCTTCCTGCCGCCGCTGATCGTCAATGAATCCGAAATCGAACAGTCGGTCGACATGCTCGATCGCGCCTGCACGGCGCTGTCGGGTCCTGGCAAGCAGGCGGCCGCATCATGAGCAGGACCATGGGCAAGACGCCGCGTCACTTCCTCGATCTCACCGAGATGCCGGTCGAGGAGCTGCGCAACATGCTGGCGCTGTCCAGCGCCATGAAGAAGACGCTGAAGGCCAACGAGCCGGCGAAGAAGCCGCTCGAGGGCAAGGTGCTGGCGATGATCTTCGACAAGCCGTCGACCCGCACGCGGGTGTCGTTCGACGTCGGCATGCGCCAGCTCGGCGGCGAGGCGATCATGCTGACCGGCGCCGAGATGCAGCTCGGCCGCGGCGAGACCATCGCCGACACCGCCCGCGTGCTGTCGCGCTATGTCGATGCGATCATGATCCGCATCTTGAGCCATGAGGCGCTGCTGGAGCTCGCCGCGCATGCCACCGTGCCGGTCATCAACGGCCTGACGCGGCGCTCGCATCCCTGCCAGGTGATGGCCGACGTCATGACCTTCGAGGAGCATCGCGGTTCGATCGAGGGCCGCACCGTGGCCTGGACCGGCGACGACAACAACGTGCTGGCCTCCTGGGCCCACGCCGCCGAGCGCTTCAAGTTCCGCCTCAACGTCGCCACGCCGCCGCAGCTGTCGCCGGGCAAGCCGATGAAGGATTTCATCCGCGCCACCAAGGCCGACATCCATCTCGGCCACGATCCGGACGTCGCGGTGAAGAACGCCGATTGCGTCATCACCGACACCTGGGTCTCGATGGGCGACAAGGACGGCGAGCACCGCCACAATCTGCTCAAGCCCTATCAGGTCAACTCCAAGCTGATGTCCTTGGCCAAGCCCGAGGCCCTGTTCATGCACTGCCTGCCCGCCCACCGCGGCGAGGAGGTCACCGACGAGGTCATCGACGGCCCGCAGTCGGTCGTGTTCGACGAAGCCGAAAACCGCCTGCATGCGCAAAAGGGCATCCTGGCGTGGTGTTTCGGCGAGCGGGCGTAGAGTATTGAGGATGCGTCGGCGTCTGCGCGTAGCCTCTGGCGCGGATATCTAATCAGTTCACGTTTGGCTCGGTGAGCCCAGCTCTCGCAGCGCCGACGGTGCGCTCCCTCTCCCCGTTCTTACGGGGAGAGGGGTGGGGTGAGGGGCAGCCGCGCGGGAAGTGGACGTGGTGAGACCTGTACCCCCTCACCCGGATTGCATCTGACGATGCAATCCGACCTCTCCCCGCAAGCGGGGAGAGGTCAGCAAGCCGCGGCATTGTCGCCTGTCACCGTCTTCCTTTTCGGTCAACCATCCCCAAATACGCCCCATGACAGCCAATCCCCCCGACACCAACATCAACCTCGACACCAGCCGCGCGCCCTCGGCCGTGCCGGTCGATGACGCCGTGCTGCCGTTCGAGGTCGCCGCGCTCGATCTGCGCGGGCGGCTGACCCGGATGGGGCCGGCGCTCGACGACATTCTCACCAAGCACGCTTATCCCGCGCCGGTCGGCAAGCTGCTCGGCGAGGCGATCGTGCTGACGACCTTGCTCGGCTCCGCGCTGAAGTTCGACGGCCGCTTCATCCTGCAGACCCAGACCGACGGCCCGGTGTCGTTCCTGGTGGTCGACTTCCAGGCCCCCGACCGCCTGCGTGCCTATGCGCGCTACGATGAGGCGCGGCTGCAGGAGCTGAAGGAGCAGGCCAAGGACTCCGGCACTCTGCTCGGCAAGGGCCATCTGGCGATGACCATCGACCAGGGTCCCGACATGAGCCGCTACCAGGGCCTCGTCGCGCTCACCGGCGGCAGCCTCGAGGAGGCCGCCCACGAATACTTCCTGCGCTCCGAGCAGATCCCGACGCGCGTGCGCCTCGCCGTCGGCGAGGAGTGGAGCGGCGGCAAGCACCGCTGGCGCGCCGGCGGCCTGCTGACGCAATTCCTGCCGCAAGCGCCCGAGCGCCTGCGCCAGGCCGACCTGCCTCCCGGCGACGCACCCGAGGGCACCGAACTGCACGCGGTCGAAGAGGACGAGGCCTGGGTCGAGGGCCAGTCGCTGGTTGCCACCGTCGAGGACGTCGAGCTGATCGATCCCGCACTGTCCGGCGAGCGGCTGCTGTACCGTCTCTTCCACGAGCGCGGTGTCCGCGTGTTCGATCTCGTGCCGCTGCAGGCGCGCTGCTCCTGCTCGCGCGATGCGGTCGCCAACATGCTGAAGAGCTTTTCGCCCGAGGACCGCGCCGACATGGTCAAGGACGACAAGGTCGTCGTCACCTGCGAGTTCTGCTCCTCGGTCTATCAGTTCACGCCGCACGAAGCGGACGTGACGGAGAACTGAGAGCGCAAGCCTGGCTCTGCAAGTCAGGGCGAAGTGGCGGAGCGAGCTATCTCCCCACGTCATCGCGAGCGCAGCGAAGCGATCCAGAGTGGTTTCCGCAGCTCTGGATCGCGTCGTCGCTTCGCTCCTCGCGATGACAGCAGTGTGAAACTCCTGCGTGGGCGCGCGCATGAATTCTGGCGGAGGAGCCGGACATCGCAAGCCTGCAACACGCCTGATCGTTCTCCCTTGCGCATCTCGACGTCTGCAATTCGCGCAGCTAAGGTTCCGGCGGGTTCAGGTGCTGGGGGCACTCGCATGCGTGCGCTGTTTGTTGTCGTCTCGCTTCTTCTGTCCGTCGTGGCGGCGCGCGCCGAGCGGGTGATCCCGTCCGGCAAGCCGCTGATCCTGTTCAACGCGACATCGGTCAATCCGGATTGCAGCGCGCTCGGCAATGTCGAGGTGCGGGTCGTGCAAGGCCCGGAGCACGGCAGGGTCTCGGTCAGCAGAACGCGCGTGTTTCCGAACTATGCGGCGGGCAATCTGCGCAGCACTTGCAACGCGCGCCGCGTGCCCGGCGTGCTGGTGACCTATGTCTCGCAGCGCGGCTATGTCGGCGACGATCTCGTCGTCATCGAGGTGTTCTTCCCGAACGGCCGCGCCCAGCGCGCCACCGTGGCCATCCGCGTGGTCTGATCGATCGGCTGCTCCGCGAAGGCGCGACATCGCGCGGATCGTTCGTCTGTCGAACTGGATGTTTGGGCATCCGAACGCTCTCGACGTTCGCAACCTCCGCGGCTAAGTTCCACTCGAAAGTCGTTGCCGGGGGCGTTGCATGCGTATGCTGTTGGTCGTGATCGGTCTGCTCGTGTCGATGGGGGCGGCGCAGGCCGCCACGAAGTTCGTCCTGTCGGGCAGGCCGGTGATCCTCTATCAGGCCGGCGCCACCAATCCGGATTGCACCGCCGCCGGCGAGGTCGTGCTGCGCGTCATTCAGGAGCCCGAGCATGGCAAGGTCACCATCCGCCGCGCCGGTTTCTATCCCACCTTTCCTGATGGCAATGTGCGCAGCGCCTGCAATCGCCGTCGGGTGCCCGGCGTGCAAGCCGTCTATACGTCTCAGCGCGGCTATGTCGGGATGGACACCGTCGTGATCGAAGCGTTCTGGCCGGCCGGCCGCGCCGTCCGCTTCACTGCGCCGATCCGGGTCATGTGAAACGTATCCGCTGCGACAGGCGGACGTTGTGAGTTCGTTGTCTTCGAAGGCCTGTCCTGCGCCGGCGCGCCAACGAGCTGCCCGTCGCGCTATTCTGCCGCAGCAACAAACAACTTGTGCCGTCGGGCAAATCAGGCGCACATTTCCGCGCGTCCCTGCTGCCGCATGAGGGGCGTGTCGCGACCGTCACGAGACGTTGGCAGTGGGATGCGATGGGCGTGTGTCGACGCAGCGTGGCTTGGTTCGCGCGGACGAACGGCGGTGCACGCACGGTCAAGTCGCGCGGTCCTGATATCCCGATGCTGATATCAACTCGCGTTGGAGCGCTGCTTCACGTGGGGATGGTGGCCAACAAGCCCGGCGCACCAGGGAGAACGCGAAGCAGCCGTTAAAACCGATCGCGCAGGGAGGGCCGGGTCGTTCCGGCTGAACCTGTGGTACCTGCCGCCTGCATTTTTTCTCGCAGGCGGGCCGCAGGCCTCAGCCGAGGCCTGGCTCTCCCTGCGCCCTCTGTTGGAAGAGGGCGGACGAAGAGGACAAAGCTCGGGCGCGGATGCGTGGCGAGGGCGTTGAGGCGTGTCGATCTGGCGAATGACTGCAACGTGGGTTCTGGCGGTCTTGCTCCGCTGTCATGCCCCGCGAGGGCGGGGCATCCAGTACGCCGAGCCCTCTCGTTTGATCACTGCGGTCCCGGAATACTGGATCGCCCGGTCAAGCCGGGCGATGACCGTGAGGGATCCGGCGTACACACCTACTCACCGCGAGACGTCAGCGCCCCCGCTAATTCAGCACCCGCTTGCCGCCATCAGGTCCGTCCAGCGAGAACGCCGGCACCGCGATATCGAACTGCTCGCCGCTCTCGCTCTCCATCTGATAGGAGCCCGACATGAAGCCGGAGGCGGTCGTCAGCGGCACGCCGGAGGTGTATTCGAACCGCTCGCCCGGCGCGAGCACCGGCTGCTCGCCGACCACGCCCTCGCCGCGGACCTCCTGCTGCCGGCCGACGCCGTCGGTGATGATCCAGTGACGGCTGCGCAGCCGCACCGTCTCCTCACCGGTATTAGTGATGACGACTGTATAGGACCAGAACCAGCGGCCATCCGTGACCGAGGATTTCTCGGGCAGGAAGTTGGGCTCGACGGTCACTTCGATGTGGCGAGTCACGGCGCGATACATGACGGCATTGTAGCGGAAACCGATGTCGGAACCAATCGTAACGCCATCGTGCTTTCAACACAGTTCCGCCTTATGGCACCAGAATCGCGGACTCTGCCGCCGGGTATCCTCCGATCCGTCGGTCGGGATCGGAGCCCCGGCGGGGCCGGCCGTCGTCGCCCCTGTGATGCGTTGCGATCGCTGCCGTTGGTCCGCGCGGCCGAAAAACTGGGCACGGCCCAGCCGACAAGTCCTTCATCGCTTGCGCAAAAATTGCGCAGCCCTACATTCGCCCTGCCGGGCCTTCCAGGCTGGCAGCCTTGACGTGGTGCCTGATGACGTCGATTGCCGATCGCCTTTCCGGACCATCCGCGCCCGCCGCTGCCGCGCCGACGTCGCTCGCGGAAACGGCTGCGGCTGCGAGCGTGGGCGCGCCCGCCATCACGGCTGCCCCGGCAGCGGCGCCGCCGGCGAAGGCTGCTTCACCCGCAATCACATTCCCGGCAGTCGGTGAGCGCGAGCTGCGGCTCGATCTGTTCCGCGGGCTGGCACTGTGGCTGATCTTCATCGATCATTTGCCGCCGAATCTGCTGACCTGGTTCACGATCCGCAACTACGGCTTCTCCGACGCCACCGAGATCTTCATCTTCATCTCCGGCTACACCGCCGCGTTCGTCTACGGCCGCGCGATGCAGGACGCCGGCTTCATCGTCGCCACCGCGCGCATCCTGCGCCGGGTCTGGCAGATCTACGTCGCCCACGTCTTCCTGTTCACGATCTTCCTCGCCGAAATCTCCTACGTTGCGACCAGCTTCGAGAACCCGCTCTACACCGAAGAGATGGGGATCATGGACTTCCTGAAGCAGCCGGACGTGACGATCGTGCAGGCGCTGATCCTGCGCTTCCGGCCCGTCAACATGGACGTGCTGCCGCTCTACATCGTGCTGATGCTGTTCCTGCCGTTGATCCTGTGGCTGATGCGCTGGCGTCCCGATGTCACCCTCGGTCTGTCGGTCGTTCTCTACGCGGTCACCTGGGAGCTCGATCTCTATCTCACCGCCTATCCGAACGGCTTCTGGGCCTTCAATCCGTTCGCCTGGCAATTGCTGTTCGTGTTCGGCGCGTGGTGCGCGCTCGGCGGCGCACAGCGCATGTCACGCATCATCAATTCCCCGATCACGCTCGGGCTCTGCGTCGCCTATCTGGTCGCGGCCTTCTGCGTCACCCTGACCTGGTACATCCCGCAGCTCGGTCATCTGATGCCGCGCCGAATCGAGCAATGGATGTATCCGATCGACAAGACCGATCTTGACGTGTTGCGTTTCGCGCATTTCCTCGCACTCGCAGCACTCACCGTGCACTATCTGCGCAAGGATTGGCCGCTGCTGAAGTCACGCTGGCTGCGGCCGCTGATTGTTTGCGGGCAACACTCGCTGGAGATCTTCTGCCTCGGCGTGTTTCTGGCGTTCGCGGGTCATTTCGTGCTTGCCGAAGTGTCGGGCGGCGCCATGATGCATGCGGTGATCAGCCTGTGCGGCATCCTCATCATGTGGGGGGTGGCGTCGCTGATTTCGTGGTACAAGCGTGAGGCCGATAAGGGCGCGGCGCGAAAAGGTGCGCGCAGCAACGCCGATCTGGCGGGAGGGGGCTGATGAAGTCCGTCTCGTGGTTAAGGTTTGGTATCGCAGCGCTGGCGGTGACGCTGGCAGCGTCTGCGCGCGCGGAAGACGCGCCGCAGAATTGCGAGGTGCCGGCCTACCTGCTGACGACCGAGAGCCCACTCCCGAAAGTTGCAGACGCCGTCAAGACCGCCCGCACGCTGGATATTCTCGTCGTCGGAAGCCGCTCATCCTCCATCGTCAGCACGGCGGATGCCGCCGCGTATCCTTACCGGCTGCAGGCGGCCCTGAAGGACAAGCTTCCGGCCGTCACCATCAACCTGACGGTCGAGCTGCAGCCGAAAAAGACGGCGGAGGAAATCGCCGGAAATCTTGTTAAACTGGTGGAAGGAAAAAGGCCTAATTTGGTCATCTGGCAGACCGGAACGGTCGACGCCATGCGGTCGATCGATCCTGATGAGTTCCGGCAGGCGGTCGACGACGGTGTGGCGACGCTGCAGAGAGCGGGAGCTGATGTCGTCTTGATGAACCTGCAATACAGCCCGCGGACGGAAACGCTGATTTCCGTGCCGCCCTATGTCGACAACATGCGGGTGGTGGCGCAGCAGCGCGACATTCCGCTGTTCGATCGCTTCGCGATCATGCGGCAATGGAACGAGCAGGGCGATTTCGACCTGTTCAATCCGACGCACGGGGTCGAGCTGGCCAAGCAGGTTCATGATTGCCTCGGACGGGCGCTGTCGAAGTTCATCATCGACGCGGCGCATGTCGGTCCGGCGCAGCAGAACTAGGGTCATGTTGTCTATGTGTTCGAATAAATTGTGCCGCGTATCTGGGACATGGGAGATGCTTTCGGCTGCCGTGGTCCTGGTGACGGCTCTCTCGATCAGCCCGCAGCTCGCACGCGCGCAGGGCGCCGAGGTGGCTGCCGAGTTTGCGGTCAGCGAATTGCGTCCGACCATCGGCCACGTCATGGTGGCTCAGGCCGGCAATCCGGCGCCCGGTCCGATCGCCGCCGTCAATCCTGCGGCCAAGACGTCGCCGCCGGCAAATGCGCCAGCCATGACGGACGCGCAGTCGCCCGCGAGTGCGGCGGTCATGGCCGCCACCCCGTCGCAGTCGCGCAGCATCACCGAGCGCGCGATCGACAAGGTCAAGCAGGTCGCGAAGTCCGCGAGCGACATCTTCAACCGCGTGCCCTGCCTGCCGCCGAAGGGCGTCGCGAAGAAGAATTTCATTTCCCTGCCGCATGTGGCGAACAAATTGGCCTCCGGCCTGCCGGTCGTCATCGTCGCCTTCGGCTCGTCATCGACGCAGGGCTATGGCGCGAGCACGCCCGACTACAACTATCCGAACCGGCTCGCAGCGCAGCTGCGCCGGCAATATCCGATGGCCGACATCACCGTGATCAATGCCGGCGTCGGCGGTGAGGATGCGCCGGAAATGATGAAACGGCTGGAGACGTCGGTGATCGATCGTCATCCGGATCTCGTGATCTGGCAGGTCGGCACCAATGCGGTGCTGCGCGACCTCGATCCGACCGAGACCGCCAAGCTGGTCGAGGACGGCGTCGCCAAGATCCAGGCGGCGGCGTCCGACGTCGTGCTGGTCGATCTGCAATATTCGCCGAGGGTCAACGAGCGTTCGGAGAACGCCAGCCGCATGAACAAGCTGCTCGGCCGCATCGCCGAGCTGCATCACGCCGGCATCTTCCCGCGCTTCGAGGTGATGCGCGACTGGCACGAGCGCCAGGCGATCCCGATGAATGAGTTCGTGATCTCGGACGGCCTGCACATGAGCGACTGGGGCTACGCCTGCTTCGCCCAGCTGCTCGGCGACGACATCATCCGCTCGGTCGGCCAGGTGAAGCTCGGCATCAACGCGCCGTCCGAGGTGTTGACCTATCGGCCGATGTGACGAGGGCGAGTAGGGAATAACGCGTAGCGAATAGGGGACGGGACCATCTATTCGCTACTGCCAATTCGCCATTCGCTAAGCGGCCTTCAGGGCCGCGTCGAGATCCTCGATCAGATCATCGGCATGCTCGAGGCCGGCGGAGAAGCGGATGAAGCCCTCGCTGATCCCAAGCTCGGCGCGCGCCTCCGGCGTCAGCCGCTGATGCGTGGTAGTTGCGGGATGCGTGACCAGCGTCTTGGAGTCGCCGAGATTGTTGGAGATGCGCGCGAGCTTGAGCCCGTTGAGCGTGCGGAACGCCGCGGGCTTGCCGCCCTTGACCTCGAAGCCGACCAAGGTCGAGCCGGCGCGCATCTGCTTCCTGACCGTCGCCGCCTGCGGATGGTCCTCGCGGCCCGGATAGATCAGCCGCGAGATCTTCGGATGCGCGGCGAGGAAGTCGGCCACCTTGCCCGCCGTGTCGGTCTGCGCGCGCACGCGCACAGCGAGCGTCTCGAGGCCCTTCAGCAGCACCCAGGCGTTGAACGGCGAGATCGACGGGCCGGTCTGGCGCATGAAATTGTGGATGTGCTCGGCGATGAACGCCTCCGACGACAGGATCACGCCGCCGAGGCAGCGGCCCTGGCCGTCGATATGCTTGGTCGCGGAGTACACGACGACATCGGCGCCCAGCGCCAGCGGGCTCTGCCAGATCGGGGTGGCGAAGACGTTGTCGACGATCAGCCGCGCGCCATGCGCGTGCGCGATCTCGGCAATCGCCGGGATATCCATCACGTCGAGTGTCGGATTGGTCGGGCTCTCCAGGAAGAACGACTTGGTATTCGGCCGGACCGCCTTCTGCCACTGGTCGAGGTCGAGCCCGTCGACCAGGGTCGACTCGATGCCGTAGCGCGGCAGCAGGTCCTCGACGACGTAGCGGCAGGAGCCGAACAGCGCCTTGGCCGCGACGACATGGTCGCCGGCGCGCAGGGGCGCCAGGATCGCGGTGGTGACGGCGGCCATGCCGGTGGCGGCCGAGCGGCAGGCCTCGGCGCCTTCGAGCTCGATCATGCGGCGCTCGAACATCGCCGTGGTCGGGTTGGAGAAGCGCGAATAGATGAAGCCGGGATCCTCGCCCTTGAAGCGCGCCTCGCACTCCTCGGCGGTGGCGTAGACGAAACCCTGCGTGAGATAGAGCGCCTCGGCGGTCTCGCCGAATTCGGAGCGCAGGCCGCCGGAATGCACCAGCCGGGTTTCGGGACGGTAGTGGGCGAACGACGCCGGCGCCTTCGCGGGGGACTTCGACATGTGACCTCCATCGTGACCACCGCGCCTGGCGATGGGCACAAAAAAACCGGCCTGGGAAAACTCCTCACGGCCGGGATCACAATCGTCCCCGGCCTGTTTAGCGACTTATTTAACGTGGCTGCAAGCCGGCCGGCTCAAATCACCACGGGATAAGTCGTGCTCATAGTCCCACCCGGCCTTTCCGTCAAGCCAGCCATCGGATAACCGGTCAAAAGACCCTATATAGGCTCGCATAGCCGCCATTCCGGCAAAGGATCAGGTCTTGCCGTTTTCGCTTCCCGCCGACGCCCATGGCATCCTGCCCGACCGCATGATCGTGGCGATGGCCGAGGCCGGCCTGATCATTCCCGAATACGATTTCGTCGAGAGCCAGATCCAGCCCGCGAGCTTGGATTTGCGGCTGGGCGACGTGGCCTATCGGGTGCGGGCGAGCTTCCTGCCGGGGCCGGGCTCCACGGTGGCCGAGCGCATCGACGAGCTGAAGCTGCACGAGATCGCGCTCGCCGATGGCGCGGTGCTGGAGACCAACTGCGTCTACATCGTGCCGCTGCTGGAGAGCCTGGCGCTGCCGAAGGACATCGTCGCCGCCGCCAATCCGAAGAGCTCGACCGGGCGGCTCGACGTGTTCACGCGCGTGATCGCCGACGGCACCCGCCGCTTCGACATGATCGGCGCGGGCTATCACGGCCCGCTCTATGCCGAGATCAGCCCCAAGACGTTTCCCGTCTTGTTGCGCGAGGGCTCGCGCCTCTCCCAGGTCCGCTTCCGCTACCGCGATGCCGTCTTGTCCGAGGATGAGCTCATCGCGCTGCACGAGGCCGAGCGGCTGGTCGATCGCGACGATGCCGATCTCACCGGCGGCGTGGCGCTGTCCGTCGACCTCTCCGGCAGCAATGCCAACGGCTATGTCGGCTACCGCGCCAAGCGCCATACGGGGGTCGTCGATGTCGACCGCCGCGGCGGCTATCCGGTGGAGGAATTCTGGGAGCCGATCAAGGCGCGGCCCGACGGCAGCCTGATCCTCGATCCCGGCGAGTTCTACATCCTCGCCTCGAAGGAGGCCGTACAGGTGCCGCCGGACTACGCCGCCGAGATGGTGCCGTTCGATCCGCTGGTCGGCGAATTCCGCGTGCACTATGCCGGCTTCTTCGATCCCGGCTTCGGCTATGCCGGGGCCGGCGGGCAGGGCTCCCGCGCCGTGCTCGAGGTGCGCTCGCGCGAGGTGCCGTTCATCCTCGAGCACGGCCAGATCGTTGGCCGGCTCGTCTACGAGAAGATGCTGGCGCGGCCGAACGCGATGTATGGCAGCCGCATCGGCTCCAACTACCAGGCGCAGGGCTTGAAGCTCTCCAAGCACTTCCGCCTGTAGCGCGCTGCGCGCCGCGCGCGCACCCCCAATGCATCCGGCGCACGCCGCGATGTGCTAGAGACGACCGATAATTGCGCTGCGACACCAACCGCAGCCACGCGGGGAGCGAACATGTCCGAGATCGGCCTGGCCGACACTCCGGTCGGCGAGGGGCGGCCCGTGCCGCCCGTCAAGCCGGCGCGGAACGCGGTGGCCGACGGGCCGATCCTCAAGACATTGCTGTCGCTGGCCTGGCCCAACATCATCGCCAACACTGCTGGCACCTGCGTGGTCATCGCCGAGACCTCCTATATCGGCCGGCTCGGCATCGAGGCGCTGGCCGCGATGGCCCTGGTGTTCCCCCTGGTGATCCTCACCATGACGATGTCCGGCGGTGCGATGGGCGGCGGCGTCGCCTCGGCGATTGCGCGTGCGCTCGGTGCCGGCGACACCGACCGCGCCTCGACGCTGGCTTCGCATGCGCTGCTGATCGCGCTGACGTTCGGCGCGACCTTCATGGTCGGCATGCTCACGTTCGGACCCGGCCTGCTGGAGACGCTCGGCGGCCGCGGCACGGTGCTGACCCACGCCGTGGCCTATCTGCAGATCTTCTTCGGCGGCGCCATGTTGCCCTGGCTGATGAACTCGATGGCCGGCATTCTGCGCGGCACGGGCAACATGAAGCTGCCGTCGTTCATGATCCTGAGCTCCGCGCTGCTGCAGATCGTGCTCGGGGGAACGCTTAGTCTGGGCCTCGGCTTGGGCATGCGCGGCGTCGCCGCCGGCGCGCTGCTCGCCTTCAGCGTCAGCATCTCGGTCATGGGCTGGTACCTGTTCTCCGGCCGCGCGCGCGTCAGGCCGAAGCTGCGGGGCCTCAAGATCAGCGGCGCGATGTTCGCGGACATCCTGAAAGTGGGTGCGGTCGCCTGCTTCTCACCCCTGCAGTCGGTGCTCTCGATCGCGATCTTCACGCACATGCTGGCCGGCTTCGGCACCGCCGTGCTCGCCGGCTACGGCATCGGTGCCCGGCTGGAGTTCATGATGACCACCGTGGCGTTCTCGGTCGGCATGGCGTCGGTCCCGATGGTCGGCATGGCGATCGGCGCCGAGCGTGTCGCGCGTGCTCGTCGCATCGCCTGGACGGCCGGCATCGTCTCGTTCACGTCAGTCGGCGCGCTCGCCACCTTGATTGCGTTCGTCCCGCAAGTGTGGGTCGATATCTTCACGCAGGATCCGAGCGCGCGCGCCGCCGGCGCGCATTATCTGCGCATCGCCGCGCCGATGTATGCGTTCATCGGTCTCGCAATCTCGATGTATTTCTCATCGCAGGGCGCGGCCAAGGTGCTCGGACCGGTGCTCGCGCAGACGGTTCGGCTCGTCTTCATTGCCGTCGGCGGCAGCTATCTGCTGCAGCATGCCGCGACAGAAGGCGAGTTCTTCATGCTGGCGGCGACCTCGATGGTGCTGCTCGGCGTGCTCACACTCGCCAGTGTCATGCTGACCCGTTGGGGACCGAAGCCGGCCACGGTCGAGCTCAGCCCGGCCGTGGTCACGGCCGAGCTTGCTTCCGTCGCGGAGGCTCCGCCGGTGCGGCGCGCGGGCTAGGCGGCGAGCCTCCCCAGCGTGCCCTGCATCGTGCGCGCGCCGATCTCCATCTGCTGCGCGATGTAAGGCCCGATGGCGTGCGGCAGCACGTCGGTAATCCAGATCATTCGGCAGCGAGTTTCGCCGTCCGGGATGATCTGTATCGAGGCGCTGTGCCGGGTCATGCGTGGATCGTCGATCGCATAGACGATGCGCCGCCGCGCATCGTCGCAATCGATGAGTTGCTCGCGCACGACGTTGCCGTTGGCGAAGCTGACGATGCGGACATCGTCCTCGAGCCTGGTATCGACCACGAAGCCGGGCGCCAGCCTGGTATGGACCGCGCCGAAATCGCGCACCACGGCCCACACCGCGTCTGCAGGCAGTGCAATGGAAACATCCTTGTAGATCGATGCCATGACGTTGCTCTCACGGACACACGGCTTCGATGTTGTTGCCGTCGGGATCGAGCAGGAACGCCGCGTAGTAGGTCGGGCTGTAATCCAACCGCGGCCCGGCGCCACCATTGTCGCTGCCGCCCGCCCTCAGCCCCTCGCTGTGGAACTTTGCGACCGCCGCATGGTCCTTGGCGCGGAAGGCGACATGCGCTGCGCCGCTACGTCCGGTCCTGTCGAGATAGAGCCACAGCGCCGGCTCGCCCTTCGGGCCGATGCCGGCGGAAGTCTCGTCCTTCGAGCAGAGAATGTGGCCGAGCGGCGCGAGCGCAGACGTGTAGAACCGCACGCTCGCGTCGAGATCGCTGACCTTCAGGCCGATATGATCGTACATCGATGATCTCCCAAGTGCCGCACGCGGGGCCGCGTGCATTGGGATCATCCAATCAGTGCCGGCTTATCCGTTCTTGGAAAATCTTGCGCTCGCCGCGCGAAGCCTTGCGGAACTTGGCGGGCGAGATGCCGGCGGCGCGCGTGAAGGTGCGGGTGAAGTTGGAGAGATCGGCAAAGCCCGTGTCGTAGGCGATGGCGGTGACCGGGGTGTCCTCCTCGCTCAGACGCCGCGCCGCACGCCGCAGTCGCGCCCGGATCAGATATTGATGCGGCGTGACGCCGAGCGTCGCCGCGAACAGCCGCAGGAAATGAAACGGACTGACGCCGGCTTCGCGTGCGGCGCCGGCAAGATCGATGGTTTCATGCGCATTGTCGTCGAGCCATAGCGCAGTCTCGACCGCGCGCCGGCGATCGCGCAAGCTCGGCTTGATCGAACGCTTCTGACGGCCGGTGACCGCCGCAACGAAGCGGCCGACAAGGAGATGTCCGATCTCGTCGAGGCCCAGCGTCTGCTCGCGCGTCGCGACAGCCTGTGCGAGTTCGCTGAGCACCATGAGCTCCGGCAGCGGCGGAATCGCGCCCGTCTGCCACGCCTGTCTGTTGCCGCCGATCTCGTCGACGAGCTCGTCAGCAAAAAAGAACGACAGGCACTCGTCGCCGCAGACGTGGTCGTGCGTGCACATGAACTCGTCGCCGGGGTGGCCCACCAGCAGAGCGCCGGTGACGAGTTCGTGGAAGCGGCCGCGGTGATGGCAGCCGAAGCTGCCCTTGCGCACATAGGACAGCGAGTAGCCGCCGAATTGCTCGACATAGGGACGCTCGCCCGGGACCGCTGCGCAGCGGAACTCGGACACGGTGACGTCTCGGCTTTCGAACAGGATCGTCGCGGTCATTCCGCAAATCTAATGCATGGTCCGCAAAAGGCGAGTGGCTTGCTGCAACGCCGGCGCGCGCGAGCGTTGCGCGCCCCGATCTCAGCGTGCGCGCGATGCGGCGCGCGGCCGCTCCGCGGCCAGCAAGGCGTCGAACAGCGTGAAGCCCGCAGGCGTCTTGGCGCCTTCGAGCGCCAGCAGCCGCCGTTTGGAGATGAGGCCGCTGTTGGGCGACGGCTTGTCCAGGCCATTGCCGATTTCTCGTACGCGATGACAGGGAACGATCAGCACGAACGCATTTTTCGACAGCGCCTGCACGATCGAATGCAGCGCGCCGGGAACGTGCAACTCATTCGCGAGCTCTTCGGCGCTGCGCGTTTCTCCGCGCGGAATCGCGCGAATGGCGTCATAGACGCGCTGATTGAACGGCGTCACGCCGCCGAGGTCGAGGACGACGTGGGAGAAGTCGACATCCTGCCCGCGCAGCATGGCGCTGATGGTCTTGATCGCAAGTTCAGTATTTGAACACGGGCTCTCCTCCCGTGCTTCGGGAAACTGCCGGAACATGCGCCGGCGCGTCTCGATTTCGCGTGCTTCCGGCAGTTGCACGCCGGTGATTCCCGCATCGCTCCACGCAATGCCGCAACGGCCGAGGGCCGTATCAAAGATCGTATACCCACGCCCCATGACGCCACCCCAACCCCACACCACAAGCATAACATCGTCGCGGTCGCCCGCATCAATTTTGTTAACAGCGTGTTAACAGCGCGGCGCGACCGGGGCGGGGTTTGCCCTGATTTGGGTCATGCTTGTCAAGCACTGCGTCGTGATGGTCGCAACGGTATTGCGATGGCGGGATGCAACGCAGCGTAGCGGCCTTCGAGGTGGAGATGCCACGTCGTTAGATGCGCTGCCCCATGGTGGATCGGTCGCCAGTAAAATCAGGATCATGCGCGAGCCACAGTTCGAGCAGGCTCAGGAACGTGACGGCGACGCCGATGACGATGCTGACATGCATCGCCGAGCTGTGCGCAAAGCCGAGCATCCAAGGCGCCGCAATCAGCCAAACGCCCAATGCGACTTTGAGCCACTCCTCCCAATCCGCAAATGCCAGCAGACCGCCGACCGACAGCGCGACGACCGCCGTGCCGACCACTGCGGCATCGATCCGGCCAGCGGCGCGAGCAAAGCCGAACAGCCAGGGCGCGACCGTGAGGAACAGGCCGCAGGCGAGTGTGTAGATATCGGGCGCCGAGGGACGCGAGAGAATCGCGAGCGCTGCCGAAGCCGAGGAGGCGCGGTGATGGCTGTTCATGTGGTCAGCTTCCATGGGCCTGACGGCGAGGCGAGGAGGTGCCGCCTGATCAGCACAAGCACCCGCTTTTCGGCCCGTTCCCAGGCCGGCGGTCTCGAGCCGATCACGATTGGGCGAGCCCGCTGGCGCCGCGGCGCCCGCGGATCGCCTCGGTGTCCGGCTCGCGGCAACAAGCCGCTTGGCGAAACGCCTCCTCTCGGCTAAGCATGGACGAGCGCGGGCGTAGTTCAATGGTAGAACGGCAGCTTCCCAAGCTGCATACGAGGGTTCGATTCCCTTCGCCCGCTCCAATCTCGCCCCGGCTTTTTCAGCGTCAACGGCTCATTGCGCTGCCGCCGGCCGCTTCGCGTAGATGGCGTCGATCTCCTTCGCAAACGCTCGCTCGATCGCCGGACGCTTGTTCTTCAACGTCGGTGTGATCAGGCCCTGCTGCACCGTCCACGGCTCCAAGGTCCAGTGCACCGCCTTTGGCGTCGCGTAGGACGGATAGGCCTTTACGGTGCGGGCGATGTGGCGCAGCAGCGAAGCGGCTTCAGCGCCGGGGCCGCGCTGCCCGTGCGCAGCCAATCTGGCCTGCTGCTCGGTCCAGCCCTTGGCGTTGAGCACGACGATCGCCGTCAGGAACGGCCGGTTCTCGCCGATCACGATGGCCTGCTCGAACAGCGGATCGGTCAGGATCGCGGTTTCGAGATCGGCCGGTGCGATCTTCTCGCCGGTGGAGGTCACCAGGATGTCCTTGATCCGCCCGGTGATGGTGATGCGGCCGTCGTCGATGCGGGCCTGGTCGCCGGTGTGCAGCCAGCCGTCGGCCTCCTTGACGCGCGCGGTCTCTTCCGGCTTGCGCCAATAGCCGAGCATCACGCTCGGTCCGCGCACCATCAACTCGTCATTGACGCCGATGCGAACCTCGACGCCGGGCAGGGCACGGCCGACGGTGCGCGGGTCATTGTCATCAGGCGTGTTGACGCTGACGACCGGCGAGGTCTCGGTCATGCCGTAGCCCTGCAGCACCTCGAGCCCGAGTGACAGGAACAGACGGACCACCGGCTCGGCGATCGGCGCGCCGCCGCTGACCGCGACCTTCAGCCGCCCGCCGAACCGCGCCAGCACCTTTTGCGCGACGAGGCGCTGCAGCAGCGGCCAGGCGGGGCGGTCGAACGTGGAGAGAGGCGTGCCGCGCCCGTGCTGCGCATCGAAGCGGCGGCCGCCGATCGCGATCGTCAGGTCGACCAGTGCGCGTTCGAGCGGATTGGCCATGGCGCGGTGATGCATCACCAGCGAATAGATCCGCTCATAGATGCGGGGAACGGAGACCAGGATCGTCGGGCGCACCTGGACGAGATCGTCCGACAGCTGCTTCACCGAGCGCGCATAGGCGACGCAGGCGCCGATCGCGATCGGGTAGTAATAGCCGGCTGTCCGTTCGAACGTATGCGACAGCGGCAGGAATGACAGGAACAAATCGTCGATGCCGGCCGTGAGCCGCTGGTGGATGGCCTTCACGTTGGCGACGACGTTGCCGTGCGACAGCATCACGCCTTTCGGCCGGCCGGTGGTGCCGGAGGTGTAGACGATGGCGGCGAGGTCGTGCGGCGCGACCGTGACCGGGGCCTCGGGTGGTGCCGCGTCGGCTGCGCCCAGCCACGCCTCCAGCGATACGAGGCGATCGTCGGCGGAGCGGGCGGGACCATGATGGTTCGGTCCGGCGGAGATGATGCGCTTGAGCTCGGGAAGGGCCTGGCCGACCGCGGCAATCTCATCCCAGCGCTCGTCCGAATCGACCAGCAGCAGCCGCGCGCCGGAATCCGCGAGGATGTAGGCGATGCTGTCGGCATTGTCGACGGCGTGCATCGGGACCGGCACCAGCCCCCGCGCAAGCGTCGCCTGATCCATCGCGAGATGCGCAAGGCCGTTCGGCATCAGGATAGCGATGCGTTCGCCCGGGGCCAGGTCTTCCGCCGCGAGGGCGCGTCGCCAGCGCGCAACGACGGCATCGATCTCGCGCCAGGAGAAGCTCGTCCATCGGCCGGTATCCGGGTCGCAGTGACGATAGGCGTCGTGGTCGGGACTCTGCGCGACGCGCCAGCGCCACAACTCGGGCAAGGTCGCAATGGCAGCCAGCGGGCCGGCCGCCATTGCGGGATCATCGATGGGACTTGATTGCTGCACGCCTGTCTCCGGCGATCCTGAATGCGTCGCGCCGGCAGCGTCTTGCCGTCACGGTTCAGGGTCGACGTTGACGTAGCGCAATCACACGGCGCCTGCTCTGCCACGGCGACATGGGAGCCCCGGTGCAGGCGGCTGTGCTGGCCGTCAGGCGGCTGGCGGCACCTTGTCGAGAAATCCGGTCACGCGCCGGATGCGGCCGCCGGCCAGTTCGACGTAATCGGTCCCTTCGATCGGGGCTTCGGCATCGTCGGGGCCGAGCGACCAGGAGAAGCGGACGTGGTCGCCGTGGCCATCGGGGGTGCCGCGCAGGCGAAAGCGAAAGTCGGGAAAGCGCTGCTGGACGCCGGTCACGAGGGCGTCGATTCCGTCATGGCCGTCACCGCGCATCAGCGGGTCGGCATAGCTGGCCTCGGTGCTCCAGTGCCGAGCGAGCAGGGCTTGGCGTTGCGCGGCATCGCGCGCGTTCCACAGTGCAATGTAACCGTCGGCGACGATCTGAGTGTCGGTCATCGGTGCTCTCCATGTTGTGAACGATGGCATGCCGATGATCGCGCCGTTCGCGCGACGAATCGATTACGTCCAACGTCAACTCAACCCTCATGACCAAACTGTAAGTTGCCGCCCGTCGGCGCGAGACCTAGGTCTTTGCGCGGAGGCGGTGCGGGGAATGCGTCTCATGTTGTCCGACACTTGGAAGCTGATTGCCGTTGCGATCTGCCTGGTGCTGTTCACGGCGGATACCGTGCTCAAGCCGCAGGACAAGCCCAATCGCATGGTGTTCTTCGAGCTGCATCGGGGCGAAAGCCCGTCGATGATCGGCATGATGCGCGACGATCTGCTCAAGCTGCCCGGCCGCGGCGCCAGTCGCATCCGCAACGCGCTCGCGCGCGGCGAGACGTTAACGGTCTGGCAATATGAGTTAAGAAAAACTGAAGACGGCCGCTATCAGGAAGTGCCGTCGCGCCAGATCGAGCTCGGCGCGGCCGATGCGCCGCTCGTCACGTTCGGTGCAAGCGTTCGCCTGCCCGACGGTTAGTTCGACCCCTCGCTCCGAAGCGAGCCGGCTACGCCGACGTCCTCCGTTTGAACGCACGATCCGAGCAGGACGGTCGGCTCCGGCGGCCGATCCGCGTGCGCGCGGCCTGCGGTGGTACGTGGCGCGAATGTGGCGAAATCGCCGTAAAACCTCTGATTGCATCAACGCAGTGCAACCCTGACCCGAGGCTGTCGCGCGCCGCATGATCATTTGCAAGCATCGTCCGTCATCCATGTGCAACGCCGTGTGCGCAAGGTGACCGAACACCGCCGCCTTGCGTGTCGTCGCCGTGTTTGCGCGGCTTCCGCGCGCCCCGTGATTCTGCGGGGATTTTGCGCCGCCGTGGCGCGAATGCCGTCGTGCCCGGCGAATCACGCCGAGCCTTCGCCAAGCTCGTGGCGCGGCTGCCATGTCCGGAACCAGGGTTGGACCGGTTTCGCGTGATCGCGACTCATTGGTGCAGCGGGCCTGCAACACTCGCGCTGAATTTGGCGTCGGTCGCTGCGCTCTCCTGGACAAAAACACGATCTCGAAACACGCTGCATTTGCGATTTGGATTTGGCCTTCGCGTTCCGGTTCTGCGGATGGGCTCGTGATTGCAAAGGTCCGCCGCAGTCCAAGTATCGCAAGGCGTGCATCACAAGACGTGCATCACACGAAGTGTACCAAAGTCGGTCAGATCGGTTTCGCCGGGTTGAACTGGGGCTCGACATGAAATTTTGGACGGGGTTGCTCGCGGTCGTTCTCTTGCTGTCGGGGGTCAGTGCGAGCCAGGCCGTGGTCCGCATTGCCGATGACCGCGGCGGTCGGATCGGGACCTATGTCGACAAATACCAGGGCCTGCGGTCGTCCGGTGAGTATGTGATCATCGACGGTCTGTGCGCGTCCGCCTGCACGATCGTTCTCGGCGCCATTCCCCACGACAAGATCTGCGTCACCTCGCACGCCAATCTCGGCTTCCACGCCGCCTGGGATTTCGGCACCAACGGCCGGGCCGTCACCAATCCGGAGGCGACCCAGATGCTGTACTCGATGTACCCGTCGCAGATCCGCCGCTGGATCACCCAGCGCGGCGGCCTGACCCCCCGGATGATCTTCCTGAAGGGCAAGGAGCTGCAGGCGATGTACAAGCCCTGCTACATGGACGCCCAGGCCGCTTCACCGCCCAATCCTCAGGTCGCGCCCAACGCTCCGGCGATGTCGCCGGGAGCCGCCAAGGCGTCTGCTTCGCATTAGGACGTCTGCTTCGCATTGACGTGTACCGCGCTCCGCCCGGAGCGCATGATCCGCGGTCGGGCAAGCGGCGCTTGCCTCAGCCGTCCGCGGGGCTTATCTCAGGCGTTACGGGGTGGGATGGGCCGTTCGGCCGGCGCCCGCCGGGTGAGTACGCCATCATGCAGCCTCTTTCCGCGCCGCAAGAGATACCGGCCGCAACGGTCGCGCGCCGTCCTGTCGCGGCCATCACGGCTATCGTCGCGGCACTGGGGCTCGCTGCCGCCGCGGCGATACTCTGGCTGCAGTACGGGACCGCGGTCTTCTTCGACATGATCGCGGCCGGCTGGCAGGCCTGCTTCTGAGAGAAGGAACCTTGGCATGAAGTCCAATGTCACCCGTCCGCTGGTGATCATCGGCGCCTTCGCCGCCAGCCTGGTGGTCGGGCTGTCGCTGATGTTCCTGCTCATGGGCGGCGGCCGCAACATCGCAGCCCCTGCCGCGATCGGCGGACCGTTCCAGCTGACCGACCAGAGCGGGGCCACGGTCACCGAGAAGAGCCTGCAAGGCCGGCCGACGCTGATCTTCTTCGGCTTTACCCATTGCCCGGACGTCTGTCCGACGTCGCTGTTCGAGATCTCCGAGGTGCTGCGCGCGATGGGCAAGGATGCCGATGCCGTGAACGCCTACTTCATCTCCGTCGATCCGGAGCGCGACAACCCGGCGACAATGAAGGAGTATCTCTCGAGCTTCGACCCCCACCTCAAGGGATTGACCGGCGATCCCGAGGTTCTGGCCAAGGTGCTGACCGAGTACCGCGTCTATGCCAAGAAGGTCCCGCTGAAGGATGGCGACTACACGATGGACCATACCGCGCTGGTCTATCTGATGGACCGCAACGGCCGGTTCGTTGCGCCGTTCAACCTGAAACGGACCCCCGAGGAAGCGGCGGCGGATCTGAAGAAGTACCTCTGAGCGGCGTTAACGCTCAGGCTGGGCGGCCGCGCCTGACCGGAATCCAGCCTCGAATTCGCGCCTGAATGGTCTATAAGGCACGTTGACCCTCGGGACCGCTGATGCCGACCGTCTTGTCACGACCCTCGAACTCCGTTTCTCGCACCGGCGCCGTCGTCGCCGCGGCGTTGTTCTGCCTTGGCCTGGGCGCCGCCGGCTCGGACGCCCATGCGCAGGCGCCGGTCCGGCCCGCCGTCGAAGCGGCGCCGCAGGCCGTGCCGGGATTCTGGGATCCGCGCCGCCGGCCGGAGCGGCCGGAGCTGTCGCGCCTCACCGTGATCCGCTTCCTCACCGAGACCGACTACCCGCCGTTCAATTTCACCGGTCCGGACGGCAACCCCGCCGGCTTCAACGTCGATCTCGCCAGGGCGATCTGCGACGAGATCAAGGTCACCTGCACCATTCAGATGCGCCGGTTCGAGACCCTGCTCGACGCGCTGTCCTCCAACCGCGGCGACGCGATCATCGCCTCGATCGCGGTGACACCGCAGATGCGGGCGCGGGCCGATTTCTCCGATCCGTATTACCGGGCGCCGGCGCGCTTCGTGTCCCGTCGCGACGCCGTGATGACCGAGATCCGCCCCGAGTTCCTCGAGGGCAAGAAGATCGGGGCCGTCGCCGGCACCGCGCATGAGGCCTACCTCAAGGCGATGTTCACCGACGCCGAGATCAAGACCTATCCGAACGACGAGGCGCTGCGGCAGGCGCTGCGCCGCTCCGAGGTCGACCTGATCTTCGGCGACGGCATCTCGCTGGCGTTCTGGGTCAACGGCACTGATTCCGGCGATTGCTGCGCCTTTTCCGGTGGACCTTTCGTCGAAAGCCGCTATTTCGGCGAGGGCGTCGGCATTGCCGTGCGCAAGGGCAACGACCTCCTGCGCCAGGCCTTGAACTGGGCGCTGTTCCGGGTCTGGGAAAAAGGCCGCTACACTGACCTGTGGCTGCGCTATTTCTCGATCAGCCCGTTCTAGAGTTAAACCTGCCGGTGGATACGGCGCATCGCGCCGAACCCACCATCGCTGCGCATCCACCGTCATTGCGAGGAGCGGAGCGACGAAGCAATCCAGAGCCGCGTGTGAGACTCTGGATCGCTTCGCTTCGCTCGCGATGACGCCTAGTGTTAATTCTGCTGCTTTGAACCGGTACTGTCAGATGTCCACGATCGATCTCGCCCTTCCCAGCCCGAGCGACCTGCGCGCGCTCGCCGAGAACTCCAACGCCTGGCCGTTCGAGCAGGCGAAGGCGATCGTCAACCGGCTGAAGAAGACTCCGAAGGACGAGGTGCTGTTCGAGACCGGCTATGGCCCCTCCGGCCTGCCGCATATCGGCACGTTCGGCGAGGTCGCGCGCACCACGATGGTGCGCCACGCCTTCCGCGTGCTCACCGAGGACAGGATCAAGACCCGGCTCATCGCGTTCTCCGACGACATGGACGGCCTGCGCAAGGTGCCGGACAACGTGCCGAACAAGGAGATGCTTGCCTCGCATCTCGGCAAGCCGCTGTCGCGCATCCCGGATCCGTTCTCCAACGAATATCCGTCGTTCGCCGCCCACAACAATGCGCGGCTGCGCGCCTTCCTCGACAAGTTCGGCTTCGAATACGAGTTCGCCTCCTCGACTGACTACTACACCTCGGGCAAGTTCGATGCGGCGCTGCTGCGCATGCTGGAGCGGCTGGAGAAAGTGATGGCGATCATGCTGCCGTCGCTGCGCGAGGAGCGCGCGGCGAGCTACTCGCCGTTCCTGCCGATTTGTCCGCGCACCGGCCTCGTGCTGTATGTGCCGATCGTCGAGCACGACGCCAAGGCCGGAACGATCTCCTATGACGATCCGGAGACCAAGGAGCGCATGACCGTTCCGGTCACCGGCGGCCATTGCAAGCTGCAATGGAAGCCGGATTGGGCGATGCGCTGGCACGCGCTCGGCGTCGACTATGAAATGGCCGGCAAGGACCTGATCGATTCGGTGAAGCTGTCGGGCAAGATCTGCGCGGCGCTCGGCGGCACGCCGCCGGAGGGCTTCAACTACGAGCTGTTCCTCGACGAGAAGGGCCAGAAGATTTCGAAGTCGAAGGGCAACGGCCTGACCATCGACGAGTGGCTGCGCTACGCCTCGCCGGAATCGCTGTCTCTGTTCATGTACCGCGAGCCCAAGGCGGCGAAGCGGCTGTATTTCGACGTCATCCCGCGCAATGTCGACGACTACCAGCAGTTCCTCGAGGGCTTCCCGAAGCAGGACGCCAAGCAGCAGCTCGGCAATCCGGTCTGGCACATCCATTCCGGGCGGCCGCCGAAGGCCGACATGCCGGTGACGTTCCAGCTGCTGCTGACCTTGGTGTCGTCGTCGAACGCCGAGAATGCCGAGACGTTGTGGGGCTTCATCGGCCGCTACCGTCCGGGCGTGACGCCGCAGACCCACCCCAAGCTCGACGCGATGGTCGGCTATGCCATCAACTACTATCGCGACTTCGTCGCGCCGACCAAGACCTTCCGCGAGCCAACCGAGGGCGAGCGCGTGGCGCTGCAGGATTTGCGCGACGCGTTGTCGAACCTGCCCGCTGAGGCGACGGCGGAGGAGATCCAGAACGTGGTCTACGAGATCGGCCGCCGCGAGCCGTTCCTCGATCACGCCAAGAAGGGCAAGGACGGCCGCCCCGGCGTCTCGCTGGACTGGTTCAACATGCTCTACCAGGTGCTGCTCGGCCAGGAGAAGGGCCCGCGCTTCGGCTCCTTCGTCGCGGTCTACGGCATCAACAACGCGGTGGCGATGATCGACGGCGCGCTGGCCCGCTCGGCGTGAGAGCCACGCTGCTCGCCACACAAACGGTGTCGTCCCGGCCTTGAGCCGGGACCCATAACCACCGGCTTGAATTTGGCGGAGAATCTCCGCCTCCTTCTAGAACATGATGTTTTTTGCCGGAATCAGGATTCCCCAGGCGGTGAACTTCTGATTCAAATTCCATGCTGGAGCCGGA